>CAIMVG010000019.1 GCA_903844845.1 uncultured Dehalococcoidia bacterium | reverse complement strand
TGGGATTGTCGAGAACATCATTGACGTAATGCATGAAGCGAATATACCCGCTTCGGTAATAACTTTCTAGATAGATCTGCTTCAATCGGGCTCCCTGTCTTCACCCCCCAGAGAGTCCAATATGTTTCTGAACTTTTTCACGTGAGGAAACGGATATATTTATTTCAGGCATGAATACAGGATGATTGCTTACATATATATAGGGAGACCAGGGAGGGGGAAAGAGGGAGGGGAAAGGGTGTTGTGCGGCTTGGTTGACATCGGCTCTGTATCCCTCGAGGACACGCTCGAGGACAAGAATACTCGAGCCTTGAGTACGAGAACCTCGGGGAACCCCCCGAAGCCCGGGATGACTCTGGGGGTTGGGGGGATAAGAGGATATTGATAGCTTTTTCGGGCTTTGCCCGAAAAAATTAAGGAAATGGATCCCCGGGTCTCACGCCCGAGGATGACAATGAGAAAGTACCGCATCGAAAAACATCCAACGGTCAACCAAGAAGTTAGGTCAATGGTTCCACGGGCCTCCTCGAGGAACCGCTCGAGGACAAGAACACCCGAGCCTCGAGTGCGAGAACCTCGGGGAACCCGCCCGGAGGCCGAAGTTCGACGCCCGAGAATGACGCGGACAAATTACAAAAAGAAGCCCGCTCCGGGTGAACCAGAGGCAGGCTTCTTGACGAATCTAAAATCTACAGCCGCTCTTTACCCAGGCTGGCGAGAAATTCGGCGTTGGTTTTGGTCTTCCGCAGGTGTTCGATGACCCTTTCGGTGATATCCATCCCGCTGCCGGAAGGGCCGTCGGACGATATCATCGAGACCATACGCCTGAGAAGTTTTATCTGTTTGAGCGTCGCTTCGGGCAGGAGCAGGTCGTCGCGGCGCGTGCTGGAGCGGGTGATGTCAACAGACGGGAACACTCCGCGTTCCGCCAGCCTGCGCTCAAGGTGCAGTTCCATGTTGCCGGTGCCCTTGAACTCTTCGTAGATGAGGTCGTCCATGCGGGAACCCGTATCCACGAGACAGGTGGCTATGATAGTCAAAGAACCGCCTTCCTCTATATTACGGGCGGCGCCGAAGAACTTCTTGCCGGGGTGCAGGGCCACGGGATCGATACCGCCGGAAAGGGTGCGGCCCGACGGCGGCATGGCCAGGTTATAGGCGCGGGTAAGGCGCGTGATGCCGTCAAGCAGGATGAGAACGTCCTTGCCGCCCTCCACCATGCGCTTGGCCTTTTCCAGTGCCAGTTCGGCGACGCGGGTCTGGTTCTCGACAGCCTCGTCGAAAGTAGCGGCGATGACTTCGCCCTTGACGGAACGCCGCATGTCCGTGACTTCTTCCGGACGTTCGCCGATAAGGCACACGATGAGGGCGAGGTCGTTGTAATTGGAGGTAGCGGCATTGGCGATGGCCTTGAGCAGCATGGTCTTGCCCGCTTTGGGCGGGGAAACGATAAGCCCGCGCTGGCCGCGGCCGATAGGAGCCACAAGATTGACTAGCCTGGTCGCCAGCATATCCTGGCCACGCTCAAGGTCGATAAGCCTGTCGGGGAAAGTCGGCGTAAGGGTGCTGAAATTGGGGCGCTGGCGCGCCATCTCGGGATTGATGTCGTTGATAGCTTCTACGCGCAAAAGGCTGTAATACTTCTCGCCGGCCTTGGCCGGCCTGCCCTGCCCGACCACGGTATCCCCGGTACGCAGGCCGAAGCGCCGTATCTGCGATTGGGAAACATATACATCCGAAGGGCTTGGAAGAAGGGTCTCCTGCCTCAGGAAGCCGTACGCGTCGGGCATAATGTCGAGGACGCCTGAGCAAAATACATTGCCCTGCATCTCCGCATAAGACTGGAGGAGGCGCATGACGATGTCCTGTTTTTTGAGCCCGGTCACACCGCTCAGCCCGGATTCTCTGGCAAGGTCCAGCAGTTCTTCGCGGCTTTTCTCTTCAAGGACCTTCATCTCGAGAGGCTGGGGAGCCCTGACCTCGACAGGAGGCACGAAACGGGGCTCCGGCCGTGGTTCGACGCGTATCGCCATGGGGTCGGGCGGTTTTATCTCCACAGAGTCCGGCGGCATCAGCGGCTGCTGTTCCGGCGCGGGTTCCGGCGGTAATTGCTCAATCGGCTGGAGTTCATCTGTCATAGGTCTCTTCTTCCTCCCTGCACAGCAGGAAATTGCTTAACTTTGCCCCGAAACCCGGCGCCAGTCGGCCAGAAAACGCGCGTTGCCGGCATCGGTAAGGGGGTGTTTCATCATCTGTTCCAGGACTTTGAAAGGCACGGTCGCGATGTCCGAGCCGGCTTTGGCTGCCGCCGTGCAGTGCATGGGGTGGCGTATGCTCGCGGCGATGACTTCGGTATCGAAATCGTATTCCTTATATATATCCATGATCTCTTTGACCAGCGCCATACCGTCCTGGCCGATATCGTCGAGACGGCCTACAAAGGGGCTGACGAAAGCGGCGCCTGCCAATGCAGCAAGCAGAGCCTGGTTGGCCGAAAAACACAAAGTCATGTTCACTTTGATGCCTTCTGCGGCAAGTTTCGCCGTCACTTCAAGGCCCTCGGCGGTAGCCGGGATTTTGACAACCACATTTTCGTGCCATTTGGCGATATCGCGCCCCTGGGCGAGCATGGCATCCACGCCCTCGACAGTTACCTCGGCCGAAACCGGCCCGTCCACGATAGCGCAGATCTCCTGCACTACCGACTTATAATCTTTGAGTCCTTCGGATGCCACCAGCGTAGGGTTGGTGGTAACACCCGCCACCACGCCCCATTTAACACCCTGGCGAATCTGGGCGATGTTTGCAGTGTCCAGGAATATACGCATGGGAAAACTCCTTATTAACAGCGTTCAGCTGTCAGCGTTCAGCGTTCAGCTATCAGCCGTCAGCTTTCAGCTACGAGATTTCGATGGGCTGAAGACCCCGAATCCGAGCTGCTTTTTACTTTTTGAATCAACGAAGTTAACATCTGTTTTATTGCACGGACCTGACCATCAAGTGAAGAATAGTCCTCAACCGTTAAGTAACCCAATTCCCGGGCAAGTAAAAAATGATATTCCAACTCACTCGCTGAACCCATCGATATCTGAAGAAACCGACCAAACTCAGGGTCGCCTCCCCTTCCACACCCTTCGGCCACATTTGCTGGAATCGAAATGCCAGCTCTTCGAATCTGTGAAGTAAGCCCATAAATCTCGGTTCCCGGAAAAAGCGCGGTTGCTCGATAAACATCAAGAACTAATTCGTGGGACTTTTGCCAAACACTTAATTTCCGAAAATCTTTCATTTTCTTACGGCTGTCAGCATTCAGCGTTTAGCTTTCAGCTATTCGTGCTGACCGCTGAGTCCTGACTGTTGAGAGCCGAAGTCGGGCTGTTCTGCAAAGATGGGCAAAACCGGCTGGGAACCCTCACGCAGGACCTTTGCGGCCGCCCCGATGAAGCCGTTGAAAAGAGGATGGGGGCGGTTGGGCCGGGACCCGAATTCAGGATGGAACTGGCAACCCAGCATCCAGGTGTGATCGCGAAGTTCGCAGATCTCAACCAGCCTGCCGTCGGGCGAAAGCCCGCTGTAAATCAACCCGGCTTCCCCGAGCTGCTTGCGGTAATCGTTGTTAAATTCAAAGCGGTGGCGATGGCGTTCGAGGACAACGCAGGCGTCCTGGCCGTAAGCCTCGGCCGCGCGGGTCCCGGGCTGCATGTGGCAGGTATAGTTGCCCAGCCGCATAGTCCCGCCCTTGCCAGCCACCGAGCGCTGTTCGGGCAGAAGGTCTATGACAGGGTAAGGCGTTTCAAGATCGAACTCGGTAGAGTTCGGCTTGTTCGATTTAAGCACCAGCCGGGCGAATTCGATGACCATGATCTGCATGCCCAGGCATAGGCCCAGGTAAGGGATATTGTTTTCGCGCGCGTAACGCGCCGTTTTAATCATGCCCTCGATGCCGCGGATGCCGAATCCGCCGGGAACGACGACGCCCTGCACGTTGCGCAGCTGCGCCTCGACATCGTTGTTCTTTTCGAGTTCCTCGGAGTGCACCCAGCTGAGGTTGATGCGGCGGTTGTGAGACAGGCCGGCATGCCTTAGCGACTCACGCACGGAATAATATGCGTCTTCCAGTTCGATGTATTTGCCGACCACGGCGATATTGACCTCTTCGCACGACTGGCTGTGACAGCTCACCATGTGCTGCCAGGCAGTGAGGTCGGGAACCGCGGCTTTCAGGCCGAGGCGGTCCACCAGCAGGTTGCCGATGCCCTCGGCTTCCAGGACCAGCGGCACCTCGTAGATGCTCGAAACGGTCGGCAGGGGGACGACGGCCTTGCGCTCGACGTCGCAAAAGAGCGAAATCTTATCGCGGATGCCTTCTGAAATGGGGTAGTCGGCGCGGCACACGATAACGTCCGGCTGTATACCCATGCGCCTGAGTTCGTTGACGCTGTGCTGGGTGGGCTTGGTTTTCAGTTCTTTGGTAGAGCCTATATAAGGCAGGAGGGTAACATGTATATAAAGTACGTTGTCCCGCCCGACATCGTTGCGCATCTGGCGTATGGCTTCGAGGAAGGGCTGGCCTTCGATGTCGCCGACGGTGCCGCCGACTTCCACCAGGATAACATCCGCGCCTGAATTAGCCGCCAGTTTCTTGAAGCGGTCCTTTATCTCGGTAGTGAGGTGGGGGATAACCTGGATAGTGCCGCCGAGAAAATCCCCGCGGCGTTCTTTGGCTATAACTGCGCTGTATATCTGGCCGGAGGTGATGTTGGAATCGGCCGTAAGCTCGGTGTCTATGAAACGCTCGTAGTTACCCAGATCAAGGTCGGTCTCGGCCCCGTCTTTAGTGACAAAAACTTCGCCGTGCTGATAGGGCGACATGGTGCCGGGGTCGACATTGAGGTAGGGATCCAGTTTCTGTACCGAGACGGTCAAACCGCGGCTTTTGAGGAGCGTTCCGATCGAGGCGACCGTGATGCCTTTGCCGACCGAACTGACTACACCACCGGTTACAAAGATGTACTTCGTCATAAGCAAAATCGTTCTGATAACATAAGGAAACCTCTTGGTAATATCCGGGAACATTGATTAAAAAGCAGGGAAATTCAAGGTTCGGAGGCGGAGAGGTTCGTGTTTCTTTTTATTATAGGCGCGTAATTCGCGCTTTGTCAATAGTCATAAAGGTAATATCAAAGAATGCGCCGCATATTGCTTTACATTGGATTATTAAGGTTGTTAAGCATAGCTTGACAATAGTCATCATAATTTATTATAATGATTTCATTCTTCATAAAACCCCCTCGAGCGACAGGATTGATCTATGGCTGCGAAAGACTATTACTCCGTCCTCGGAATCAGCCGCGACGCCACCGAAAAAGACATCAAGGCGGCTTACCGCAAGCTCGCGCGCAAATACCACCCCGACGTCAACCCGGGGAACAAGGCCGCGGAGGAAAAATTCAAAGAGATAAACCAGGCGTACGAGGTCATATCCGACGCTGAAAAGCGCAAGAAGTACGACCAGTACGGAGAGGGCTGGGAGCACGCCGGCCAGTTCACACAGCCCGGCCAGCCAGGCCGCCAGAGCTACGGCAGCGCTGCCGATTTCGGCAGCTTCAATTTCGGCGGCCAGGGCGGGGGCGCGACCTTCGGCGGGGCCGAGGGCATGGACAGCATATTCGAACAGATGTTTAGCGGCACGCGCGGCAGGCGGGCACAGCCGAGGCGCGGCCAGGACATCGAGCATGCGCTCGAAATCTCGCTAGAAGAGGCATATACCGGCACCGCCCGCCTGTTGAACCTGCAGTCGGAGGACACTTGCCCGACCTGCGGGGGGACGGGAAGGGTTGCCAAATCCGCCTGCGCCACCTGCGGCGGAAGCGGGGCCGTGTCCCGGGCGCGCCAGCTGGAGGTCAAGATCCCCGCCGGCGTAAAAACTGGCTCGCGCGTGCGCGTCGCAGGGCAGGGAGGGCCGGGTAAGGGCGGTCCCGCCGGAGACCTTTACCTGGTCATCACGGTGGCCCCGCATGCCCTTATGGAGCGCAGCGGCGACGACCTGACGACCTCCGTTCCCGTTCAACTCACTACCGCCATGCTGGGGGGAAACGTCGAGGTGCCCACGCTCAAGGGGAAACTAGAACTCAAGGTCCCCCCCGAAACCCAGAACGGCCGCATCTTCAGATTGTCCGGCCAGGGCATGCCGCACCTCGGGAAAACAGGGCGCGGAGACCTGCTCGTAAAAATAAGCGTCGTCCTCCCGCTCAAACTCAGCGATGAAGAGAAAAACATCTTTACCAGGCTGAAGTCTTTACGCGAAGCCTAAGGCGTTTTTGAGGTATAACTTATGAAAAACAGAGAGGACAACGCCAGCCAGCCCAGGTACGTTATCAGCGTGGCCGCCGAGATGCTGGGAACGCAGGCTTACACGCTGCGCTACTACGAAAGAGTAGGCATAATCAAACCCGCCAGGACGCACGGCAACCTCCGCATGTATTCCGAAGCCGACCTGGCCATGCTCCGCAGGGTCATGACGCTCATGTACGAACTGGGCGTGAATCTGGCCGGGGTAGAAGTCATCCTGAGGATGAGCCAGCAGATAATCGAACTCCAGAACGCAGCCGAGGCCCTGCAAAACGAACTGAATACATACAAACAGGAAGAGATATGAGACAGGAAAAATACACAGAGCAGGCACAGGAAGCTTTAAGTTTATCCCAGCAGCTGGTGCTGCAATACCATCACAGCCAGCTCGACGTCGAGCACTTGCTTATGGCCCTTCTCACCCAGGAGAAGGGCCTCGTCCGGGACCTGGTAAAGGAACTCGGAGCCGACGCCGACAAGATACGCTCAGAGGTAGACGCGGCCCTCAACCGCTCTCCCAAGCTGGGATACCAGACACAGCAGATCTTCGCGACTCCCCGCATCAACCAGGTGCTGATGGCGGCTGCGCAGGAAGCCTCGCGGCTCAAAGATGAATTCGTGGGGACCGAACACCTATTTATAGCCATCGCAACCGAACCCCACGGGCAAAGCGCGGAGATACTCAAGAACGTCGGGATCGATCAGGAAAAGATTTACGCCGCACTCCAGAAGATCCGCGGCAGCCACAGGGTTAACGACGCCGGGGCGGAAAGCCGCTACCGATCGCTGGCAAAATACAGCCGCGATTTGACTGAACTTGCCAAAAACGGCAAGCTCGACCCCGTCATCGGGCGCGACGAGGAAATCATGCGCGTCATGCAGATACTCTCGCGGCGCACCAAAAACAACCCGATAATCGTGGGGGAAGCCGGGGTGGGCAAAACAGCCATCGCAGAAGGGGTGGCGCAGCGCATCTCCGACGGCAACGTGCCCGAATCCCTGCTCGGGAAAAAAGTGCTGGCGCTCGACATGGGCTCGCTGGTTGCGGGCAGCAAGTTCCGCGGCGAATTCGAAGAACGCCTCAAAGCCGTGATGGACGAGGTACGGCAGGCCGAGGGCGAGGTGATACTGTTCATCGACGAGATACACACAGTCGTGGGCGCCGGCGCCGCCGAGGGATCGGTGGACGCCAGCAATATGATGAAGCCCGCCCTGGCCCGCGGAGAACTGCGAGCCATCGGCGCCACGACCCTCGACGAATACCGTAAATTCATCGAAAAAGACAAGGCGCTGGAACGGCGCCTGCAGCCTATCTTCGTGGCGGAGCCGTCCATCGAATCCAGCCTGGAGATCCTGCGCGGCCTGCGGCCGCGCTATGAATCGCACCACAAGATAAAAATCACGGACGAGGCCCTCGAAGCCGCGGTAAGGCTGAGCCAGCGTTATATAGCAGACCGGCACCTGCCGGACAAGGCCATCGACCTTATAGACGAAGCGGCCAGCAAGATACGGCTGGAAACCGAAAGCGCGCCGCCCGAGGTAAAAACACTTTCCGACAGGGCCAAGGCCCTCGCGGCCGAAGAAGAAACAGCCGCACAGAAACAGGAATACGACCGCGCCGCGGAACTGAAAGCGGAACGGCTGAAGCTAGAAGCGGAACATGCGGAAAAACGTTCCGCCTGGCTCGAAAAAGAGAAAATCAAACCTGAAGTCACCGAACGCGACATCGCCCAACTGGTCGCCAAATGGACCGGCATACCAGTCACGCACATGCTCGAAGGCGAATCGCAAAAACTCCTGCACATGGAGGAAAGCATCCACGAGCGCATCATCGACCAGGAAGAAGCAGTTAAATCCGTATCCGAAGCTATCAGGCGCGGGCGTGCGGGACTGAAAGACCCCAAGCGCCCGATAGGAAGTTTTATGTTCCTGGGCCCGACAGGCGTAGGCAAAACCGAACTGGCGCGCTCCCTGGCATGGTTCCTCTTCGGTGACGAAACCGCCATGATCCGGCTGGATATGTCCGAATACCAGGAAAAACATACCGTCTCAAGGCTGATAGGGTCGCCCCCGGGGTACGTCGGTTTCGACGAGGGAGGACAGCTCACGGAAGCCGTCAGGCGGCGCCCATACAGCGTCATCTTGCTGGACGAGATAGAAAAAGCCCACCCGGAGGTTTTCAACAGCCTCCTGCAGGTGCTCGACGACGGGCGCATGACCGACGGGCACGGGCACACCGTCGACTTCAAGAACACCATCATCATAATGACATCCAACGCCGGGGTCGATCTTATCCGGCGTGAATCCGCGCTGGGCTTTGCCACACAGAAAGACGCAACCCCCGGCATACGGAGCGGCTACGAGCGCATGAAAGAAAAAGTGATGGCCGAGGTGCGCAAGACTTTCCGCCCCGAATTCATCAACCGCATCGACGACATCATCGTCTTTCATGAGCTTAACGAGGAGCAATTGGCACAGGTCGTCGACCTGCTGATAAAAGACTTGCAAAAGAGGCTGGAGGACCGTAAGCTTACGTTCAAAATCAGCGACGCCGCCAGGTCATGGCTAGTCAAGGTCGGGTACGACCCGGCTTTCGGGGCGCGCCCCATGCGCAGGGCCATCGAGCAGTACGTGGAAAGCCCCCTGGCCAACCTCCTGCTGAAGGGAGAGTTCAATGAAGGGGACACCGTCCTGGCAGATTCTGGGCCTGAAGGCCTGATATTCAGCACACCAGAACGCATCGCAGTTAAAAAGCCGCGGCGCGCAGCCGCGGCCAAAGCCTCAGGGACCCAGGAGTAAAATATCACGGCTTCTCAAGCGGGCAATCCGACAGCAATAACGGGCAAGCTCCGGAAGTGGGAATACTGGGTGGGGATACTCACCGTGGCAATCACTTTCGGGCTTGCCCTGCTGGTCGTCCTTAACTGGCATTCCGTCAAGCAGATAACGGGGTACGGCTATCTCGGCGGTTTCGTGGTGAGCGCCCTCGGAGGAGGAACGGTCCTGATACCCATCCCGATGGCCGCCGTGCAGTTCGCCCTCGGCGGTATCCTGGCCCCATGGTTCGGTCCAGCCTTTCTCGGCCCGCTTTGCGTGGGGCTGTTGTGTTCTTTCGGGGAAACACTGGGGGCGCTGACCATCTACGCCGCGGGGTTCAGCGGAGCCACTCCACTGGCAAACTCCGTGCCCGTCGGGAAGACAGGATGGGCCCGGAAACTCTACGCGAAGCTGACCAGCCTCATGGAACGCCGGGGGGCCCTGGTGTTGTTCGTGCTGTCGGCCGTTATGAACCCCTTGTTTTTCCCGACGGCACTCGCCTGCGGCGCCGTGCGCATGGGCGCGAAGAAATATTTCGTAATCGTGTTTTCGGGTAAATTCATCAAATGCAGCGCCATCGCCTATGCCGGTTATTTCGGGTTGAAAGCCATCTTCTCCGCGCTGGGGGTCCAGGTCTGAACGGCCTGCAGCTTTGCCATGAAACGGTCTTTCAGTTATAATAGATTATAACCCATAGTCTTTCACAAGAGGGTGTTGATTTGCACGAAGCTTGCGGCATTTTCGGTATTTACGCCCCCGATGAAGACACGGCCCGGCTTACTTTTTTTGCACTATTCGCCCTGCAGCACCGCGGGCAGGAGAGCGCAGGCATAGCGACATCAGACGGCAAACGTATCCAGGTGTTTGCCCGCATGGGCCTTGTTTCACAGGTATTCGACGAAGAATCGCTGACCTCGCTGACGGGCCACATCGCCATCGGTCACAACCGTTATTCCACCACGGGCTCCAGCCGTATATGCAACGCACAGCCGCTGGTTGTGGGCAGCGGCGACAACACCTTAGCCATAGCCCATAACGGAAACATCACGAACGCCGAACCGCTGTTCAAAGAACTGACCGAAAAAGGCTACTCTTTCAATACGACAACCGATTCGGAAGCCATAGCCAACCTGCTGCTGGCGTCAACCGAAAGGGAATGGCCCGCCAAGATCAGGCAGACCATGCACCGGCTCCAGGGGGCTTATTCCCTGGCCATCATGACCAAAACCACCCTGTACGGCGTGCGCGACCCGCTGGGAGTGCGCCCGTTATGCCTCGGCCAACTGGGCAACGGCAGCTGGGTAGTGGCATCGGAAAGCTGCGCACTCGACCACATCGGCGCCACTTTTGTCAGGCAAGTCGAGGCCGGAGAGATTGTTGCTATCGACGAACACGGGCTTACCAGCTACAAGGAAGAATCCGAAAAGCTCGCGATGTGCGTCTTCGAATATATCTATTTCGCCCGCCCCGACAGCGTCATCGACGACCGCCTGCTGTATGATGCCCGCAGGGACATGGGGGCCGGCCTCGCCGAGGAATACCCCGTGGACGCAGACATAGTCGTGGGCGTGCCTGATTCCGCCACCCCGGCGGCCGTAGGATACTCCGCCAAATCAGGCATACCGCTCGCCATGGGGCTGGTGAAGAACCGCTACATGGGACGCACCTTCATCGAGCCCGACCAGCGTATCCGGGACCTGGGGGTCAAGCTCAAATTTAACCCGATGCGCCCGCTGCTGGAAGGCAAGAGGGTCGTGCTGGTGGACGACAGCATAGTGCGCGGCACCACCACCCCCCAGGTTATCCGCCTGCTGCGTAAAGCGGGGGCGAAGGAAGTCCACATGCGCGTGTGCGCCCCGCCCATACGTTTCCCGTGTTTCATGGGAGTGGACATGGCCACCCAGCACGAACTGATTGCGGCGCGCAAGTCTATCCCCGCCATCTGTGAATATATCGGCGCCGATTCTCTGGGCTACCTGAGCCTCGACGGGCTTATCAAGGCCGCAGGCCGCCCCAAGGACAGTTTCTGCGTGGCGTGTTTCACAGGCGACTACCCAATGCCAGTACAGCTCGAGATGGACAAACTGGCCCTGGAAAACCTGCAAACCAGGCCGGTCGAGCCCACATATTGCCAGGCAGGGGTCCTACCGCCGGAATAAGGGCGGCGGGCAGCAACCAGCTTTCAGCGGTCAGCTATCAGCAACGAGGCCCCAGAACGCCAAACAAACCAACCGGACGTCACTTATGTCCGTTTGTACTCCCGCAGCCTCTACCAGCCTAAAATGAAACCATGGCGCCCCATACATATGCCGTATCTGCTTGCCGGGGACAGCGATTTGATCCATCACATTCATTGAAACCAGTCTCCGCGAGTGTTATCATTCATCTTATTCTTTTGAAGGAGGCCTTGATCATGGGTGGATATTTCCGCATCCTCGCCGCTATCCCCGGGTTCTTCCTCAGCTCCTGGTTTTTGATGCTCCTCTGGGGCGTCATCGCCAACAGGCTCGGGCTTTCGATTACCTTGAGTTATGTCAACTCTATGCTGGTCACCATCACCCTCTGGCTGGCAGTGGCGCCTCTGGCCGCCGCCGGGCGCAAGAATTAACACAAATCGATCCGAACGACATTTACACATGGAGGGAACCTGACAAACGACAAGTACGCCGCGGCAGGCGTTAATATCAATGCCGCAGATTCGGTCAAAAAAGAGATCGGCAAACTGGCCCAGGCGAGTTTCACTCCCGGCGTCCTAGCCGGGCCCGGGCTGTTCGGCGGACTTTTCGAACTGAAGGGCTTCAAGGACCCCATCCTGGTTTCCAGCATGGACGGGGTCGGCACCAAACTGAAACTTGCCGTCGCCCTTGACAGTTATGACACGGTGGGAATGGACATTGTCAACCACTCTGTCAATGATATCCTTACATGCGGGGCCGAGCCTCTTTTCTTCCTGGATTACATCGCCATGGGCTGCCTGGCGCCGGAAAAGGTCAAGGCGGTTGTCAAGGGACTGTCAACAGCCTGTCAAGCGGTTGGCTGCGCACTCATAGGAGGCGAAACGGCAGAAATGCCCGGCCTTTACCTGGGCGACGACTTCGACCTGGTCGGTACCATCGTGGGCGCGGTAGAAAAAAACCGCATAGTCAACGGGCAGGACATCGTCCCGGGAGATATCATCCTGGGGCTGGATTCCAGCGGCCTCCATACCAACGGGTATTCCCTGGCACGGCGCGTCATGGGGGAAAGCAAAGAAACGCTGCAGACCTTTTACCCCGAACTCGGGAAGACACTGGGGGAAGCGCTGCTCGAACCGCACCGCTGCTATTTTAAAGAGATACAACCCCTGCTGCCGCTTATCAAAGGGCTGGCGCACATCACGGGCGGGGGGTTCCCCGGCAACGTGCCGCGCATCATGCCGCAGGGACTGACCGCCCGTTTCGATACGGGGGCATGGACCGTGCCGCCGATATTTAAACTGATACAACTCAAGGGCGGTATCTCGCGGGACGAGATGTACCACGTTTTCAACATGGGCATAGGGATGGTCATCATCGCTTCGCCTGAAAAAGCTAAAATCATCAGCGAACAATTGCCGGAATCGAAACCGATAGGCAGAATCACCAGCCTGGAAGGGGCTTCCAGGGTCATCCTCGATTAAAGATTGTAAAGGAGAACGATAGACATGCGTGCCATCATCAGCGTTTCCGACAAAACGGGGGTCACCGATTTCGCCAGGGGCCTGGCGGCAATTGGATTTGAACTTTTCAGCACCGGCGGGACCAAGAAATCCCTGGCCGAAGCGGGGGTCCCCATCCACGGGGTTTCGGACATCACCGGTTTCCCCGAGATCCTGGACGGGCGTGTCAAGACCCTGCACCCCATGATACACGGGGGGCTGCTGGCGCGGCGCGACCTGAAATCACACATGGACGAGCTTGCCAAAAACAAGATCACACCCATCGACCTGGTGGCAGTCAACCTCTATCCATTTGTCCAGACCGTGTCAAAGGGCGGCGTGGCACTCCAGGAGGCGCTGGAAAATATCGACATAGGCGGGCCGACCATGATCCGGGCATCGGCGAAGAATTTCCCGTCCGTCATCATCGTCGTCGACCCGGCGGACTATGAGATGGTCTTGTCCAAGCTCAAGTCAGGGGGCCTAGACATGGACGAGCGAAAACGGCTGGCACAGAAAGCCTTTCAGCACGTCGCCATATACGACACAGCCATCTCCCAGTACCTGAGACAGGACATGCCCGGTTTCCCGGAAGAAATGACCATCGCGCTTAAAAAGCGCTACGACCTGCGGTACGGCGAGAACCCGCACCAGAAGGGCGCTTTTTATTCCGAGCAAAACGTAGTCAAACAGGACACCGGCGTCACGTGGGCCAAACAGCTAGGGGGCAAGGAGCTTTCATTTAACAACATCCTGGACGCCGAGGCTGCATGGTGGGCCGCTTCCGATTTCCCCGACCCCACCGTCGCCATCGTCAAACACACCAACACCTGCGGACTCGCCAGCCACCCCGACCTCGACGAAGCCTACCGCCGCGCCTTCAGCGGCGACCCTGTCTCGGCCTACGGCGGCATAGTGGCCTGCAACCGGACCATAAACCTCAAGATGGCAATGGAGATGAAACCTACCTTTTACGAGATAGCCATAGCACGAGGTTTCGACGATGACGCCCTTGAGGAACTTAAAAAGAAAAAGAACATGCGCATCATGCTGGTAGAAAAAGACCCAGCCCTGAAAACACGGGACTACACCGATTTTCGCAGGGTGCGGGGTGGCATGCTGGTCCAGGACTCCGACACCATCAGCGACGACAGCCTGAAGCTGTCCGTGGTGACCAAACGCCCGCCCACCCAGGAGGAGATGGAAGACCTTAAGTTCGCATGGCGGGCTGTCAAGCACATCAAGAGCAACGCCATCGTGATGACCAAGGACAAAACGCTCCTGGGCATGGGCGCCGGGCAGCCCAACCGCGTGACGAGCGTTTTCCTTGCCAAGTCCAAGGCCGGAGAAAATGCCTACGGCAGCGTCATGGCCTCCGACGCCATGTTCCCTTTCTCCGACAGCGTGGAACAGGCGGCTGAAGCAGGCGTTACCGCTATCATCCAGCCGGGCGGTTCCATCCGGGATGAAGACTCCATCAAGGCCGCGGACGAACACGGCATCGCAATGGTATTCACAGGCATAAGGCACTTCCTGCACTAAACCAAAAAACCCTGTTGGATTGAAAGTCCCCCTCAGGCTATAATGAGGGGGACTTTTTTTATCGTGAATATTGAAGCATCCGGATTGAGCGGCCTGGACAAGAGGATAGACAAATTGTCCTCTGCCGACCGGGCTTTGTTCAAACGCCTTTATGCCCTGCGCATCCGTACCGGGAAGTTGATAATCCCAGAGCACCTGCGCCCGTGGGTGGAGCGACAGTTCGGTTCCATCGAAGCAGTTTCCAACCAGCAGGTGGTCCAGGTGGCAAACCTGGTTACCGGAGACGAAACGGTCTTCAACAGCGTCAGGTCCATGAAGCCCAGCGACACCCGCGAAAATTCTCCAGTAAGCCCGGACAGGATTGACATGGGTATGGACACCTTTGCCAACCCGCTGACGAATACGACTGAAGACACCTTCGGCCGAATCGAAGGGCGATACTGCATCACGGCGAGCAACATCGCAAAATGCGACGAGCTGCACGGACTGGTTATCTTTAACAACTCCCACCCGCTGAAATGGGGACAGGACGAAGTCGCCGATTATATCGACATCGCCTGGAAATGGGCACTGAAAGCCCATTCCGTTCATCCCCTGAACAAGTACTTCTTCTTCTGCTGGAACTGCCTCTGGCGTTCCGGGGCTTCTATCAACCATGGACACGCGCAGATGACACTGAGCCGCGGCAGGGCTTTTGGGCGCATCGAAACTCTGCGGCGCTCGGCGCTGTCATACCGCCAAAAATACGGTACCAATTATTTCGACGACCTTTACCGGATTCACAACTCTCTCGGCCTGGCATTCGAACGGAACGGCATACGCCTCATGGCAAGCCTCACCCCCGTGAAAAGCCGGGAAGTCATGATGCTGGCCGAAAGCCCGGACACGAATTTCAAAAAGAGCGTTTTCGACGTCCTTTCGGTTTACCGCGACCAAATGGGGGTCACGTCTTTCAACTTTGCCTTTGCCACCCCACCCCTGGACAGGACAAGGGAAACATGGCAAGGCTTTCCGCTGGCAGCCTGGCTGGTGGACCGCGGAAGCCTGCACTACCGTTCATCAGATATAGGTTCGATGGAGTTGTTCGCCGCCAACACGGTTGCAGTCGACCCTTTCAAGCTGGCCGCCGTTCTGAAAGAAAACCTGGATGGAGAACCAAAGAATGCCTGATATCGTACTTGTAGTCGACATGCTGCGGGGTTTCGCTGAAAAAGGCCACCCGCTTTACTGCGGGGAGACCGCTCGAGAGATAATCCCGAATATCGAAAAACTTATCGAACGCGAGATCAAAAAGGGGTCAACCATTATTTTCATAGCCGACTCGCACGCGCCGGACGACCCCGAGTTCAAGATATTCGGTCCGCATTGCATAGAGGGAACCGCCGAGTCGGAGATCATCCCGGAACTTAAAAAATTCCATGGGAAAATGATCGCCAAAAAGCGTTACAGCGCGTTTCACGGGACACGCCTTGCGGAAGAGCTCGAAAGGCTGGACCCAGGTAAGATAATAGTCTGCGGGGTATGCACGGACATCTGTGTCATGCACACGGTTGCGGATGCCAGGAACCGTGACTTACCGGTTGAAGTTCCCGAGGATTGCGTCGCATCCTTTGACCCCGACGCCCATAAATGGGCGCTGGCCCATATGGAAAAAGTACTCGGAGCGAAGATTACCCGGAGGAGAGGAACCGATGACACAATTTGAACCGTCCAAAGAGGTGCTGAGCGGCGAGACCGCCGACATATATTTCCAGCGGACCATCGACATCCTCTTAAAGGAAAACCTGAACCCCCAGGCGGTGATGGAGGTTTTCCCCTGCCGTGACGGAATCCTTTGCGGAATAGAGGAAGTCAAAGCCCTGTTGAAAAAAGTCCTTCCGGTAAGCGAGAGCGGCATCTGGGCGCTGGAAGAAGGTTCTACGATGCACCGCAAAGAGGTGATCCTGCGGATCCAGGCCCCTTACCAGAGTTACGGTTTGTATGAAACCGCCATCTGCGGGATGCTGTCGCAGGCAAGCGGGTGGGCCACGGCTGCCAGGGAATGCGTCGAGGCCGCGGGAGGGATACCGGTTGTCAGTTTCGGGGCACGGCATGTCCACCCGTCCGTGGCAGGAGTCATGGACTATTCTTCTGTCATAGGGGGGTGTCAAGGGTGTTCCACGGGCATCGGGGCAAAACTGTCGGGAGTCAGCGCCTCGGGCACCATGCCCCATGCCTTTATCCTCGTGACCGGTGACACGGTACAGGCAAGCCTGGCCTTTGACAAACACATGCCTGCCGGGGTTTCCCGGATCGTTCTTGTCGATACCTTCAAGGACGAAGTTGAAGAAAGCCTCAGGGTCGCCAGGGCGCTCGGTAAAAAACTCGCCGCGGTGAGATTGGACACCCCGCGTGAAAGAGGCGGCGTCACCCCTGACCTCGTGAAAGAATTGCGGGCCAAACTCGACATCGAGGGTTTCAATTATGTCGGCATCTTTGTCAGCGGCGGTTTCGACGTCGCCAAGATACGCCTTTTTGTCGAACAGAAAGTCCCGGTCAGCGGGTTCGGCATCGGCAGTTATATCACGTCCGCGCCGCCAATAGATTTTACGGCGGACCTCCATGAAGTCGGCGGGAAACCGATCGCAAAAAGAGGGCGCTTGCCCGGCGTAACCCCGAACCTGCGCCTTAACCCCATAATGTAGGGCATGACGACAATTGTCATTTGCTGCGGGAACACTATACAATAAAGCCCAGATAGAATTTAAGGGGTTATCAATGCAGGAAAAAAGTTTCCACGATGTTGTAAATGACTACCGCCGCCGCGAGCTTGAATCCAAGGGGAGCTTCAAACACGGTCACTGGGAAAAATGTTCGATGTGCGGAGGAACCATGTCCATACCCTGTGACAACTGCAAGGAGACCGGCCAGATGCCCGGCCAGCCCAGGAGGGTCAATTCGTCCAGTCCCCTGTGGGGCAACACCGAGACCTGCCCTGTTTGCAGGGGAAAGCGGAGTTTGAAATGCCGCAACCCGCAATGCCACAGCGGTTCTGTGTGGGTGGCAGAATAGTCCAATCCCTGTCCAGCCGTGTCAAAGGCCGGTGCTTTTAGCCCCGGCCTTTTTATTTCAAGGTAGCGTAGGGCTGATATGAAATTGTTATTATGAGTTAAACAGCCGGCGGACCAACATACGCCGAGGTCTTTCCATGGTGCCGGCATGACTTCAAATCCGCTGACCTTACGCTATATGTTCGCCACCGGACCGACAACCGTAATATTTTGCGAGGCCAGGAATCTTAACAGGGCCGCCTTTTTCAAAGGCATTTAAAACGGTCTGTAAAAATCCGCCTGCCACCCGGTGGATGTCAAAGGGTGACAGGCTTGAAAGAAATCCTGAGGATCCTTTTGGATTTCGGTTTAACTTTAAACCGTTCATCCAGCCTGAAACCTACCAGCCAAACTATGCCGGAAGAAGACACCACAAGGGGGATGTTGCGCCGAAGGTCCCGGGGTATCCTGGCCGCAATCATAAATTCTCCGAGCTTCTTTTCAGAGTCCATCCCGAGGGGTTGGAAACGGTCGCCGTTTTTCCAGGCCCGGACACTCAGAAGTTGCGAGGCTGAACCAGTATCCACGTGGGCAGTCAAAGGGTTGTCATCGGTGTCCATGGCTTTAACAACCTTCGTTTCCACTTTCCATCCCGGGATGTCCGTCGTACCGGGAATATTTAAAATGTACTCGCCGGACAGGCGGGGGCGGGGGTTGTCCAGATCCTCTGCCCGCCCGAGCAAATAACCGTCATAGCCCGTGACAAATACCAGCCCGCGCGGCAAGTCGATCCTGCGCCCCGCCGGCTTATCCAGAAGTTCCAGCATGTCCTCGATATGGACTGATTCGATATCTTTCAAAGCGCCTGGAAGTTGCTCGAGGCAGGCCCGAAGGAGATGCCTTTTAAGGGCCGGATGAAGACCGGCCAGGCCGGCCCTGTCCAGGGTCATCACGCCGTCTTTTCCCGTCACGATATTATCCCATATGTCACCCAATCGGCAGTCCATGAAATCTAGCTCGGCACCGGCGCTTGATGACATCCTGAGGAGGGCTTCCGAGATATTCGGATTGTACTCTGCCAGCATCGGCAAGAGTTGCAAACGGATCCTGTTGCGGAGCGGAGACAGCTCCAGGTTGGAAGAATCCGTCCTTGGTTGCAGTGCGAAATGCCGGCAATAGCCAACCGTCTGTTTCCGCGTTATGTCAATCATTGGCCGGACTATTGTCAGGTCGCCACCGTCGATTTCCCGGGTTGTCAAAGGCCTCAGCCCCACAAGTCCCCGGGTGCCGCTGCCTCTTATCAAATGAAGTAAAATAGTCTCGACGTTGTCATCCCGCGTGTGGCCGGTGACAATATACCCCGCTCCGGCCGACCGGCAGACCTCTGAAAGAAACGAATAGCGGACCTCGCGCGCCGCTTCCTCCAGGGTCATGCCGGCGGACGCCCGGTAAGCCTTGACATCGGCGTGTCCAATGGTGACCGGGATCTGCAGTTTCTCGGAAAGGCCCGCTACGTATTCGGCATCGTCAAACGATTCTTTTCCCCGCAACCCGTGGTCCAGGTGCCCGATGTGGAGTGTCAGTCCCAGTTCATCCGCAAGACCCGAAAGCACATGCAGGAGGCAAACCGAATCCGGGCCGCCTGAAACAGCAACCACGAGCTTCGAACCACTGAGATGATTCCGATATAAAAAACGGGAGACCGACAGACGCAAATCCTGTGACATACAGCCTTATTATAGCAGGGATAATACGGGCGCTCCCCGGCCGCTGTTGTGGTTCAACCATCTTTGTCATGTAAAAAATGGACCTAGGCGTATATGCGGCTCCAGGGTCGAAACCCGGGGCGCGCATACTTTGTGTGCCGTATGGAAAGCAAAAGCCGTTCAGGGGGGCCGGAAAACGAACTAAGGGGCAGGGAACACCGTTAGGGATATATCAGGCGGATACCTCAACAGCATTGACCGCCGGACGTTTACCCTGCTAAGAGGGTGAGCTTCGTCCGGTTGATGGACAGGGGGATGTCAAGGCCAAGCGCTTTGACAACCTGCTCGGGGCGCCCGGCGCCTTCGCTGTCACAACGCAGTTTCATTCCGAGGACGGCCACGCCATCCTCAAAAGAAACGAGCCGGAGGTCATCGACAAGCTTGCGAAGATCATACGATTTGATACCGGTATCACGCTGGTGCTGCCAGGGGAAAGTCTCGCATGCCAGCATGGAAGCCATCTTCTGTTTCAGGAGTTCCGGATCGTTGGCCAGTACCCTCACTTCAAACTCGGCGAAGCGGATCTGGGCCTGAAGGGTGGGCGCTTCAATGGGCATCGCAAAAACCTGGGAAATCGAAAGGCCTGCCGGCAGTTGAGGGGCAACCATGGACGTGAAAGCATGGTTAGACAGAGATTGGACAGTGTAGACATCCATAAGTTCGGCGTCGGCAGTGATGCCGAGGGCGAGGGGGGAAGCCAGAGATATCCGGGGGTGGGGATTGAATCCCTCGCTATAAGCTAGTACCACGCCTGCCCTGCGAAAGGCCCGCTGCCATACGCGGATAAGGTCAAGATGGGAGATAAACTTTATCTCTTCCCCGCGCTTAAATCGGATTCTTAGTCGGTTCATCTTTCTGGGCCTTCTCTCTAGTGATAAGGACTTCTTCTATCTTAAGCCCTTTCATCTTTGTAACTACGATTTTCAGGTCGCGGTACTTGACCTGCTGCCCCTGTTTCGGAATACGCCCCATAAGGTTAAGTATGAAACCTGCCACAGTTTCGTATTCGCCTTCGGGCAGGTTGAGGCCTATCGCGGTGTTAGCCTCTTCGATACGCATACCGCCGTCAACCTGAAAAGTATGTTCATTAATAGATTCAAACTCTTTTTCGGCCGCCGATAGTTCGTCTCCCACCGGGCCGAATATCTCTTCCATCAAACGGCTGAGGCTTACGATCCCGGCGGTGCCGCCGTATTCATCCACTATTATACCCATATGGAAGTTTTTATCCCTCATCTCATGAAAAAGATCGCTTATATGTTTTGTTTCGGGTGCGAAATAGGCAAGGCGGACCAGGTCGTCGATATGTCCTTCCTTTGCGATTTCGCCCCTGGCCATGGACATCAGTACGTCTTTGACGGCCAGTATCCCTATGACATTGTCCATACTTTCTTCGACCACCGGATAGCGTGATTTGGGCGACTCGGAGTACAACTGTAAAAAATCAGAGAGGCAAGTCCCCTTGGCCACGCTGATAACCTGAGGCCTGGGGACCAGAACTTCGCGCACCGGGCGGTCGCCGAAGTCGAAAACATTGTGAAGCATCTCGGCTTCGTTTTTTTCTACGGTACCCTCTTTGTGCCCTACGGTTATCATGCTCTCGATGTCCTCCGGCCTGACCAGGGCTTTATACATAGGTTTTCCGCCCATGAGCCGGGTGAAAGACATCGCGATCAGGCTGAGCACCGAGGCAACCGGCGTGAATAACCAGGCGATGAACTCGATCGGCCGAACGAACGCGAGCGTAATTTTCTCGCGGTAACTGCTGCCGAAGGTCTTGGGGACGACTTCACCAAAGATGAGAAGTACTGCCGTCACAGCAAGTGTCGAGATCAACACAGCCTCTCCCTTGCCCCATATCGACAGGGCCAGGGCAGTAGCCATGGCTGCGGCTGCAGTAGTCACCAGATTATTCCCCAGCAGGATGGTGGACAAAAATCTCTCGGGACGCTCCATCATCCGGGAAACGCGCTCTGCCCCTCTTACCCTGGTCTCCAGCATCCGTTGAAGCCGGAACTTTTCAAGCGACATGAAAGCGGTTTCAGCGGCTGCGAAAAACGCGGACAGGATAACGAACACAAAAAAAACCAAAAAGTAAATGATATTGGTGCTCATAATCCACCTCGCCCGAGTAGAACTCAGGCAACCAATTTCCCATGATAACATCGGTCCCGGGGGGTGTCAAAAACCATGCAACAAGCTGTTGAAGAGGGAGTCAGAGCGAAAGAATAAAACCCGTGTTTGAAATATATGTTATCGTTATGTCAACGAGTAATCTTGCGGCCGACAGTCTTATAAACGATAAAAGCGATCACAAAAATCAATACAATTATTGCGGCGATGACAGGCCAACCGCTGCCCACATTTTCCCATCCGATATAAACCCCTATCCGGTTTATCAAAACAGCCACGCCTATCGCAATGAATGCGAAAGCGATTATCAGTGTAAGTACCCTGGCTCCCGATGACATACAGTCCTCCGTGTCCAGTGCTGCGGCAATGCTATCATCACAGCCAGTCGCAGTCAAACGCCGGACCACCTTGTAGCGGTGACAACCGCGCCCGAAGCCGTGTGTTATAATTCCAGATTATGAGAATCCTGGGTATAGAAAGTTCATGTGACGAAACATCGGCTTCGATTGTCGAGGACGGCGTCCGAATCCTCTCCAACGAGATAGCTTCCCAGATAGACATTCATGCCAGGTACGGCGGTGTGGTACCGGAAGTCGCTTCCCGGCAGCACCTGCTGGCAATCATCCCCATAGTCCGGCAAGCTATGGACAAGGCATTGACAGGATGGCATGACATCGATGCTATAGCGGTGACCAACGGCCCGGGACTCGCCGGGTCGCTGCTTGTGGGGGTCAGCGCAGCCAAAGCCGTGGCTCTTGCCCGGGGGATTAAATTGATCGGAATCAACCATCTCGAGGCGCATATATATGCCAACTGGCTTGGCAAAACTATTCCCGAATTCCCATTGTTATGTCTAATAGTATCCGGAGGACATACCGACCTCGTTTTGATGAAAGACCACGGGGCCTATACCCTCCTTGGAAAAACACTCGATGACGCGGCCGGGGAGGCTTTCGACAAAGCTGCGCGAATCCTCGGATTGGGCTACCCCGGCGGCCCAGCGATAGACAAAGCGGCGCGTAACGGGACCCCCTGCATTGAACTGCCCTACTCCTGGCTTCCAGGTACCCTGGATTTCAGCTTCAGCGGGATCAAAACCGCCCTCTACCGGCTGGTCGAGAACAACAAAATAAGCAACCCGAGCGACGCAGCCGCGAGCTTCCAAAAAGCGATCGTCGCTATACTGGTCGCCAAGACTATATCGGCTGCAGAAGAATGCGGCGTAAAACAGATACTGGTCTCCGGGGGTGTTGCCTCAAACAGCCTCCTGCGAGAACAACTCGTCCGGAAATCACCGGTGCCTGTACTGATCCCTGAACCTCTCTTGTGCACAGATAATGCAGCGATGGTTGCCGCATGCGGGTATTTCAGATTGATCACCGGTGCCCAAGACGGCCTGAACCTGGACGTAATACCTACTCTGAAGTTATTATGAACGAGCTAGAGTAAGCTTTTTAAAGATTTTGACCTGATATTAAAAGGCCTTTGCCCCTAGTTCCCCCTAGGCAGATTTTCTAAATTTAAACAAGAGTTGCGATAATACCGGGATTCGGTTATCATAGAGTTAGCAGTCTCTCCCCGAGATTGCTAACATTTTTAAAGACATCGATAAAAAAGGAAAGAAATAAGGAGGATCAAGCATGGCATCTAAGATTCAACCATTAGGCGAACGGGTACTGGTTAAACCCATGGCCAGAGAGGAAGTTTCCCGCGGCGGAATCGTTCTTCCCGACACCGTGAAAGAGAAACCCCAGGAAGGCGAAGTACTCGCCGTAGGCGCAGGAAAGCGCTCCGACAAAGGCGAATTCATACCCATGGAAGTCAAAGTAGGGGACATCGTACTTTACGCCAAGTACGGCGGCACCGAGATTAAAATGGAAGGCGAAGACCTTATGATCCTGCGCGAAAGCGACATCCTGGCAAAAAAAACCAAGTAAAGGAGAGAAATAAACATGGCAAAACAGATTATATTCGGTGAAGATGTAAGACGCTCCCTCAAAAAAGGCGTGGACGTACTGGCGGCGGCCGTCAGGGTAACCCTCGGCCCCAAGGGCCACCCCGTAGCCCTGGAGAAAAAATGGGGAGCACCAGTCATTATCGATGACGGCGTAACCATCGCCAAGGACATCGAACTTCCTGATCCCTTTGAAAACATGGGCGTCCAGCTGGTCAAAGAGGCTTCCTCCAAGACAAATGACGCTGCAGGCGACGGAACCACGACTTCGACGGTGCTGGCATGGGCCATAATCAGCGAAGGATTCAAGAATATCGCCGCCGGCGCAGAGCCCCTGAGCCTCAAGCACGGCATCGAGAAAGCCACCAATGCCATCGTGGATGAACTCAAACGGGCGTCCACCCCTGTCAAGGGTAAGGAACAGATCGTCCAGGTCGCCACCATCACGGCCAAGGACACAGAGATAGGAGAGCTTATCGCCTCCGTCATGGAAAAGGTCGGCAAGGACGGCGTAATCACCATCGAAGAGTCCAAGGGCACCAAATTCGAGACCGAATTTGTCGAGGGTATGCAGTTCGACCGCGGCTACGTATCAGCTTACTTCGTGACTGACGCAGCCCGCATGGAAGCCAACCTCGAAGACCCCTATATCCTTATTACAGACAAGAAGATCTCTTCCATTCAGGAGATCCTGCCTTCGCTGGAGCGCATCCTCCAGGCCACCAAGAACCTGCTCATCATCGCCGACGACGTCGACGGCGAAGCCCTTGCCACCCTGGTCGTCAACAAGCTGAAAGGCACCCTTAATGTCCTGGCTGTCAAGGCCCCCGGCTTCGGCGACCGCCGCAAGGCCATGCTGGAAGACATAGCTATCCTGACCGGCGGCAAGGTCATCTCCGAGGACGTAGGCCGCAAACTGGATTCCATCACGATGGAAGACCTCGGCCGCGCCCGCCGCGTCGACGCCAACAAGGACAAGACCACTATCGTCGAGGGCAAAGGCGTTGCCAAGGCCATCAAAGACCGCATCAAGCAGCTGAAGGCCCAGATCGAAGAAACAGATTCTGATTTCGACCGCGAGAAGCTCCAGGAGCGAATGGCCCGCCTTGCCGGCGGAGTCGCCGTCATCAAGGTCGGCGCGGCTACCGAAACAGAAATGAAAGAGAAGAAGCACCGCGTCGAGGACGCTCTGGCTGCAACCCGCGCCGCAGTCGAAGAGGGAATCCTCCCCGGCGGCGGCATCGGACTTCTGAACGCCCTTCCGGCCCTGGACAAACTGGCTCTCACCGGCGATCAACTCACCGGAGTTAACATAATCCGCAAGGCCGTCGAAGAACCTATCCGCTGGATAGCTATTAACGCCGGCCATGACGGTGCTGTAATCGTTGACACTGTCAAGAAGGGTGTCAAGGGTTCCGGATATAACGCCGAGACCGATAAATTCGGGAACATGGTTGAGATGGGCATCATCGACCCCACCAAGGTAGTGCGCAGCGCGCTGGTCAACGCGGCCAGCATCGCCAGCATGGTCCTCGTTACCGAATCGCTCATAGCCGACATCCCTGAGAAGGAAAAGAACGCGGCCGCCGGCGGCGGTGGCGGAATGGGTGGAATGGGCGGCATGGGAGATATGTACTAAAGAACATTTGTCCACACAACCCCTGGACAATCTAAAGGGCCCCCACCGATGGCGGGGGCCCTTTATTAATTTCCGTTACCCGTGGGTGTCATCTCAGGAAATTGAAGGGCACTTTGGCTGACATAATATTTATTCAGCGCCTACCAGTCTCTTCAAAGGCCCCGCTTTCTGTTCGGGCCCTACGATCGCCAACCGCATCTTAAGCGGGTCGATCAGTTCTTTCGCCAAGGCCTTGATGTCAAGGGCTGTCACACCATCGACTATAGCATTCACATCCTCAAGCGTCAGTATCTTCCCTGACAAAGTTTCCTGCCCGCCCAGCCAACCCGCGACATGCCGGCTATCCTCCAGACGCAGAGCAAGCTGGCCCTTGGACATCTCCTTGGCTTTAAACAACTCTGCGGGGGAGACAGTCTCTTTCTTGAAGCGGGTCAATTCCTTGATGACTGCTTCCAGGGCTTTATGCGCTTTAGAGGTGTCCACTCCTGCATACACCACAAAAGACCCTGTGTCCTTCAGGTGATCGACATAACTCTGTACGCTGTAAGCCAACCCCATCTTGTCGCGGACTTCGCTGAAGAGCCTGGAGCTCATACCCTCTCCGAGAATGACATTCATCATGTCAAGTGTAAATCGACGCGGATCGAAGAGTGACAACCCGGGCAAAGCAACACACATATGGGTCTGCTCGATATCGCGCTTTTCTATTTCCACCCTTTCGGCTTCATGCGCCCGGAAAGCCTTGAAGGGTGGACAGCGTCCAGGCCCTGTCCAGGCACCGAAGCAGTTTTTTACAGCCTTCACTACTTCCGCATGTTCGATGCCGCCGGCAACTGAAATAACGGTCGTCGAAGGGTTATACTGCTTTTTGATATATTCAGCGAGGTCCGCCCGGGAAATAGAGGACACGGACTTTTTAGTGCCGGCGATATCGCGCCCGAGGGGGTCTGCCGGCCATAATAGTTTCTCAATTATCAGCCCCACTTTAGAGGAAGGGGAGTCAAAGCTCATGTTGATTTCTTCGATGATTACCTGACGCTCCTTCTCGATGTCGTCGGGTTCAAGTTTTGAATTCAGCATCATGTCGCTTAATACGTCGAGGGCCATTTCAAAGTGAGGCCTTGCGACCTTGCACCAGTAGACGGTACTTTCGCGGTCAGTGCCGCCATTTAGTATCCCTCCCACTCCCTCTATGGCTTCTGAAATATCACGGGATGTAGGCCGTTTTTCCGTGCCCCGGAACAGAACATGCTCAACAAAATGGGAAATCCCGGCGCGTGCATTCGTCTCATAACGTGAACCCACTCCCACAAAAATACATATAGAGGCAGAATGTGTATGAGGCATGGTTTCACTTATGATGCGCAGGCCGCTCTTCAACACCGTTTTTTGATACAAATCTTTACCCCTTTCTATTTGTTTCATTCTATTTGCCCCATGACATGCTGTCAACACCTGGCTAGTCAGTTGTCCAAGGCGCCTTCTTTGTCCTGTGCAAACACCCTTAGCCATGGTTTGACCAGTCCGTTCTTCCGGGTGGGAGAACCGCATTCCTCGCAAGCAGGGCAGGTATTCTATTCAAAAGTTTCCGGGACGAGAATCATTTCGTCCCTTCAAGCTTGACAGTAAACGGGCAAAGCCAGTAAAATACTCCCTGCTGTCATTTTGGCAGTTAAGTTATTTAACAATTTGTGCTATCATGATTGAGCTTAGGAGTGTAGCTCAGTTGGTAGAGCAGCGGTCTCCAAAACCGCTGGCCGAGGGTTCGAGTCCTTCCACTCCTGCCAGCGGCCGAGATGGTGGAATGGCAGACACGCTAGCTTGAGGGGCTAGTGAACTTTATAAGTTCGTGAGAGTTCAAATCTCTCTCTCGGCACCAGAACATTGCAGGATATGCGGAAGTAGTTCAGTGGTAGAACGTCTCCTTGCCAAGGAGAAGGTCGCGAGTTCGAGTCTCGTCTTCCGCTCCAGTTCATCCCTCAAGCAGCCGGACCTTTCAAAAACTAACAGTTATGCGCCGGTATTAATCCGTCCTCGATCCCACATCACTCTTCTACCAAGGTACCCATTACATTCGGCCAAACTTACTCTGGATTTCAACCCTTTACGTTGACTTTTACGCCTCCACACGATATGCTATTGGCTACCGCACACTAATCCGGCGACGTAGCCAAGCGGCAAGGCAGGGGTCTGCAAAACCCCCATCAGCGGTTCGAATCCGCTCGTCGCCTCTCTTCTTTTCTCCGATTCCCTCGGTTGAATTAACCGACTGTCACAAATTCCGAGTTCGTTTATAGTTATATGACATAACATTTGCCATTGCAGAGTCTCAACAGGCCTTTTCCTCTGCCTAAGTGGTAACCCATAGCCCCGAGTACTGGTGCCGGCGCCAGAAAATCAAAAATCAGCCCAACCGAATCCATCCGTACCAGCAAGAGATGAGAGAGGCTGAAGGCCAGGAACTCGCCAATAACCCCCGGGATCCCGAGCATGGAGGAACCCCTGTAATGTCGAATTTTAAAAATGATGAGTGCAAGTATCTTGCCGGCGGGGGCAAAAATCAGCATCCCGAGTACAGCTCCCACCAAGTCACCCCAACCGCTGGATTGGTCGCGCATGAGGACCGAGAGGAGGAAACCTGACCCAGCGCCAACTCCGAGACCCCTGGCGCCTATCGCTAATGCCATGCCGAATATCTTCTAGATCAGGTTGAGGACCCGCTCTGATTTCATTATGGAACCAGCAGGGACGGACATTAGATTACCGCCATGTTCACAATCTGACCAATAGTTGAACCAAAAGCCATGTAATAGTAAAATAACACCGGCCGGGGTGGCGGAACTGGCAGACGCAGAGGACTTAAAATCCTCCGGAGCAATCCTTGTGGGTTCGAGTCCCTCCCCCGGCATAAACAACCTATAAAGCCCGGGCACTATTTGCCGCTGTCCGGAGTATCCACCCAGTTCAATATCCACAAAATGTATCGCGTCAAGACTCGCGCCTGGGGAAGACACATGCTTGCTGACTGAGGGGTACCTGTGTCGCAGAATATTTTGCGTCACTCGGCCCCACCTCGACCGTGGAGCATCCCTCGTTTTCTAAAAAGCCCGATGTCATTCGCCCGGTAAAATAGTCGCACACGCCAATGCGCTTAAATTTCCTCCGTAATCTTTTCGGCAAGCGGTCGAAACGACACGGTATTCTTAACATTGGATTGAGAAATTGCTATTGTGCCGCGATTTGCGGTTCGGGCGCTAAAGGGTCGAATTTCCCGGTAAAACGGACCATATTTTGTAAATGGTTCGACTCTACAGGCGATACCAGCCTTAACATTCCTGTCCAGGGGCTATGGATAGGCTTTACCCGAGGCTTAGTTCTCCGTACGCGGGATAAAAACCGCCTGGACACGATGCCAAAACGATTCTTCAGGCGGTTTAACGGTTTTCGGCGGAGCGAGCAATTTCACCTGGCCTTCAAGGTTACGTATGCGCTCAGCGGCGGCGCCGAGCTGCGCGGCCAGAGCCAGGTTTTTCTCTTGCAATTCACGGATCATGTCGAAGCTTTCGCTTGATGGGCTCCCGGAGGTCTTGCCAACGGGTTTTTCATTGTCCAAGGTTAGGTTGGGGTCGAGCTGCGGGGGCAATTCCAGGATGCGATATTCTTCCCCAAAACTGCCTTTGACTAGTTCAGCCTTCAGTTTGCCGGCTTTGATATACCGCCGTATCGTGCGGGTTGAGACATTAAGCTTTTTTGCGGCTTCATTAATGTTGAAACTTGTATTTGTCATAGTGTTGACAAGTGTATAGTCAACTAACCGGAGTTGTCAAGGGTTTTTAATTGCGGGCAATAAAATGTCCCGTGTCCGTTTTCTAAAACAAATTGAGCTCGAACCAGAGCGAATGAAGTCCCCTATCGCGGGGCTATTCTTCCTCTTCTTCACGGTTGCGTATGTCCACCCCTACCGCTGGCGACATGGGCAATAAAAGTGTAACCCCAGGCTGGCGCTGGAGATACGAACGCGTATAGCTAGTCGGATAGGAATAGACAACCTGAACCTTGGGATGTTCAAGGCAGAAAAGGAAAACCCCCACCGTTTGCGGTTTTGTGCCGAATGGCCCAATGGCGACGTTAAAAGAGTCCCTAACCTCGTGGTATATCGTTTCCAGTGTATTCCTTACCCCGTAAGGGTCATCAGGCGGTACATCCCTGAGTTCAACGCCGGGCTGAGCCAGCAGGAAAGCATTGTTTTTCTGGGCATATTCGAGATAGTCTGTCTGGCCGTCCCTCGGGGGATTACTGATCAGTGCAATGGTTCGCGACGGATTGAAATGCTTCCAGACGCTCAGGCTTCGTTCGGGTTCGAACCCCAGAAGAAGAATAAGCAAAGTTTGTTTTTCGAAAGAAACTGTCCCAAAAAAATTGGCCACCGTGGTTATCTGCTCGACCCCGCGAGTTAGTTTTGTAGGCGTATAAGCCTGGGTAGTGTGAATGATGCGAGGGATGCCGAGGTTCTGTTCAGCCACAATAAAATAAAGGAGTTGCAGCAGATATATCTTGGTGAACCCACTGATATCAAGAGTGATGAATGGCTCGTCGGTGTCTTTAGGCTTGCACTTGGACCAGACAGCCTTCAACTGGCTTATCGCTTCGGCAGGATTGTCCCGCTGGCACCTGATAATATAGACACCTTCTGCGGTGTACCGGCTCAGCTGGGATTGCAATTTTTGGAGATTGGAGTCAACCTCTTTTGTATAGAAAGGCTCCTCGATTACAAAAACGATACTGTAGCGCACTCTGAAACCCGGGCCCAAACGGAGAGTACCGGAAATACATCTTTCCTCAAAACTGGCGCAGCATACAAAAAGGTCATCGGCGCCATATTCATTTAACCTGGGTAATCTGTCTACCGGAACAGGTTCGCCGTAGGCCTTCATGATACCTGAACCCCTTTGCCCGCAGGCAAGCGCTTGCCTGCAGATAATGCCAATATAGACTGCCAGTTTAAGATTGTCAAACCAATTTCTTCCGGCAAATCGAGCTGAAGTCCCAAGCATCATGCATCCCTGCAGGCAACAGGCGCTTTTACACCTTACAATCTTCGATAATGCCTTGACACATGGGAAACCGCCACACTATTATTGAAAGAGAAATCGTTTTGTTTCTAAAAGCTGTAGAAAGGGGGATTTTCCGATGTATATACCTAAATCCCTTAAAATGCTTGGGTTCCTCGGCCTCGCGGCCACAGTCACAATCTCCGGGGCATGTTCGGGCGGGACACAGACGCCTTCCACAACCCCGTTCGACCCCGGCGCTCCTTTAGTGCAATTCGCAATTAGCCATTTCGCGGGTTCGGGCAACTGCGCCCTGTGCCACAGCAATCTGAAAGATGCGAGCGGTACAGACGTTTCCATGAGCACGCAATGGGCTTCCACCATGATGGCCAATGCAGCAAAAGATCCTTATTTTATGGCGGAGACGGCTTCACTGGTAAACGATTTGCCCTCCCTGGACGCCACCATCGAGAGCACGTGCGCCGTTTGTCATATGCCCATGGCGAGTACCCAGGCCAATGCCGACGGCACAACCTCATCAATGTTGAACAACGGCTTCACAAACACCTCCAATCCTCTCAACAAGGCTGCCATGGACGGTAATTCGTGCAGTCTTTGCCACCAGATATCCAGCACGAATCTCGGCCAGTCATCAAGCTACACGGGGGGTTACAAGATCGACACTTCCTCTAAGGCGCCCGACCGCATCATATATGGGCCCTTCTCCGATCTGCTTCAATCGCCCATGCGAACCATCATCGGGTTCACCCCCACCCAGGGAGAACAGATCGCAAGCTCCGCTATATGCGCCACATGCCATACAGTTTATACACCAGTTGTTACCACTCAGGGCACTGTATCGGGCAATTTCCCGGAGCAAGTCACCTATCTGGAGTGGCAGCACAGCGTCTTCGGTAGCAACCCTGCGGCTCAGCTCGCTTGTCAGTCATGCCACATGCCAGCGGCCAGCGGCTCGGTCGCTATTTCAAATAACCCGACTACACTCACCCCCCGCAGCCCCTTGCTTCAGCATGACTTCGTGGGCGGCAACAGCTTCATACTCAACCTGATGGCTAACAACGTCAGCAACCTGGGCATCACAGCTTCCAGCGCCGCCATGCAGGCTACAGCACAGATCACGTCAAACCAACTCTCTTCGCGCACATCACAGATTTCGGTTGTCAATAGCGATATTACAAACGGCAAATTGAATGTCACCCTGTCGGTTACGGACCTGACCGGCCACAAGTTTCCGACGGCCTTCCCGTCACGCCGTGCTTGGATAGAGTTCACTGTCACTGACAGCACGGGCAAAGTAGTCTTCCAGTCGGGTAAACCTAACGCCGACGGCAGTATAAGTGGCAATGTCGCTGATGAAAATTCCAAATCGTTCGAACCCAACTATGACGTCATCACAAATTCTGACCAGGTGGAAATCTATGAAGCCATCATGCACGACAGCAGCGAAAACGTAACATACAACCTGCTGAACGCAGCAGGATATCTTAAAGATAATAGGCTGCTGCCCTCCGGGTTTGATAAGGCAACTGCCGCCGGAGATACCGCTGTTATCGGTGGCGCCTCAGCCGATGCCAATTTCGTAGGCGGTTCGGACCATGTCACCTACCAGGTAAGCGTCGGCGGCAAAGGGCCTTATACAGTTACCGCAAGGCTTCTTTACCAATCGGTTGCTTTCCAGTTTTCCAAGAACTTCCAGGGCGCCAGTCCGTTCATCAGCAGTTTCATGAGTGAATTCAAGTCCGCTGATAAAACCCCCACTCAGGTGGCATCAGTCTCCAAAACGCTGGGATAGATCAAGATTTGGGAAACACAGGCCGGACCCTCTGCCGTAATTGCCAGAGCCCGGCCCCTCCAATTGTAACCGACGCCTGATTTTGACGGCGGAGGCAAAAACAGCTAATATATAAACTTTGGGAAAGGAGCGTCTGCCGGGGCAGAGGTTTACCAAGAGGGGAGCCGCGTGTATTACTTTGCATTTGCATCCAACCTGAACCGCAAGCAAATGTCGGAGCGCGCTCCATCCGCAAAACCCCGCTTCAGCGCAACACTCCCGAATTACAAATTGGTGTTTTCAGGCTGGTCACGCAACTGGCGCGGTGCAGTAGCCAGTATCCAGCAGTCCCGCGGCGACAAGGTCATGGGCGGAATTTATGAGCTGAGCGAACAGGACATAGCACGGCTTGTCCAGTTCGAAGGCACTGATTACACGAATGTTAAGGTGCTGGTCTTCCGCGACACTGGAGAAGTCGTTGAAGCCATAACTTTCACCAGGAAACGTCAGGAGGAAGAAGGCAAACCCTCACCAGAGTACCTGGCGGTCATAAAACAGGGTTATATGGATTGGGATTTAACCGCTGATAACAGCGACCGAAATAATAGATATTAATAAAATACTTCGTATTTACTAGGAGGCATACACAATGGCAGACACAGGATTAAAAGCTATTAAAAGAGAAGTAATGGGGAAAAAAACCCGATTCCTAAGGCGGGCGGGGCAAACTCCCGCGCACCTCTTCGGACACGGGGTCGAGTCGCTTGCCCTGCAGTGCGACACCGACGAACTCCAGCACACTATTTCTCGAAAAGGGACTACACGGCTTGTTAATATAAAGGTTGGAGGGGAAAAAGAAGCCCGCGCCGTTTTCATCCGTGAAATACAGCGGGACGCCCTTACCGGACTGCTCATCCATGTCGACCTTTACCAGGTCAACAAGTCGGAAAAGATCAAGGTCGCCCTGCCCATCATCTTCGTCGGGACGGCGCCCGCTCTCAAGCAGAAGAACAACATCATTGAGCACATCATCAATGAGCTTGATGTTGAAAGCCTGCCTGACGACCTACCCCCTCAGATCGAGATCGACCTGAGTGTACTGGCCGAGGTCAATCAATCTATCACGGTCCGCGATATCAAACTCAAACAGGGAGTCGTTATAATCGCGCCCCCCGACCAGCTCATCGTGAAGATAACCCAGGTAGCCGAAGAGAAAGAGGAAGTGGTGGTCCCGACTGCAGAAGCCGCTGCCACCGCAGAAGCTGCTGCCACCGCAGAGGCTGCCGCCGGAGAAAGCAAGCCCGAAGCCAAGCCCGAGAAGAAATAAGCTTTGCAGAGTTAGGGTTCCAGGTAACCCTGTGTCTACCCCTGTCCATAATGACAGTCAAAGAGGGAAGGTGGCAAGCGCCACCTTCCTTCTTTTTTGTGTTATAATCCACGCGTGATTATAGATTCCCACACACACATTTTTGCTCCTGAGGTAATCGCCAGCCGGGCACGCTATATACTCTCGGATCAGGGTTTTGCAGAACTCTATTCCCGCCCTTCTTCAAGGATGGCCACAGCTGAAAATCTCATTGACAGCATGGACAACAGCGGCATAGACATGTCAATAGTATGCGGCTTCAATTGGGAACGGCAGGAACTCTGCAGCGAATCAAACCACTACGTCCTGGAGTCTATCCGCCGCTACCCGAACCGGCTGATCGGCCTTGCCACTCTTCGCCCTGATGCTGGAGATGCGGCCTTGTATGATTTCGAGGATTGTGTCAAGGGCGGCATCAGGGGAATAGGCGAAATGAAACCCCCGGCCAAATGCCTTGACACCTGCTTTGACAATGTATGGACACCCATTGCCAGGATTCTGATCGATAGGGGCCTGTTGTGCCTGTTACATTCTTCCGAACCGGTTGGACACCCCTATACAGGAAAGGGAGAGCTCACACCCCAGGTGTTGTATCCTTTCATTAAACGCCACCCGGGGGTAAAATTCATACTGGCCCACTGGGGCGGTGGTATGCCGTTTTACTCCCTCATGCCGGAAGTAAAAATAACATTGTCTAATACATGGTTCGACACGGCAGCCTCCGGTTATCTTTACGAACCGATGATATATGAACACCTCATCCGCTTGATCGGGAGCGAACGTATCCTCTTCGGCAGCGATTACCCGCTGGTGCCCCAGCAAAAATGCATCAAGGATATCGAAGGCCTTGGCCTGTCCCTCGTGGACACCCGTAAAATCTTTGGGAATAACACGATGAACCTGCTTGGTAAAACAGATGGCGGGGAATAAACCCGGAACGATGCGTCTATTCGTGGCGGTAGAGCTGCCCGACTCGACAAAACTGGAGTTGGCGCGGCTCCAGGAACAAATCAAGAAGTCCTGCCGTGATTGCCCTGCCAAATGGGTATCACCCGTAAACGTCCACCTGACATTAAATTTCCTTGGTGACGTCAGTACCTCAAAGCTCGATGGCCTCAAGCTCGCAGTAGCAGAAACAAGCGGAGGCACTACCGGTTTCGACGTTGCCCTTGCAGAACTTGGCGCCTTCCCGAACCTTGAGAGGCCGCGGGCCATATGGGTTGGCATACGCGGCGATTTAAGTAAGCTGCTCTCCCTGCAGCAAACCCTCGAACGGTCGATTTCCGAACTCGGAATAACACCCGATAAACGCCCGTTTAGTCCGCACCTCACGCTCGCGAGGGTTGGAGAGGACTTATTCGCCGCTGACAGAAAACGCCTTGGAGCGGCGGCAGCGGCCGCCGTCTGCGGGAGCGATTGCCGGGTTCCAATCCGCTCCGTGAGCCTGATACAAAGCCATTTGACGCTCGGCGGTCCGGTTTACACCGTCCTTGATTCGACGAACCTGCGTTAACCGTGGACAGCCGTGCCGCCCGGCGGTATTTCTTGGAAGATTTATGATTTTTCACACCAGAATTACATGCATCCGAGCTTTATAAACCACCCCGTCGGGTATTGCCAATCGCGGCGGCGTTAGTGTATACTTCCGGCAAAATCAAGGCTGGGAGGTGGTTCATTGGAACAGTATGCTATGCCCAAATGTAACAAATGCCACATCGGAGACCTCGTTCCTTTATCAGACTTCGGCAGCCAGGGTGCTTCCATCACTTATAAAGCCTGGGTTTGCACCAATCCCGAATGCGGTTACAACATCAAGATACGAAATGGTGATATTTACATTCATGAGCCGATAATGAACGGCATCAACAATGGCCGTTCCCGCCAGAATATCACAACATAAGAATTATTTTTTTACACGAGGCCGTTTGCTGTTTAAACTGAACCGGCTTGGGAAAAACGCCTCGGATTTCTTTTTCCCGCAGTTTTGTGTCGGATGCAGCCTCGAAGGCGATATCCTCTGTGTATCCTGTCTAGGCAAACTTGAGAGGATCTCTCCCCCGTTTTGCAATCGTTGCGGGTTGCCTCAAAACGGGACGGGGCCCTGCCGCGATTGCTCGGGTTCCGGCATGTGCATCGATGGAATACGTTCTTCGCTGTTATTCAAAAAGCTTACCCGTGAGATCATCCACCAATTCAAATACAAGAACTTAAGGGCTTTCGCTCCCTTTCTCGCCTCGTTGCTAAACGAGTCTATCGCAAATTACTGTCTTACAGCCGACGCCCTGATACCCGTTCCTCTTCACCCCGCGAGACTCCGCGGGCGGGGTTACAACCAAGCTTTCTTGTTGGCAGCCGAACTCGAAAAGCTCTCGCACATCCCGGTGTACTCCGATATTCTCAGCCGAACCACCAACACTATACCTCAGGCGAAAACATCAAACTCCCGGGAACGCCGCAAGAACATGCAAGGCTCTTTTATGTGTAAATATGGCAAATTGAAAGACAAGCGGGTATTATTGATAGATGACGTCGCTACATCAGGTGCGACCCTGGATGCCTGTGCATTTTCTCTTAAGCAGGCCGGGGCCGTATCGGTATGGGGGCTGACCGTCGCAAGGGAAGTTTAAAAAAGGAGTCGAATTATGGAACTCACAGTTAATGCCCGAAACGTTAATCTGACCCCTCAACTCAGAACCTACGTAGAACGAAAACTGGGCAAATTCGACGGCAAACTAGATAACATAATGGAAACCCGCATAGAGATACTGGAAGAACCAACCCGTTCTGCTTTGGACCGAACTGTCATCCGCGTAAATATCAGCGGGGCTAATATCACTCTTCATGCCGAAGAGCGCGCAGAGAACATCCTTACCGCCGTCGACCGGGCGTTCGATTCAATCAACAAGCAAATCGAAAAACAAAAAGGCAAATGGCAGGAGAAAGACAAAGGTGGGGAGACTATCCGAACGGAATCGCCGGAGGCTTCACCGGCCGCGAACCGCAACAGAATCATGCAAACGATAGACATGGGAATCAGGCCGATGTCCCTTTCCGAAGCCCTTGCCGAGGCTGACATAATCAAAGATGAGTTCTTTGTGTTCATTAATTCCGATAGCGGAGAAAATCCATCGATCCTGCGGCGTCGGGGGGACGGCAAATACGATCTTATACGCACGGAGTTGGAGTAATCAAGGGGCGGCCATATAGAACCAGCACCAGAAGCCGCCAGTCGTAAAAATAGCGGAGAAATAGTATTGGACAAGGAAAATGTACGGGCCCTGCGATACACCAGTTTCAAAACCGATTCAGGTTGGATTGGGCTGCTCATCTCTCCGCTTGGAATCGTAAGGCTTTCTCTCCCCGTGTCAACTGAAAAAGCCGCGCTGGACGAGCTGGAGTTGGGCACTGACGCGGTGAGGGTAAGTTTCGAACGTTTTGACGAACTGGTATCGCGCGTCAGGGAGTATTTCAGGGGAAAACAGGTCAACTTCGCCGACAAACTCGACACTTCCGAGGGCACTGCTTTCCAGCGCTCTGTCTGGTCTACCTGCCGGACCATCCCTTACGGCCAGACACGGACATATGCCTGGATAGCCGAACAGATAGGGAAACCGCGCGCCTCAAGGGCCGTGGGGAATGCCCTCGGGAAAAATCCGCTCCCGATTATCGTCCCCTGCCACCGGGTGCTTGCTTCCGACGGCGGGCTCGGGGGTTTCAAAGGCGGGCTTCCTGCCAAAAAGATGCTGCTGAAACTCGAGGGGATTAAACTACAAAGTCAACTGTGAAAGCCTTAGCAGAAGCGTTGCAAGGCTTTTCATGCCCTGCTCCGCGCTTTCATCCCTTCAACTTCAGCTTCATACTTCTGGATCAAACCCTGGGACGCAAAACTGTAATGGCAATTATCGCCGATGATGATATGGTCCAGGACTTTGAGGCCCATAACACTTGAGGCGAGAATCAGTTCACGGGTAATCGCTTTGTCATCTTGACTCGGTGAAGTGTTCCCCGAGGGATGATTGTGCACAAATATCAAGGCTGTGGCTCGGTACTTGATAGCCGATTCCATTACCTCACGCGCAAACACGGCACTGGCATTCACCGTACCCTGAGAGATATCCTGTGTTTCTTTCAAACGGTTTTGGCTGTTCAAAAACAGCACCCTGAATATCTCTTTTTGAAGCCCCGCCATGGATTGATAAAGGTAATCGTAAACCGATTTCTCGGAATTCAGGACGATTTTATCGATTGCCCTTTCCCTCAGATATTCACCTGAAAGTTCCCGGATGAGGCGAAAACCGAAGCTGTTTGCCGGCCCGATACCGGGTACCGCTTCCAATTTTTCACTGGGGGCATCCAGTACCCCGCGAAGGTCTTTAAAACGCTTGATGGCCTCTTTTGCCGCGAGTTTACAGTCTTTACGCGGCTGGCCGAGCGTTAAAACAAGTTCGACGATTTCATAATCATGGAGCCCGACAAGTCCACTCTTTGAAAACTTGGCGCGCAACCTGGCGCGGTGCCCGTCGCGGCCTTCTACAGAACCATCTCCAATCGTGGTTTTTATTACGCCGCCAGCCTTTCTAGCTTTTAATGGCTTCAACCTTGATGCTGTCCGAGCCGATGAGGGCCGTCACGCGGCGGCGCAGTTCTTCACCGTATGTTACGCGCACCTGTCCCATTTTGAGTTTGAAAACTTTGGTGCCGTTATTCACCGTGAGACTGACTTCGTCATCGCCGGGATAGTCCTGCAGCACAGCCATCACCGCGTGCAGCTGTGCGATGTCCGATTCAGCATCGAGTGTCTGCTGCAAAGTTACGGTCAGCCTCTGCCGTTCAACAGGTTTTTCTTCTTTCGAAATAATCGGCAATGCGGCCGCTCTGGCCGCTGGTTTGTCTTTTCTCTGGGGTTCCAAGTCATACCTCCGCACGCGTTCGCAAACAATTTGCATCTGATCGGCACGTTCCCTTACCTTGCCTTCAACCAGCAGTATATTGCCCTCCTGCCAAAGCTCTTTAGTTTGGGCATAGACGCGGGACCACGCCATCACCTCAATGCGCCCGTCGAGATCTTCTAGTACAGCAGACAGAGAAGTCTGCCCGTCCCTGGTCAGCATCGTATGCATGGATTCCACCATGCCGGCCACACGCACTACCTGGCCTTCCATTTCCGAGTCGATTTGTCCGCATAGAGCGGTGTTGTCTTCAGCCGCCTGGCTTATATAAGGGCTGAAAGGGTGCTCGGAAAGATACACACCGGTCAGCTCTTTTTCCCAGTCCAGCTTCTCTTTTGTAGTCGCTGCAGCGCCAACCATCTCGAGGCTGGGAGATGGCACATCGACTGCCCCACCCCACATGTCGAACATGGTGGATTGGCCGCTGTCCTTGAGGCGCTGCTGCTGCTGCGCCAGGTCCAGCAGTCTGGAGATGTTGAAAAGTAAAGTGCCCCGCTCACCCATGGCATCGAGCGCACCGGCCTTCACCAGGCTTTCGAGGACACGGCGGTTAGCCGCTGCGGTTCCGGCCCGCTTGCAAAGGTCCTCGACCGATTTATATTCCCCACGTTTTCGTTCTTCGATGATAGGCTCGATGGCGCTCAGTCCTACATTCTTAATAGCACTCAGCCCGAAACGGATGGCCGAGCGGCCATCGGCAGTTTTTTCAATCGCAAAATGCGCCTGACTCTTGTTTATGTCCGGAGGCAATACTGGGATTTTGAGACGGCGCGATTCGCCCACGGACACCGCGACTTTTTCGGCGTTGCCCCAATAAGCTATGAGCAGGGCAGTGATATATTCTTCCGGGTAATTGGCTTTGAGATAAGCCGTTTGATAGGCGATAAGGGCGTAGCTCGTGGCGTGTGCCTTGTTAAATGCGTAGCCCGCAAAAGGTTCGATAAGGCCGTACACATCTTCAGCCTCCTTTTCACTGAAACCTTTTGCGAGTGCGCCGTCGATGAAATGCCGGCGCTCCTTAACCATCACTTCAGCTTTTTTCTTGCCCATGGCTTTTCGGAAGACGTCAGCCTGGCCTAATGTGTACCCTCCGAAGGCCCGGACTATAAATAGCACCTGTTCCTGATAAACGATGACACCGTATGTTTCAGCCAGGTATTCTTCAAGCGAAGGATGCGGGTAGGATATAGGTTCCTCTCCATGTTTGGACCTGATGAAGTGCGGTATCTGCTCGATAGGGCCGGGGCGGTACAGCGCCACCATGGCCGAAATATCCGTGAAAACCGTTGGTTTGAGATCGCGGATATATCTCCGCATCCCCGACCCTTCCAGTTGAAAAACGCCAGTGGTTTCTCCGGCTGCAAGCAATTCGAAGGTTTTCGGGTCGTTCAGGGGAATCGTTCTAAGGTCGATATCAATTCCGCGCGTTGAACGGATTATCTCTTTGGCGCGGGCGAGAATAGTAAGATTGGCGAGCCCCAAAAAGTCCATCTTGAGCAAACCGATGCTGGCGATGTCCTCCATTGGGAATTGAGTCATCACGAGGTCGCCCTGTTCACCTTTGCTCAACTTTTGCAGCGGGGTATAATTAGTCAAGATTTCCTTGGAGATGACCACCCCCGCCGCATGGGTACTGGCATGGCGTGAAACGCCTTCTACCCGGCGGGCCATGTCTATCAAGTTTCGAACTGTCGAATCCTCGGTGTAAAGGTTCTTCAGCTCGGCGTTTTCCTCCAGTGCCTTGGCAAGGGTCATGCCTATGGCAAAAGGCACCAACCTGGTCACCCGGTCCACATCACTGTAACTCATTCCCAGCGCCCGCCCAACATCGCGAAGGGCGGCGCGCGCCCCCATGGTCCCGAAAGTTATGATCTGGGCCACATGATCCGGCCCGTATTTGGCCGAAACATAGCTGATAACTTCTTCTCGCCTGGTATCTTCAAAGTCCAGGTCGATATCCGGCATCTCGCGTCTTTCAATATTAAGAAAGCGCTCGAAAACAAGCTTGTGCTCCAGCGGATCAAGCTCGGTGATGCCAAGGCAACGCAGGACGATACTGGAAGCGGCGCTTCCTCTCACGTTGAACAGGATATTTTGCTGGCGCACAAATCGTACGATGTCCCAAACAACAAGGAAGTAGTTCGCGAACTGTGTCTTCTTGATGACGTCGAGTTCGTACTCGAGCCGCTCTTTTACCTCTTTGGTCGCGGTAGGGTAAAATTTCGGTAGCCCCTGGTAGCACAAATCCGTGAGGTACTCTTCCGGGTTCCTGTCGGCCGGCCGTTCGATTTCGGGCAGATGCAGGCGGCCGAATTCCAGTTCCAGATTGCATTTATCCGCAATCTTTTGACTATTTTCCAGGGCTTCGGGAAGATCGGCGTATAATTCTGCCATTTCTTCAGGCGATTTAAGATAAAAATAATCGCCTGCCATCTTCATCCGTTTTTCTTCATGGATGGTGGTCCCGGTCCCGACGCACAACAAAACATCATGAGCAGAAGCATCGTCCTGATTGATGTAATGCACGTCATTAGTGGCCACAAGGGGAATATCGAGCTCGCTCGATATTGCTATCAGTTCCTGGTTTACTCGCTCGAGTTCTGTTATAGGCTGGCGCTGTATCTCAAAATAAAAATCTTCAAAAGTTTGCTTGTACCATCGTGCTGCTTCACGCGCATCCTGTAACCTGCCCGAGAGAATGAGGCTGGGGACCTCCCCCGCCAGGCAGGCAGAAAGAGCGATGAGGCCTTCGCTGTGTTGTCGAAGCAGCTCTCTATCGACCCTCGGCTTGTAATAATATCCTTCAAGACTGGCCTTGGTAATCAACTGCATCAGGTTATGCCAGCCGATCTGGTTTTTTGCAAGCAGAACGATATGGTTGTTACCTTTGTCTGCCGCAGTGCGGCTTTGCCTCGTGGCGGGCGCTATATAGGTCTCGCATCCGAGAATCGGTTTAATACCAGCCTTTTTTGCCGCCTGGTAGAATTGGATTGCGCCGTAAAGAACACCGTGGTCAGTAATTGCAAGCGAGTTCATCCCCATCGATTTGGCACGTTCTAGCAGCGGATCGATGCGGCACATTCCGTCAAGCAGACTGTATTCGGTATGAACGTGAAGATGCGTGAACATGCAACCCTTCCGCCGGGGGAAAATCTTCGATATTATAGCATAAGGCTATTGATTTCCGATTGTCGGTCGGGATCAGTTCAACAACTGAAACGACGAAAATAATCTCAACATTAATGCGGCATTGCTTGTATCGCCATTGACTTTTTTACCTCACCTAAGGTACTATAACTCAATTTTGCTTAGTCGTATTCGACTACTAGTAATTTATTTGGTTAAGGAGGTACGTAAAAAAACAATCTGCTTTACACCTCACAATCTTGCAGCACTTTTGATCTTGTACCCCGTGACTCAAGTAATAAAGAAGGAGCGTCTAAATGAAAAATTTCTTATCGATCCTCGTGGCGATTATCGGCGTAGTATGCGTTGTATTCGGCGTTATGTTTATCATGCAGGCGGGCGATAACAAAACTACAGTTGTCGGTGAGCTTACAGCATCTGGGCTTACCACCGGGACATTAAATGCCGCCTATGACCAGGCGAAAGCCGGATTAGAACAAGCTACCACCGCTAAAAGCGTAGAAGGAATGCAGTCCGCTGGCTGGCAGAAGGCTTCACTTGGATTAGCCAAGTCCAACCTGGAAACAATTGACTTCGTGCAAAAAAGCGGTATATTTGCTATCGTAATCGGCTTGGGTTTTGTACTGGCCGGTTGGGGAATAATGAAAAAAAGCTAAATTCTAGATCAGTTCGACCCACAATCATCTGAGACCAATAAAAAAGAAAAGAGGGGCAATTGCCCCTCTTTTCTTTTTTCATGCATCTATTTCATTTACTTCTTGACCAAGCAAGGGTTCTACATCCTACCACTGGAACCGTAATATTGAAGCCTGTAGGTTGTCTTTTCAGACTTCAGCCATGCTTCAAGCCTCTGGTTTTCGGTTTTCAATTCCTCTATTTTGTTTTCGAGTTTTGAAACCTTTTCGATCAATTCGTCCACGACTTTCTGGTCCGCATCTTTTTGGGAGTCGCGCAATTTATCCGGTGTCTCCGGTTCAAAAGTCTGCAAGGATGTATTCATTTTCCCTCCCTAACTTCAATTCAACTTCGAAACAATCAAAAACCTTTACCTTGCAACTGATGGGCTTCAACAAGCGAAACCAAAGCCGAATCCATGACTTGTTCCATCAACGGCATCGCGGCTAACACGCCAGGCCCGACAAGTTCCTTTTTCCTTAACATCTCGGATATGATGTGAGAAATCGGGTCCCTGTGAGATATAAACGCCTGAACAGAGTCGGTCAATGGTACCCCTTCCGAGGCGAGCATATCTCCAAAACCGGCACCTATTTCCCGTGCCGTTGCGAGGACTTCCGTCTTTTTATCCGGAGAGGCCATGTAAGCCATCATCAAATTTAATATCTGGCGGCCGAGGGTGGCCAGGAGTTTTTTATGTTCGACGCTCATACGCTCATACCACACGGTTGAGTTCAAAAATGCGGCTCCGATTTCCCTGTGGGTTTCAGCGGTTTTCTCGAGTTTTCCAACAAGATCTTTAACACCCAGCAGGTTTTCATGGGAAACTAGAAACCCTTCAAGTTCTTCTTTCGAATAGCGCCTGTGCCCTCCGGGAGTAACAAAAGCCTTGATTCTGCCTTCATCGGTCCATTGACGCAAAGTGGCCTCGCTCACGCCAAGGTTTTGGCTGGCTTCGCTGATGCCTACAAGGGGTTTACGATTCAAATTTCCATCCCAGAACGCTTCTCGAGCTTTATCCAGTAAAGTTAACACGCTTCCAGACTAATATCAATATAATCCAGAGAGGACTCGATTTCAATAATAATTGAACGCTATACAAGAAGTTGCTGTTCGGATTTACGTCAAAATAAGCATAAGCGTAAATAAAAGGGGCGCTATGAAATAGAAATTGGGGGATCTATCAAGGTTTACTTGTTATATTCAATAAAGAACGAGCGGTGTTCAGTCTCACTACTTAGCCCCGCTCGTTCTTAAATGAGCTATTTCTTCAGGCCGCGGGATTTAACACCCTCCCGATAAACAGGATGGAACCGGTAGCAACATCCCGTATCAAGAAAATAAATGGGCGATCAATGCTGAGAGTAACCTGGTTTGCCGGCATCGCAGTACCGACCATAATAACCGCGCTGGCCGCAGCAGCTTCGGTTCCAGCTTCGTCAACAGAAACAAAGGCTTTGTGAACGACATCAGAGATTTGAAGTCCGGGCGTTCCAGTCATACCGGAAAAATCTGATTTATCGCTGAAAGCAACTGCCATACCCATCGAGGAAAGAGCTTGTTTAAGGCTGAAGCTCGAATCGAATTGAAACTTGGGTAACGATAGTATGATGTCCTGCCGAGTCATCGATGCGATGATTGTTTCAGCGGAGCTTGAATCAAGCGCATTTTGAAAGTCGTTGAATTGCCCCGCGTCAGGCACAAAAACGTCCATCGCCAGTTGCCCGCCGTCATAAGGCAATTCCAGTGCCTGGAAACCTTCCGCGGCGAAATAATTGAAATAACCTGTCTGGTGCATCATTTGAGCAGTTACTTTGCCCCCGCTCAACAGATTGAATGTCCCTTCGCCTGTGGACTCTTTCGCGAATGGCGTTTGCCAGGTTGCCTTGAAATAAATTGCGTTCGTAAGGACAAGGCGAGTGAGGTCGGTAACTGCGCCCGGCGGGATCAGGTCCTTGATTTTCCCCTGTGTTTTATCGCTGATGTACTGGTTGATTGATTGACGGGCCACTTCAGCGTTACTGATAAAATCCAGCACTCTCAGGCCGGCCCCGTAATTGACCGCCAGAGTATCAAGATAGCTGGCCAGGAAAGCGAAATTCTTTTGGCCCCAGGCATCATTCACAACATTCAGTTGAAAACCTTCATTTTGCCCGGAAGTCATAGAATTGGACGACTTTCCCCTGCTATCCAACTCTAATGCGAGATAATTAAAGGCCGCGTCCAGCGCCCCCTGGGGCAGAGTGAAATGAAGTGTGCTTGCCATTTGAGTCGCCGTATCGCCCCGCGCGCCTACATACGCCATGGCAATCGCCAGCGAAAGGCTATAAGGCGAATAAAACATATTTCCATCATTTTGAGTTTTGAGAGTCTGATACAGATCAAATGCGAAAGCATTGTTGCCTTCAACGAGTTGGGTGAGATTGGTGCCTGATGGAGAGAGATCGCGGGCCTTGCTGGATTTAAGCATATCGGCTGATACGGGCGTGGAGCACGCCACAAGAATCAGGCTCAACAAAGGAGCGGTGATTGCCAGCATAGTTTTTTTCATACTCGCCTCGCAAAATTTTCGGGTATTCTTTATTAATATAACGCAAATATTGGAAAAAGGTTATAATCCCGCAGAAATAACAGGTTTTTTGCAGCCAACCTGATTGGCATTCTTACCCGCCTGACCCACTCCAGACCTTTCCTAAGCAGCCCAGGGCAATGCTGTCATATTTGCCATCATGGAGCCTCCCATGGTCATTCGGCCGGCATTTGGCTGAAGGGGATTCTGGAGACTGCCTGCACTTCCCCAATCCAGTTTCTGGCGAAAGCAGTATGCTGGTTAAAAGCTTGCAGCCCGTTTTATACCGTCTTGAATAGCAGAGCCTAAAATAAGATCAACGTTATTTCCAACCACGTCAAGCCCGTCAGCGTTCAGGGTAGTAAAATCGGTGATGCCTAAAAAGTGGAAAATAGTTCTCAGATAGGCGTCTCCCATCTCCCAGGCTTTAGCTTTGCCTTCAGAATAGTAGCCGCCCCTGGTTGTGATATTTATTGCTTTCTTACCATGATTTAATCCCACAGGACCCTCGGCGGTGTATTTAAAGGTGATGCCGTTAACACATATATAATCGATATAAGCCTTCAAAATTGCAGGGACGCCCAGATTCCACAAAGGTTCGGCGATGATATACTTGTCAGCTTCTAAAAACTGATAGGCATATTTCAGGATTGGATGATCCTTGCCGGCATCCGGCGCCGGCCGATGAAGCTCATTCAATTGCCCGACAGGCAAAAAAGCGATCCTCTCTTTATACAGATCCAGTGTTATTATTTCGTCATGCGGATGGCTCTTTCTATAAGCTTGCACAAAAGCGTCAGAAATTTTGAATGTCCGGGATTCACCATCCAGCTTTGCATTTGCCTTGATGTACAAAACCTTGCTCATATTCGTACTCCCATCCTGGCCGTATTCTAAATCCAAGACATATTACCACAGAACTTTGGATTTACCCTTTTCTCACCGTGATTAATGTATTCCGGGGAGAGTGCTTTTCACGGCGCAATTCCCCCTATTTTGAGCATGTCATAAGTTGACATAACATTACATAATACCGATGGCTTCAAGGGGGTTATTGTGCGTGAAGCGGGGGATGGTGGGCGGCATAGGATTCGAACCTATGACCTCCTGCGTGTAAAGCAGATGCTCTAACCAGCTGAGCTAGCCGCCCAAAACCGTGCCTATTTTAACGCTTTTTTGCCCTGGTGTAAAGTAAACGTGGTTTCAGGTGTTCGTTCTTCCCGCAGTTACGCCTGAAACCGAGTAGGATAGATCTCAAGTTTTCAGAAGGGACAGTTGAACGGTCAGCCGAATGGAATATAATATTCAATCTAAAACCGCATCTTGATCAGGCTTTTTAAGATCGCTGGCGCAAAATGTTAAATCAACAGGATAGGAGCAGAATATGAGATTTGAAACAGACGCCATCCATGCGGGACACCGCCCGGATAAGGCCTACGGTGCGATTTCAGTGCCGATATATCAATCTTCAACTTTCGCATTTGAAGATATCGGCAAAACAAGTGGTTTCGAGTACTCACGCATGGGCAACCCTACCAGGAGGGTCCTTGAAGAAACGATCGCTAAACTCGAAGGAGGCAAGGCTGGTTTTGCCTGCGCCAGCGGACTGGCGGCTGAATCAGTGATCATCCACCTCCTTAAAGCGGGAGATCACGTCATTGCAGTCGAAGGTATCTATGGAGGTACTTTCCGGTTATTCCACGACGTGATGACGCGCTTTGGTCTCGAATTCACATTTATCAAGATGAGCACCAGGGAAGCTATCGAAAGCGCCATTAAACCAAACACACGAATGATCTGGCTTGAAACCCCTTCAAATCCTCTCCTACACATCGTTGATCTCGAGATGGCGGCCGAAGCGGCAAAAAAACACGGTCTTATAAGCGTGATGGATAATACCTTCTCATCCCCGTATTTTCTTCGCCCTCTGGAATTCGGTATCGACATCGTGATGCACTCTACGACCAAATACCTCAACGGGCACAGCGACGTCGTGGGGGGTGCCATCGTCACGAATACTGATGACCTTACCGCCCGTGTTGCTTTCCTTCAAAATGCCTTGGGTGCGATCGCCGGGCCGTTTGATAGCTGGCTGGTTTTGAGAGGTATCGAGACCCTGCCTATCAGGATGAAACAGCACGAGATAAATGCGATAGCTGTTGCCCGATTTTTAAAAACCCACCCGGCCGTTAACCGCGTTTTTTATCCCGGGCTGGAAGACCACCCCGGGCATGAACTTGCCGCAAAACAGATGAAGGGGTTTGGCGGGATGGTTTCCTTTGAAATGAGGGGCGGGCTGGAATCAGTTAACAATTTCCTCCGAAAAGTGAAAGTATTCACAATGGCGGAGTCCCTCGGCGGGATGACTTCTCTGGCAGGGCACCCCGCTACACAAAGCCACGCTTCCATGAGTCGCGAACAGCGTGAAAAAATAGGAATAAATGAAAGCCTGGTGCGCCTGTCGGTTGGTCTGGAAAATGTGGATGATCTTTTAGAGGACCTGGCGCAGGCCCTTACCTGAGGCATATGCATCAGGCTGTTTAAGGCGCTTCTGAAGGAGTCGACCGGTGAGTTAGTTGATAATTCCGGCGCCCAACACGGTATCGCCGTCATAAAAAACTACTGCCTGTCCCGGTGTCACACCCTTCTGGGGCTGATCAAAAATGACACCCGCTTCATTACCTCTCGGCTCGAGAAGTGCAGGCGCCGGGCTGGCGCCGGAGCGTATTCGGGCTTCGACCCTTGTTGATTTAGTCAACCCGTCAAACGCGATCCAATTTAGACCGGACGCGATCAGTTCATTTCGGAACAGGGCTTCTTCTTCGCCGACAACAAGGGTGTTGGTTTCGGCGATTATTTTGATGACATAAAGTTTTTCCTGACCGGGTAGTTCGAGGCCCTTGTGCTGGCCGATGGTGTAGCGGGATATGCCTTTGTGGATCCCCAACACTTTCCCCTTTCCGTCGGTAATGGGCCCGGGTCTCTCGTCCTCAGGAAATAGGCTGTGATAGCCTCCTGAAACGAAATCCTGGCTCTCGGGCTTGTCTGATACTGGCAAGAACATTTCGGAAGCTATCTGGCGCACCTGCTGCTTCGTAAAGGCTCCAAGCGGGAAAACGGCCCTGCTTAGTTGCCGCTGATTGAGAAATGAAAGAAAATACGACTGGTCTTTTTTTGAGTCAACCCCTTTTTGTAATAAATACCTTCCGCCGGCTGGTTCGAAATAAGTTCGGGCGTAATGGCCCGTAGCCATGCTGTCAAACTCCAGGCCCGCCTGTTCAGCAGCTTCAACCATTGCCCCAAACTTGACGCGCTGATTGCAGTAAACACAAGGATTGGGCGTTCGACCCTGTGTGTAACCCGAAATGAATTCCGATAAAACTTCTGTTTTGTAAGCCTCGCAAAGATCGAGGATGTGAAACGGTATCCCCAGATATTCAGCCACACGCCCGGCATCTTCCAAGTCCTCGGTCTCTCCGGGCCCATAACAGCCATGGCGCGCCGAAGGTTTGGCCTCTTGTGTTTCGCTTGCACAAATCTTCATCGTGACGGCTGTCAAGTCGTAGCCAGCTTTTTTGAGGATTGCGGCTGCTACCGCCGAATCCACTCCTCCGCTCAGGGCAACCAGCATTTTTTCAGCCATGATAGTTAGCCATTTAATTGAGATAATACCAAAGATAAACGAAATACGGAAAAAAATACCGATTGAAATCTAATGTTCTGATATGAATAAACGGGGAGATGGTGCGCTTGGTGGGGCTCGAACCCACGACCTCAGCCTTCGCAGGGCTGCGCTCTAATCCAACTGAGCTACAAGCGCCGAATGGTGCCGAAGGAGAGATTTGAACTCTCACACCCTTTCGAGTACTACGCCCTGAACGTAGCGCGTCTGCCATTCCGCCACTTCGGCGACACATAGAATTATACTGGCGGATGTAGGTAGTGTCAACGTAAAGATATATACAAGGCGACGTTTGACTTGAGTTTAAACAACATCTTAAAATAGTGTAAAGAGGAATAAAATGCCGATTTACGAATATGTATGCCGGGGGTGCGGGTCCAAATTCGAAATGCTGCTCCCGATGAGCCAATCCGAAAATGATGCAGTTTGCCCTATGTGCGGAAAACAATCCAAACGTGCAATTTCGCATTTTTCCTGCCTCGCCAAAGATGACACCGGATTTACAGCGCCGGTCGGCGGAAATTCCTGCGGTGGGTGCAGTTCCTCCTCATGCGGTTCGTGCGGCGCAGGGTAAGACTTCCTTCCATTACAATCCAATCTTTAAAACAACGTTCGGGTCCGTTGTATTCAATTGCCTCTTCACAGCAGAGGAGAACAAGTCCTCTTGCGAATGAATACTTCCCTTTCTCCACAAGAACGCCCTTGAAACTGTTTATAACGGACTTGCCCTACGACAGAATCGGCCGATTCCCGACAACCAGCGCAAGCCGTCTCTAGTCAGGGGTTCGTTTTCGATGTCTTCTTTGACCTGATGCCCGCAAGGAAATTGGGCGCGCAAGACTACCTGCATTACCAACAATGAGCCAAAGAGGTTATATATCCGGTCCTGCGAAACTATCCTGTTGAGAGATTATTCGTTATAAATAGGGAAATCTGGTTCAAAAGGAGGTGATTGGTGCAAAATATGAAAGACATGGCCTTTCAAAGAGCCTTTTTACATCTCCGCTGGCTGTTTTGGTCGCCTCAAAAAAGATATGCCTACCTGTGGAACCGAACATGCGGAAGATGATTCCATGTTTTTAACAATATTCCAAGACCGGCGCCGTGATAATGAAAACCGCGCCGGTTTTTGTGATGCCATCTGATTTTCTCAGTCAGATCTTTGCTTCAATGGCAAAGCAATCAAAATTGAGTACGCGAGTTACCCGCCGTTTTGCTCTGGAATAATATCCTTTGCTTTAATATGCCTGAGCCACATAAATCCGACAACCCAGACTATAACGGCCAGGACCAGGGCTGCCAGCCCGACGAGAAGGGTTACGTCTGACCAAAATCCGTCCGGGAAAAGGGTGATCATGTGGTCTCCCATCGGAAACTGCCAGTTCCCCTGGGGGAAAAATATTTCATGGAAAGTGGTAAAAAACCAATCGAAACTGGTAACTGCGAATACTCCAAGGAAACAAATCAGCCCTATGGTTGCGATCCCGCCCCGCTTCAATCCGGATGCCAGATCCTGTCTTTTTTGGTTGCGTTTCCCTATTAACATGGCTGTAAAATACCCCGCCGAATAAAGCGCCGACACCACAAACAACCAGTAGTCCAGCCACACAACGCTTTTTACGTCCTCCATGTGCAGGATGTCCGCCTGATCATAAAGCGGAGATGTGATGCCGTTATCATAGGTGACATTGATGTCCAAATACTTCTCAGCGGGATTGTTGAAATAGGCGATAAGTTCAGCCGCAGATTTATCCAGTTGGGCGGGGGAGACACCGAGGTCTTGACTGACGGCGTATTTCTCAAATCCGCAGGTATATATCCAGAGGCTGTTAAAAGCCCAGGCAATGGTGCCTGATAGAAGGAAAACAGGGATCAGCACTATAAAAACCCATTTGGCAATCGATCGGAAAATGTTCATGCGGCTATTTTACAGCCTGCTGTACGAAAGTGCTACAATCAGCCAATGACAGACCCTTCCGTCTCCAAACCGGAACATCCATCGGCCTGCTTCCGGTGCGGTGAATGCTGTACCCGGTACCAGGTACTTCTCGAGCCTTCAGAAATGCAGAGGATAGCCGGCTTCCTGGGTATCAACGTTGAAAAACTTAGGGCTGAATACACTGACCCGCGCTGGCCGGTGCCGGGAAAATTCCTCCTGAAACACCGTGATAACGGCGGTTGTATTTTCCTCATTCACCGGGGTAAAGAAGCTCTTTGTGCGATCCACGTCGCCAAACCCAGGGCATGCCGGGATTGGTCCCCCTCTTTATCCCGAAAGGAGTGCACCCAGGGGCTCTCGCGCGTCTGGGGGATAACAGCTACTGAAAGCGGAGATTTCTGCGGCACGCAGCACGATAGGGCCGCCTTTGCAGAATACTTGAAATCATTTTCCTCAGAAGATTCTTGATAGAGTTGATTGTCTAAGGGGGTTTTCCCAGACAGACTTTGACCGGAAAAATAGGCTCTAACCGGCTAAATACAAGGCTTTAAGTATCCACTTGAGCAGTTTCACTAGGGGAGACAAGGCCCAGAAAAGAAAATACGCCGCCGCCACACCCGCCACAGCAAAGGCAAAGCCCCCAAGTATATCAGAAGGATAGTGGATACCCACATAAACACGGGCAAAGCAGGCGACGAATGCCATGCCCAGCAACCATGTGCCCCATCTCTTATTCATCAACCATATAGCGAGCGCCAAACCGAAAACCACCGCCGCCAGGTTCGACGGAAAAGATGGGTCGGTGGGTTGGTAAAATCCATGGACAACAGTCGGGCCGAGCTGCACGAAAGGCCTGGAACGGTTGAATATTTCGTGAAGGGATGTGCCTGGGAATTTATTATCGCCAACAAATATAACGTTCGCCCAGGCGACAAATCCGCTGGCGATACCCAGGCTTGCCATCGCCTTTAACACGGCCATTTGATTACGTGCTCTCTCGGCAGCCTCGCGGGTCCCGAACCACATGCCCACCAGCACGAGACACATGGCAATAATCATGAAGTAATCGTCGGCCAAACCGCTGACCAATCTATCTAAAGCGGGAACATGGCCCCCGAGCCCGTTTATCCAACTAAAAAGCCTCAAGTCAAGACTCATTTGAGTTCCTCACCCAGCGCCGCCACACCGCCTGATACCATGTGACCTCTTTGAGGGCTTCGAGGCCCTGCGCCCTGGTTTTATTGCTTTGCAGCCGCCATTGGTTGATAAACGAGGACGCAAAAAGACTGAAAATGCCGCCGGCGGCTGTGCTCAAAACGAAAAGCCCGGCTTGCTCAGAACCCTGGATTATTCCGGTTGCGTTATGGGAATTCCACACAAAAAAGAACCCCAGAGCCGGAAGGACCGTGACGGCCGCGAAAAGATAACTGAAGTGGATACTGGTCAGTGTCCAGCGCCGCCGGAAGGGCCAGAATCTGATACGAACCGCCCCAGGGGCAAAAAGAAGGCCTTTCAACCCCGAGTTAGCTGCGGCAACCTGGATAACTCCCAAGACCGCCACAAAAACGAGAAAACTGTATTCCCAGGATAAAACTGATTTTGAGGTTTCGATCACTTGATCCAAAACAAGACTTCCTGATAGTAGTTTCACTTCATGGTATAATTAGAGGTGATTATAAAGGTTGTCGCTACTAACCGCAAGGCTCATCATGACTATACCATCCTCGAGACTTTTGAGGCTGGAATAGCGTTGTTAGGGTCTGAAATAAAATCGGTCCGCGAAAACCGGGTGAGCCTGGGGGAAGCTTACGTCAAAGCGGAACACGGGGAACTCTGGCTGATAGGGGCACATATAGCCCGGTATGAGGCCGCAAGCTACATGAGCCACGAGCCGACTCGCTCGCGCAAGTTGCTCATGCATCGGAAAGAGATACGCATTCTGGTCGGGAAACTTGCCGAAAAAGGTTTGACACTCATTCCGCTCAGGATGTACATCAAGGAACGCACAGCCAAACTCGAGATCGGTCTCGGGCGCGGGAAAAAGCTTTACGACAAACGTGAAACGATTAAACGCCGGGAAGATGAGCGCGAAATCGAGCGTACCTTAAAAAGGCATTGAGCCGCGGGGCTCACACGAACACGGGGACGCGTGGTCTCGACAGTGGAAGTGTGCTACAGAATTGCAGGCTGAGGTGCCATCACCCTCATTAAACAGGTGGCAAAAAACAACTGCCGAACCTGAATTGGTTCTGGCTGGCTAAATAAGCTAGCCCATCCAGCCTGACCCCACCCCGGCGGGTCAGGATCTGGGTGATGAAAAGTCGGGGTGCCGCCGCCCACATGCCGATAAGGGCGACGAAAGACTAATCGGCTGGCTTCAAAAGACTCCTTCAGTTGAGGCTTTTAGAGCGAGATTAAAGATCTGAATAATCCTGTAGTAGATTCTGGGTCTCTTCTATTGGACGGGGAGTTCGACTCTCCCCCGTCTCCACCACGAGCACAGACGGAGGTCTGGATGAATCCAGACCTCCGTCTTTTATTAACCAGATTTTCGAACCCTTGCTTGAAACTGTAACCTGAAAAATAGGCCTGATTTGAGGCTTATGTTTATTAAGCACATTCAGACCGTGTAAGCTTGGGATCGACATAAACGGCATCCGGCACGTTTATCATTAGATAGCGTTTCTCTTCACGGTTTGGGGATTTCCATAGCTCATTCAGTCGAGAGATAAATTACCGTGTTCTTCAGCGGCATTTGCTTCTTGGAATACCTTCAATTCTCGTCCCATCTCAGGTATCCGCTGCTCGCGGTTATATTTCCCTTCTGAAAATAACCGCTCTCACTACCAGGCACATTTCCGTTTATGTTGATTTCCTTAACTATGTGTCCATCGTCTTGCAGGAATACCGTTCGACGTTCTAAAAGTGATATAATGCCGGGAAAATTACACTGTTCGGACCTGCAAGAGTGTCTTCAGTCTAAAGGAGGCCTTTTTGTCGGACTGGCTGCGAGACTTTTCTTCGGTTATTACCCGGCAAGGGTATACAATAGTTGCTTTAATGCGCAAAATACGCAGACCCATGACATTTACAGCCTGTAGACTTTTCATACATCTTCATCTCAATCAATCTCATATCACACTAATCAGGATTTTCCTGCTCGTGGGATCTTATTTTTTCTGGATACGCTCCGCATTTTCGGCTGCCCTTGGTTTAATGCTCACCGCATGGATACTGGACTGTATTGACGGTGACTTATCGCGTATGTTACAAAACGATAACGGAGTAGGTGAATTCGAGGACGTTTTCGCAGACAATCTTGCCTTTCTGATTTTCCCTTTGGCGTTGATTCGAACCAGGCTTCTGGATGGAACTTTGGGGGCGCTGTTTGTTTTCTCTGCGTTTTCGGTGCTGTGGATGGCCGAAAGAAAGCAGAGTGGCAGCGGCCCGTCTTCGACTCTAATATTTCACCCTAAAGGTGACCTGCTGTTAAGCCTATCCCGTAAAGCAGTCTGGATATTGATGTACCTTTTTATACTGGCCAGATACAACTTTTTCGTTCCGATTTATACAGTTATCACCTCACTTCTCGCGATTTCAGTCATGATCAATTATTTTCAGATAATTCGTTCCAGATTGAAGTTCGGTTGACAGATTATATAAAAATTTAAGAAGGCGGGACCGCTATGACCTTCTGGGCGATTCCTGTGCTGTTCCAATCGCTTCCCTGCCAGAATGTCAAATTGAATATCGCCACCTGGTTGACTCTGACACGTGTCTTGCTGCTTCCGCTGGCTATTCTACCGATCACTCTCGGATGGGTTGAAGGCTGGTTGATATCAGCGGTTGTCACCGCTGTAGCCGGGTTGAGTGATTTTTTTGATGGTTTTCTAGCCCGCAAAATGAATTCGATAACCGCGTTTGGCGCCAAGTGCGATATGTATAGTGACAAATTATTTATTGGAGCCATGCTTCTCATGCTGACCGCTACCGGGCAGGTAGACCTCTGGATACCCATGGTAGTCATATCCCGAGAATTGCTTATCCTTATCCTGCGCACAAAAAAGTCCCGTACCGGTAGGCTTGTGGTTGACAAATGGGGCAAAGCCAAGACCACGGTTTCGTTTATGGCGATAATATGGGTCAGTCTCCGAAAAGACCTTGAATCGGGTAATGTTTTGAATTCACTTGATGTGCATGGCAACCTGCACGCCGTTTTGTCATTAGCCCCCGTTGTTACTCTTTGCGCAGTTATCCTGACCGTAATCTCAGGGTTGCATTACTTTTGGAAATATAGGACCGAACAGCTGTGCCGGCATCCCGTGGGAACAATCCACGCTGCCCGGGAATAGCTAAAATCTGGCCTCCAAACCATAGGGGAGTTTGAGGGGTTAATGACCCGATGTCTGCCCATGCAAAGCAACCGATTTTGTCGTAAAAACCTGCTTTCTGACCGGGTGAACGGACAAACGACGGCCGGACTTGATCGACACATCCTGCGCAGTGGGGGCAAGCTCAGTCAAGCTTGTTGTGTGTAAACTTTGTGAGTATTATAATTCACCCAAAAACTAGGAGTCCCGATTGGAGACCAACCCAAAAAGCCGAAAATCCCTATCTGCAACTACTCCTAACAAAGCCCGGCTGCTCGCCGTTTTAAGTATCATCGGTCCGATAATTTTCGTCATGCTGACCTCCGTGGCGATGCTCCTTAAACGTGACGCCGATTTTGCCGGCAGGACAATAAGCCAACTAGCCACGGGGGATTATGGATGGTTAGAAACTATTGCATTTGTATCAGTTGCTTTAACTTTGCTGGCATTTACCATGACCCTGAAGAAAAACCACTCACCCAACCCGCATCTCGACAAGGGTTTAATCATGCTTTATATTGTCGCAGTTTGTTTTCTCTTGATGGCAGCAATCCCAACGGAAGCAAGTCATGCGATCTGGACTACAAAAAGAGTAATTCATGTAATCATCGGTTCAGCTGCAGCAATCCTTTTTCCTCTAGTTTGTTTCTTCATGAGTAAGGCCTTCAGTCTGGATCCCCGCTGGAAACATCTATCGGAGTACACTCTTATTTCGGGATTGCTTTGCGTCACGGCCGGTGGCGGTATTTTATTCATGATTATATGGTGGCCGATGAGCGGAATCCAAGAATATTTGCTATTTCTGGACGCTTTGATCTGGATTGAGGTAATCTCAATCCGTTCCTTTAAATTAGCCGGGATACTACCTTCAGATCATTGACTGATTTGTCGTTGCCCTTATTCCATATCTAACCCGGATCGGCATCAATATCGTTTCGCCTGTAGGATTATTTCCTCAGTCTCCACATGAACACAAAGTTACTGCTGTAATCCACCTTGCTTAATTAATTGAAAATAATCGCAAAGCATAATGACGGTAAGAAATACCGAGATGCCGCTTATGAGAACTGAAAATACATCGATTCTCCAAAAAGCATAGATACACATAAAGAGCGGGACTACCCAGAATCTCAGGATATGCAATACGGCAGAAGCTTCCGGTTTGAAAAGCCAGTCGCTCTTTACCGATCCGATCTTTCTAACTACAGATAACCACCACGACAAAGTAGCTGCGAATATGTAATACCCACCAAGGAATCCCGCGACCAGCCCTTTCTGAATCAGGGCAAGCATCAGGATTACGACTGCAATGTTATCAGATGTAATATCCTCAAACTTCCCCAGGTCGCTATCTAATCCCAGCATGCGCGCCAAATCTCCGTCCAGGATATCAAGCAAATAATTAAAGAAAAGTGCCAGCAACGCCAAAAAATAATACCCAAAAGCCCATAAGGGGAGAATCCCGATTAAAATAACTATTCTGAAGAGTGAAACATGCCATGGTTTGATATGGAAACGAATCAACAGATTGCATATTCCGTTAGTTACCGGCCTGCGCATCCTTCGAAATGCCGCGAAGAGGGCCGCGCCAAACCTTGCAATAAATTCTTCCAATGATTCCGTCCTCCATTTCCCGCCCAGGAACCGACCGGCAGTGTCAAACAATTCCCCGGTTGAATCGTAAAAATGTAGTATTCTTAAGATGCATTGTATTCTCAGCGTATTTTACTATAATGAGCCGGCAATTCAATAACGGGGTTGTTAACATACGTATCGTGTTATTTCTTGTAAAATGCCGGATCTTGAAAATGTGTCCCTCTTGGAACCAGATGCTATTATTAGACAGGAAAACATCGATTGTGAGGGGAGAATATGAAGAACCGCATTAACCTCGGGGCTCCAATCGCATGGTTAGGAGTTGTGATATATCTCATCGCCGCGCTTCTTGTAAAAGATCTGTTCTGGTCGATGATAATAATATGGATAGGTGTGCTGACGACGTTACTTGGATGTTTTTTCTGGGTAGTAAAAGAGAAGCAAAGAAGTTGGTGGTGGATGCTGCTCGGGCTTTTCGGCCCAATCGGATTACTGGTGATCTGGCAGCTGTCACCCACGCAGAAGGGTAACCAGAGCATTTAATAAACAATAGGGCTTGAGTATCAAAAAAACGCGGCACGTACCCGCATTTTTTTACAAACAACAAAAGCCCCAGTACCCTTAGGATCACGAAAATATGGGCCAGACGTCAATAATTGTTAGTTGAAACTCTTTAAAGAAGAGTTTTTCGAGCGATAGACCAAACTGTATCCAGTAAGACCGGGCGGTCCGGCGAAATGGTTCGGAACCATCCTTGCCAGGCCGTGTATACCCCATGATTAATAAACATGAGTTGATTCTGAAGGCTCTCGCTTATATCTTTCGCCCTGTATTGGGTAATATCGTATGTCTCGATCAATCCGCAAATCTTATTCGCAGGTGCAATGAAGGTATTGAAATCCTCACGGAAAAAAGACTGCATGTACATAATGGTGATCCCGTCCAGGGTAACGTGGAGAAGCGGGCTAATCATCTTGGCCTGTGACGGATCCAGAACGTTGCTTTTCTCAACGTATTCCTTAAGAAAGATGTTAACCGGTTTTTGAGCGTCACCATAGCTGACAATCGTACCGCCCCGGGTTTTTATCTCCTGGCGGAAGGATTGAATGTAGGAGCGGTGAAAAAGGTCAAACTCTTCGCGTGATTTGATCGTTTTCAATTTGAGCGCAAATCTGAAGCTCAACTCTTGAAACTTGGGGAAAAACTGGCGCTCCAGGCGTTTTTCCAACCTTGAGAGTATGACCGTTCCGATTTCGGAGTTCTTCTTCGTCTCTTCTTTTTCGCGTTCCAGGCATTTCTGGATGAGTGTTTCGTAATGATTCATGGATAGACTGAATTATACCCCATCCGTCTTTATTCTTCCCCAATTCCGGAGGCCGTATACCCTTTCGAAGCCTCGATAAAACATTAAGCGTAATGAACCATGGCCTTGTCCATTACAGGTCTCTAAATTTATGTTCAACTTTGACCGAGAACGGTTATCTAATCTTGATGGATGATAAGTTAGGAGGCATCGACAATATTAGATTTACAATGCTCTACGAACATGTGTAACAGGCAATTATCGGATGAAGTTATGTGCTAAGGCCTTTTTCGATGGCGTAACGGATCATCTCGTTGGTGTTTTTCATTTTAAGCTTGTCAAGGATGCGTGTTCTGTAAGTGCTTACTGTTTTAGCACTCAAACCGAGCTCTTCCGCAGCCTTTTTTACAGTCTTCCCCTGAGAAATAAGGCGCATAACCTGAAATTCACGATCCGAAAGCACGTCGTGTGCCGGTCTCTCGCTTTCACGTTCCATCTCGGAGGCCAGCCGTTCGGCAAGTGCGGGGCTGACGTATCGGCGTCCCGAGGTGATTCGCTTGATGGCAGTCATGAGTTCATCGGGAGCACTGTCCTTGGTGAGATAACCGGCAGCCCCGGCTTTCAGAGCGCGCACGGCGTATTGTTCTTCCGGGTATATGCTGAGTACGAGGACTTTTTGTTCAGGCTTGAGACGTTTAAGTTCTTTAAGGACGTCCAGACCGTTTCCCGGCATAGAGATATCTAACAGGATGATATCGAAATCCTGTGTCTGTACCTTTTCGAGTACCTCGTGCCCGGTACTGGCTTCGCCTGTAACCTCGGTATTAGGAATTTCCGCCAGGACGCCTTTGAGTCCGATTCGAACCACCGGGTGGTCATCTGCTATCAGTATTCGTACCATGAGCATTCTCCTTTTTGCATAAAGGTATTTCGGCCGTTATCAAGGTTCCTTTGCCGGGGCGACCATTGATCTCCACTTCACCGCCTAATGCCCGCGCCCGTTCTTTTATGCTTATCAGACCGAAGGATTTTGGATCGCTTATTTCGCTGTGCTTGATCCCCAATCCATTATCTTCGACTACCAACCTGATAGACCCCGCAAGTTGTTTTAATTCTACTTTAATGTAGCTCGCTTTGGAGTGCCTGACTGCATTGGTCATGGCTTCTTGAAAGATGCGGAACAGTGCGACCGCCGAGTTATTGTCAGCGGTCACGTCCGCCGGCACCGATACGAACTGGCAGTCGATGCCGGTAACATCCTTGATCTGTTTCACCTGCCATTCGATTGCTGCCGAAAGACCGAGATTATCCAGAACATGCGGCCGCAGTTCCGCAGAAATCCTTTTCACCGATTGTATAGTCATATCGACCGTCTGGCGCATGGAAAGGGCTTTTTCCTGCATGGGTATTTGTTCGGGCGAGATACGTTTTGCCAGCCACACTACATCCATTTTAATGGCGGTAAGCAATTGGCCTAATTCATCATGTATTTCAGAGGCGATACGCTTTCGTTCTTCTTCGCGAACCCGTTCAACGTGGTCCAGCAAGTCCCGTATCCGTTCGCGGGACTTCTTAAGATCTCTTTCGACTCTTTTCTGACGGGTTATGTCTTTTATCGAGGCTATCCGACGGGTACTGCCTGGTATCAGGTTTACCGAAATCATGACATTTTTAATACTTTTGTCCCTGGCTGCAAACCGGATTTCGAATCCGTTGGTAACAATGCCCAGATTGTCTTCGAGTTTTCTCACGTATTCCAGGGCGAATGGCAGGTCCCCGGCCAAGATGAATTCCGTCCATTTCTTTTTGCCTTCGATCTCGGATTTCGGGTATCCTGACAAGATTTCGAACTCCGTATTAACCAGTACTACGGTGGTATCGGCTTCCGCGAGAAACGTCGCAGTCCCGGTGTTTTCAAAAAGTGTGCGATAGAGCTCTTCGGATTCTTTGAAAGCTCTTTCGGCTTTTTTATTTTCTGTGACATCGTGGAAATTCCAGATCCTGCCGTACCTTTCGCCGTTGGGCCCATTGATGGGCGCAGTGTAGCGCTCTATGACCTTCCCGTCGACAAGTTCGATTTCATCCCGGAGTTTTTTATAGGGGTCATTGGCCAGGCTCATTACTTTTTCAATGAATTTCTCCGGCTCTTTTGTGCGCGCAGCGGTAATCGCCAATCTGTTTTTCTGTGAGGGATCAGGTAAATTGGATGGTAATCCCCATATGCGTTCAACGCTTTTATTTTGCAACAGCCGATTGCCCTGCGGGTCAACGACCATGATGCCATCAACAGAAGAATCAAGCTGGGCCTGCAATAAGATAGCCTGTTTTTTAACCTCTTCCTCGGCACGTTTACGATCCGAGATATCTCTTATATATGCCACGTTTGCCCGTTGTCCCCGGTACACAGTAAAAGCGCTTGTAAGCTCGACGGGAATAAAAGCCCCGCCTTTGCGGACAATATTTATTTCAAATAGGCCTTTCAGGGTTTTACCCGACATTTTCGCCCGGTGGCGTTCGATCGAGGCATCGCGTTCGATGTCAGGCAGCAGATCGAAAAACGACATCCCCAACAATTCATCCTTATCGTATCCCGTGATGCGGGGCCATTCGTCGCTGACAAAAGTCTGCAATGCTTCGATACCTTTTTCGTCCTGAAGCATGACCACGGCCTCACCCACTTCGGTTCCGAGGTTGATAAGCGCCTTGAAGCGCTCCTCGGATTCAAGCATCTGTGCCTCCATTTGGCGGCGCAGGGTAAAGTCCCGGAATATTTCGATTATTCCGACAGTTTCCCCTTTGAGGTTGCGAACGGGGGTAGCCGTTACGACGCAAGGAATCCTGGTACCGTCCCCCCTGGCGCGTTCAATCTCAGCTCTTACGCTCGATTCGCCGGAGAGTATCCTGCGTAGACAGCACTGAGCTGTATGGCAGAAAGGGCCGGGCAAAACGTCGAAACATTTTTTTTCGACAGCATCTTTGGCGCTGGCGCCCGACATTTGTGTGAACGATTTATTGACAGCTTTGACAGTGTAGTCTTTGTTGATAATGCGCATGCCATGCGTCATCGTATCCAGCACGTTTTCCAATTCGGTCTGCGCTTCACCCAGCGCTTCTTCGGCATTAAGCAATTTTTGCCGGAGTGCGCCTTCGCCTGAAAAATCATCGGGCTGGATCAAGGATGAGAGCATTTCTCGGTCGGTCAAACCATAAACTCCCGGCGATTATGAATTTATGCAATATCAGCTAATGTGCCATAATGCTATTACTCTTATCCATCGGTGTCAATTCCTCTTGTTACGCACAGGAATGCAGAAATAAAGCAGTTCCTTTTTGGAGGACTACTGAGATGCCCCTCCGAAAGCTAATCCACGGAATATTTGTCCGAAACCTCTGTTGTGTTAAAGTATTGGGATACCCTATCGAAAGGTAAACGAAAATGAGGTTGGCCATAGTTATCGCAGCTATATTAATAATAAATGTGGTTTTCGGGTACTGGCGCGGAAACACGCGGAAATTTTCGTTGCAATGGATCGCCGCGATACACGTTCCCGTTCCGATGGCTATAGGGCTTCGCCTTTGGCTTCTGGGTTGGAACTGGGCGCTTATCCCTCTATTCGTGCTGGATTTCGCTGCGGGGCAATTTGCGGGCGGCCGAATCAGGCAGGCATTCCTCAAAAGAGGTGACGTCAGGCTTTCTTCCTGGCTCGCCGGGGACGGGTTCCGGATAATTGTCGCGGGTATGCGCAGCAAGAAACTGCCCGTTCCGGACATTTAGAATTCTTTGACCGGGAAAAGCCAGTTGTGTAAGCCAGACGTGCGACTAACTCTGCACGAAATTCCTGTGCAAAATCTGTCGGGGGTTTCGTGGAAAAATGGCCGTATCGCTGCACGACCTCAGAACATGCTATTGTAGAAATAAGGCGGGTTTGTTAAACATTGCGGAGCAGGTGAAATATGCCTCTCAACGAGTACAAACGCAAGCGTGATTTTGCAAAGAGCCCCGAGCCCACTGGTAAAATCGCTAAACCATCTTCCGGCTTGATGTACGTGATTCAGAAACATTCTGCCAGCCGGCTGCACTACGACCTGAGGCTCGAGCTCGATGGTGTTCTCAAATCATGGGCCCTCCCCCGCGGGCCCTCGTTCGACCCCTCCCAGAAACGGCTCGCAGTAAGCGTCGAAGACCACCCGATCGCCTATTCTGATTTCGAAGGCGTGATCCCGGAGGGCGAATACGGAGCGGGCCAGGTGATAGTCTGGGACAGGGGGACTTACGAACCAGATTCGGATGGGATACCGCTTAACCTTGATAGGGAAGCCTCTCAGGCACGTGTGCGTACCAAGCTGGAAGCCGGAAAGATGTCCTTCACAATCCACGGGGAAAAACTAAAGGGCAGCTGGGCGCTTGTAAGGATAGCGAAAGACCCGAAAAACTGGCTGCTTCTAAAACATCGTGACGGGTTCGAAACCGCCGAAGACGAAGTGCTTTCCAGGGAAGCTTCCGTGATAAGCGGGAGGACTATCGAGGGCTTGAAGTCACTGGTGATTCCGGAGAGCAAAGTTGCGAGCCGGTCGAAAGAAGCTGTCGGACGTGTCCCCGGGGCAAGAGCTTCTGTGATGCCCGAACACGTGTCCCCCATGCTGTCGGAACTGAAGCCCAAACCGTTCTCCGGCGACGAGTGGATATTCGAACCCAAGCTTGACGGCTTTCGCGCTCTCTCATATATCGACAGGGGAAATATAATCCTGCGTTCGCGTAACGACAACGACATGACACAGCACTTTCCGGCTGTGGTCTCAGACTTGAAAAACCTCACAGGAGATGCCGTGCTGGACGGCGAGATAGTCGCCGTAGACGACGATGGGAAACCTTGTTTTCAATGCCTGCAGCAGCACGTGGGCCTGCCGCATGAGCACACTGGCAAGCCGTTTACAACCGTTTACTACGTTTTCGACATCCTGTATTATGACGGCTTCAACCTCATGGGGGTCCCATGGGAACAAAGAAACAGGCTTCTCGGGAAGGTGCTGGCCCCGGGCGAACACCTGAAACTCGTCGAACATTTTGAAGGAGACGGTGAGCAAATATTCAAGGCGGCCGTCGAGACGGGCATGGAAGGGGTGGTCGCTAAAAAAAAGAAGAGCCTCTATGAGGCCGGCAAACGTACCGGAAGCTGGCAAAAGGTGAAGGCCACTTTAAGCGACGAATTCGTAATAGGCGGTTTCGCCGCGGGAGCCGGAAAACGCGCCGGCACATTCGCCTCTCTGCTCCTAGGGTATTTTGAAGGTAAAAAACTGGTTTACGTCGGCAGCGTCGGCACCGGTTTCGACAACTCCCTGCTCGAATCCATTCAAAAAAAACTGGCGGTTCTAGTTACTGACAGGTCTCCATTTTCCGGGGAGATAGCGGGCGTGCCAGGCGTGACCTGGGTCAAACCGAAACTGGTGGCCGAAGTGAAGTTCGCGGAGAGGACACCTGCGGGTTCCCTGCGCCACCCGGTCTTCCTGCGCCTCCGTGACGACAAACCGGCCTCCGATGTTAGCGCCATGGAAGTAATTGCACCTCCAACGCCTCCTTCTGAAAGACCGGTCGAACTCAGCAAATCCACACGCCAGATTTTAGAGGCGCTTGGCAGCCGCGATGATGAGATCCACATCAATGCGGGCGGCCACCAGATATCTCTGACCGGCTTAGACAAGGTCTTCTGGCCCAAATACGGCACGAACCGGCCCCTCACCAAGCGAGATTACATAACCTACCTGGCAGAGATATCCGATTTCATCCTCCCCCATGCAAAGGACAGGCCGCTTACTCTCACTCGGTATCCGAATGGGATAAACGGCGAAAAGTTCTACCAGAAGCACTGGGAATCGCAGCTTCCGGAGTTCGTCGAGACGGTCAGTATTTATTCGTCGGAAAATGATGCGTTCCAGGACTACTTGATGTGCAACAATCTGGCTACCCTCCTCTGGCTGGGACAGCTGGCAGATCTCGAGGTCCACACCTGGTATTCAAGGGCAGCCGAAAGGCCCGACCGTCCTGACCTGTCATTTTATCACGGGGCCCCGGAACACCTCGGGGATTACCTTGCAGGGATACCGGATTTCCTAATATTCGATATCGACCCGTATATCTATTCAGGTACAGAAACCGCCGGCGGAGAACCCGAGCTCAACAGGCAAGCCTTCAAAGCCACGGTTGAAGCCGCATTCTGGGTAAAGGAAGCCCTCGAGTCTCTCGATCTCGTGCCGTACGCCAAGACCTCCGGCAAAACCGGGCTTCATATTTTCGCGCCCATCAAGCGCAAATATGATTACGACACAACCCGGCGGGCAGCCGCAGCCATCAGCCGCCACGTAGAATCCAGCCACCCCGAAAAGCTCACCACCGAATGGGCGGTCGCTAAAAGACGCGGCAAGGTATTCCTGGATTTCAACCAGAACACACGCGGAAAAACGGTAGCCTCGGTCTATTCTGCCAGGCCAACGCCCTGGGCAGGGGTGTCACTGCCTTTCCGTTGGGAAGAACTCGATAGAATCTATCCCGAGGATTTCAACATCTCAAACGCCGCGAACAGGCTGGAGCAAACAGGTGACATCTGGGGGGACATCATGAAGAATAAGCGGGAGCTTGGGGGCATTACCGATGACTGGAAGCCCCGGGTTGAATAAAATATTTGCTGGTGTACAATAGTTACGCCTGAATCCATAAAGCAGGCGTCAATTCATTAAGGAGCACTGGACATGGCGGAAAATATACTCGAAACGATAGGGAACACTCCCATCGTCAGGATTAACAGGCTAAACCCCAACAAGAACTGTGCCATCTATGCCAAACTTGAAGGGCTCAATCCAAGCGGCAGCATCAAAGACCGCATAGCGCTCGCCATGATCGAGCAAGCCGAGATAGAGGGGAAGCTGACCAAAGAGAAAACCATAGTCGAGCCCACCTCCGGAAACACCGGCGTGGCCCTTGCCATGATAGGCGTAGTGAAAGGGTATCAGGTCGAAATCGTTATGAGCGACGCGGTTTCGGTCGAACGCAGGAAAATGATAAAAGCCTTCGGAGGCAAGGTGACTCTAACCGAGGGTAAACTTGGAACCGATGGCGCCATCATGAAAGCCCGGGAACTCGTCCGCGAACATCCGGAACGCTATTTCATGCCCGACCAGTTTTCCAACAAGTACAACCAGATAGCCCATTACCGGACGACGGGCGAAGAGATCTGGAAACAGACGAACGGCAAAATAGATTATTTCGTGTCTTCCCTGGGCACGTCGGGCACCATCATGGGTGTGGGAAAGGCCTTAAAGGAGCACAATCCAGCCATCAAGGTGGTTTCAGCGCATCCAGTTAAAGGGCACTATATCCAGGGGCTCAAAAACATGGAGGAAGCGATCGTCCCTTCGATCTATGACCCCTCGAAGATAGATGTCACCATAATGGTTGAAACCGAGGACGCATACGAGACCGCCAGGCAAGTCGCGGCCTGCGAGGGTATTTTCGTCGGGATGAGCAGCGGGGCCGCGATGTATGCAGCATCTCAAATCGCCCTGCAGATAAATACGGGAACGATAGTGGTCATCTTCCCCGACAGGGGCGAGAAATACCTCAGCACCAAACTATTTAAGGAGTAAAACATCCCCCGGGCTGATTTTCCGAAGGATACTTGTCAGGGTTTTCGGATATTCCAGGAAAATATCGTCAATCACTAAAGGAGGTTTGCATGCAATGGTCGATAAGCACTATTCTCGTATCCGATTCTTTGCATATACTATGGGGGCTATTGTGGTTGGCTCCCTTCTCACTGATCTTGACCATATTCTACCCCCGTTTCAAAGGTCGTGGAGCGACAACTATTATTTTCCTGTTATTCTTGGTTGCTGCCTCGGAATTGCATGTCTGGGCAGACCTGAAAAACTTAAAATTATTCGGTCTGCCATACTGAAACACAAACAATGAGTCCCGGGCAGCGATCCCCGGCTTAAACCGGGTTCTTTGAAATTTTACCTGAGGGCTTGCCCCAGGAACAGGGGCCATACAATCAGGCCTACGATTATCTTCCAGAAAGCCAGTTGGGCGAAAGATATCGTGAACAGCCAGCCGATGAACCAGATCACTCCGCCCGAGGCGCCTCCAGTACCGCGCTTATCCATAAAACCCTCCTTTTTTAGCCGTCAGATTTGTGGTATACGTTTGATGATTTCGGAAACTGCGTCTTTCGCCGGCTTTCCGCATACGTCGAGAGTGAAATCTGCGAAATGCGAATAGATTGGTCGCCTTTCGTCATATATCTGTCTTAAAGATTTCGTTTTTAACCCAACTATGCCCCGGGTCGGCGCATTGCCAAGCCTGCTGCTGATATTTTCAAAGGTATCGTCCAGATATATTAAAAAGGAAACCTCTTTCAGATATTCCATGATGTCGCGGTCGTAGACGATGCTTCCGCCGGGGGACACTACCTTGCGGTTCAGGTCAATTTTACGCAGGCTCTCGCTTTCCAATTCAAGTAATTTTTCTTCGCCCCGGCTATCGATTATCTGCTGAATAGTTTGGCCTTCCTGGCTGCTAAGATATTCGTCAAGGTCTATAAATTCAAACCTCAAGGCTTCGGCCAGAGCAGAACCGACAGTGGATTTGCCCACCCCTGCCATGCCTATCAACACGATGCCGGATTTACTCACAAACCAAGGATAGTTGTTATTTCGGGTTCAAGTCAATAGCGGGCGTGCGAGGTTGTATTGAGAGGGATTGGAAAAAGAGCACCGTGGCGACGGGCGGATTCGTACCACAGACATTTGACTCGTGAAGTACCTCCTCAGTTCGATGACTGTTGCGTTCCGACCCAGACCTTACTTCATGAAGAACTCAATACTCAGGCGTCTGTACTGTGAAGTTTAAGCCGAGGGAAGAGGCATACGCTTTGATACTGTTTGTGACCGGGCTCGGCGGTAGTGTGATACCAAACCCGCCTGCTGATGTTGGCTCCGGTGGAGGCATTGCCAACCAGACTACATCTTCGCCTTTGGGTAGTTTGCGCAAAGCAGCTTCGAGCGCGTCAACACCTGACATGCGGATTTTCACCCACCCCGTTTCGGAGACAAAATCCTCGCTTGTACGGATTTCTTCGGAAGTTTTATTCCGGTTTGTTCCTGTTATCAAGGTGAAGTACCATTGGCTATCTTCGAACCATGAGTACAATTCGTAACCTTTCATTGAATCCGGCAGCTGATCGACGCCGGTTATCGACAGTTTATCTAAAAGTTTGCCGGCCTGCGCGATTGAACGTAACACTTCCGGGTTATTTCTGGGGTCTTCGCCTGCATAAAAAGTTGAAGACGGGTAGCCTAATTCCAGGGTGACAATTTTCGTTGCTTGAGAATATAGCGGCTTCCAGATGGTTACGCCATCATATCCGATGGACGAAATCGGAGTCCAGAAAGCGCCGGAGTATATAGGTTTTCGGTCGACACAAACCACGAATGACTTGCCTTGGACCGGAACCTCTAAAAGAGCAATGCGGGCAAAGGCATCCGCGGTCAATTTTATTTCGTGTGTTTGGGCGTTGTATGTGATGATATCCGATAAACTGATAATCGGCAGGCTCTTGAGTTCAACCTGGCTCAAGGCGAACATCTGCTCAGGGGCGATATCGCCTTTGGTCAAATATATAGCAAATCCCTCAGTTTTTGAAGAAGAACAGCTGCCCGTCATTAAGAGAACACAGACGATCAAAATGACCATTTTGGCGACTGAGAAACCAAATTCTTTTTGCATCAGGCTTCCTTATATCTTACCCTGATATATTAACGCAAAATGTAACCTCAAGTTACTATGCGAGTATTCAGGACGATCCACTGAGTGGAAACAAAAATGGTTTCAGTATTTTCCACTTACGACTAATCGCTAAAACGCGGGTTTGAGGAAAAGGGAACTCAACAACATCGTTTCAATAGAGAAACCAACGCTTAGGGATGTTTAAGTGCCTGAAACGGCGATAGTTGGATTTGGGCCACCGCCACCTAGTTCCGTGCGAGCCGGAACGCGCAAAGAGAACCTACAAAAGTTATCGGAGTGAATACAATAGCCTCAAAGCTGCTTAATGACAAGATATTCCCTATCGTATTGAGGGCCAGTAACCCGGACATAATGTAAAGTAAAACAGATAGCATCGTCTGCGAACGTTTACCGCCAGCTTGTTTGAATTTGAGTACACCAATCAGGACAAAGGCCATCTGGGAAATGATTGGAAACGTCTCAAAAACATACATCTCCTTAACGCTGTTTAACCTTCCGCCCCAGGCATTTGCGTAAGGGGTGACTTGGGTAAGGATCAGGATGTGATATACAACAGCGATAAATGAAATAGCAATGAACACTATAAATGCGATTTTAACCGGGAATATTTTATTTAAAGTTTTCATACATCCCCTGCGGTAGTGTACTTACCGGCTGCCTCCGAAAACATTGAGAAAGAACTAGACACATCACTGTTAAAAAATTGGTTTGGGACAACGAATAAGGGCACGCAAATCCTATACCGTTGGTATCGGGGAAATGTACTGACTGTGTTCCTGTAAATGGGCCCGCAAATCAAGGGCTATTTTAAGGATAATTAGGATTATCAACCCGATCAATGGGGACCCCAGGATTGTCAGGAAAAAAGCTCCGAAGATTATGGTAAGGTGAAGGATAACCACCCGGCTGTAAGGTTGCAGCATCACACCACCCAGGTTGCTCCGCTCATATTCACCAAGGCCAATATAATTCTGGAATAAGGAGAAACCGTGACTTATGAATAATGCCAGCGCAGCCCACGGCAGCTGATAGCTTACGATGCTGCTCCACAGTATCTCCGTACCCTGCCCACCAAAATCAGCCCCAAATATCACGAATACGAAAATACCGTGTACGAGGGTGAACATCCCGTAATGGACACAAAAAAAGGAAATCATTGCCAGTTTGGCCGCCCAGCCGGATTTAGTACCAGGGACCAGCAGCATTTTGATGATGGTGTAAAAACCGATGACGACGTTTTCCATCCAGAAGAGTATCAGTAGATAAAAGGTATTCCAACCCAGGAAAAGCACGCCTATCAGCGGATAAAGATTGGCCGCGAATAAGGCCAAAACTGATGGCTCTAGAAGACTTTTTAAACCAAAACGAAAATCAAATGAACGCAGCAAGTGTTTTTTCATCGGTTTTTGAAATAAATTAAGTGGCGACGGGTGGATTTGGAAAAATGACATATTGCATATGTTTCTCCCCGATCGCATAATAATACCTGATGCATTTCTTTTTGTCTTCAGAACAACTGGACTTTTCGCCGCCATCCTTCGCACAATTGGGGGCTTTGCCCCGGCGATTGGCTGCATTTAACACCGAATAGGGTTTACATAAGGACCGTCATTGATGCCAAAGTCCCCTTGGCTATCTTTTATATGTAGTTGACGTTATAAAATAAGAGATTAATGAGGAAGATATGAAGAAGCACGTTCTGTCTCTTACCTTGGCGTTTATGCTTTTGCCTTTAGCGGCATGCTCGGGACTCGGCAAGCAAGCTAATTTGGGCCAGGAATTCTCACTGGCTATTGGTCAAAGTGTCACAATACCTTCGGAGAAGATGACTATTGAATTTATCGCAGTAACAGCCGATAGCCGTTGTCCATCAGGTGCGCAGTGTATATGGGCAGGGGAAGCCGAGTGTACAATTAACATTTCACTTAACAAGAACGAGCAAACGGTAACTCTCATTCAACCTGGTGGTGGTTCATCTGTTTCGACGAAAATTGAGGGGTACAGCTTAAGTTTCATTTTGAACCCGTATCCACAACTTGGTCAGCAGATTGAGAACAGAGACTACCGTTTGGTCCTGACTATTAATAAAAGCTAAGGCAAACAGTCACCTTCGACCTTTCAGGTTATCAGGGAATTGGAAATTGCTTCTTTGAGCGTAATAGAACGATTTTGTGACTGAATAGAGTTCGTTAAACATTCGTATGAGGACATTCCCAACGCAACTATGATTTTCCTCAAGGTAGGAAGTTAGATAAGTGGCGACGGGTGGATTTGGACCACCGACCAAGGGCTTATGAGTCCCCTGCTCTACCACTGAGCTACGTCGCCAAGCAGGAGATAATTTTATAGGCCGGCCTTACCCCTGTCAACTCGGATTTCATTCCCTGCTCATGTTGGGGTAGAATATCACATGGTATCAGCCGGGTTGAAGGAAATGAAAAGCACCAATCGACTCCTTGTGATAGCGGCCGTTTTCGTTACCTGCCTCATCACGGCCAATATCATCGCCGTTAAAATCATATCTTACGGCAGGATCGTTGTGCCTGCCGCAGTGATTGTATTCCCTGTGAGCTACATCTTCGGCGATATCCTTACCGAGGTATACGGCTTTCGTTGGGCGAGGCGCATAATCTGGCTGGGCTTCGGATGTAACCTTATCTTCGTCATTTTCGCCTGGGTCGGCGGGCTCCTGCCCTCGGCTTCTTTTTGGGGGGGGCAGTCTGCCTACCAGTCCATTCTCGGCTACACGCCAAGGCTCCTGCTGGCATCTTTTTCCGGATACCTCCTGGGTGAATTCGCCAACTCTTTCATTATGGCCCGTATGAAACTGGCCACCGGGGGCCGCTGGCTGTGGACGCGCACCGTCAGTTCGACCCTGGTTGGGCAGGGGCTGGATACAGCCCTTTTTATCGTTATAGCTTTTGCCGGCACACCTTCTTACACCCCGATGCTGATACTGTATCACTGGTCTGCCAAAGTGCTGATAGAAATCCTGGCGACTCCCCTGACTTACCAAGCTGTTGGCTACCTGAAAAAAGCTGAGGGTATAGACTATTTCGACGAAAGAACGGACTTCAACCCTTTTGCATTTTAGGGGAGCGGTATGAAGATCCGATTTCTTGGCGCTCATAATACGGAAACGAATACCTCGGGCCTGATGTGCCTCCTGATAGACGAACGCGTCGCCCTCGACGCAGGGAGCATGACCTCACGGATGCCGCTCGCGGCACAACTCGCGATAAAAGCCGTACTGGTCACCCATCCCCATTACGACCATATCCGCGACGTGCCCATGCTCACTATGAATTGTTTCCTTAACGGGGGCAAAGTGCATACTTATGGGTCCCAGGCAGTTAAAGACGCGTTGTCCGGGCAAATCCTCAACGGCAAGATTTATTCGAATTTTTTCGCCCGCCCCGTGATGGATTTTCATATCGTCGAACCGAACACCCCCTTTTCTGTCGACAAATACCAGGTACTTCCTGTCAACGTTAATCATTCCGTGCCGGCCAACGGCTACCAGGTAACGCTGGATGGCCGCAGTTTCTTCTACACCGGGGACACGGGCCCGGGGCTTGAGAAATGCTGGGGGCACATCTCGCCGGAACTTCTGATCATCGAGGTGACTGCTTCCAACCGCTTCACCGATTTCGGGCGCGATTCCAAGCACCTTACCCCCCAACTGCTTAAAGAAGAACTATCCGCATTCCGTGACATCCGCGGGTACATCCCGAAAGTGGTGACCGTCCACATGAACCCCTCCCTTGAAGATGAGATAGCGATTGAATTGAAAGAAGTGGCAGCCGCCATCAAGTGCAATATCTCCCTCGGCTACGAGGGCCTGGAATTAGAGTGTTAGACGTGAGAATTCCGCCCCTCTTCGGGACGGCTGTGACGGTTATGCTAAAATAGGTAAAAGCCCTGGGAAATCCGAATGTCCATCTTAAAGAAACTCATTATCGCGGCAGGAGTGCTTGTTGCAATCATCATAATCGGCGTCGCCGGTTATATGCTTATTGAGGGCTGGAATTTTATAGATGCCCTCTTTATGACCATAATCAGCATAACGACAACCGGTTTCTCCGAGGTGCATCCCCTCGATACGGCAGGACGTTTATTCACCATTTTTCTGATAATCGGAGGTTCCAGTGCGGCGGTTTACGCGCTTACCGCGATTGCCCAGTATGTCCTGGAGGGGCACCTCGGCAGCGCCCTGTGGAGGCGAAACATGAAGAATCACATCGGCAGTCTGAAAGGCCATTTCATCCTGTGCGGTTACGGCAGGGTAGGGCAGGAGATCGCAGGTATACTCTCCAGTGAAAAAGCTGATTTTGTCGTTATAGACAAAAATCCCGGGGCCATCGCTCAGGCTGAACGCGACGGAAGGATGTATGTGGCGGCTGACGCGGCTACTGACACAGCACTGAAAGACGCCGGTATCGAACGAGCCAAGGGAATCATCGTTGCCCTGGGCAACGATTCCGACAGTACGTATGTCATCCTTTCGGCCAGGCAACTCAACCATGATATCTTCATCGAAGCCCGCGTTTCTGCCCCGGAGGCGGAATCCAAGCTGAAACTCGCCGGGGCGGACAGGACCATCTCGCCTTATACCATCGGGGCTAGGCGCATGGCTATGCTGGCGCTTCAACCCGAAGTGACCGATTTCATCGATATCATTTCGCTCAAGGGGCAGGATATGCACCTTGAAAACTTGACTGTCGGAGAAGGTTCCCCGCTGGCTGGCAAAGGTGTAAGTTTCGCCAGGACCAGCGGGAAAGCGGTAGTTCTGGCAGTCAATAAAAAAAACGGGCAACTCATAACCAATCCTTCCGAAACCGAAATCATCCAGGCGGGGGACGCCGTTATCGCGATGGGGTCGAGGACCGACCTGCGCGCCATGGAGGGCATCTGTGAAAACTGCAAACTCGAAAAATAAAATCCGGGTTGGCATTGTAAACGTCACCGGGTACGCGGGTCTGGAACTGGCTCGCCTGTTAAGGCGCCACCCCTCTGTAGAACTGGTTTCCGTGAGCGGCCGGAGCGCCGCCGGCAAAAAGCTGGGAGAGGTCTTCCCCCACATGGCGTCCGTGGAACTTACTATCACCGCCGAACTCGGAGAAGTCGATTTCGCTTTTTCGGCACTGCCCCACAAGGAAAGCATGGATGTGGTAAAAGCCCTTGTCTCCGGGGGAGTGAAAGTGGTGGATATCAGTGCGGATTTCCGCCTGAAGGACCCGGCGCTTTATCAGGAGTGGTACGGCTTCAGCCACACAGCTCCGGGGCTGCTGGCGGAAACGGTATACGGGCTTCCCGAGGTTTACCGTAAAGACATCACCAAAGCCCGCCTGGTCGCCAACCCGGGCTGTTACCCCACCTCTGCGATTCTAGGCCTTGCCCCCGTGATGAAAGCGGGCCTTATCGGCAGCCACGTCATCATCGACAGCAAGTCAGGGTTATCGGGTTCAGGACGGACCCTTAGCCTTTCCTCCCATTACGCCGAGGCGAATGAAGACGTCACCGCATATGCCCTCGAGGGCCACAGGCACCTCCCGGAAATCGAGCAGGAAGTCGCACGTTTCATGCACGGGGCTAAACCCGTGGTAACGTTCGTACCCCACCTGGTGCCGATGACACGCGGGATACTGTCCACCATCTATGCTCCTCTGAGCGGAAGGCTTGAAGCCAGCAAGGACGGCATCGCGGAATTGAAAACGCTTTTTCAGGACTTCTACAAGGACGAGCCTTTCGTGCGCATCTCCCAGGTCCCCCCGCATACAAAGCACACAACCGGTTCGAACATGTGCATCATCTATCCCACCATCGATATCAGGAGCGGCCGCGTGATAATCATCAGCGCCATCGACAACCTGGTTAAAGGAGCGGCCGGGCAGGCCATTCAAAACATGAATGTCATGCTGGGTTTTCCCGAAACGATGGGCCTCGAGGCCGCAGCCCTTTACCCATAATCGAAGACTAAACGGTAAAACAAAAAAGGAGAGCAGGCGCTCTCCTTTTTCTTGGTCCGGATAATTTTATTCTTTTACGACGGCAGACTTGATATGTCTCAAACGGCAGATCCGGGCGCATTCCGTTTCGTATGCGATGGTTGCCCGGCAAGCTTCATCGAGCGTCTTTCCAGTGATAAAAGTGCCGTGTCCCCGCACCATGACTATAGAATGTTTCTTTAATTCCCCTGCTATCTCCCCGGCCATGGCTCCTGGCATGATTCCCTCTCCGGCATCCAGTGTAACTGTGATGCCCTGCCAGTGTTTCCCGCTTTTTTGCATAGACAAAGCGACCGCGCAGGGGGGATGGGCATGTACGACGGCCAGAACCGGGGTTGCTGTGTAGATAGCCCGGTGCACGGGGAGTTCCCAGGACGCTCCTGGGCACTCTGCGTCAAAAAGCGGAGCCTCTATAAGATCGCAGGAGGAAAGGTCTGACAGGGTGCTTCCGTGAGAAGTTATCAGGAGATTGGGACCAAGCCGTATGCTTAAATTGCCGCTTGAACCTGTGATGAGGCCGTTTTTAAAAAGTACCCTGCCGGCCTCCCGGAAGGCGGGAAGGTTCAACTTCACCCGACCCTGCGGATAACGCCGATTACACGACCCTGCACCTCGATATTTGAAGCCTGGGCAAAAATCGGTTTCATGGTACTGTTGGCCGGTTGCAGGCGGACCCGCGCCCCCTCAGCATAGAACTTCTTGAGGGTTACCTCTTTTTCGTCTTTAAGCCAGACAGCCGCCATATCTCCATTGTCTACTGCATTCACGTAGCTCATCAGCACTATGTCCCCGTCGTTTATCAATGCGTCTATCATCGAGGTGCCTTTAACACGCAGGGCGTACACATCATGGCGGCCCTGGGCAAGGTATTCCGGAACCTCGACTGTTTCGGCTCCCGCCGTCATGTCCCAGGTCTCATTGTCGGGTACCGGGATGGGTTTACCGGCGGCGATGACGCCTATCAAGGGCACGGAATGGCGCGCATCGGCGTGCATGGATTTCGGCAGTTCTATGCCGCGTGAAACTTCACGGTGGCGCTTGATGAAGCCCCTTTTTTCCAGGATTTTGAGATTATAGTCGGCCACAGATGTGGAACTTAGCGAACATCCTGCCACTATGTCGCGGATACTGGGAGGATAGCCGTGGTTGCGCCAAAAGACGCCGATATAGTCAACCATGCATTGCTGCCTGGCGGAAATGCTCGTAGTTTTTTTCAATACATCTGTCATAACGAACGCCTGTTCTATTAATATAGACTCTGCGTGCCTTTATTGTCAAGAGGAAAATCGCAGGAAACGAAAAGAATCGGTGATAAAAAAATACCGGGCTGATTTCTCAGCCCGGCGGTTTGAACCAAAATAGGGTAAACGTTATTTGGTTTTAGCGCTTTTATTGAGCGCCTTGGTCAGGCGGCTCTTTTTGCGTGAGGCAGCGTTGGCATGCATGATCCCTGCCTGTGCGGCTTTGTCGAGGGCGCTTGAAGCGGATTTCAAATCAGCCGCGCCAGTTTCACTCCCGGCCTTGTTGACTGAAACTTCGGCCTTGTGCACGACGGTCTTTGTGATGCTGCGCAGTGATTTATTGCGCTCCTGCCTCGCGGCGGCAACGCGTATTTCTTTTGTAGCGGATTTTGTGTTGGCCAAATACATACCTCCTAATGATTAACAAGCCATTATACTATAAAGTGCCGTGATTGACAAAACCGCACGAAACGATGAAACTGGATGAGCTTATTCTTTTTCATAAAGGGGCCGAAAATGGGTTGAATCTGGTACGCGTGCGAGTTTTGTACGCGAAAATTCAAAGTTGAAAAAGAACTCCGCGGGATGAAATTGTGCCCGCAATGCTCAGAGCTCAGGAAAACCGTTAAACGCTGGATAAAAACCGGCGTTTGGCCGGAAGAAGTGCCTGTCCCGCCCGGCGGCTGCAAGTAATTCCTGCCCGCCTGGATTTTGTCGTTAATCGAACGGGCCAGCTTACTGCAGGCCCGTCTTCTGTTATTAAAATTCGAAGGGCTTCGGTTATTTCCCGGTTTTCATGGCTTCGGCGCAGGCTTTGGCGTGGAACGCCATCTTCTTGCCGCCGATGGTTTCATAATACGGCGCGAATGCCACGGAGCCCCCGCAAAAAGCGCATTTGGTCATGGAGGCCTCAGCCTGTTTGGCTTTGTATGCTTCGGCGCATGCCTTGGCATGAAAAGCGCATTTCTTGCCGTCAATTGTCTCGTGATAGGGTTCAAACGCTATGGAGCCCAAACAGAAAGCGCATTTTTTCTCTACTGCCATCTTTTTCCTCCAGGTACGTATTACCAACTATTATACTGCTTCACGTCAAACAACAAAGGGGGCGAAATCCGCCCCCCTCGAAAGTTCCTGTCAGGACTACATCCCCATAATGCTGTAACCGCAATCCACATATATCACCTGGCCTGTGATGGCCGCGGCGCCGTCGGAAGCGAGGAAAGCGGCAGTCGCGCCTATCTCCTCGAGGAGAACGTTGCGCCGCAGCGGGGCATGCGTCTGGTGATGGTCCATCATGATGTGAAAATCACTGATGCCGCGCCCGGCGAGCGTATTGACAGGCCCTGCGCTGATGCAGTTGACACGGATCTGCTGCTGGCCCAGCCCGGCCGCCAGATAGCGAGTCGAAGCTTCCAGTGCGGCTTTGGCGACGCCCATGACGTTATAATGCGGCATCACTTTTTCAGCTCCGTAGAAACTCAGCGCGGTGATGCTGCCGCCTCCATGCATCAGGGGTGCGGCTTCTCTGGCCAGCGCCACCAGAGAATACGCGCTGACATCAAGGGCCACCTTGAAAGCCTCCCGGCTTGTGGCTGCGAACTCCCCGTCAAGTGCCTCCCGCGGGGCAAATGCGACCGCGTGCAGCACCATGTCAAGGCGGCCGAATTTCTCTTTTACCTGCTGGAAAACGAATGTTATACTTTCGTCAACCGTCACATCGCAGGGCAGGATAACAGATTCCCTGTCAAGGGTTTCAACAAGTTCCTCGACTTTCTGTTTAAAACGCTCTCCCTGGTAAGTGAAAACAAGCGTTGCTCCCTCGGCATGCCAGGATTGCGCAACGCCCCAGGCGATGGAATTTTTATTGGCCACCCCGACCACCAGTCCTATTTTCCCCTCAAGTAAACCCATAAAATCTCCCGTAATGTTTTTGGTATCGTACCATCTGTATGGGCTCTCTTGTCAAATGTCGTATTCGATTATTGCAGGCTGGGCATTGCCGGGGCAGTATGTCTCTGCTATCCTTTAGACTTAAGATGGCTTCTTCAGAGACAACCCCCTGTGAACCCGTTTTCCGTGGGCGCGACTATTTCAAGATAACGCTCCTCGTCTTTGCGATCAGCGCGTTATGGCAGAGTATGCACGGTTACATCCTGCCCGTCCGCATACTCGATTTCGTCCCGGAATCCCAAAAAAATACATATCTCGGGCTCCTTACTTTCACCGGCCTGATCCTGGGCATGCTAATCCAGCCGCTGGCCGGCGCCCTTTCCGATTGTTCCCGGTCCAAATGGGGCAGGCGCCGGCCTTTTATTTTGTTCGGCATCACGACCGCCATCATGTTGGTATTCGGTATCGGCGGGGCAACCTCCTACATCGTGCTCTTCGCGGGTTACTGCCTGATGCAGGCCGCCTCCAATACGGCCCAGGGCCCTTACCAGGCATTCATCCCCGAACTCGTTCCACAGAAAAAACGCGGGCTGGCGTCGGGGATAAAAAATCTCCTCGAGATTCTAGGGGGCATTGCTTTTGCCGGGGTCAGTTCGGTGTTCATCGGCCGTTACAGCCGGGGCGAGGGCAGCCGGTGGCTGTGGCTCAACCTGGGGCTCCTGGGAGCGGTGCTGGCATTGGCCCTGGCCGCGACCATTATATGGATAAAGGAAAAACCCTGCAGCCTTCCCGCGGAAAAGAAATCGCTCTGGAACAGGGCCTTCGGTGTTTATAAAATTGACCTCAAACGGCATACTTCCTTCGCGTGGTTCATGGCTTCAAGATTGCTCGTCTTCGCCGCTTTTACCACGATACAGCAGTTCGCCTTATTCTTTTTCAAGGACGTCGTCGGCGTGGCCGATCCGGCAGCGGCAAGCTTCCGTTTCCTGGTTATCTCAGTTGTCGGAATGCTTGCCGGAGCCTACCCGTCAGGCTGGCTCTCGGACCGGGTGGGGCGAAAACCCATTGCCTTTTCGGCGGCTCTGCTCGGGGCTTTGGGTATTCTTCTAATACTGGTTCTGCCCAAAGATGTGAACATACTGCTGGCCCCGGCGGCTATAATCGGGGTATCGCTTGCCACCTTTTCCAGCACAAACTGGGCCCTTGCCGTCGACCTTGTTCCTCCGGGTGAAGAGGCCCGCTATCTCGGTTTAGCCAATATGGCGACCGCCGGGGGAGGGGCACTGGCAAGGTTGATCGGCCCGGTGATGGACTTCGCCAATAACCGCGTCATAAACCTCGGGTACACAATTATGCTTGGAACTTGTGCACTTTACCTAATTGCGGGGGCCTTGCTTTTATTAAAAGTCCGGGCCGGCCGCAGTTAACTTTTTGTATTTTTGCCATAAAGGGTAGCGCTCTGTTATACTTTGGAGTTGCTTGCCCCCATCGTCTAGTGGCCTAGGACAGCGGCCTTTCAAGCCGTCAACAGGGATTCGAATTCCCTTGGGGGCATTATCATTCCTCCGTTTTCCCCCTTTGAAATACCCATTCATCAACGATAAAAGGGGAAACCTTCTATCGTGAATATCTCCAATCGTATAAATTTACCTGGCCTGGGTCCTAATAATCCCTCCCCATCACGAACGAACGCGTGGCGTTCGCCACCGGCACGACCTGGTCGGGACGCATCATCTCATTGTCTTCATGATCCACGATGTGGCAGTGCCAGACGTAATCGAACGATGACCCTGTTTTGAGGGGAATGGGATCATTGGGTAAGAAGACATAACGCAGCAGGGGCGATCCTGACGGAGTGTTAGCCGGGACGTCGGTGGGCGCCCAGCGCACCACAAAACGGGTGACCATGTCCGGCGGAGTAAGTACGGTATCCTTCCATCCAGCTTCGTTAGGGTTAGGGGGCGAGATCGTTCCGTTTAATGCGGGGGTTATGTCGGGATTGCCGCCGAGCTTGCCTCCCGCCGGGGAGTAGGGTAGAGGCGGTCCGGCGGCGGGTTTGAATGTCCCGTCCGGAAAGGCCGCGTTGTAGAGTGCGAGGTAGGCGTCCTTGTCAAATGCCTGGCGGTTCATAAGCTGGAATTGAGTCAGGTGAGTGTGGATTGGGTGGGCGTCCATGGTGAGGTTCACAATCTCCCAGATTTCTGTCTCGCCTTCCCTGGGCAACTCGCTGACGTAGTTGCCGAGGCCGTCCTTGATCCACGTGGATTGGTCGGCGGGGGTCTCCATATCGTTGGGGTTACCATCATTCGGCCGACGGCCGTTCCAGCGTGTGTTATTCACCAGGATCTCGAGCGGGCCACCGGTCCACCTGATTCCATCTGCCGTGATTGTCTCCTCGCGGGCAATCTCGTTCAGGGTAAGCAAACGGGTCAAGGCCGGGGTTACTCCTGAAGCCAGGGTGCCTTTTGAGGGGTTTACCAGACGCACGATGGCTGAATTGCCGCTGCGGATGGCAGTCCCGCTGGACGGGTCAAAACTTGTGTCGGGCAAAGCGGCACCCTCCTCAATCCTGAATTGCAAAACCTGGCCGGTGGTGTTCGGATCGGCTGGGGGCTGGGCACCCAGGACGCCATCGAAAGGCTCGTCGGGACCGATGTTATTAAGTATCAGGGATACATCCGGTTCGAGTCCTCCAAAGTCCACGATAATTTCGGCTCGCTCGCCCGGGAGAAGGACAAGGGGGTCTACCGCCACCGGTTTATCGAGGTAACCCTGGTCCGTTCCTATCTGCCATATAGCCGGGGCGTTGTCGTTACCCTGAAATGTCAACTCCCAGGTGCGGGCGTTGGAACCGTTGATAATCAAAAAACGGTAGCGTTGAGCTTTGACTTCCAGGTAAGGCCAAACCTTGCCGTTGACGCATGTAGTGTTACCGAAGAACTCGGGCACCCACCACCTGTGTTCCGGGTTCAAGGCCGGGCTTAAGGGGTCGAGCGGGCCGGCGGGAAAGTAAAGCTGCCCTTCGGTGTCGAACATGCGGTCTTGGATAACCAGCGGGATAAGGGAGTCGTCAGCTGCGTTGGGTCCTAGAGCACCCGCCCTGAGCCCGGTCGCGTTCAAACCCTGAGGCAAGTTCAGTGCAGGATCGATGAGCAGGTACCCTCCGGCAAGCCCGCAATACACATTGAGGCGCGTGGCGCCCAGCGTATGGTCGTGGAACCATATGGGAGCTGCTTCCTGCACGTTGGGGTAGCGGTAGATGCAATAGTTGCCTTTGCTGTTGCCGTCCTTCGAGTAGAAAGCGGGGCCATGTTGGCCGGAGGAAGTAAACCAGGAATCAGGGCCTCCATCGATGGCAGCGGGGTCCTCCGCCCCGTGCAGATGTACGGCGGCAGGTATAGCCCCTTTGTAGTGTTCCGGGTTGCCGACCCAGGCGGGGTCCGAATCAGAATGGGGAATATAACGATCGACCATGTTTGGATTTGCCCAATGCAAGCTCTGGTCGATTGAATTTGAGTAAGCCGACACGTTGGTAGAATCTGTGGTACCAAGACTATTAGTAAACTTGAACTCGGTGGGGGTACCCCTGGTTGCTACCACCACCGGGCCGGTGTAGGTATCGCGTATCTTTTTCGTGTCGGTCCCTGATTTGACATAACCCCAGACCCAGGTGCCGGCGTAGGCTCCTCCGTTGAAAGTGTGGGGCAGCATGTTGGCTCGGAACTCTTGCATCTCAATCTGGATCTGTGCTGCGCTCGCAACAATGGTTTGGATAGTACCACCGGCCGCATCCAGTTTGGGCAGCGGGTCGACAAATTGTGGGATAGCGCCGCCGGGGAGCGGTTTTTGCGCCTTTGCGCTCCCTGATTGACTGGAGGTAGACTTATTGGTACAAGAACTTATTAATGGAAATCCCACAGCTGCAGCGCCTAGCCCGGCCCCTGCAAGCCCCACCGTCTTTAGAAAATCACGCCTGTTTATTTGCTGCATTTTTTACTCCTTTTAATTCATTTTCGTAAAAAAACTGAACAGTCTAAATCATTTATTTAGACCGGTTTTCACAATTTTATTCAAAATAGATAAAATTGTTATAAAATCTCGGGTAATAATTGTTGAATAAATGTGACAAAGCGAGACCTGGCGCAGTTAGGAGAAATGTTCAACCTTTTGAGTTCATCGGCGTTTGTTATTACGGAAATGTAACAAATATTTAACATTTATTCCGCGTATTTTGCGTGTTTGTTATTTATCTCAAATATAATGCGAAGATATGGACCATAAAATAGACATGCTCAAGGATAGATTTTCAGGCATAAGAACTATGAATATAATAAAGGACGGTATTTATCACAGATCAACGATGGAATCTTCATTTGCTCCAAAATTAAATCCCATATTGATAACAGTCGCTGGAATGCTTTTGACCACCATGGTCATTTGTTCGGGATGCGCCCGCAAGCCTATTTCATCGACGTTTTCTACGACTTCAATTGCCACATCACCGTCAACAATTTCAACAACAGCGATCTCATCCACCACTACAGGTTCCACTCCGGCTTCGTCTACACCCATAAGTTCCACAATTTACCAGCAATACACAAATCTTGCTGTAAAATTTCATGCCTTGTTGACGTTCAGTTTGAATAATACGAATGTCAGTTACCCAACCGATTTAGCGGTTCCCCAGGTTCCCGTTATATGGTCGGGGACATCGTTTTCTGGCACACTGCACGAAAGCGGGCCAGGGGAAGATATTACCGACAAAGTGGCTGGCACAATTTCTGCCGACGGAAAGGTATTGGTTTCTTTGGCATATTCCCGGCAAGTACTGCGGACAACCAATTCCGGGACGGCTTATAGCGTTAGTCTATATAATGTCCCGTTGGATACCGGAGCCACTCAGGGGACTTACAATTATTCCGGGGCCGTTATCCAGGGATATGTTTCCGGGATAAATTATGCCGATGGAACAATCGTTTCTGGACAAATAGTTGCGTCCACAATTTATGTATCAACCGATTGGGGCAATATCCAACAGCCGCCGACCTTGACGATTATTTTTGGGAAATAAATAAACCTCGAATCGATGAGCTCTAGGATTTATCCCGATCCATTCTTCTCTAGCTTCGTACGTTTTAATTTGTATTTAGAAAACCCTGCAAAGAGTATCGTTTTTCAGTTTTCCGTATATACAACATGAGGCAGTAACAGGAAAAGACCGATACTACCCAGCTAAAATTCGCCTTTGGGTTTACTATACAGGTATCGCCCCCGTGAACCCGAAGTTCTGGCTTCGCATCGTGCTGGTACTTGACTGCCAGATGAACCAGTTGCCGTTGGCTGGATCGTAAACGGCTATGTCAGTTTTACCGTCACCATCGTAGTCTCCAGGTACAGGTATCGCACCCGTGAACCCAAAGTTCTGGCTTCGCATCGTGCTGGTACTTGACTGCCAGATGAACCAGTTGCCGTTGGCTGGATCGTAAACGGCTATGTCAGTTTTACCGTCACCATCGTAGTCTCCAGGTACAGGTATCGCACCCG
>CAIMVG010000018.1 GCA_903844845.1 uncultured Dehalococcoidia bacterium | reverse complement strand
TGCGGCTGTGTAATTCAGCCTGATGGCTTTCGCCTTGATGGTTATGCCCCTCTCCCTTTCCAGTTCCATGCTGTCCATCACCTGGGCGCTCATCTCTTCACGGCGCATCGCGCCGGTGCTCTCGATAAGACGGTCGGCCAGAGTGGATTTACCGTGGTCGATGTGGGCTATGATGCAAAAATTGCGGATGTGGCTCTGGTCCATTTCACTTCCTTCGATTTATGACAAAAAACGTATGAAAACTTCGTTTCCCAGGAGTCGGCCTCTGGGAGTGAGCTTGATAATGGCGCCGTTGCTTTCCAGCAACCCCAGCGAAACAAGCTCATTTATCTCGCCTGAAAAACGGCTGTATAAGTCTATACCAAATTGAGATTGGATGTCACCCGCGGCAACTCCCCTGTTCAGCCTCAACCCGAGAAATAATGCCTCGGACAGGGCACCGGGTCCGTCGATGATTTCGACGGTCTGGGTGGGCAGACCTCCGGCCTTCAAACATCCAAGGTATTCATCCAGATCGGAGGTATTGGCGATGCGCCGGCTGTCCACGAATGAATGCGCCGCCACCCCCAACCCGATGTAGGGCATTCTCTCCCAGCACGCAAGATTGTGACGGCTTTCAAAACCGGGCAACGACCAGTTCGATATCTCATATTGCCGATACCCATAGTCAGCCAGGATTTCCTCGGCTGTTTCGTATTCGGAAGCTGTTGCATCCTGGTTGGGGGCCGCTATTTCTCCGCGCTTTACACGCTCGAACATGGGGGTATCTTCTTCAAGAGTGAGTCCGTAGAGAGAGATGTGCTGCACCCCGAGTTCAACTATCTTTCGGAGCATGGCCTCCCATATTCCAGGGGTTCTGCCGGGGATGCCGTAGATAAAATCGGCGCTGATATTATCGAATCCGGCTTTTTTCGCCTGGTCGATGGCTTCAAGGGCAGCATCCGACGAATGCATCCGGCCCAGCAGAGCGAGTTCTGCATCGTCGAGGCTCTGCACGCCAAGGCTAAGCCGATTTACGCCGGATGCCCTGAGGGCTTTGAAATACTCGGGATCGACAGTACCCGGATTAGCTTCAAGTGTTATTTCAGCGCCTTCGGGCAGCGTATAGTATTCCTTGATAGTTGTGAGGATATCAAGCAGGTTGTTGGCTGGAATCAGGCTCGGCGTGCCTCCGCCGAAATATAAAGTTTTGATTTCGGCGCCCGGTATGCGGCGCAAGGCTATCTCGGTCTTCAGGGCTTCTGTATAGGCAGGGATATCGGATTCCCGCCCGGCATAAGACACGAAGGAGCAATAGGCGCACCTTTTTCTGCAAAACGGCGAGTGGATGTATAAAGAAAGGCCGTCCATATTACATAATATTGTAGCATGGGGCGGGCCGTGAATGGAACCGGGCTGGATTAAACGTAGAGGACAAGCAGAAGTCCGATAAGGGAGGATACTGCGATAGGGGGAAGTGCGGGCATGGGTTTCCCCTTAAGAAAAACAGACTGAATGAAATATGCGGCCCAGAGGCCGGCCACCGCAAAACCGACGATCACGAGCGAACTGCCCAGCCCGCGCGCAAAGTAAACCGAAGCTGTAAGCAAAAGCGGAAACGCTATATCGCCTCCGCCGAGAATTGAATAGTCCCGTTCTTCGGGTTCGGTTTCCGCAACGTCATCGAGGTTGACCTGTCTGACCGTAGATACCCACTCATTCTTGTGATGCGGCAGGATGAATGCTGGAAGGGCCGTAGATTTTGACATCTTCTTGGCCATCCACAGCATGTATCCGAAACGCACTGCGAAAAAATCGTATAAGGCAAGAGCGAGCAGCAGTACCATTGCCGTCCACGGGTTAGCGAACCTGCCAAATGTCGCGGCCACGCTGGCCATGGCAATTATCATTACCATGTTATGCAGCCATACTTTAGGATAAATGAGCCAACCGAGGCCCACTAAGAGCGCCAGGATGACCGCAGCTATGAATGGAAGCCAGAATACGCACAGGATAAACACACCCCATGAGAAAAGGAACGCAAATATTATTCTGAATAGATATTTGAGCGCCGAAAGAGGGATAAAGAACAATATCAGGCCGACGACGACGATAAGCGCGGCGAAATACACGAGTATGAAGCCTATCGAGGACGTTGGCGGTACTGCTGGTGTGACGACTCCTGCTTCGGAAGTAGTCTCCGGCTGCGGCCAGACAACTATCGACTGTTCAGGTTGCGGGGGTATGTAGATGTTCTTCGCGGTCAGGTATCCGTTTTCACGCGTGACTATCGCGAACATAAACAGTTGCGCCACCAGGAAAATAAGTATGCTCCAGTAAACGGGTTTGAAGCGAGGTGTTTTGTCAGGCATGGTTCAACTATTGTAACGGAATAGCTTAATGCTGTCCAAGTCAGGTTTTTCGTTCTCCTGCCGCATCGTGTCATGCCGGGCTGAGACCCGGGATCCATTATCTGTTGGTATTTTGGGCAGCGTTGCATTATTCGGACGCCGGCCTTAAAATTGGAAGTTATTTTCGTCGGAAACTCATCTGAGGTTCAATTACCCCTTTTTAGATAGCGGGGGGAACCGGGTTACCGAAAAGGTTAAGTATATTTTAGACAGGGTTCGCAAGTCGATAGTAGATTTCACGCACCGGTTCAGCGCGGGTATCTGGTACCTCACCATTATCGGTTTCATAAACTCGGCGGGCTTCTCGCTGAGCCTTCCGTATGTGGCCCTTTACCTAAACCAGGACCGCGGCATCTCCATGACCGTCGTAGGAGCCATCATCCTGTTGACCGGCTTATGTTCCGCAGCCGTTCAGCTGGCGTCAGGAGCGCTTTGCGACCGCATCGGGCGTCGCCCCCTGCTCATTGCCAGTATGATGTCGGGTACGGCTTTATTTGGCGTTATGGCGCTTCTCATCGAGGCCGATGCACCCGTCTGGGCCATAATATCGATATATACCGGTGTTCGGTGCGCTATCGTGATGGCCAACCCTCCTATCCAGTCGATGATCGTCGACCAGTGCCCGAGGGAAAGGCTGGCGGAAGCTAACGGCCTCGTGCGTATAGGAGGCAACCTGGGTTGGGCCATGGGCCCGGCACTGGGCGGGTTTTTACTGGCGACGATGCACTATTCCTGGCTGTTCGGCGTAGCTACACTGATGCGCGGGGTTGCTTTGGTATTCGCTCTGGTGATGGTGAAAGAGTCTTTCCTTGGGTGCCGTGAACACATCGAATTGCGCAGCATCTTCAGGGCCGCCGAAGACCGGCGCTTTTTGAGTTTCACGCTTCTTGCCCTGCTCTTGTTCGTGGCGATGGGGCAGATGAGTACCACTTTATCGGTATACACTGTCGAACGGGCGCACTTTACAGACGCCATGTATGGAAGCCTGTTGACGCTGAACGGTTTGATGGTTGTGGTCTTTCAATACCCTGTGACCCGCGCCCTCCAGCGGGCCACTAAAAAGACCGCACTGATATTGGGAAGTTGCTTTTATGCCGTCGGGTATTTCACCATGAGCTTTGTCGGGGCCTATCCGGTCGCACTGATGTCTATGGCGGTAGTGACGATGGGAGAGATGACGATATCACCGACTACGCTCTCGGTTGTGGGAGAACTATCGCCGCCGACATGGCGCGGCCGTTATATGGGATTTTACGGCCTGAGCGAAACTATCGGCGTATCGACAGGCCCTCTGCTCGGTGGGATATTGCTCGATGGTTTCCCGCACGGCAGCTTTTCCATCTGGGGGGTTATTGCCGGGGCGGCCATACTTGCAGCTATCGGTTTCAGTCTGTGGAAGCCGTACAGGGTCAGCGGTAAACGGGTGGGTTGATACTCACCCTGCGTTTAACCGATGTTTATGGTCTCGTCATTCCCGAGCCGCAGCCTCGGGAATCCAGTACTTCGTTTATCATTGTCGGACTCGGCCCGATAATCCATTTCCTTAGTCCGCTTGGGCGGATCCCGCCGACAAACAACACGAGTAACCGTCCCGCCCATCATCCCAGGCTGCAAAGCGTGCTGTCATTGTCGAGTGTGCTTGTACCCGGTTGTCAAGAGGGTGATCCGACAATTCACTTCCTTAGTCCGCCTAGGTGGATCGCGCCGACAAACAATAAATAGCCTCGTCATTCCCGAGCCGCAGTCCCGGGAATCCGGAGGCCCCATACGCCATTGCGAACACGCGCAGGGAGTGCGGCAATCTCGTACCCGATCCCCGGTGCCGATTTAAACCAACCTCAGGAAAACCAAATAAACCAGCACGTTAACTGCCGTCAGCGGAAAGCCGATCCGCAGGAACTCCCAGAACGTGATGGTTTCCTCGCACCTGTTCTCGCAGCTCTGGATTATTATCACGTTGCTCGCTGCGCCTAAAATCGTCAGGTTGCCGGCGATCGTACTCCCCGCAGCCAGTGCCATCAAAGTCCCGGTCGAAGCGCCGGTTTGGCCAAGCAGAGGAAGGTAAAGCGCGACCATCGGAACATTGGAGATGAACTGGCTAAGGACGACGCTTATGCCAAGCACTACCCCCTGCCCAGCAAGGTTGAGGTCAAGCCGTGCCAGTGCCGATTGGAATACCCCTGATCCCCAGACGCTTGCCATCAATACGAACATCGCGGCGAAGAAAACGAGTGTTGACCAATCAAGCCCTTTGAGTATTTTCAGTCTTCGCCGGCTGCCGGCAAGCACTGGTAAGGCTGATATCAAAGCTATGTATGTTAATCTGAACTCAAAAGACGGTATTGCGATTACGAGTATGATTTTTGCCGCGATCAGAAATGCCAGCAGCGAGAGTGATATTTTGCAAAGCCATGCCAGATTTTTATCCTGGATGACGGGGGCTTCAGATATCTGAAGCCGATTTCTGAAAAATCGCGGATAGTAAAGTTTCAACATAAAATATACTATTCCCAGGTTTATGACCGTAGGTATTGCGCGATATTTGATGAATGTAAGAAAAGGGTTGATGATTCCCCCGCTCAAAGCTATCAGTAGGTTCTGTGGGTTCCCTATCGGGCTTAATACGCTTCCTGTCGTGATTCCGAAAGCAAGCGCCAGCAGCAGGGGGACGACGGGGGTTTTGCTGTTCCTGGCCAGTACAACAAGCAGGGGGGGTACACACGATAGCCATGGTATCGTTCATGAGGAAAGCTGCCAGTAAGCCGGAACCGAAAATGATGATGAACATCAGCGCGCCGGCGGATGTGCCCAGGCTGAAAAGGCGTTGTGAAAGACGGGCGAGATATCCGCTCTCCTCAAGTGCCTGGCCTATGGCGAACATCCCGAATAGAAACAGGATGACGTCTAGGTTGATGGCTTTTACGGCATCCGGAAAAGTGATTTGCCGCGTTGCGAGAACTGCCGCCGCGCCGGCAAGCATGACCTGCCAGATACGCAGGCGGAATCGCCCTATGCGCCTGACGGCTATCAGGATGAAAACGGCCGCGAGGATGATTATCGAAAACAAAGGAGTTTTAGTTAAACAATTGACTTGTGTTCTTGTTGATTCACCGGGCAAAGGCTAACATCCAGATGAACAAGTGTCAAACGCATGGGGTTGATGCCGGCTTGTAAAAACGGACTCGGACGAACTTCCCATAATTTCACCCTTGTTGGTATAATGTGTCAGCCTGGGTGAAGTATTTATCGAAGAGGGTTTTATGAGCAAAAAGTGGAGCATCAGCTGGTGGGAAGAACATACCTGGATTTTCATCGGCAGGGTTCTTGCCGTACCGGCCTTTATCGGGGTTGTGGTGTTCGCTTTTTCAAAAGATCCGTGGTGGCTTACAGCTTGTATACCCGTCGTTTTAGCCCTCATATGGAAAGAGATCGTTACCTTGTTCTAGGATAGAACCCGCGAAAATATGTAAATTATATTAAATATCTGGCCTACGATAAGCTATAATACCGTTATGATTGAAGCCTATCTGGACATCGAAACTACTGGCCTTTCCCCCAATTATTCCAAAATTACTGTCATCGGTATCCATCTTGTAGAAGATGAAAACGAACGCTTCGTTCAGCTGGTCGGCGACGACATCACTTCGGAAAGCCTGCTGAAGGCGCTTGAAGGTGTCGACACTATCCATACATATAACGGGAGCCGCTTTGATCTGCCGTTCATCCAGTCTGCTCTCGGTGTCGACCTATCCAAAGAGTTCGGTCATTGCGACCTGATGTATGACTGCTGGCAGAACAACCTTTACGGCGGCCTCAAACGAGTCGAACAGACGCTCGGGATTCCGCGCAAACTCACCGAAATCAATGGTCTTGAAGCTGTCAGGCTGTGGTGGCGCTACGTTAACGATTATGACCAGGACGCACTTAAAACGTTATGCGAATATAACCGCGAGGATGTAGTCAACCTTAAAACTTTAAAAGAGAAAGTCGGCGGCGGGAAGAAAATTGCCAAACGGGTCCTTCGGCTTACTCAAGAAATGCGGCAAGCCAAAATACAGTCCTATGGAAATGGATACGCACTGGTCAAGAGAAGCATAGAAGGGCTTTCAAAAGAGCTCCTGCGTTACAAACCCTCCTCAGTTGATTGGTCTATCCATGAAATCATAGTCCACCTTGCCGATGCGGACGCTAACGGTTACGTACGCCTGCGGCGTTTCATTGCCGAACCGGGCAGCCGCGTAATGGCATATGACCAGGACCGATGGGCAAACGAGTTAAAATACGCAGATCAAAGCGCCGATGAATCCCTGGAGCTATTCAGGCTTCTCAGGAGCACTTCCTGCGCCTTGCTCGTTCGATTGCCGGAAACCGCCTGGGCCAACACGGTTCAGCATTCTGAAAACGGCGTGATGACGCTAGAAGACTGGCTCGATACCTATGAAGCCCACGTTACCGGGCACATAACCCAGATCGAGAATAACATCAGGTTGTGGAAAAAACAGAAGAAAAATATCCAATAGCTTAACATAACCATTTACTGATCGGTTGATTTTATTAAAACAACCACGAAAAACATAAAATCGTTATTAAATCTCGATAACTCTTCACGGCAAACCTTTGTTTGCCAAACACTAACCCCTATTATAGAATGACTTCGTAGTTAAGCATGGAGGTACCCTGAATGTCAGATAACGATCTTGAAAAGATTGAAAGCGATAACGAATCCCTGAAGAATATCATGGCCCGGGCCAACAATCTGGACCTTCAACTCCAGGGGGCTGCACAAGTCAGCGAACGAATCATCCGTGAAGCGCTGGAGAAGGCCCGTGAAATTGGAAAACTGGGTAAAAAAGTGGCTGAAACCTCGGCCAAAGCGGCAGATGACGCCGTTAGGGCAGCAGACAAAGCTCTTCAATCGATCGAAAACGACGCGAATACCAGTGCGCGAGTATTCGAAGACGCCAGGCTTCGTGCGGAGCAAGCGGCTGTTCTTGCTCAACATGCGGCTGAAACGAGTAAAAAAGGTTTTGTTGAACTATCGTTACGCACCGAAGACACAATTAAAAAGAGCCAAGAAGCGACACTTCAACAAGGTCGGGAATATCAGTCTAAAATGTCGCAACTTGAGGCTAACGTCAACGAGGCGCGCGAAGAAGTCCGGCAAGCCATCCGCATTTCGAAAGAATCCATAGGCGTCGCTGAAAAAACCGGATTAGATGCGATTGAGATGGCCAACGAATCATTGCAGATGTCGCGCGAAGCGATAAATAAGTCCGAAACGATGGATAGATCTGCACGCCAGGTTGCAGGAGAGGCACTAAAAGCTTCCCAAGACGCATTGACGCGTATCGACGAAGTCGTCCGGGCTACAAAAGACATAACCGACGAAGCGACAAGAACAGCGAAGGAACTTTCCAGGCAAGCTGAAAAGCATTTTCAAACGACGGCGGATGCCGCGAAGGCCTATACGCGTTCGTTCGAGCAAGCTATCGAAAGAGCCGATGAAGCAGGCAAGTGGGCAAGAGAGTCATCAGAGGACGCTATCAGGGCTTCACAGGGGGCTGTTGCCAGAGCGGAAGAAGCCGCAAAATCATCAAAACTGGCCACCCAGGAAGCTGTTCGTTTAGCGAAAGAAGCTGCACTGGGTGCCAGCCGATCGGCCAAGGATACGGCCGACGCTGCCGTGAAAGAAATAACCGATTTAGTTGCACAGGCGGTCTCAGAGTCTCGACAGGCGGTTATCTGGACCGAAGAAGCGAAAATAGTTGCTGAAAGGGCCGCAGCCCAGGCCGGGCGGATTGATGAGGAATCCAGGGCGTCGGCAAACAAAGCACTGAACCAGGCACTTGAGGCGGCGGCTAAAGTTGAGAAGACAAGCGAAGGCATTCGCGATAGTCTTGCCGATTGGGCGAAAACCACTCAGGAGAAGGTCGAGAAAGCTGAAGCGGTGGCCTTGGAAGCAAAAATTGCCGCTGAGAATTCCATCAAGACATCGCAAGAGGCAATCGCTCGTTCGGATACTATGGTTCAATCTGTCAGGCTAGCGGCTGATGAAGCCATCAAAGCCTCACAAGCCGCGGCGGATGCCTCAAAGCGCGCCGCACAGGAGGCGGGAGAACTATGGGTACGTGTTTTAGGGGAAATGCTTAACAACTCAGGAGACGTGAACTTGAAGGCGAAACAAGTTACACAGCAAGCAGCAGAACATGTTACTGCAGTCAATGCTAAAGACTCACCTTTCTCAAAACAAACTACCCCGGTAAGAGAACCTCCCAAATTAACCGAAGAACAAAGTGCTGCCGCGAAAAATTTCGCTCAAACCCTTAATGTCGAAGAACCAGCTATGGATAATAAGCAGATCGCCAAAATTGCCAAGAAAAAGATGCAAGACCGAATGGATATGCTTTCAAAAATGTACATTAAAGCAGAGACGAGCACCCCCGCTGATGCGGAGGCAGAAGACAACCATGTCATCGAAGAAGATTAAATCGTATCCTTAGATTATAAAACGAAAGCCCGCTAAATAAGCGGGCTTTCGTTTTATTACTAATCGTGAATGTTAGAGCAGACTCGGAATATCTTTAAAGGTCTCCCCGAGCCCCATCTGCTCGTACTCGACACCGCTCTGACGCCGTTTTGCATGATTGATATACTCGATAGTCCTGCTGAAATAATCCATGACCTTACGGGAATTTACCAGTTCTGAAAGGATCACTGTAACCTCAACGTCAGTGCCCTGGCCCCTGGGATAATCGCCCGTCCGTATGATCGCCTCGGTGGCCATCGACTTCAATGTTGACGAAAGATCATTAATCAAGTCCATGTTCATCTGGCCGGGTGACGTGGTAAGAAGATAAAGTGCTTTTTTAGCTTCGGTGGGGTTGCACTTGACTGAAAGGTCTCCAAGAGCTTCATCCATTGCTTGAACGCCTCTCTGGGTTTCGGAACTTTTTTCACGGAAATCAACCAGTTTGTTAACTTCGAAGCGGGGTGTTTTGGCTCGCCCATATCCGATAACTGTCCACCCGGAAAGTGTTTGAATGATATCGCCCGCGTCCATGACTTTGCTGCCGATAAATTTGGCATTTGTCTCTTCGCCTGCGCAGAGGATGTTGTAGAAAGGTTTAACGACCATGCGATTTATTTTCGCAAGGTTGTTACGTATAGGCGCGTTCTTTTTGAGATACCGTTGGTTGTCCACGAGGAAGACTGCGTCGGCGGCTAGATATGCGGATTTAAGGCAAGTTCCTACATTGTAAATCGAACGTTCTTCCGTCGTTTCCTCATAACGGAAAGGAAGAACTATCATATTGTACACAGGCTTATCAAGATAACGTTCCTTAATCATATGAGTGAGAACAGAGATTGATCCCGAACCCGTACCTCCGGCAGCACCGGCTATTAACATGAATGCGTCCGTATCTGCCAAACGCGGGGAGAGACGGATAGCTTCGATGACTTTATCTCCGTCGGTGCGGGCTATGTCTGCGCCTACGTCATTCATCTTGCCTACGCCATGGCCGCCGGTTTTTTTATTCCCTATCAATATCCTGTGTTGAAAGTCGGATTTTATGTTTGCCAGACCGCTTAGATCGGCCACGTCCGTATTGACAGCCAGAACATTAGTAAGAATATCCAAACCGCTCTGAATGTGAGCTTTTTTAGCCATCAAAGCGAATTCGTCAGCAATCCTGCCCCCGCATTGTCCGCAACCTATAACCAGTAATTTCATGTTTAAACTCCCTATCCTCCGGGCAATCTTGTGTGGTAAAAGTGTAACCTACTTCACTAAAATGGTCAAACATGACTTTCGTATAATGGCATGAGATATTTAATCTTTCAAAATGCTTAAAAATCGAACGGAACGAACTGCATGGCAACTGGTTTGTGGGTCTGGCCTCTTGTTGCTAATATAAAGGTGAACAAAATCTTTAAGGAGATGGGAATGCCTGACATAAGACTGGAAAAACTTGCGGATCTACTCGTGAATTATTCAGTGAAGGTTAAATCGGGGGACAAAGTAGCTATTACCGGCGAAAATGTTACTACACCCCTAATCAACGCAGTATATGCAAAAGTATTGAAAGCCGGCGGCCATCCTATCGTTATTGCCCGATCAACAGATACTCTCGAGCTACTCTACAGGTACGGTTCTCAAGAACAAATTGAGTATGTCCACGAGTTGCAAAAGATCGTCACGGAAAAATACGATGTACGTATTGTCATCCTTGGGGGAGAGAATAGCAAAGCGCTAAGCAGAGTCCCTTCGGAAAAAATGGTCTGGTATGATAAAAGCCGCTCAGACTTAATGAAAACGATGATGAAGCGAGATGCCGCGGGAGAATTCCGATGGGTGATTGCTCCCTATCCCACCTCGTCAATGGCGCAGGATGCCGAGATGAGCCTTTCTGATTACGAAGATTTCTCCTACAAAGCGTGTATGCCGGATCTAAACGACCCTGTCTCATATTGGAATAAGGTTTCCGCCGAACAAGAGCGGATCGTGAATTGGCTGAAGGGAAAAGACAAAGTACATGTCATTGGCAAGGAAACCGACCTTCACCTGAGTATTTCCGGTCGGAAATTCATCAGTTGTGCGGGCGAACGAAACGTACCTGATGGCGAAGTATTCACCGGGCCAGTTGAGAACAGCGTAAATGGTCATGTGTATTTTTCTTACCCTGCAATCGAAGCCGGGCATGAAGTCACCGGGGTAAGGTTGTGGTTCAAAGACGGTAAAGTGGTAAAAGCCACAGCTGAAAAGAACGAGGATTACCTTCTGAAAACCCTCGATACCGATGCCGGATCACGCTTTCTTGGCGAATTCGCAATCGGCACGAACGAAGGTATACAACAATTCACCCGGGAGATCCTTTTCGATGAAAAAATCGGAGGCAGTTTTCATATGGCGCTTGGAGCAGGGTATCCAGAGACCGGTTCGATCAACGAATCGGCCATACACTGGGATATGGTCTGTGACTTGAGGGACGGCGGCGAGATTTGGGTAGACTCGCAACTTCTGTATCGCAACGGCAAGTTCGTAATCTGAACTTTGTGCCATTTTTGATTTTGAATGGATATGGAGCGATGATTGCTTGCTGAACTCGTAATAAAATCATTTGGTATTATCGACGAACTCGAAATGAGTCTCGCACCTGGCCTTAACGTCATCACCGGAGAGACAGGTGCCGGTAAATCCCTGGTTATCGATGCAATTGAAGCCATGCTAGAAGGCAGGCTCGATGAGGAAAGCATTCGATTCGGTTCAGACAGCGCTCGTATCGAAGCCGTATTCCTCCTTTCCAAAAGTCCTCGCTGGAAGGCTTTACGTACTTTTCTCGAGGAAAAAGGAGTAAGCGTCGAAGAAGACGATCTTGTGGCAACTTGTGAATTTCGCCGTCAGGGCCGCGGGGTTCTCCGTATCAACGGTGGCGCGGTTACAAAGGGCCTCTTGCGAGAGGTTGGAGGTTTGTTAGTCGATATCCACGGACAAAGCGAACACCTTTCATTGTTCAATAAAAAAAACCACCTTGCCTATATTGACGCTTATGCGCATGTTGAAGAACAGAAAACACAATTCGGAGAAAACGTATCGCGGCTTTTACAGCTGCAAAACGAATTTGACAGTATACAAAAGGCCGCAGCCGAAAGGGCCCACCGTGAAGAAATTTTGCACTACCAAATCGATGAGATAAACCGGGCAAAACTGAAAGATGGCGAGGAAGAAGCCCTTAACCAAAAACGGCGCATAATATCGTCCTGTGAAAAAATAAAGGCGCTTGCCTATCAAGTCCACCAGGCTCTCAATGGAGAGGAAGGTGCGGGTTCGACGGCGTTTTCCCTACTGAATAGAGCCATTCGTTCGATGGAAGAACTGGTAGCACTCGATCCATCGCTCGGGCCACAGCTGGAATTTATGGAAAGTTCCCTCGTAGGCCTTGAAGAAAGTGCTCGTGAGATACTATCTTATGAGGAAAGGCTGGAATATGATCCAAGAGAATTGGAGGAAATTGAAAACAGGCTTGAACTCATCCACAACCTTAAAAAGAAATACGGTGACAATGTAGCAAGTGTACTTGAATACCAGAAAAAAGCTGAGTCGGAGTTGCTTTATTTGGAATCTTCATCCGAAGAGGAAACAAAACTTTCGGGGGATATTGCCGCATTAAAAACAACATTGGGTAAACAAGCGAACGTATTATCTTCGATACGAAAGAAAGCAGCCGCAAGATTCGTTCGTGCAGTTGAGACTGAACTGGCAGAATTGAATATGTCCCAGGTGCATTTCGAAGTGGAAATTAAACAGACCGAGGACCCTTTTGGTATCCCTTTAAATTCTGAAAGAACCGTTTCTTATTCGAAAGACGGCGTCGACGAAGTAGAATTTATGGTTTCAACGAATCCCGGGGAACCCATTAAACCTTTAGCCAGCATTGCCTCCACCGGGGAAGTATCACGTTTCACTTTGGCTTTGAAAGTCGCTCTTGCCGAGGCCGATTCAACACCGGTCCTAATTTTCGACGAAATCGACATTGGCATCGGCGGACGGAGCGGGGATATTATCGGGAAAAAACTTTGGAGTTTGTCCCAGCACCACCAGGTTATCTGCGTGACTCATTTGCCACAGATTGCAGTCTTTGCAGAAGCTCATTTTGCTGTAAGGAAAGAGACATCCAAAGAGCGGACCAAGAGTTTCATTTCTATCCTTGAGGGAGAAGAACGTATACCGGAACTCGCAGTGATGATGGGCGGAACCGTAAGTGAAATGACACTGAAAAGCGCGCAGGAAATGACGCGTAGCTCAGAATCCTGGAAAGCGTCGCAATAATTACACAATATATTTCCCTTTGCTACGAAATAGGCGACAAAACCTATTGAAACCACTTTTACATGGTCATATAATTATTTTCAACGTCTCCGGAAGGTGAATACCAGATGGCTGATGATTCCTCAAAAACCTCCAAAGTCCTTGTCGTTGAGGACGATCAAACACTATCCGGAGTACTAAAATACAATCTTTCCAAAGAAGGCTACGTTGTCGTTAGCGCTTTCGACGGCGCGCAGGCACTTGATGTCGCCCGGAGTGAAAAGCCGGACATCATTTTACTCGACTTGATGCTGCCAAAACTCGACGGACTGGAAGTTTGCAGAATCCTGCGCAACGAAAGCAGCGTACCCATACTTATGCTTACAGCTAAAAATGATGAGATAGACAGGGTTGTCGGGCTTGAACTGGGCGCGGATGACTATATCGCAAAACCATTCAGTGTACGAGAATTGATGGCACGGGTCCACGCGATGCTCCGCCGTCGCCAGATAATCAATGAGTCTTTATTTTTCGGTATCGGTCCAATAATTAAAACAAAATCGATTACCATGGACGAAACAAGGCGAACCGTACTATTAAAAGGTGAACCGGTAAACCTCACTCACAAAGAATTCGATCTGCTGGTTTTTTTAGTAAAGAACGCCGGACAGGTGTTCAAGCGAGAACAACTCCTGGACAAAGTGTGGGGGTTTGATTTTGCCGGCGATACGAGGACAGTAGACGTGCATATCAGCTGGCTGCGCCAAAAAATCGAAGATGACCCGAAACACCCCAGACGTCTGGTCACTTTGAGAGGCGTCGGTTACAAATTTGAAGAATAGTTTCTCGGGGACAAAAGGGCGGCTGCTTTATTCGATAGTCCTCTTAGTCACACTATTCTCCGCAGCCCTCGCACTTTATCTCAAACGGCTTGACCCGGTAATCCCGGTTGGCGCGGTTATTTTTGTCCTGTCGGCCTGGATTTTGATCTACTGGGCGGCATCCCCGCTTATCGATTCCTTAGACGAACTAAGGAAAGGCTTGATATCGGTCTCCAAGGGAGAATACAAACAAAAGATCACCACGGTTCCTCACAGCGAAGCTGAAGAAGTGACACGGGCCTTCAATGAGGCGTCAATTATCATCGGAGACGCCTTACAGCGTTCTGTAAGGGAACGAGACCGCTTTCAGATTGTGCTGTCTCACATGGCCGACGGGATATTCGTTATTGACTCAGATTCACGCATTTCGCTCATAAATTCTGCTGCTGAGCGCATGTTCAGGTTAGGCCCGGAAACCAACGAGGGGCATTCTTTCATCGAAGTTGTTCATGAAGCCGAGATATACCAACTCTTGAAATTGTGTCTGGAAACCGGCGAACAACAGTCAGGTTTCGTCGAAACCAGGACCCGCCGAATGTATTTCGGAGTTGTCGCTACCCCGCTGCGAATCAACGAAGGCTGCATTTTGCTGGTCCAGGACCTGACCGGGGTCAGGAGACTGGAAACGGTTCGCCGCGATTTCGTCGCCAACATCTCCCATGAATTACGAACGCCTATCGCTTCGCTCAAGGCGCTGGCTGAAACACTTAACGCCGGTGCCATCGAAGACCCAACTGTGGCCCGCGAATTTCTTGGGCGCATCGAGTTCGAAGCCGACAAGTTAAACCAGATGACCCACGAATTAAGCGAACTCTCCAACATCGAAAGCGGCGTGACGAATCTGATAAAAACGGAAGCCGAAGTGAAAGATCTAATTACCGACGCAATCGAAAGATTAAGGGAACAGATGAAGCGGGCGGGGCTTGAAGTGACAATCGAGGTCCCGAATGACGTTCCGGATGTGCTGGTAGATAAAAACCGGATCGAAAGGGTCCTAGTGAACCTGGTCCACAATTCAATCAAATTCACGCCCCCTGGCGGGCATATAACTATTTCGGCGTCCATCGGGGATGAGGGCGTCGTCATTTCGGTTGCCGACACCGGTGTCGGCATCGACCCCACCGATCTTCCCCGTATCTTCGAGCGTTTTTACAAAGCGGATAAAGCCCGAACCGGCGGCGGCACGGGCCTCGGCCTTGCGATCGCACGGCACACCGTTGAAGCGCACGGAGGCCGGATATGGGCCGAAAGCACTCCCGGAAACGGAACGAGGATCCATTTCAGCCTTCCGATATCTTCAGACAGATAAGCTTTTCGCCATCTCCCCCCTTCCCTGTATTTCACCTAGCCCCGGCCCACATTTTTCTACTCAAACGCTAAACGTTTTTATATGGTTGCCAAAATATTTACCGTTATAAGGCAATCCGCAACTTTTACAATCCCTTAATAAAACCTTAAATCCCAGTTAATATTGAACTGTTATTCTTAGATTGTGAAAATCAAAAGGAAAATGAGATGAAAGAAAAACTAACCCTGGCGCTCATAGCGCATGACGGCAAAAAGGAAGAAATGGTAAAACTTGTGCGGGAACACAGGGAGGAGTTGGCCCAGTTGGCGCTTGTCGCTACCCGCAGCACAGGACAACTAGTGCGGGAAGGCACCGGTTTGCCCATCACACTGGTTAACAGCGGCCCGATGGGAGGAGACCAGCAGATAGGCGGCATGGTGGCAAGCGGAACAGTCAAGGCGGTCATATTTCTAAGAGATCCCCTCATGGCCCAGCCCCACGAACCGGACATCGCGGCCCTTATGAGAGTTTGCGACGTGCACAATGTACCTCTCGCAACCAACATGGCAACTGCGGAAGCTGTCTTGCACTTGCTCTTCGAACATCCCGAGGTACTGAACGAAGTTGAGGCGGAACCCGCGCCTTGTATCGCGGAACACCATCTCAAATAGCCGGGCCTCTTTATATATGTTTGTTACATCTATCAGGAAATTAAGAATTCTAAATACGAAAAAGTAGGAGAAAGAAGAATTGAAAGGTATCCTTAAGAAAGCCACGTTCCTGTTAGTAGCCAGCATCATGGTCGTTGGACTATTTGCCGGCTGCACTTCGGTCAAGACGACTGAACTGACGGTAACCGCCCCGCCCTCTACCATCGTAACGACCGCACCTGCCACTACCGTAGTAACGACCGCACCCGCTACCACCGTAGTAACCACGGCACCTCCAACCACAATCACCACTACCGCACCGCCAACCACGGTGGTAAAGACTACGACTGCACCCCCCACCACACTCGCAGCCACCATTAACGGCGCCGGGGCCACCTTCCCCAATCCTTTGTACAGCCAATGGTTCAGCGAGTACTATGCCCTCACCGGCACTAAGGTCAACTACCAGTCGGTCGGGTCCGGTGCCGGAATCACCGCCATCACCAACGGGACCGTCAACTTCGGTGCCTCGGACGGCATCTTGACCCAGGCCCAGCTGGATGCCGCCCAGGCTGCATACGGCACTATCGTCACCATCCCCATGACCGCCGGCGCCGAAGCAGTCATCTACAACCTCGCCGGCATCACCACAGGGCAGCTTAAACTCACAGGCGACGTACTGGCCAATATCTACCTGGGAACAATCACCAAGTGGAATGACGCAGCCATCACAGCGCTAAACCCCACTCTTAATCTCCCGAATGCCGCGATAGCCACTGTACACCGCTCCGACAGCTCGGGTACAACCAATATCTTCACTAACTACCTCGACAAAATCAGCACCGCATGGCATGCCGGACCGGGAACGGCCAACTCAGTTTCATGGCCGACCGACGCCAAAGGCACCGGTATCGGCGGTTCAGGCAACGCCGGAGTTTCCGGTTCGGTACAGCAGACCCCCAACTCCATCGGATATGTCGAACTGGCATATGCCATGCAGAATTCACTGCCTTTTGCACAACTCAAAAATGCCGTCGGCAACTACACCTCACCCAGCGTTGCTTCGGCTACCGCCGCCGCCAATGGAGTAACTCTCCCCGATGACACCCGCATCATGATCACCAACTCCAGCGATGCGGCAGCCTACCCCATAGTAGGTTTCACCTGGATCCTCGTCTACACCAACCAAACTGACCAGGTCAAAGGCACGGCCCTGGTGAATATGCTCTGGTGGGCAATACACACCGGGCAAAATGATTGCCCTGCCCTTTACTACGCCCAGCTTTCAAGCGCAGCAGTCGTAAAGGCAGAAGCGCTGGTCAAATCCATCAAATTCCAGGGAACTTCACTCTACACCGGATAAAACTTTCACCGACAATCGTATTATTACCAACGAGGCGGGGACTAATCCCCGCCTCGTTGGTATATTGGACTCAAAACAAAAATGAAACGTTCTTTAAATGTCCAATATCTGTTTAAAAAGGCGAACAGGCGACATTCCCCAATATCATTCCGACACTATAAAAAGGAAATCACGACGCCAACTTATTTCAGCTATCCAGATTTAACCAAGTAAGAATAATGCACATGTACGATACATTTAACATTCTCTTAACAATTCTTTAATAATGCCTTAAACACAGCCAATTATATTGGAGATATGAACGTCGGCCTTTGGATAGTCTTGTTACTGGTCCTGGGAGCTGAATTCACCAACGGTTTAACAGATGCTGCCAATGCAATCGCCACCGTGGTTGGGACAAGGGTCCTTTCGCCATTAAAAGCCGTCATCATGGCCGCAATCCTCAACATGGCAGGCGTACTAATAACCGGCACCGCAGTAGCTACTACCATCGGAACCGACATCGTCAGGCCGGAAATAATCACACTAGAGACGGTCGCGGCAGCAATGCTAACGGTAATAGTATGGACTACCACAGCCTGGTTTTTCGGGATACCCACAAGCGAAACACACGAATTACTTGCAGGGCTCGCGGGAGCGGGTTTGGCCACCGCAGGACCCGGAGTCCTCCTATGGGCGGGCTGGCGGAAGGTGCTTATCGGATTGGGGGTCTCGACGATTGTCGGATTTGCGCTCGGATTTATACTTATGGTCGTTATCTATTGGGCCTTCCGCAATGCACACCGATCAAATGCCAACCGGCTATTCGGCAGGCTCCAGATATTTTCAGCAGGTTTCATGGCATTCAGCCACGGAAGCAATGACGGACAAAAATTTATGGGAGTATTCACGCTCGCTCTGTTCCTGGGAGGGGCGTTGCCGACTTTCGCAGTCCCGATGTGGGTTGTATTGCTTTGCGGTGGTGTCATGGCTATCGGAACAGGGCTTGGAGGCTGGAGAATAATCAAAACCATGGGAACCAAAATAACCCGGCTTGAACCGGTAAACGGCTTCGCCGCCGAGACTGCCGCCAGCATTGCAATACTGGGTGCGTCACATTTTGGGATCCCTTTGAGCACGACCCACACTATCGGGACAGCGATAATGGGGGTAGGTGCAACCCGCCGAATGTCAGCCGTGAACTGGGGCGTCAGCCGACAAATCGTAACAACCTGGCTGCTTACCTTTCCAGCCTGCCTGATATTGGGCTATTTATTTACCTTACTATTCAAACTCTTTTCTTGACCTCAACCGCCGCCCCAGTTAAAAGACAAGAACCATATGTTACGGTTGTGTTTTTATTTTTATGGGATAATATCAGTAGGGATTAACCAAAAATTGTAAAAATGAGATACTGTAGCGATGATTAAGAGTAAAACAAGGGTTTTATTTCGACTCGGAGACAAAATTTTTCCGAAGTTCACACTCATATGCTCTTTGATTGTAGTTGCCGTCCTGGTAAACATATTGATCATCCTGTTCATCCAGGCATGGCCGGCCATAAAAGAATCGGGATTTTCCTTTTTAGTCGGCAGGAGCTGGGACCCCGTTAAAAATGCATACGGCGCCTTACCCGCCGTTTACGGAACATTATTAAGTTCGATTTTAGCCCTCGTCATCGCCATACCGATCAGCATGGGAGCGGCGATATTCCTGACAGAAATAGCTCCCTCATGGCTCCGAAGCATAGCTTCTTTCATCATCGAAATACTGGCCGCCATACCGAGCGTTATCGTGGGGCTATGGGGACTTTTTGTACTGGTGCCGGTAGTGAGAAACCCGATAGAAAGCTGGCTGGGCACACACCTCGGCGCATTGCCATTTTTCCAGGGGCCTCCGTTCGGATTTGGTTTCATGGCAGCCGCCATCATTTTGGCGATAATGATCATCCCCATCATCACCTCGCTCGGGCGCGACGTTCTGAAATCCGTCCCGGGCGCCCAACGAGAAGCCATGCTGGCATTGGGGGCAACACGATGGGAAATGATCAGCAGAGCAGTTTTACCATACGGACGATCGGGATTGATAGGGGCCATCATGCTGGGCCTCGCGAGAGCGCTTGGCGAAACCATGGCTGTAACCATGGTAATCGGGAACGGGTACCGGATCACTGCTTCGCTGTTTTCACCCGGTACTACCGTGGCGAGCAAACTGGCAAGCGATTTCAGTGAGTCCTCGGGACTTTCGCTAAACAGCCTGATAGAGCTGGCGCTTATTTTATTTATCATAACCCTGTCAGTTAATGTGATCGCCCGCCTTCTGATATGGCGACTAACATCCGTTAAAGGAAAAGCGGATTGAGCATGAAAATGCGGCATAAATCTGCCAGAAAATGGTTTAACCTGTTAATGCTGGGCCTGAATTCGCTGGGGGCGGGCATCGCGATAGTCATTGTTTGCCTGATGCTCGGATACATCATCGCGCACGGACTTACTTTCATCAACCTGGACTTTATCACCGGATCTGCGGTACCCGCCGGACAGCCAGGCGGCGGAATGCACAACGAAATTATCGGAACTCTTATCCTGGTGGGACTCGGATCAATAATAGCCGTGCCCATCGGCCTTTTTACAGGCATATTTCTTTCAGAATTCGGAACGCCTTTTACAGTATCCGTTGTGCGTTTTGCCACCGATATCCTGGCAGGAGTTCCCTCAATAGTGGTCGGGGTATTCGCATACGCAATCATAGTTAAACCGATGCACTCCTATTCGGCTTTTTCTGCCGGCGCCGCACTGGCAATTATTATGATCCCCGTGGTGGCGCGTACCACTGAAGAATCAATGCGAATGGTGCCCGGTTCGATGAGAGAAGCGGCTTTAGCTCTCGGAATCACCCGTTGGCGGGCAGTCGTCTCGGTTGTCGTCCCGGGGGCGCTTGCGGGCATTGTGACGGGTGTCATGCTGGGTGTGGCCAGAATCTCGGGAGAGACCGCGCCCCTCCTTTTTACAGCACTGGGAAATTCATTCGGGTACAGCGGATTAGGAAGCCCGATCGGGGCACTGCCTTTGCAGATTTACCGATACGCCTTATCGCCATATAAAAACTGGCAGCAGCAGGCCTGGGCCGGTGCTTTTGTACTTGTGGTGCTTGTACTTATCATCAGTATCGCCGTGCGCTGGCTGAGCCGAAAACGCCGGGTTTAGCCAAATATTGAGGAAAAACTATGGACACTACAAAACAAACAGAAACGACGGGATCAAGGAGTTTTTCAGGAAACAAGGGATACATCCTAAAGGCTGAAAACCTGCGGGCTTTTTACGGCGCTTTCCTTGCCGTGAAAGACGTTAACCTGGACATCAAACCAAAATCCATAACAGCCATCATAGGCCCTTCCGGATGCGGCAAATCCACCCTGATACGCTGTTTCAACCGGATGCATGAAGTGACACACGGAGCAAGGATCAGCGGAAAAGTACTGCTGGACGGGGAAGATATCTACACTCCCGGGATAGATCCCGTTAGCATAAGGACACGGATCGGGATGGTTTTTCAAAAGCCAAATCCTTTTCCTACCATGTCGGTTCTTGAAAACGTCGTTGCAGGACGCAGACTGACAAGCGTATTAAGCAAGCGCACAGAGATGGAAGAGATCGCCGAAAAGTTCCTCAGGCAGGCGGCCCTGTGGGACGAGGTGAAAGACAAACTGAAACAATCCGGCGCATCGCTATCGGGCGGGCAGCAACAACGCCTGTGTATCGCAAGGGCCCTTGCCGTCGAGCCGGAAGTGATCCTGATGGACGAGCCATGCAGCGCCCTCGATCCCATCGCGACGTTAAAGATCGAAGACCTGATGCGCGGTTTGGCGAAAGACTATACAATAGTGATAGTCACCCACAACATGCAGCAGGCCGGCCGGGTTTCGGACATGACGGCATTTATGATGATGGGCGACGACCGTGCCGGAGGCCTGATAGAATTCGGGCGTACCGACCAGATTTTTACAAACCCGAAAGACAAGCGCACCGAAGACTACATCACCGGGCGATTCGGTTAAGGGAGAACAGTATGCCCAGACAAGATTTCGAACATCATCTGCAAACGCTGCAGGAAGAATTATTAGCCCTCGGAAGCCTGGTGGAAGAAGCCATAAGCCGATCGACGGATGCGCTCATAAACCGAAATCTGAACCTGGCTCGCCAGGTTATTACTGGCGATCGTGCAATAAACCAAAAGCGCTATGACATCGAGGAAATGTGCGTACAACTTATCGCAACACAGCAGCCAATGGCGCGAGACCTTCGAGTAATAGTGGCGGTGCTTAACATGATTGTTGACCTCGAACGCATCGGCGACCACGCCGAAGGCAACGCCAAGATCGCTATCATGATCGGCGACGAGCCGCCTTTAAAGCCTTATATCGATGTACCCCGAATGGCGGAGAAAACCAAGGAAATGCTCCGGGCTGCCCTCGACGCTTTTGTAAAACGCGACGCCGCAGCCGCAAAACGCGTGATCGATCAGGATGACATCGTAGATAACCTTTACGACCAGGTGTTCCGTGAACTGCTAACGTACATGGCCGCGGACCCTCAAACCATAAACCGCGCAACACGGCTTATCTGGGTGGCCCACAACCTCGAACGAAGCGCGGACCGCGTAACGAATATATGTGAAAGGACCATTTTTGTAATCACCGGCAAAGTGGAAGAAGAAGGCGTTTCGAAATACTAAGATCTTCTTAAAATGAAAAAGGTCCTTTTTGTTTGTGTCCATAATTCGGGCCGCAGCCAGATGGCCGCGGCTTTTTTCAACCAGCTGGCGGGTAACAAAGCCCGGGCAATTTCCGCCGGGACACAGCCTTCGTCAACCGTGAATCCCATCGTGATTCAAGCGATGAGCGAGGAAGGCATCGATATCTCTCAGAACAGACCCGCGCTGCTTAACCTGGAGATGATGCAAGAATCAGACAGGGTGATAAGCATGGGATGCATCGACCAAACCGCCTGTCCGGTTCGACTGGTTTCGATGGAAGACTGGGGGCTGCCGGACCCGGAAGGCAAGAGCCTCGAAGAGGTACGACAGATCCGCGACAAAATCAAAACACTCGTAAATCAGCTCATCGAAGAACTTTAAAAAGGAGACCCACCAATGAAAGCTATCGTCATCTACTATTCTCAAAGCGGCAACACAGAGAAGATCGCCCAGTCCGTTGCTTCCGGATTAGGCACAAAAGCATTGAAATTAGCAGACGTAAATCCTGAGACTTTGAAAAACTATGACCTTATCGTAATCGGGAGCCCGGTACACGGAGGAGCGCCAAACAGGAAAGTCACGGAATTTATTTCACACATGCCGGAAATTCCGGGGAAGAAAGGCGGAGCCTTCTGTACGAAAAGCCTATTCGGCGATAAAACAACGATAGCTGTAATACGCAAAGGCCTAGAATCAAAAGGCATGAAATTCGCGGGCTCGTACTGCGCAGTGGGGTTCAGCCGCTTTATAGGTGATTTCGGTCCCAGGATATTCCACCGAGGGCACCCCACCAAACAAGAACTGGTAAAAGCCGAGGAATTTGGGCGCGGATTGTTACAGGCATAGGCCAAAATTATTCCGGAAGACAAAGACCAACATGTACCGACGGTAATGACTCAGGAGCCCGCAATTCATGCCCGGATGCGGGGACGGAAAAATTAACATTCAGGCATGGAACACGTTTGACTTAAGCACGAATGGATGTTACAGTGATAGTGTAGGGCTTGAATTTCGCAAGATTTCCAGCCCTTTTAGTTTTAACGAACACTTGGGTGATCGATTTACTTCGATTATCGACTCTGGATTCCGGCTAGCGCGCCGGTATAACAAAGTACGGTGAGGAAGTCGACTCTGAATCCCTCGAGCCTCGAGGACAAGGACCTCGGGGAATAGTCCGAGGCCCGGTCCGCCCAGACGGACTCCCGAAGGACAAAATAATAAAAAAAAGGGAGGGGCGAAAAGCCCCTCCCTTTTTTGTTTTACTAACAGATATCCTTTACTTATCAGTTGTTCCGAGGGCTGATTTCGGCACCATCACCTGGCCTTTATGCGACTGTTCGTAAGCCTTTTCATAGTCGGCCATCGAATTGCCGCCCATGGCACGCAGGATACGCACCCTGTCCGCGATGGGAGGATGGGTGCTCATCCAGTCAGTTACCGCCCGCTTCTTTCCAAAAGGATTAACGATGTACATCGGAGCGGTGGCCTGATTTGCCGCCTTAACAGGCGTTCCTGAGTCCGCCAATTTTTCAAGCGCGGAAGCAAGACCTTCAGGATACCGTGTATAAAGGGCCGAGGAAGCGTCTGCAAGGTATTCTCGCTTCCTTGAAGTCGCCAGATATATCAGCTGGGCAAAAATCGGAGCGAGGATGAGCAATATGATCCCGAGTATCATGATGATCGCCTGAGCCCCTCCCCCGCCTCCGCTATCCCGATTGCTGCGGCGCCCGCCGCCCCAGAACATAGCCCGGGTGGCGTACCACGAAAGGATGACGATGGCACCCAGCATCACCGAAGCGATGGCCATAAAAAGAACGTCACCATTCTTGATGTGACCTATCTCGTGCCCCATCACGCCCTGCAATTCATCGCGATCGAGTTTATCCCTAAGGCCTGAAGTAATGGCTACGACAGCCTTCCTGGGATCCCGACCCGTGGAGAATGCGTTGAGGGAGGGATCGTTGACGAGGTAGATATCGGGTGCTTTTGGCAAACCGGCGGCGATGGACATCTCCTCGACTACGTCGAAAAGGCGAGGATCGTCGGCTTTTTCCAGCTTACGGGCACCTGAAACTCCAAGAATAATACTATCTCCCTGGAAGTAGGCCGTCAGGCTCATGATGCCCCATACGATGGCCGCGATGAACAACCCTCCGAGGGCGCTGCCAAGGAAATACACTCCAATGACATAACCAATCGCAAGGAGCAGCAGCCCCATGAAGACGATCAGTACAGCCGACCTGATCCGGTTGGATCTTATCTGTTCCCACATCGGATATCAGCTCCAGATTCTAGGTGAAACTCACTTTAACAGGATTCTTTTCTTCAGGGACGGTAACCTCGAAGAATTCAGCGGATTTGAACCCTGCCATGCCGGCAATTATGACCGAAGGAAACATCTGGGTCTGGTTGTTATAGCGCAGGACCGTATCGTTGTAAAATTGCCGTGAAAAACTGATCTTGTTTTCAGTTGAGGTCAACTCTTCCTGCAAGGCCAGAAAGTTCTGATTGGCCTTGAGATCAGGATAGGCTTCGGCAACAGCAAAAAGGCGTCCCAAAGCCTGGCTTAGCCCACCCTCGGCCTGTGCCCTGGCGGCCGGCCCGGCAGTTACAACCCCTTGTGCGGCCGCGCGCGCCTGGGTAACGTTTTCGAATACCTCACGCTCATGCTTGGCGTAACCCTTGACTGTTTCTACCAGGTTGGGAATGAGGTCATAACGCCGTTTGAGTTGGACATCTATTTGGGCCCAGGCGTTCTTGACCTGATTGCGCAAACCAACCAGTCCATTATAAATACCGACAAAGAACAAAATGAGCAGGACGACGATACCGAGAACAATCCAAAGTGCAACCATGATTCTCCTCCTTGTGTTGTTGGGAATTATATGTTTTTAAAAACCACCAATGGCGACAACGTAATCATTATATCACTATGCCGCTCCACGACCTCTTTTACAATACTCAACTGCCTCAACTCTGCAGATAAGTCCGCCAGAGATTCCCAGGTGATTACGACCTGGGTCCCCTCTTGAATATCTCCGCTTACCATAACAATTTTTATGCCGGAAATTTCGCTCAGACTCTTCACGAAACTATTTATATGAGTGGCATCCGAACTATCGTTGGAAATAACGAGTTTGATATTGCCGTCTCGTTTAATATGTGGCGATTTATCTTCTCGCTTCGCATTAATATCCTTTGCTTCCCGTCTCTGATCCTTCCGGGTGTCTTCATCGACAGGTTTTTGCACCGGTTTGATTTCCTTCAAGGGTGACAGATCGTGTTTTACAATTTTAACATCACGTCCGGGTTTTTTGTGCAGTTCTATGGCAGACTCCGATTGCTGCAACTTGTTTTTAATGACGGAGGTATTCTTAGCCGTTTTTTTAGCTTTTGGTTCAGGATCTGATGAAAGGCGCGAGATTTTCTTTTGGTTTTTAGCCGCTTCTTTCTCTTTCAGCTTCATTTGCTTTTCGTCTTCATGGGCCCGGAGGATGGCCCGTTTGCGATTTTCCCCAGCCTCAGAAATCCGGCGTTTGTAAGTTTCCGCGACTTTAAGAATCGCTTTCACTCGATCATCCGCAGCTTTTATTACCCGCTGCTCCTGAATCACCCGCTCGGCTTTTACTTCATCTGCGCGTAGTTTTTTATCTATTTTATTAGAGGCTTCTGCGGCGCGCTTTTTATATGATTCGAGTGTCTCTCGCGCCTCCCTGACAATATCGTCCCTGGCAGAGGTGGCATCTATGGTGGATTTTTGTTTTAGCGCCTCCGCATTTTGTACCTCAGAGGCGTAAATTGCTTCCGCGTTTCGTATAGCTTCATCTCGATACTGACGCGCCGTTAATCCAGGGATTGGGGCAATTTCTGTCATTCGCTGTCTCCTTGTGTACAGTCCCAATATTCCCGGGCGGATATAACTACACGATTTTATCGTAGTTTATCCCTTAGAATAAGGGCTGTCAATGAATTGTTAAGGCGCCAGGTACATATTAGTTTTTCCAGGGTTCGTGATGAGATCATCCACATAGTCGCGTAAAAGGTGAGCTTTTTCGATAGCTTGGTAATGTTGTTTGGTGTTATCCATTGAATGGTTGAAAGGGGAAACGTTTAGAATGACCGGCTGAAACGAAATAGTAACAGGTCGATTCTGGATCCCGGCAGTCGCGTCAGGATGACATTTTTCGTTTGTCGGCGCGACAAAGTTAAGGTAATGGATTGTCGGATCAAGTCCGATAATGACACCTAAGGTGGGACCGGAAACAACCACCACCCGTTCCCCGGATGTCGCGCCGGAATGGCACGCGTTGCTATTCGCCGAGAATCTCCCCGTAGGCGGATGTCGCCGCCTGCAGAGCGGCCAAAAGGGGAGCATTGGTAGAGGAAGGCACTTTATCGAGTATCGCAGTCAATTCGGCGATGTTTTTAATGGAATATTTTTGCAAGAGTATAAGCAGAGCGGGATCGGTAACGTTACCAGGGCTCCCAGCACCCTGAGGGCTGTTGGGAGAGGGCTGAGTAATGCTGCCGGGTTCCATCCCACTTACAGATACTGTGGGGGTTACCGTTGATGTCGTATCCATAGTCACAGGCGATGAGCTAGAAGTAACCGTACCAATTCCAGGAGCCGAAGGCGGCGCTGCCATCGTTGTAGTCATAGCCGGGGGCACAAACTTGCTTCCGGAAGAATCCGTACCGGCAAGGCTTGATCCCTTTGTCGAATCGGTTCCGGAAGAAGCGAAAATTGTGGCATCGCCGCTGTTATTTGTTTCCCGCTTGACGGTTGATGTTTGGTAAACCATCGCAAGGTCGCTCGTGAAGTCCCGGGTCAGGCCTTCGGTAAGCTGAACATCGCCGGCTTCAGCGGTATAAACTATCTCGCTTATCCTGCGGTCCGCCAGTGTAGCATATAGCCGCGCTTTAGCTGATTGCGATGGAGCGAGCGTAAGCTGAGTGTTCTCGACATTGCGCTTCACCTGGTATAACAGCTGCCCCGGCATGCTGCCCGAAGAGGCTGCGAGTGTACCGCCTGCACCAGTTATAACAAATACCCCGAGGCTGGCGGCGATCGTCGCCAAGCGCAAAGATAATGCGGGCCGTGTCCGGCGGGCGATATCATCATAGAGAGCTTTTCTGAATTCATAACGGGCCGCGGCACGGAAAGCCGGTCCAGGAGAAATCGCTCCGGCCAAACGTACAGTTTGCATCGTTTCCAAAAGGGGCCTCAACTCCGATGCAAACTCAGAATGTTTAATAAGGCAGGAATCCAGGCTTTCGCCTTTCACCATGCTCTCAAAACACTCATTCAGAGCGTCATCCAGCTGTTTAACATTTTTCCGATTATCGTTCATTGGTTTCAGCCATTACCATTATTTTCTTGAGAGACGCTACGGCGCTATGCTGGAGCGCTTTAACGGCACCCTCGCTTTTACCCATGATTCTCGCTACTTCTGCTATGGGAAGGTCACTGCTGAAGCGCAGCGAAATGACTTCCCTCTGGGATTTGGTAAGTTTTTTCGCTGCAGTAACCAAGTTTTCAATGTCTATTTTGAGCTCGGTTTCGCGTTCCGGATTTTCAGACGGGTCAGAAGGGGTTATTTCCTCAGTCAGTTCACACGATTTCTGCCGACCGGACTTACGGAAATGGTCAACGGTCTGGTTGTGAGCTATCCGATACAGCCATGCCGAAAAAGGCACTTTCGTACTTTTATACGCCGGCATCGATTTCATGGCTTTTAAAAAAACCTGTTGCGTCATGTCCTCAGCTTCAGTCCGGTCTCCGATTTTGAGTGCAATATATCGATATATCTTGTCAAAATATATTTCATAAAGTTCGGCAAAGGCTTCCGGATCACGTCCTTGTGCCTTTCGCACCAGACTTTGTTCGTCTTGCACCTGAGAACTCCCTGTGCCAACCCAGAGGCGGTGTCAGTGGTGTCGAGCCGGATGGCCCAGCAGTGTTACCACGTGCACAAAGTATAACGAAGGAAATGGTAAAAAGATAGGGATAAAAAGATGATGTCGATATTTTGTCTGCCATCAACGAACGAAAATTTAATACAGATCTGAAATGAGAGTTTAAAGACAAGGCAATTGTTGAAAGAAAATGCCGTTTGCAACGAGCGGATCGGCTGCAAAGAAAGCCATGAAATGGTGGATATTAAAACAGAGGATAGGCTGGTTTAGATAACATTGTAAAAATACACACCAAAAAGATACCTAGACCTAATCAGATATTACTAAATGACTACGTTAAACACAAAAACAAAGTACTAAAGGGGCTTTTGTTGACAATTAAAATGAGTTACAGTACTAAGGAGTAAGTTATAGTAACTTTAAGAGAGGACATTTATGGCCGATCAAAACGATCAAATAGAGCCGATGTTGACGACAAGCGAAGTCGCCAGGATCCTTAACGTCCACATCAATACTGTTAGGCGATGGAGCAATCAAGGGGCCATCAAATCCTATCGTATCGGCTCACGGGGAGATCGACGTTTTAGAAAAGGCGACGTAGACGCACTTTTTAGCGGTGAGCAAACATTGAATTTGAACAAAGAGGCTGAGAAATAACAATGGGCATGCTAATGACCTCAATTGCGATTAAGGAGGTAAGGTGTGGCTAAAACCAAAGTGATGGTAATTGACGAGCAACCTTTTTTCAGAGCCGGAGTGCGCCAAGCATTATTAAAGGAACATGATTTCGACATTTTAGAAGGTGATCCCAACACCGATATTTTAGCAACCATAGACACGAGTTTTCCCGATATAGTGCTGCTGGGCTCGGACCTCGCAAGCCAGAGTGGGCTTGAACTCGGGGCACGCATCGCGCGCAATTTTCCAAATACACGCGTTGTCATTATGAGCCCTAACCCAAACGACCAAACACTTTTCGATGCAATAAGGAGCTCAGCTGTGGCTTGCCTTGCAAAAAACTCCACTTCTGAAGAACTTATCGGTATCGTACGTAGGGCTTCCAGCGGGGAATATCCCATCAACGAGAGTTTGATGAACAGGCCGCTAGTGGCCCGGCAGGTACTCCATGAGTTCCAGACTATGGCCCAACTGGGAACAAATATAGTAACCCCGTTGACACAGCGGGAAACGCAGATACTAACTTACGTTGCTGAAGGTAATACCAACAAACAAATAGCCAGTGTCCTTAACATTAGTGAACAAACGATTAAAAACCATGTAAGTGCGATTTTACGCAAGCTCAATGCGAATGACCGCGCTCACGCGGTGGTACTGGCAATCAGGCGGGGGCTCATTCAGTTGGGCGGAAATAAATGATAATGCGAAACAATACTCATGTAATTTTTGGCTCAGGCGATAGAGGTATTTGAAACAAGGTATACAAATTGTAAATTTGAGAGTGTTTTATGACCATTAAAACCGTCGTCCCAGATACCAGGAAGCAAGTGGAGGCCCGACTTAAGTCTTATCTTGAATCGCAGGGCTACCAGGTCCTTGCTTCCGCACGCCGCATAGGCAAATCAGGAATAGAACATGCCTTCGATTTGTTGGCACAGAACGACGATGGCTTCACGATGCATTTGATGGCGTTCGTCATTTTAACGGAAGGCGACAAGTAATCGGTGACAGCGACGATTTTCGATTTTGCCAATAATGCCTATGACGCCGGAATCAAAGATCGAGTCCTTATAGCCAGTCAACCTCTGGACAACGAAAGCCGCCAAATGGCTGAGAAACTGCGTATCAAAATTGTCGAAGAATCGAAACTCGAATCATTCTTGACGATACGCCCTCACAAACCTCGTGCCACGGTTTTTCGCTTTGATAACAAGAGGGCGCTAATGGACAGTCTGGTGAACCTCGGCTATACCATAGAAGAAAACACCAAAATAAGCGGGAGAACGGGTGTGGAATACACCTTTGACCTTCTGGCTTATGCTTCGAGTGACCGCATTGCCCATAGTCTGGCTATAGACATACTGGGCGGAGAAAAGGTTATAGATCTGGAGCGAGTTGTATTTTTCGAGGCAAAAGCTTTCGATACGGGGGTAGACGACAAAGCCATCGCCCTCCAGGACGCAGAACTCAGCCCGCGCGCAAGGCTTTTCGTCGAAAATAAAGGGATCAAGGTTTTAGGATTAGGCAGCACGACAGTCGGAGAAATACCAATCCTTATATTTGAAGAGAACACTACGGAAGCTGCAAAGAAAACAGGACCGACGGGGGACCATGCGCAACTTAGAAAAATGGCAACGCCTGAAGCGGTGCAGATGATACCCGAAGTACTTGCACGACGCTACAACGCTATCCCCATCAGTATTACCGGTAATACCATGGTGGTCGCCATGGCTGACCCCAGCGATATCCTGGCGCTGGAAGCGTTTGCGTTCCAAACACATAAGCGTATCAAACCCATGGCTGCTACTAGCAAGGAAGTACGCGATGCCATCGATTTCAGCTATAAAGGATATAGCGAGATCGAAAAACAGGTATCCATCATTCAGACATCCGACAGTGTTTTTGATGACAAATTGGCCATGGATGCGGCAACCAACACACCGCTGGTGCAGGCACTCAATCTAATCATCGACGAAGCAGTAAAAGCCAGGGCTTCTGACATACACATCGAACCACAGGAGAAACGGCTGAGAATACGGTATCGTATCGACGGCACACTCCAGGACATGATGTCCCTGCCGATTAGTATTCATTTAGCTTTAATATCGCGCCTGAAGATATTGTCAGAATTAAATATCGCAGACCACTTCCACGCCCAAGACGGACAGTTTTCTACCGAATCAAAATCCAGAAAGATAGATATCCGCGTCGCCACTTCACCTACCGTATACGGGGAAATGGCTGTTTTGCGTCTGCTTGACAAATCCACGGCCACCCGCGGCCTGGCTGACCTGGGATTCTTGCCTGAAAGCCTTGTCAAATATGAAAAATTGCTTAAGGTCCCCTACGGGATGTTGCTGGTAAGCGGCCCGACAGGGGCTGGTAAAACGACCACGCTATACGCTTCTCTGAGTTCGTTGGACACCATGGGACGCAACGTTATCACCGTTGAAGACCCGGCCGAATATCGCTTCGACGACATCAACCAGATCCAGGTAAACAATCAGGCGGGGATAACCTTTGCCAGCGGCCTACGCTCCATCCTCCGACTCGACCCAGACGTTATCCTGGTAGGTGAGATCCGGGATGCGGAAACTGCCAATATCGCTGTGCAGGCAGCCCTGACCGGGCATCTCATGCTATCTTCTATCCATGCAAATGACACAATCGGCGTCTTGTACCGACTGATAGACCTTGGCGTCGAGCCATTCATTATCGCTTCAGGTGTTATCGGTATAGTGGCCCAGCGTATGGTCCGACGTCTGTGCCCAGATTGCCAGCATACCGTCGAAGCTTCGCCGGCCGAACAATTATCGTATGAAAAGGAAATGAAGGAAGTTCGCTCCAAGTTCACATATGCCAGCGGCTGTAAAACATGCGCTTTTACAGGATACCTGGGGCGTATCGGTATTTTTGAAATACTGGCAATGAGCGACACGCTGCGACGCATGATCATCGGCGGTGCTACGCCGGCCGACATCCGGAACGAAGCCATTAAAGAAGGCTTGGTAACTATGACACGTGACGGTATGCTGAAAGTAAAGATGGGGCTTACGACGCCTACGGAGATCATACGTACGACCTATTCAATCGAATAGCCGAGGGAAGTATATGGAATACACATACGTTGCTTACAACAAAAACAGAAGATTAACCAAAGGAAAACTAAACGCATCGAACGAAGGGGCCGCTAACACGCTATTGAACGCGAGCGGTTTCCAGGTGCTCAGCTTAAAAAGCAAGCCAGCGTTTTTAAGTTCCGAAAAACTAAACATGTCTCTCAGTAAGGTAAACCCTAAAGAGGTAATCATGTTTTCGCGCCAGATGGCGTTGCTCCTGAGTTCCGGCACAGACATCATAGCTTCTCTCGAATTGCTGCAAACCCAGGTTACCGATAAAGAATTGAAAAAGAAGCTGTCTGAAGTCGCCGCTGATATACGGGGCGGATCCTCCCTGTCCAATGCGATGAGAAAGCACCCTCGCGTATTCCCCGCCCTTTACTGGAGGGCTGTCTCAGCTGGCGAAAAAAGCGGAAGCATGGAGACCGTCATGCGCCAGATGGCTGATTATATGGAAAAGCGAATCCTGACTCAAAAGAAAATAAAAGGCGCGCTGAGCTACCCAATCATGGTGCTGGTCGCAGCAGTCGTGGTTATCGCGATCATGGTGCAGTTCGTGATTCCATCATTTTCTTCTTTGTATGTGGCTTTCGGAGCCAACTTGCCAAAGTCCGCAAAAACATTGCTAGACACTTCCGCCTGGCTGAAGAACAACGGTTTGTATTTATTGATAGGAGCCGCACTGCTCGCGGGAGCAGGATTTGCAGTGTCGAGGACCCGCCGGGGAAAATATGAGATCGACAGAGTTATGCTTCGCATGCCCATCATCGGGAGAATCAATAATTTAAATGAGTTGGCACGGCTTTGCCGTACTATGGCGCTTCTCTTCAAAGTGGGATTACCGCTGCCGGACATCATGGCCTTGTCCGTTCAGAATACCAACAACACGATCGTAGCGGAGTCAATCGAAGGCGTGCAAAAGGACCTTATCCGGGGAGAGGGCCTTTCAAAACCAATGGCAAAGCGGCCGTTTTTCTTGCCATTGATGGTCCAGATGGTCGAGGTTGGCGAAGAAACAGGCAACCTGGATAATACTCTGGCAACCGTTGCCGAAACATACGAAGTCGAAGCCGACGACAAGACTGCCGCCGCAGTGGGACTGATTCAACCTATAATGACTGTTGTGCTGGGCGCAGTGGTAGCTTTACTTGCAACGACGATGGTCTCTGCCATGTACGGCCTTTATGGACAGGTTAAATAATATTATGAATAATCGAATAACAAGGATGAGGCAAGAGGGATTCTCATTACTCGAAGTGGTGATCGCTATCGGTTTGATAGGGCTGGTCGGCCTGGCGTTATTCACTGCGATTGCTTTTTCTTCCCGTCACAGTCTTAACGCGGACATTAAGTCCACAGCCGAAAGCATCGCGCGAAGCGAATTGGAATATATAAAAACACTACCTTATGACTCGGCTAATAACCCGCCTCAATACACTCCAGCGACGATGGCGTCACTTGGAATGGGCACGCAATGGACGGTTACAGGTTCTTTCTCCCGGCTTGACCCCAAACATGACGGTACTACTTCCGATGATGGTATTCAAAAAATATCAGTTACGGTCCTCAATAAAAGTGTAAGCATTTTAACGGTTGAAGGATATAAGTTACATTGAACGTTTTGCGGTTGTTACAAAACGAGAGGAAAGCTCAAAAAGGGTTCACCCTTATCGAGATACTGATAGCGCTGGCGATAACCGGTTTCCTGGTGCTGGTTTTGAGCAGCATCATCGGTCAAGTCCTTACGGTAAACGGGCTGAATACGCGCCTTGTCACAGTACAGCGGCAGGTTCAACAAGTAGGGTTTTATCTGAGCAAAGACTGCCAGCAAGCACGCATCATTACTGTCGGAAATAACCCGACAGGTACAGGGTTCCCCGTAGTATGCTCCCTGATAGACCTTGACGGTAAATCCCGCCTGGTAACCTACAGTTTAAGCAGCACAGGCGTCGTCTCCCGCAGCGAGACACTTAACGGAGCCGCTGTTTCAACCTTCGTCGTGGCTACAAATATAAATACAGCCTCGACCCAAACGTCTTTCAGTTTGGTAAGCCCAGGAGTATACAACCTCAAAGTGACTGCCACCATCGCCGGAAAAGTCATAGCATCAGAAACCAGGCAGTATCAAATTCTGCAGAGGACAAATTAATGAAGAAATATAGCCAATTGGCAAAACTGATGCGTCATCAGAGCGGTGTGATCCTCGTATACGTTTTGGTTTTTATCGCTATAGTGGCATTGACATTACCCCCGCTTTTGAATTACGTAAATACCGATTATAAAAGCGGACGGGTTTATCAGGAGAAAGCTGACGACTTTTACACCGCAGACGCAGGGATACAGGACGCAAGGTGGCAGATACAAAACGGCCGACTAAGCACGATTTATTTGTCTCCCAATATATATAATCAATTCGATTTTTCTGCTAATCCCCCATGGCATGAAACCGGCCTGGCGTCGACAGAATATGGTGTATATTACCCAAGCACAACCGGGGTTTATAACGTCTCAAATAAAGCGGCAGTCAATGATCGTAACGTAAAAGTTGCCATAAAAAACGTGTGGGTAGTGTCGAATGTGAATGTCCCGGATACTTCGACCGAAATCACACAGGCCCTGGGTATAATTCAAACGGCCAAACTCGTTGTTGTAGGCAGTGACCCGCAAGGGATGGTCGATGCCAACGCCAGGAAATTTCAGGTGGAATTGACATATTATCCCGCATCCGGAGAAAACCTTTACGTGACAACCATAGGTGTATGGCTGCCCCCGGGTTTTTCTTATTACCCGGTAGACGGAACCCACCCCTTTCAGATGAACGGCCAAACTTACAATCCGGGGACACCGACAATCAGCCAATTTGCCGGGGGGACGTCAGTGCTATGGACGCTTCCTGCGAATACACTCTTTAAAAACCTGCCAGGCATCAACGTCTCAGACAACCCGATGAAAGTTAAAGCCACCTTCTGGTACAGATATGATAAAACGGGGCAGGAAACCAGTACGATTGCACAGGCCGTCGGGTGGATAACCACCAGCGGTGTTGCAAGTATACCCTACGCCTGGGATGCCTCTACACACGTATTGCAGCTTAGTTCCACATCGGTGAGCTCGAGCGCCACGAAAATTGATTCATTGTTGATCCACCAGGATGCACGCCCGATCGGAGGTGCAGTAAACGGCGACTATTACGCTACCGGCGGGAGTATATTGGGCGGCAATACCAGCATGCATGATGCACTCTACAATTCGACAACAGCTGTTGTCGCTACGACCTCTGACCCGCTTACAGGTGTCCCTTCCAACGGGACTCTGGCTGCGGCATACCTTTATTGGAGCGGATGGATAGATTGGAATGGTTATAATCCATATGGGGCTAGCGATATAACCATCTCTCCGCCGGATATCGAAAACGGCGTGAGTTTCTCGGCGTCTCCGGGACCTACCTGGACAAACGGCAGTAAATGGAGCGCAAATTATTCCTTATCGAGTAACCCAGTGTTTAAAGTTACAGGAACAACAACCGGCACCGGGGATGCTACCGGAACATTGACGTCCGCTTCAATCGATTTAAGCGCATACGCCGGAAAAACAGTCAACTTATATTGGGACCAGGCCAGAGGAGCTACAGCTCTAGCCGCAACTGATTATCTGTATTGCCAGGTCTGGACCGGCTCCGCATGGACTACCATCGCCACGGTTGCCGGGAACGATGCGAAGTTTACCACCTCTCTTGTGACTTACGGGCCGGTGACCATTCCGAGCGCAGACATAACGGCTTCTTCCCGGATGCGCTTCTGCACCACCTTAAGCTCAACGAGTAAAATCATTTATCTGGACAATATCAAATTCGTCAATCCTGCTCTATTTTCTGACGACTGCAGCAGCCTGGCAAAATGGACGCAGACAGGCACCACCTGGAGTCTTGCAAGCAATCAGTTCAGAGCCGTTGGAGGGGGGACCACAGCCAACAGTTACCTGACCATGGCCAACCCTATCAACCTCTCTGCGTATTCTGCAATAAGCGTGGCCATTGCATGGAGCAGCATTACCGACACTTTTACTTCAGGCGATCATCTGTATTTCAGTTTCTCAAACGATGGCGGCAGTACATGGAGCGCGGACACCGAATGCCTTAATTCTACAATGGCCAACGGTTATGCCAGTTTTCTTATCCCGGCGTCACCGACAAACTATAAGACCGCCGCGTTTAAGATGCGCTACAAGATCACAGCTGCTTCAAGTTCATCAACGGTGACTATTGACAGCATAGCTATTTCAGGCCCAACACTGGAATATCCGACTAACGCGACACCGGGAAGTATCAGCAACCTGGTGGAAAATGTAGCAAAAATCAACAGGGTAAAATTCGGCAGCACCTCCGGAAATCTTCAAACGATTACTGCGACAACGTACCAGGTGCTTCCGACAACAGGCGGAGGCGATTACACCGGCACATGGGCATACGACGCGATGTTCGACGCCACAGCTTTAATAACAAGCTGGATCAACGCCGGTCAGGTTACCGCCAGCGGTGCGGCAACCTATACTTTCGGGCACGTCGTCGCCTCCAATACTGAAGATACTGCGTATTCGAAAACGTTTTCAGGAGGAGGGTCGACAGGGTATCCGTTAGCGAGCCCATCTGGCCAACCGGGGTCTAGCTCCAGATACAACTATACCTACGGCAGCTGGTCAATCGTCCTTATATATTCCAGTCCGCAAACAGCAGGGCATCAATTATGGCTATACGATATAATGAACCCCAATTTTAAATTTTCCGAAGCATGGGCCAGCGGAGAAAGAGATAATCCCGACTTCGATGGTGACGGGGTGGACGGCGGAATAATAAGCGGATTTCTTGTGCCGCAAGGTATCGAGGCCGAGGCCAACTCCAGCAAAATAACGGTTTTTGTCGGCGAAGGCGACTCCAGCATCACCGGAGATTCATTCCAGGTCAACAGCGTTAAACTGAACAACAGCGTTTCTACCAATGTAGATAATGTTTGGGACTGGAAGTCCCAGCCTCTGCCATCTTCCGGGGGTGATATCGATACGTTTTACGTTAACTACCCTGTTATCCATGCCGGGGATACCTCCGCCCAAATAAATCTACCCACAGGAAGTGACGGTTTTACCTTGATATTTATTATCATCTCCTTCAGGAGCGACGCTATCACCGGCGGAGCCATAACATACCTTATAAGGTAATCGATAAACGTAGTCTTAAAAATAAGATGAAAGGCATACATATTTGATTAGGGGTGTTGTATGAAATTCACACGAACCGCTTTTATCGGAATATTTATCACGATATCAATCATCGCGGCAACCACACTTGGGGTGATGTATAAAAGCGCCACAAGCGCCAATAGATTGGCCAAGAACAATTTGGATGATGTAAAATCGGCCCAGATAACCTTAAGCAAACAAAAAGCGGACCTGTCTTCTCAACTGGCGAAGTCCGTTGCTGACGTAGCGGCATGGAACAATAAAATCGCGTTGCTCCAAACGACACTAGGGCAATCCAATGACTCTTTGAAACAAGCACAGAGTCAGTTCCCATTAACTGCACAAACGATCGAATATAATGAAACGTTGATGGGACTTGCCAAATCATCTAACCTTACGATGTCTACGATAGTCGCTACCAAAGCCTCAAACGCAAGTATCAGCACTTCTGATTTTACTTTTAACACAAATATATTCACTATCAGTGTAACCGGCAAAGTCAGCGACATCCTTGGTTTTGTGGATAAGATAGCCACTAACGCCGTATTCAGGACAGCTGCAATTACACCAGTATCTTTTTCCATGGCATTACCGCTTGTGCCCGAGCCTTTGCCGGCCCCACTCACCCAGGCAGTAAAAGACCAGATGCGTGCCGATATCAAGACTAAGATGCTTGCTGACAAAGACGCTTCGATCGTGGGGGCCAAAAGGGTTGAACTGATTGAAAAAAGCTTCCTTGAACTGCTCGGGAACGATTACACACCAATTTCGGTCGAATATATGACCCAGACGATACATGATATCATCGTAACGCAGTTCGGCTCTTCGACTGCTGATCTGTTGTCAAATCAAATCACACAAGCTATAGAGAACAACCTTGCCGGTTCACTGGTAGGTACTATTGCTACTACATATTCAAGCGCAGTAAGTGAGTTATTTATCGGCCACACAAGCAACTTGCTCCCAATATTCGCCAACTCATTCACCAACAAAACCGGCGACGAGATTACTTTAGCAATACAAGGGGTGCCGGAGAGCGAAATTCCGGGTGTAATAACAAAAGTGATAACCGACAAATTGAATTCAATGGTTTCAGACAAAATCGCTGCCATGGTCAGTGACTCCAGCATCGATGCAGCTCTAAAAACCGCGGTAGATGCGGCCCAGCAAGCTGCTATAGATGCAGTTCAGCAAGACAACGTGGCAGCAGCTGCAGCAGTTCCACCGCCATCAGCCCAGATTACAGTAGCCGTATACTCGTTTAAGGGGGCATAACATGGCTAAAAGAATAAGCCTTTATATCGAAGACACGGAAATCAAGTTGCTGGTAACCAGCGGGAGCCAGGTCGCCAAATGGGCGAGTTTCAAGCTTGATCCAGGCCTGGTAAGCGGCGGCGCTATCCTTGACGAGAACCGAGTAGCGGAGTCATTAAAAGAATTTTTCAAACTTCAAGGTGTGAACGACACAAAAGTAGCCGTCGGTATTAGCGGGCTTAATTCGGTATTCCGGGTCATATCGATACCGGAAGTGCCTAGAAACCTCTTGCAGGAAGCCATCGGAAACGAAGCAAGCCGGATTCTACCGATGCCGCTAAGCCAGGTTTATTATTCGTATCAGTTACTGCCTTCTCCCAAAGGCGAAATGCGCTTGTTCCTGGTGGCATATCCCCGTGAAGCTACTGATACCCTGCTCAATGTAATCCACAAAGCAGGGCTTAAGGCCGAGACGATGGACCTGGCACCGCTGGCGCTTGCGAGGTGCGTTAATGAGGCTCGGGCGATTATTGTAAATTCATGGCTTACGTTTGTAGACATAATAGTACTAAGCGACCGGATACCGGTAGTTATCCGCAGTTTGTCTCTCCCCGTCGACAGTACGTCTTTTCATGAGCGATTGCCTGCTATCACCGAAGAACTCAACCGCACTATTACATTTTATAATTCAACTTTCACAGATAAACCACTGGACAAGAACAACAAGATCTACGTAAGCGGGGACATCGCCGGAGATGAGGAAAGCCTGCAGTACCTTGGCAAACTCGGTTATCCAGTCTCAACGCCAATCCCCCCATTAACTTTTCCGGAGGTGTTCAACCCCACCCAATTTATGGTAAATGCCGGGTTAGCAGTAAAAGGAAGGCTGCCTTCGGGAGCAGGCAACGCTTACTCCCTGATAGATTTCAATGCCCTCCCCGAAGCTTACAAGCCACCCGGGTTTAATATAGGCCGCGTGCTAATCCCTGTTGGTGTCGTGGTAGTATTAGGTGCCATAGCCTTCGGAGAGGCTGCGCTTTTATCTTTAAAGAACGAAACGAAGACACTAGTAACCCAGTATAATTCAATTCAATCTCAAACCGTTAAACTACGCGCGGACATCAAATCGACTCAAGATTCAATTACAGGGAAAGACGCGGAATCAACAACACTTTCTGCTCAGGCAGTGACAGTTCAGGGAAAAATCGACGTTATTCAAAATAATGCAGCACTCTTCACCGATCAGTTGACGGCTCTTGCAACGGCGCTTGTCAAATGTGACCGAAATGTTCAGGAAGTTATGAACGATGCCCCAAAAGACTTGAATATTACGGATGTGGGTTATTCAGCAGATGGCATCACGATAAAAGGTGCAGCTTCGTCGCAAGTCTTAGTTCTGACATATGCGCGTTCACTAAGAGCAGGGGGACGCTTTGAAACAGTTGACGTCACTTCGCTTGAAGTCCAACCTGAAGGGACAATCGGGTTCAGTATAGTGTTAAGTTAAGTTACCCAAGTTGAATTTATATGGATGTAGTAAGCCTTTTAAAGATAGCTAAAGCAAAAAGCGCTTCAGATTTGCATATGGTGGTTTCCAGCCCTCCATTGATGCGTTTGAAAGGTACTTTGGCGCCCTTGGATGGTAAGACCCCGCTTACTTCCTTAGATACTGAAGTGGCATTTGCCCAACTGACTACACCGGAAGAAAGGGCAGACTTCGACCAGTTAAAGGAGCTTGATTTTAGCTACGCCATCAGCGGGGTGGGGTACTTTAGGTGCAACGCCGCGATGCAAAAGGGTTTTATAAGCCTGGCGATAAGGTTGCTGGCCCCTGTTGTGCCTACACTGGATGAATTGGGACTGCCGGAAATTTGCAAGACCTTGGCGTTACGCAAACGCGGACTCGTTATCATCACCGGGCCCACGGGCAGTGGAAAATCCACCACCCTCGCGGCTATGATCCAACATTTGAACCTTAATGACCACAGACACATCATTACCGTAGAAGACCCTATCGAGTATGTTTTCAAGAACGTGAATTGCGCTATCACCCAGCGTGAACTCGGTAAAGATACAGTCTCATTTGCCGAGGCATTGAGGCATGTATTGCGCCAGGACCCCGATGTCATCATGGTCGGTGAAATCCGCGACCTGGACACGGCCGCCGCTGTTTTGACCATAGCCGAAACAGGACATCTTGTTTTAAGCACGGGACATGCCCCAAGCGCACCGCAGGCAATGGAAAGAATCATTGACCTCTTTCCGCTGCATGAGCGTTCGCTGGCACAAACACGTCTGGCTTCTTTGCTGGTGGCAGTCCTTTGTCAGACGCTGGTAGTCAGGGCCGATGGAGCCGGAAGGGTCGCCGCTGTGGAGATTATGATGGGCAATACCGCCGTATCCAACCTGCTGCGCGACGGGAAGATATATCAATTGCCAAACGTAATCCGCACGGGGCGCGAGGCGGGAATGATATCTATGGACGAAGCCCTGAAGGAGCTTTATTTCAAACGCCTGATTACCGCAGAATCAGCTCTCGCTCATTCGAATGACCGAGATGAACTTGCGAAACTGCTCGGGACACCTCCCGTAAAAAGTCGTAGAAAACAGGCAGCGGCGGCGGTCAATGAACCAGAAACGGGGTTGCAACTACTATAAGGTCATTTAGATACCATTAAGCCGAATAGGAAATTAATCGAAGGTCTGATTTTGAGTTCAGGCTTTTTTCTAGAAAATAAATTACCTTTATTACTTATCTTATTTTGATTTGTACGCCGCCTATCTCAGGCAACGGCTTATTCTGCGAAAGACATGAAACGATGTATTCTTCGAGCATCTCTCTGATTTGTGATTGGCACTCTTCAAGGTGAGTCGTATTTATCTGGAGCCCAAGCAGTGGTATCTCTGCATAGAACGAGCCGTCAGGCATAATCTTCCAGGTGATACTATCTATGGCAGCTTGAATATATTTTGTAAGCATTGACTCTTCCTGATCCTCAACCGTTGGTAAACCCTGGGTCCATTCTACGTATATACGGCATATTAGTCAAAAAACATCATAATAAAATCTCACGGGCCCTGAAATCAGGCCCGTGAGATTTTATTATTTGATCGCTTAAAGCGACCAGGTATTAGGTCCCGGGATAACTATGTGCAGTCTGTGATACGATACCTGAAGCATCGATCGTATAAGCCCCTTTAAGCGCAGTCGTGATGTAAGGAGTCGTCAGCCTCCCCCTCTATAAAACATACTTCAAGGTAGGTTCAAGCAACGAACTCGTGACCGGAGGCCTGTATGCTCTTGTTCGCCATCCCGGGGTGTACGGCCTAGGGTTGGCCCTTTTTTCGCTGGCTGCGGCAACGCAGTCAAAACTCATGTTGGAAGCCGCATCGGTATGGATGTTGATCGATGTCGTTGTGGTGGTAATCCAGGACCGCTATTTTTTCGACCAGATGTTCGACGGATATGCCCGTTACCGCGAACAAACCCCGATGCTCGTTCCCAACTGGCAGAGTTTGGCCAGATATATCACGGATTTTACGCTCAAGAATATTGATAACCGGAGGGACGTCAAAATGAGTACTGTAGCCGATCTGTTTGCCCAGAATAAATCCGACGAAGTATGGCAAAGATGCTGCGGATTTCTCGACCTCAGCATATCCGATTTTATGAAGATCCAGAAACGATTGCTAATGGAGCAGGTGGAACTGCTGAGAAAATGCGAACTCGGGCAGCGCATCATGGACGGGGCCAACCCGGAAACAATCGAAGAATTCCGCGACAGCGTCCCGCTCACTACCTATGCCGATTATGCCCCATACCTTTTGAAAAGGCGTATGGATGTTTTGCCGCGCAAACCGTTACTATGGCAATACACCTCGGGCAACTCCGGCGAGTACGCTTACCGCTGGGCCCCGATAACATCGCGGGCTTTTGATGAAATCGAACCACTGGTGTTTGCCATGATGATACTGGCGGCCGCAAGCAAGCGGGGAGAAGTTAACCTGCGTAAAAATGACAAAGTGCTCTATAGTATGGCGCCTCCCCCGTATGCAACCGGAACCATAGTAAGGGCCTTTCCGCATGAACTCTTCACCATGCTTCCTCCGGTGGAACAAGCTGAACGTATGCCGTTCGAGGATCGTATCAAGAAGGGTTTCGATATGGCCCTTTCCGAAGGCCTGGATATGTCCATCTGTATGTCAAGTGTTGCTGTGGCTATCGGACAACGATTCACCCAACATGCCAGAAAAGGCGGCGAAACCGGAAAATGGTTTAAGAAGAATCCTAAAACCATTATCAGGCTTGCTAGGGGCATGCTCAATGCGCGGGTACATAACCGCACGCTGCTCCCCAGGGACCTCTGGAAACTTAAGGGCCTGGTTACTTTCGGGATTGACGGCGATGTCTTCTGTGAGAAGATAAAAGACATGTGGGGTTGTTACCCACTCGACTTCCATGGCTGCACTGAGGCCCCTATCATCGCCATGCAAGCTTGGGACCACACCGGTATGACCTTTGTGCCGCACCTGAATTTCTTCGAGTTTATTCCAGAAAAAGACGTATTGCATGCCAGGAGAGACGCTTCATTCAAACCACGCACCTTGCTCATGGACGAACTTGAACCCGGTAACTACGAACTGGTTATCACCAGCCTCCACGGCGGCCCCTTTGTGCGCTATCGCCTTGGTCACATGGTCAAAATCATCGCCCGCCGTAATGAAAAACTGAATATCGATATACCCCAGATGGTTTTCGTAGCCCGCATCGACGACCAAATAGATATCGCAGGCTTCACAAGGCTGGGGGAAAAGGTCATCTGGCGGGCATTGGAAAACAGCGGGTTGGAATACGTCGATTGGTGTGCCCGGAAAGAAGTGCATGAAAAACCCCTGCTGCACCTGTACATAGAGATGAAAGCGGAGGCCCATAAGCTGCCGTTAAGCCAGGTAGCGGAATCGATCCATAACGAACTGAAACTGCTCGATACGCCCTACGCGGAGTTGGAGTCTTTTACCGGACTGCGCCCATTGATGATAACACTGCTGCCCAAGGGGGCTTTCAAGACCTATGAACTGCGCCAGAAAGCAGCCGGGGCCAGTCTCACGAATATAAAAGTCAGCCACATCAACCCAGAAGAAGAGGTTATCAATTTCCTGGTGAACACCGCCCTCTCGGTCAAAGCCAGAGAGTCTGCCCCGAAAGCAAGTGTTTGATATACTTTAAACGCATAAGATAATCTTAAAATTAAGGACAATAATGTGGAAAAGACCTGCAAAACCAAGAACAGCGTGCTGATAGTTACGGGATTCGCGCCTCTCAGGCTGCCGCAACTAGCCGACATGGGGATGCCGACCGGTCCCATCAGTCTTCTCTCCAAGATGGCAGGGAAATCGACAATTCAATTTTCCATCCCCACCGTCGCCCCGGCAGTCATCGCAACTTTCCTGGCCCGACATGGTGTTGAGGTACAGGTCACGGACTGTTTCCTTGACGGAGACCGAAGATATGACGCCGGCATAGTCGGGATTTCTTCGACTTTCATGGGAATCGAAGACGTTGGTCATATCGCCCAAAAAATCAAGCGCGATAATCCGCTTGCGGTGATCGTCCTCGGGGGTCCACTTTCATGGTCGATGCCCGCGGAATACCTTTTCAAAGTTATACCTTTACTAGATTACATAATCATGCGTGAAGGCGAACAGACGTTTCTCGAACTGGTGCGCGCAATAGATGCGGGTACGAGCGCGGCAAGCGTCGCCGGATTGGTCTTCAAAGACAACAACACAACGGTAAGAACAGCAAACCGCCAGGGGATAGAGTGCGAGGAGATAGGCCGGCCTGACTGGAAGTTGATGGGAATCCCTTCTGAACGCCGTTTGCCGGTCTTGCCAGTGGAAACCAGCCGGGGATGCCCTTTCAACTGCGCCTATTGTTCCGAGGTAACTTACTGGGACAAGCCGGTAAGGTATCGCTCGGTTGACAGTGTCGTGAAAGAACTTATATATGATGTACAGGAATTGGGAGTCAACACTTTCCGTTTCACCGATTCCTGCTTCTCCGCGCCTCCAGAACGCTGCGGTGAACTGTGCGACAAAATCTACGAAACCTGTGGTTCCAAAGGTATGCCGGTAAAATGGTCTTCGTATGCCAGGATAAGCAATCTGAGCGAAGCCCTTTTAGAGAAAATGCAGCGCTCCGGGTGCGTGGCCCTCGACATCGGAGTCGAGTCCGGTTCCACCGAGATGCTGCGCTCCATGGGCCGCAATTATGCTCCCGAAGCTTCCATCAATATCGCCCGCGTCGCCAGGGAACTCGGGATAATCACCAACTTCAACGTCGTTGTAGGTTTTCCCGGGGAGACGCGTGAAAGCATAATGTGCACTGCCGAACTCATCGAAAAAGCCGCACCAGATACTTATGCCAGTTTTCTGTTTTATATGGCACCCAACACCCGGGTGGATGGGGCGCAGTCACGTTTCCGCGTCGAAGGGCATGGGCTGATATGGAAGCACGATACGATGAACAGCGACGAAGCCCGGGAGGGGATGCTGGCCCTTGAGAAACATATCAAGCATTCGGCAAATTTTCCGGGCGGCGAATACTTTGCCTGTTACCTCGCATCGCTCGGTTATACGGTAGACGAAACAAGAACATTCTATAAAGACATAACCAGGCTGGTGAAAGCCCCCGGGGAAGAACAAACATCGGCTTCTGTAAACCGGGTGGTAGCGAGCATCAGCAGGTACTGGTGAGAAGGATTTTCAAGACAATTTTTCACAAGCAAAGGTGGTAATTTAACTCAAATAAACCTAGCATCCTGTTGACAAAGCGAACTCCTTTTAAGCATAATGGTTGCCACGAATAAGCATGGCAACCATAAATATTTGTTAACTGAAAGCCGCCGACCCAGGAGGCTGGCTTGAATACGCTGGCGCTCATCCCCTTAATCACTTCCTGTGCATACATCATCCTGCTGGCGTTCTCGCTCCAGAGAACGGGCAGCCGTTTAGGAAAATTATTTGCCTATTATCTTGGAGTCGCCGCTTTCTGGAGCTTTACGTCTTTCATGGTGCACCTTAATGCACCACCCTCCCAGACAATCTTCTGGAATAAAATACTGGTCGTCGCACTAATCTGGACACTGGTAGCCTATTACCATTTCGCACTGGGATATACAGAACGCCGCCCGGGTATACCGATGTATATCGCATACGGCGCCCTGGCACTACTTGCCATGCTATCGGCTACAGGGCATGTCGTCGAATCTTCCTCCGTAATAAACGGCGTTACCGATTACGTGCTGTACACACCTGCCAAACTGTTCATCGGTATTACAGGATTGGCCTTCAGCATCCTGGTAATAGGCATCCTGTGGGTACGGTACAGGGCCTTTAACAATCCAAAGGAGCACAATCGTACCAAATACCTTTTCGTCGGGTGGGCACTGCTGGTACTTTTGACTTATACAAACTATATAAAAAGCCTCTCTAATCTGCCTTTGGACCATATCGGAAACCTTATCAACGCACTAATCATCACCTATGCCATATCACAGTATCGACTGCTCGACATCAAGTGGGTGGCAAGAACCGGATTATCCTACGTAGTTTCGCTCATGCTGGTGATCGGAGGCTCGATCGGAACCTTCCTGATCGTCATGCGGTTCCCAAATCAAAATCTATTGGGCACGGCTATGCTGGTGGCCGTCGTTTTCCTACTGTTAGTAGCGGCTTTCCGTCCACTGCACCTAATCGTACAGAAACTTGTTGACCGTATTTTCTATCCACAGACGTACGAATACCGTAACGCCGTAATGGGATTCAGCGCCAAAATGGGTTACATACTTGACCTGAACGAACTGGCGCTCGAGATGCTTCCCACGCTATGCAAGGCCTTGAACATCAGTTGGGCCGGCATGCTCCTCCAAAACAACGACAGCGGCGAGTTTGTTCTTAAATATATCCAGCCGGAACAGGCCACCGCGAAAGAGTTTTCTCTGAGTGCCGACAGTCTTGTAATTTCATGGCTGGACCGCAACGACAGTGCACTCGACCCGAGGCAATTGGAAAATATCCCTGAGTTCAAAGGACTCTGGCAAGCCGAACGAGAGCAACTGACAAACAGCAGCATCGGGATACTCTATCCGCTGAAAAGCCGCGACCGCCTAATCTGCGTCCTGGCATTGGGGCAAAAGACTTCCGACCGTCCTTATTCCCACGAAGACCTCGAACTGATACGTGCCATGGCCAACCAGGCCGGGGTCATAGTTGAGAATGCGCAACTTTTTACCAGAGCAAACATACGCGCCAATACCGATGAACTGACAGGGCTTTATAATCACAGGCATTTCCATGAACGTCTCGAACAGGAAATCGCACGCGGCTCCCGTTTCGGGACTACCTTTTCATTGATACTGATGGATATAGACCTCTTCAAATCCTTCAACGATATCTACGGTCACCTTGCCGGCGACCAGGTATTGCGCCGCGTAGGACATTATCTCCAGAGTTCCGTCCGGGGAATCGACATGGCTTTCCGCTATGGCGGTGAGGAATTCGCTGTTATTTTACCTGAAGCCCGCATGGACGACGCCTACAAGGTGGCAGAACGCATGCGTAAAACTATCGACTCAAAGAGCGGGTCCAGGACGATGCCGATAACCATGAGCATCGGTGTGGCAAACTGGCCGAATGACGGGGTAATAAAAGAGGAAATCATCCGGAAGGCAGACGCGGCGATGTACAAAGCCAAGCAATTGGGGCGAAACCGTACCTGCCTTTCTTCAGAAGTGGTGGAGACAGGGACCAGCTTTAGAGGGATAGAACTGGATACCAATCCCAACGCGTTGAGTATCATCTATGCACTCGCCGCGACAGTTGACGCAAAAGACAATTATACATACGGGCATTCACGTAAGGTCAGTGAATACGCCGTTTTAATGGCTGAAGAACTTGATATGCCCAACGACCGGGTCGGCCTGCTTCGTGCTGCAGGGCTGCTGCATGATATAGGCAAAGTAGGCGTACCTGATTCTATCCTTACGAAACAGTCTGCCCTTACAGGCGAAGAATGGAGCCCTATACGCACGCACCCGGAACTTGGCGTGGAAATACTTAAGCATGTCGCAGACCTGAACAATTGCTTGCCGGCCATCCTTCACCATCACGAGCATTTCGACGGCAGCGGATATCCCGACGGACTCAAAGGTACAAATATCCCCATCGAGGCGCGCATTCTTTCAATTGCCGACGCATACGACGCTATGACTTCCCCGAGGTCTTACAGGACCCAGTTTACACTGGAGGATGCCCTCACCGAGCTTAAGAGATGTGCCGGAACCCAATTTGATCCCGAACTGGTAGAGATTTTCTGCAAATTAATGCGCAAACGGCTTCTTTCCGATCCAAGAACACAAGAACAAAAAAAAGAAGAATAACAGGCAAACTTCATTACGGGTATTTTCAGTATAGTACAACACTATGAAAGAACGCCTTGTGGTTTCCAGCGATCATGCCGGATTCGATCTTAAATGCTATCTCAAATCGTTCATCGAAAGCCTGGGTTACGATTTGGAAGACATTGGGACCTTCGACAAAGAGCCCGTAGATTATCCGAAATATACCGTGGCGGCCGCTCAAAAGATCGCTTCCGGCGAATGCACCCGCGGTATAATCTTCTGCGGCACCGGCCAGGGTGACGCCATGGCTGCCAACAAGGTGCCGGGTATTCGCGCAGCGTTGTGCTGGGACGAGTTTACCGCTCGCATGAGTCGCGCCCACAACGACGCCAATATATTGGTATTGGGCGGGTGGATAACCGGGCACCGACTCGCCGAGGAAATGGTGCGCCTTTGGCTTTCCACACCTTTCGAGGGAGGGCGGCATGAACGGCGTATCGAACAGGTACTCGAAATCGAGCGAAAAATGAAGTTGACACGCGGCCAAACATATGACATAACACAAAGAATCAAACCAGGGATGCTCTCCTGGCCTGGCGATCAGAAGGTCTCGTTCAATAAGGTTCAATTCGACGGAGTTGAGAGCCTGACTCGCCTCGATCTCAGCGCCCACAGCGGCACCCATATCGATGCCCCTTCGCACATACTAGCGGGCGGTCCAAGTGTCGACCATATAGATTTGGCCGAGCTTATGGGAATCGCAAGGGTATGCCGGTACGACGGAAAGGCGCACATCGGGCGCAATGAACTCATGAAGATGCCGCTCGAGGGGGTCAGCCGCCTTTTACTGCGCACCAGAAATTCAGATTTCATAAATGACATCAGTTTCAGAAAAGAATATATATCCCTTACCGAAGACGGGGCAAAATACCTTGTAGAAAAAGGCGTCAGGTTCGTAGCTGTGGATTACCTGTCCATCGACGTCTTCGATACCACTTATTACCCTGTCCACAGAGTGCTTCTGGCGGCCGGGGCAGTCATCGTTGAAGGAGTGGACCTGAGCGGGGTGCCAGAAAGCGATTTTGAGTTAATATGCCTGCCCCTCAACCTGGAAAATACCGACGGAGCGCCGGCACGGATTGTCCTGAGAACGTTATGAAACCGATAAACCGCATCGTCCCGGCCGTTCTGACAGAAGATCCTGCTGCCCTGGTTTCAATGTTGAAACTGGCGGCTGAATTTACAGATTGGGTCCAGATAGACGTTATGGACGGAAGATTCGTTCCCTCACTGAGCGTTACCGCCCGGGACATCGGCACTTCCGGTATGAATACAGAATGGGAAGCCCACCTTATGGTTTGCAACCCCGAGAGGTACCTGAATGAATTCCATTCAGCAGGAGCGAAACGCATAGTCGTGCACTATGAAGCCGTGAAGAACATGGCGGCAGAAGTAATAATAAAAATCAAAAGTATGGATATGCAAGCGGGACTGGCGATCAACCCGGAAACCCGGATTTCAGAGCTGGAACCAAACCTGGTCAAACAGCTCGATTCTGTGCTTTTCCTCTCGGTCCACCCGGGATTTTACGGCGCGAAATTTATCCCCGAAGTGCTGGGTAAAATCAGTTTGTTCAGGCGCTCGTACCCTGAAACCAGTATTGGAATCGACGGAGGCATAAAATCCTCCAATGTTACCGAAGTATCCCGCTGCGGAGTAAACGAAATATGCGTCGGAAGCGCGGTGTTTTCACAACCCGACCCGGCAGCCAGCTTCCATGAACTTACGCGGCTTGCGAAACTCGGTTGGGAAGAGAACAAGGCTTCATTCGGCATCCAGGAGCCTGACGACTGAGGCAACCACGGCCTGGGCTGTAATCCCTAACTTTTCGTAAAGAACTTTACCCGGTGCCGACGCGCCGAAATGATCGATCCCGATAGTCACGCCTGACTCACCGACGTAACGGCGCCAGCCGATTGTGGACCCCGCTTCGATGGATACCCTTGCCCTGCATCCCGCAGAAATCACCGCCTGCCGATACTCTTCGTCCTGGGCTTCGAAAATCTCCCATGAGGGCAATGACACGACCCTTGAGGAGATGCCCTTGTCTTTGAGCATCTTGCCGGCTTCCAGCGCGATATGAACCTCGGACCCCGCAGCGATAATGACGGCTTCCGGGTTATTCGCAGATTCCCAGAGAATATATCCGCCCCGTTTGACGCCTTCCGAAGCCGCCAGAAGATTCCGGTCCAGTATGGGGAGTGACTGCCGCGTGAGCACCAGGGCCGTAGGCCCGTTGTTTTTTTCAAGAGCCAGCTTCCAGGCTTCAACCGTTTCAGTGGCATCGGCCGGCCGTATAGTCGTGAGGTTGGGGACCGAACGCAACCCTAGAACCTGTTCGACCGGCTGGTGGGTCGGTCCGTCTTCCCCAAGACCGATGGAATCATGGGTGAACAGAAAAATCACCCGGTCACCATTTAAAGCTGCAAGCCGCACGGGAGGGCGCATATAATCGGAAAAAATCAGGAAGGTTGCCGTATAGGGGATGATCCCTCCGTGCAAAGCCATACCGTTCGATATAGCACCCATCGCATGTTCGCGGACCCCGAAATGAAGGTTGCGTCCCGAATAATCGGCTGCAGAAAAATCCCCGCCGCCCTTTATCAGGGTTTTGGTCGATGGGGCCAGGTCGGCGGACCCTCCCATAAGATACGGGACTTCAGCACCGATCGCATTTATGATAAGACCGGATGCTTCGCGCGTGGCTATAGGTTTCATACCCGCGTTAAATATGTTTTCCAGACCCCCTGACCAACCCCGGGGAAGGTTCCCTGCTGCCCCGGCTTTAAACTGTTCGGCTTCCTTCGGAAAAGCCTGCTCGTAAGCTTTGAACGATGCGTTCCATTCAGCCTGTTCCTTTGCGCCCCGGCCCAAGGCTTTACGGAAATGTTCAAGCACCTCACCGGGCACTGTGAAAGGCTCGGAATAATTCCAACCAAGAGTCTGCTTGGCCAAAAGTGTCTCTTCTTTTCCGAGCGGCTCCCCGTGAGCGTTACTTGTTCCGGCTTTGTTCGGCGCGCCGTAACCGATTACCGTGGAACAGATGATAAGGGTGGGACGGGAAGAATCCGCCCGGGCGGCTTCCAGTGCACGGTCAACGGCGGCGATTTTCATTCCGTCCACGGGCCCAATAACATTCCATCCGTAGGCCCTGAAGCGCTGACCGACGTCTTCGGTGAAACTGATGTCCGTGTTGCCCTCGATGGAGATATTGTTATCGTCATACAGGCAAATGAGCTTGCCCAGTTTAAGGGTCCCCGCAAGAGAAGCCGCTTCCGACGATACGCCTTCCATCAGGTCGCCGTCGGAACATATGGCATAGGTGAAATGGTTAACGATTTCAAATCCAGGTTTGTTGTAGATTGCCGCTAAATGGCGCTCCGCGGCGGCCATTCCGACAGCATTAGCGACACCTTGCCCGAGAGGGCCGGTGGTAGCTTCCACCCCGGGAGTTACGCCTTTCTCAGGATGCCCAGGAGTCCGGCTGCCCCACTGGCGGAACGTCTTGAGCTCGTCGAGAGACAGGCCGTAGCCCGTCAGAAAAAGCAAGGAATAAAGGAGCGCAGAAGCATGTCCGGCGGAAAGAATGAAACGATCACGGTCCGCCCAGTCAGGGTGGGATGGGTCATGCCTGAGGAAATGATCCCATAACGAATAAGCCATGGCGGCCATGCCCATCGGAGCGCCCGGATGACCGGAATTGGCTTTTTCGACCGCATCGACCGCCAGGAAGCGAATGGTGTTGACACAGAGTTCTTCAAAATCTTGCACTATATCAACTCCCGCCGCTAAAGATAGCAAATTCTATCCTACCGAGAATACTTTTTCAAATCGCACGACAGGCGCACCGGATGCCTAAAACCAAGCACCGCAACCTGTTTCTCTATGATTTATTATAAAAGCAGTTCTCCCTTACGGATGCAGTACTCCCAAAATCCCCGTTGCCTTGAAGGACGCGAACCTCTCCCGAGTCTCTTGATGAACGACTGACAATGGCTTACAATAACTCAACGCCGGGTTTAGGGGGAAAAGCATGAATCTGGATTATCTCAAAACTTACCTTGAACTCATTAAACTGGGGAGCTTTTCGGCAGTCGCCAAGAAATTCTCCATAAGCCAGCCGGCCGTTTCATTCCAGATACAAAAACTTGAACACGACCTTGGCGCCCGACTTATAAACCGCAATCAGAAGAAAATCACATTGACCGACGCCGGGCGCAGGCTGCTGGAATTCGCCACGGCCGTCGACGGGGAAGAAGCTGCGCTTCTGCAGGACCTCGGCAAACTGCGCGACGAAGTCGGGGGAGAACTCCTCATAGCCGCCAGCACGACGCCCGGTGAATACATCATGCCGGTTCTGGTGGGTGAATTTCTAAACCAGAATCCTGCCGTAAAAGCACGTGTCGTCATCGAGGATTCCGCCTCGGTGATTTCGGGCGTGAAAGACGGTAAATATGAAGTAGGCTTTTGCGGTTCGGCGCCTCCCAAAGGGCAGGGTTTTGAGTCCTTCAAAATGGCCGAAGACGAAATCGTCCTTACCGTTTTCCCTGAGCATCCTTTTGCCCATCAAAAACAGGTAGCCTTCACTGAAATCGAAGAGGAGGCACTGATATTCCGAGAGTCAACGTCAGGGACACAGAGGAGCATGGAAGCCCTGATGGCCAAAGAGGGGCTTAACGTCAACCGCCTGAAACCGCGGCTCACCCTCGGCAGCAGCCAGGCGATCGTTTCTGCGGTAGAAGCACATGCCGGTATAGCTTTTGTTTCGAACCTGGCTATCAGGAAGAGCCTTGAGGTCGGAACGGTATGCCAAGTCCCATTGAGCGACTTGCAAATGAAACGAAATTTCTACTGTATCTTCTATACGGAAAGACTGGCGACGAGGCTGATCCAGGAATTTGTTGACTTCATCCGTGAAAAAGTGACGGTCAACTAGCAGGATATCCGCATCACGCGTCCTGATCTATTTCCAACCGGCAGATTTCCAGTTTTCCCCATGCGCCGATCCGGTCGCCTATGATGACTACCGCCCCCGTTACACCCTTGATACCACGCGCGATTTCAAGTGCTGCGGGAATATCGTCTGCCGACTTGACCGCATTGCCCACCGCTGTCGCCGCCGCATCCGCCAGGGCAGCTGACGGTGAAACAACTATTGCTGCATCAGCCTTTCCAAGGCTTATCGAAGGCCCCACGGTACCTGAGGACGTGCAAATGCCCAATGGCATGTCGCATGGCATAAATCGCAATCCGACTTTTCCGCTGAGAGGAGAGGCCCCTGCATAAATTGCCACTACACGTTCTTTGGATGATCGCAAATAATTATCTCCCCCGTTTTCAACGATAACTTCATGAGACAGGCGAGATAATTCCTGACCTACCAGTTGTGAAATCGCCCCCGCTACCGCCGCCATCGGCCCAACCCCGGCTGCAGCGGCCGCGCATGCCATCTCACGGACGATCAAAGGGGCGCTTTGCTCAACTTCGACCGCCTCAAACGAGGCGGCGAAAAACGGATGTAAAGAGATATATGCCTCGAGGGCCTTACGGTGTTCTTTAACAGCTTGAAAAGCGGCGTTGTAGAAGTGTGCGGTCGTGCGTATATAGAGATCGGTTTCTTTGATGGTTAGCGAATAGGCTACCAATTCGGGGGTGTTGACCCACAGTCGGTAATCGCGCGGCTGGAACATAGCTAAAAATGGAGTTCCATGGCCCTGGGCGGGCAGGCTTTGATGCAGAGCCCGCAGGCCACGCATCTATTATTGTCAAACACGACAAGGCGTGTTTTCTGATCCAATATAAAAGCCTTCGTAGGACAAACGCTTACGCACACCCCGCACTGGGTGCAGCGGTCTTCATTGCGCAGCACGCTATGACTCAGCGATTCTATCTTGACACCTGCCGAGGTTATATATTTGATTCCGGAATCATATTTATCCTGTTCGCCGCTAAGCTCCAGCACCACGTATCCCTCCTGGTTCGGGATAATCGAGGCTTTCAGGATGTTGAAACTCAGGTCATAATCCTTTATAAGATTATTGATGACCGGCTGTTCTACGATCCGAGGGGGGAAATGCAAAACCAGTTTTCTTGATATCTTCATGCCAATACCTCTAGCGACGTTCGTTGAGCGGTTTAAAAACAATACCCGCATCCGGGCCGGGAAGGTGCGCAACGGGCTCGGTTAACATAAAACGCCCCGAAGAGATCCAATCTTTGAGGGTAGCGGCTATCTCGATTGCCCTCGAATAACTCGAAAGGGATGCACAAGCGACATCTTTACCAAGAAGTTTGAATGAGCCCGTTTTAAGATCCGCATAGCTGACCTCGGCCAAAACGTCGGGTTCCCGCTGGGGATAGGTTTTAGAATAATCTACGACTGGCGCCAGAATATCGGCATCCGTAACCAGCGTTTTCTCCAGTACTTTTTCGTCCAGTATCGGGATGGGGACTCCGATGCCGACAGCCAGGGTTACGCCGTACCCGAGCATACTGATACCCACGACCCACCGGGGATCCATCTCCTTGAGGTCACCGATAACGGCCAGCGTTCCTGCACCCCTTTTGGGGACGCCTTGTTCCGTACGGGGAACAGACGGATTATGCTGTGTGCCGTTCCAGGCCACGTAGCCGGTACCCCCGCCGAGAAATATACGAGTGCCGATCCCGATCGTTTTGTATTCCGGGTCGTTCAATAACGGGGAAAGCTGGCCGGCGCTGCAAAAATTTGCATTGCTCATGCGCGGCTTGAGTATCCCCATATAGGTATAAATCGTTTTATCGGAAGCGTTGACAGCCACATTGTAATTCTGGTAAGCGTTGCGGGGATTGAACATGACGGCTTCGTTAACATCCTTGATATTGATGAGGGTTTCCAATTGCTTGCGCGGATAGCAATCGGTGCCGTATGCACTGGCCACCAGGCGTACATCTTTTCCGGCAACCAGTTCTTCTATGACGTGCCCCCCGCCGTAATTGAATTCACCCGGATGGACCCTGTTACGAGGGTCGTCGTCCGGCAGCGCGTTTGCCCCTATCATCAGGTCAGCCGCGGCAAAACCTGTGTACGCAGGGACATCATTCAATGACGCCCGGCCTCCACCGAGTTTGATACGCGGCTTAGAGTGCCCGAGGTTCAGATACACCCCTGATGAACACATGGGCCCGAAGGTGCCTGTGGTTACCACGTCTACATCCCTGGCGGTACGCGCAAGCCCTTTTTCCCGGGCGATACCTATAATTTCTTCGGCGGTCGCCACCACGGCTTTACCTGATTTGATTTTTTCGTTGATTTCTGCAACGGTCTTAGTCATCAGATAGCTCTCCAGATTACAGGCTGGCTTGGCCTGCAAACTAATGTTTCTATGGTAGTGTCCCTGTCTATTATTGTCAAACCAGTACTAAGGTGTGTTTTTCAGGTTCCGAAATACTACTAATGAGGCATAGATTTACAATATCAGACGATTATATAATCAGGTTTAGTATGGTTTAGTATGTAGAATGTAGATAAAATCGGCCACTATTTCGGTACAAAAAGGCCTTATGGGGATAATAATGGTATAATATTATAACCGTGGGGTGCCGCAAATTAATATGAATATCACCGAGAATCCTAATCCGGGCTCCATCCTGGTAGTGGACGATGAAGCAGTCATCCGAAAGCTGCTCAAACTAGGGCTATCACCGGGGCCGTACACGATTTATGAGGCCGCTGATACAGACCAAGCTGCGGCACTTCTCCGGGATTACCCTATCAGCCTGGTATTGATGGATATCCGCATGCCCGGGAAATCCGGCGAAGTTTATCTCCCGGAAATCATTGCAAACTACCCTGACACTGCGGTTATCATGTGCACAGCCGTTAACGACGCTTCCGCGGCCATCGAATGTATGAAAAATGGAGCCTACGATTATGTGGTCAAGCCCTTCAACCTCGGCGAGGTCAATATAAGTGTGCAACGGGCGCTTGAAAAACGCCGACTCATACTTGAAAATCGTGATTATCAAAATAATTTGGAACAGAAAGTAGCGGCGCAAGCCCTGGCCATCAAGGAGTCGTTTCTGCATGCGATCGAAGCCCTGGCCCATGCACTGGAGGCCAAAGATGGCTACACTATCGGGCACTCCCAGCGGGTAGGCGGGATGGCGGCGATAATCGCGGAAAACATGGGGCTCTCAAAACAAACCCAGGAAAAGATTAAACTGGCCGGTTTGATACACGATATCGGTAAGATCGGTGTGACCGAACTTGTTCTTAACAAACCCGGGGTCCTGACCCCGACTGAATATACTGAGGTCAAACAACACTGCCAGATCGGGGAGCACATCCTGGCCCCCGTTGTGGACGACAGGGAGTTGATGCAGATGGTCCGCAGCCACCATGAACGCTTCGACGGAAAAGGATATCCGGACGGGATCCGCGGCAACGACATCCCGATCGGCGCCTCTATCTTGAGTGTTTGCGATGCCTTCGACGCTATGACATCAAAACGCCCGTACCGTGCTTGGATGGGAACAGGTGCAGCATTCGAGGAAATTGAACGCAGCCGAGGGCTCCAGTTCAACCCGGATGTGGTGGATGCATTCGTGCTCTCCAGAGAAGGTATGGCCTCCGTGATATCGAATACAACGCAACCCGGATTCGAGGTTTTTAAATGATAGAGATCAATGAATTGTTGAAGAGGGTTGTAACCAGCAATGCCTCAGACCTCCACCTCAGGGTCCCCAGCCCCCCGGTGCTGCGTATAGACGGAGAGCTGAAAATCCAGGAGGACCTACCCCCGTTGAGCGGCGCGGACCTCGAAGATGTGCTTGGCACAATTGCTTCGTCTGAACGCCAGAAGGCCTTTTCACAAGACCTGGAGCTTGATTTCGCTTACGGCGTTCAGGGGCTGGCCCGTTTTCGTGTCAGCGTTATGAGACAGCGCGGTACGATAAGCATTTGTTTCCGCGTAGTCCCGACCGAGGTGGCCACAATCGAGCAGTTGGGATTGCCTCAAATATGCAAGGAACTGATCATGAAACCCAGGGGTATGATACTCGTCACGGGCCCCACTGGAAGCGGTAAATCCACAACCATGGCTTCAATGCTTGATTACTTGAATGCAAACGCCGCACGCAACGTCATCACTATTGAAAATCCAATCGAATACCTGCATCGCAACCGGAAATGCCTTATCGCCCAACGCGACCTTGGAGACGACACGCTTTCGTTCGATATCGCCCTCATACACGCCTTGCGCCACGACCCCGACGTTATAGTGGTGGGGGAAATGCGAGACCTGCCAACTGTTTCGACGGCGCTTCGGGCGGCTGAAACCGGCCATCTTGTGATGGGCACACTGCACACCATCGACGCGGCTCAGACGGTGGACCGCATCATCGACATGTACCCTTCCGACCAGCAGCCCCAGATCCGGCTGCAGTTCTCTCAAACCCTGATTGCCGTTTTGTCCCAGACGCTGCTGCCGAAAGCAGTCGGACACGGACGCGTCCCCGCGTTTGAGGTCATGATTGCCAACACAGCTGTCAGAAACCTCATGCGCGACGGAAAAACATACGAACTAAACAACGTGATGCAGCTCAACGCAAACGAAGGCATGCAGACCCTCGACCAGTGCCTGGCAGGCCTGGTGCGCATGAAGAGCGTCACGCCCGAAGAAGCCCTTTCGCACAGCAGCCATCCTGACAGGCTGCAGAAACTTATCCAATTTGAATACAAAGCCCGGCAGACGATTTAATCGGTAAATCCTTGATCCAGTTATGACCAGAGACGATTTGTCGTCCAAAATAATACTGTCGCGCCTCAATACTCGCGAGATAGGACAAACTCTGGTTTACCGTACAAAGGTAAGCTCGACAATGGAAACGGCGCTCGAACAGGTCCGTCGCGATACCCCGAACGGTACAGTCGTAGTTGCAGGGGCACAGGAACATGGGAAAGGCCGATTTGACAGGGTTTGGATTTCCCCCAAGGGCGGTATTTATGTCTCCATCATACTTTATCCATCTAAAGCTGCCCTTAACTCTCTCACCATGCTTGCCAGTTTGGCAGTTCTTGATTCCATAAAAGAAGTCAGCGGGACACCAGCATGCATTAAATGGCCGAACGACGTTCTTATCGGCGGGAAAAAGGTGTGCGGCATACTGGCTGTTTCCGGGGAGTCGCCTTCCAAGGGTACATATGCTGTAGTAGGTATCGGTGTCAATATTAACATCGAACCGGATGCATACCCGGAAATCGCGGAAACCGGAACGAGCCTAAACGCGGCGAGCGGTAAAACATTATTGCGCATTGACCTATTGTGCAGTCTTCTTGAAAATTTCGAAAGGCGATATGCGAAGATGGCTGAAGGGGAATCGCAACTCGCCGAATGGTCAGAAGCGCTGATAACACTGGGGCAACAAGTAACCGTCAAAACAACCACTCAAACGTTTGATGGGCTGGCTGAATCGGTGGACACCGAGGGGTGCTTGAGACTGAGGCTTGAAAATGGGGACCTCAAAATTATCCCCGCCGGGGACGTAACTCTGAGAACCCAGAGCTATTTCCCCGGCGTACTTTTCCCTTGAGCTATTTGGCGGGTTTTGTCTTTACTTCCGCAACCTCTTCGGTCTTGCAGGCTTCTGTTTTGTTTTTTGGAAGGAACATCGAAATGAGGTCGATCGGGACCGGGAATATCAGTGTGTTAGTCTTTTCAGTTGCGATCTCAGTCAATGTTTGCAGGTAACGCAACTGCAAGGTCACCGGTTCCTGTGCGATTATCTTGCCGGCTTCAAGTAGTTTGGCAGAGGCCTGCATCTCGCCTTCGGCATGGATTATCTTGGCCCGGCGTACGCGCTCTGCTTCAGCCTGGGCGGCCATAGAACGGCGCATACCTTCCGGCAATTCGACGTCTTTGATTTCTACGATACTGACTTTGACACCCCAGGGGTCTGTTTGTTCATCGATTATGGTTTGCAGGTTCTGGTTCAATTTTTCCCTCTGGGACAGGAGTTCGTCGAGTTCATGCTGCCCGAGCACATTGCGCAGTGTGGTCTGCGAGATTTGCGAAGTGGCCTGTATGTGGTTGATGACCTTCACCACCGAGGCTTCGGGATTGATAACGCGGAAATAAACAACGGCGCTGACCCGCACCGTAACATTATCGCGGGTGATGACATCCTGTGAGGGGACATCCAGCGTGACCACGCGAAGGTCTATCTTAACCATGCGGTCGATAAACGGGATGATCATGAAAAACCCGGGGCCTTTAGCTCCCATAAGCCTGCCCAGCCTGAAAATCACACCCCGTTCGTATTCGTTGACCACCTTGATCGACATGGACAGGATAGCGATAACAAATATGACGATAAGAACTGCAATGATTGGTGCCATTTAAGCTTACCCCCTTTTCTTTGTAACAGATAATTTCAAGCCATCAAGGGCTTCAATGATGACTAGCTCACCAGGGACGGCGCTGCCCGTGTCAAGTGTCGCTTTCCATAATTCTCCCTGGAATAACACCAGACCCTCGGGGACAAGGGAGGTTCTTACGATAGCGGTGCTGCCTTTAAACCCCTCCCGGCCTGTCAGTATCTTGCGGCGTTGGGCAGTGACGACACGATTGGCAATAAATACCAGGATCGACGCCATAACGGCCACGACCCCTGCCATAAGTAACGGATTCGCACGATTGTCCGCGCCTCCCCTGAACAGGAATATCGATCCGATCGCGATAGAGATTATGCCTAGTGACGTAACCAGCCCTTTCGTCCGAACAAAAGCCTCTGTAATAAAAAACCCGAGGGACAGAAGTATCAAAAAGATCCCTACGGGGTTGACGGGAAGTGAACTGAGAGCCAGGAATGCGAATATCCCTGAAATGATCCCGAACGTACTCGGCAATATCAACCCGGGCGTGAGTATCTCTATCGAGATGCCCAGTATCGAGAGCATGAACAACAAAAACGCCAGGTTCGGATTGCTCAAAGCTGTCCGCAAGCTGTCCAATTCAATCTCCATGGTAGGCGCGATTGTTCAAATTTCGGGTCAGTTTTTAAGTATAACCACATGCCACATCCGGTGCAAGATGTTGAACCTCCCGAAGCTAGTAGTGTAGAATTGTCCATCACCATCAAAAGGAACGAACAGGATTAATATATGCAGATTCAAAGATGCAAGGGATGCCGCGATCTCACCCGGGAAGAAATGCTTCGTTTCCGCAGCGTGGAAACTGCATTTCAGGATGTCTCCAGGTGTTACGGTTATTACGAGGTCCGGACCCCCACACTCGAGTACCTGCACCTCTTCACCTCGGCCGGAACGTTGACTCCCGGGATGCTGCGCCGGGTTTACTCATTCCTCGATTGGGATGGATGGAGCGGAGAACGCGTCGTTCTTAAACCTGATGCAACCATACCGGTTGTCAGGTTGTACACGGAAACCATGGGATCGGAAGCTTCTACAGCCCGCTTTTCCTATGTGACAAATTCCTTTATCTTCGAAGAAACCGGTATCAAGCCACGTGAACGCTGGCAGTGCGGCGCCGAATTGATCGGCCCTGGTTCTGCGCTGGCAGACGCCGAACTTGTAAGTTTCGCATGCGACGCCGTAAAGAAGATGGGGTTGAATCGGCTGGAGTTAAAACTCTCCCATGCCGGGTTGATACGCGGTATCCTGTCAAGCCTCGGCTTGAGCCATGCTGAACAGAACGACATCTTTGACCGCATATTGGACGGTAACATGACGGCGCTCGACTCACTCGAAGCTGAAAAGCCTCAGGCCGTGGAAGCCTTGAAACTGCTGCTGGGAACCAAGGGCACTTCGTCGGGTTTCCTTAAAAACATGCGGGCCCTGTTCGCCGCCGGCATCCCGGAGATACAGTCGTCCCTTGAAGAGTTCATAGCAACCATCGACGTTGTGGAAGCGATGGGGTTGAATTACGAGATTGATTTTACTTCGGGTAAAGGGTTCGAATATTACACCGGATTTATTTTCCGTCTCTTCGCAGAAGGCGTGAACGTTGGCGGGGGCGGCCGTTATGACCGGCTCGTGGGCATGATGAGCGGCAAGGACGTTCCCGCGGGCGGGTTCGCCCTATATATCGACCGGCTTGCTGCCCTTATCAATATAGACGGCCTTTATATCGGCGTGTCCCAGCGAGTGAGCATGGATATCGAACCAGCGGTCATGAAAGATGCAACAGAAGCCGCCGATCTTTTACGTCGTGCCGGGTGCGTCGTCACTTTTGCCGCGCCGGGACAACCTGACGAAGAATGCGGATGGAAAGTTACTGTACGGAGCGGAGTCCCGAGATTTAACGTGTTCAATTGCGGCAAACGTGAAACCAGTGAATGCGAGAGCGCAATAGAAGCGTTTGCAACCATAGGTTGCGGATAGATGACCTTCAGAATAGCGCTTCCTAAGGGCAGGCTCCTTTCGCAAATTGCACCTTTGCTGGAGAAGGCCGGCTGGGGCCTTGATGATTACAATGAAAAGACCCGGGTTTACCGGCTGAAATCCAGCACCATGAGCGGACTGGCCGCAAAGATGTTCCAGGAAAAAGACATCCCCATACAGGTAGCTGTGGGAAATTACGACATCGGTATCTGCGGGTTGGACTGGTTCAGTGAACAGATGGTCAAGTTCCCGTCCAGTTCCATCGTCAAATTGCGTGAACTCGGTTTCGGAGAAGGTTCCGTGTACGCCGCCACGACCCCGGGTTCGTTCACAGGTGGGACCCTCTCTGCCAGGGGTGAAGTTGTGCGAATCGCCGGAGAATATCCCAATCTTGCCGAAGCACTTGCCTTAAGGCTGAGGCTGCGCCGTTTCGCCGTCTATCCGTTATGGGGTTCTGCGGAGGCATATCCTCCTGAAAATGCCGAGATCGTACTCCTGTCCCGCAAAGACCCCAAAGAGATAGAATCACTGGGGCTCCAATTGCTGGGCAAAATTGTAGAGTCCCGGGCTTGCCTTATAGTAAATAAAGAGAGCCTGCGTTCGAAGGACCTCTCGCCGTTGCTAGCATCGCTTAATTCCGTCATCGGGGACGCAGCCTCGATAGAATTTTTCACTAGTTCTTTACCCGGGTCAATAACCCAGGTTCAAGCCGACCTACCCCCGGCCGATCTTTCTGTGGTGAGGTTGGCACTGCCCGATGGGCACCAGCAGACTCACGTAAGGCGTATCTTGGACGCTGCGGGGATAAATATAGATGATTACCCTTCTTCAACGGGCAACCGCAGGCCGAATATTTCTCTGGACGGGTTCTTCATAAAAGTGATACGGCCTCAGGATATGCCGCTTCAAATATCTAATGGAAACTTCGACCTGGCCATAACAGGAAGGGACTGGCTGATTGATCACCATCACCAGTTTCCCCAAAGCCCGGTTGGCGAACTGCTGGATCTGAAGTACGGCAAAGTACGTATCGTTGCGGTTGTAGCCAACGAAGTCCCCGTGAACACCAGCGAAGAACTCCAGAAATTCCGTAAAAAAGCAGGGAGCCCGTGCAGGATCGCCGCCGAATATGTTAATATCGCAGATAACTATGCCAGGGTCAACCAGCTTGGCGCTTGCCGAATAATACCCACATGGGGAGCCACCGAAGCTTTCATACCAGAGGATGCCGACGTCCTTATCGAAAATACCGAAACCGGTTCAACACTCGTGAAAAATAATCTCAAGATAATAGAAACACTTTTCGAATCGACAGCATGTGTGATCGGAAATACCCGCTTGCGGGAAAACAGAATACAAGGCGAACGGATATCGGCATTTGTAGCGCGGTTGAAACAAACGATGGAAACGATGCCATGAGAATAATAAACGGATTTGATGCGGCAAAACAGGCACTATCGCGAAGAGTTACGCCGCAATCGTATGCCATTTCGGCAAACCTTGCAGCCAGCCTGAAAAAAATGTTCGACACGGAAGACCCTGCGATGGCCGTGGCGAAGATAATTGAAGAAGTGCGACTCAACGGAGATAGGGCGCTGATAGACTATGCCAGAATGATCGACCATGTAGAACTTGCGGCTATCGAGGTTTCGCCGAAAGAGATACTCGCGGCAAAGAAAAGGGTACCGCTCGAATTGTTGTCGGCTATCGAAACCGCGGCGGGCCGAATAACAGAATTCCATGATAACCAGTTCAAAGCCTTCAGTTCGGGTGTAAAAAAAATGGCCCCGGGAACCGTTGCCAGGGTGCTCGCAAAGGTGGGTTTGTACGTTCCCGGCGGCACCGCAAGCTACCCGTCTTCGGTACTGATGACCGCCATCCCCGCAAGATCTGCAGGAGTGGGCGAAATCATCGTCTGCACACCGCCCGCTAAAAACGGTAGGATCCCCGATATGACGCTGGCCGCGGCTTCGGTCGCCGGGGTAGACCGCGTGTTCACCGCCGGGGGTGCCCAGGCGATAGCCGCCATGGCCTTCGGTACCGAATCGGTACCCGCAGTAGATAAGATCTGCGGCCCCGGTAATATCTTCGTAATGCTTGCCAAGAAACATGTTTACGGGTCGGTAGATATCGATGGGTTACAGGGTCCGAGCGAAGTCGTGGTGATTGCTGATGCAAAAGCCAATGCTTCCTGGTGCGCATGCGATATGCTGGCGCAAGCGGAACATGATGGCATGGCACAGTCAATATTGATAACTACGTCAGCTGAACTTTCCTCCGCCGTGCTGAAGCAACTTGATGTGCGTTCCGGAGATCTGTCCCGTAAGGCCGTGATAAATGAATCCCTTGCCAGCCGTGGAATCATATGTGTCGTTGAAAGCATTGATCAGGCTGTAACACTTGCTAACCTCTATGCCCCGGAACATCTCTGCATCTACGCCGCAGATTCCTCTAGTATCGCGCGCGAGATAAATAGCGCCGGATGCGTATTCATGGGGACACACCCCACTGTCGTGATGGGAGACTATGTTGCAGGACCAAGTCATGCTCTGCCCACAGGCGGGACCGCCCGCTTCGCATCACCGTTGAATACTACGGATTTCGTGCGCCTCATGAATGTTGTGAACGTGGATGATCGTATGATGAACAGGTACGGACCGGTGGCGGCTATTCTGGCAGAAGCAGAGGGCCTTTCTGCCCACGCCGAAGCTGTAAGATTGCCTTGTGAATCAAGAAAAAAGTGAGGTCTTAGCATGACCAAGGATGAAAAAGGCATCGAATTGATGGCGCGGCCTGAAATGACAAGGTTCCGCGGATATTCGGCGTGCAAATCCTCGGAAACCATCTCGCAGAAGCTGGGTATCCCTGTAAATAAAGTCGTCAAATTAGACGCCAATGAAAATAACTACGGCCCTTCGCCCAAGGTGGGCAAGGCCTTGTCTTCATTGGATAGCTACCATATTTACCCAGACGCAGCTCAGACAGAACTTCGGGATATGCTTGCTAAATACGTTGGCATGCCCTGCGAACAGATCGTCGCCGGAGCTGGCAGCGACCAGTTGATCGACCTTATCATCAAGCTGTTCGCCGCGCCGGGGGAAGAAATCATCAATCTGGTACCCAGTTTTGCCATGTACCGTTTTTACGGTGAACTGAATGGCGCGACGATGGTTGAAGTGCCGAGAGATGCCGATTTTCGGGTCGATACGATTGCCGTCAAATACGCCATTACCTCAAAAACGAAACTCATTTTTTTGGCTAACCCCAACAACCCGACCGGCACGCTGACTTCCAGCCAGAACATGATTTCACTGCTGGAAACCGGACTTCCGCTTGTGGTCGACGAGGCATATTACGAATTTACCGGTGAATCGGCTGTCCCCCTAATGAAAGACTATCCGAATCTTATGGTGCTTCGGACTTTCAGTAAATGGTCGGGTCTGGCAGGACTGCGCGTCGGATACGGGATATTCCCTCCGGCCATAGCAAATTACCTCCACGGTATCCGTGACCCTTATAACGTCAACGTGGCGGCTCTCGTGGCGGTACGAGAATCCCTCAAGGACATCGATTATCTAATGGGCAACGTAAAGAAAATCGTCACTGAGCGAAGCAGGTTTGCCGATGAACTCACGAAGATCAATTGGCTAAAAGTTTATCCTTCTAAATCCAATTTCATATTGTGCGATGTGCTGGAGGGAAATGCCCGCCAACTCCAGCAAGAACTGGAAGACCAGGGTATCCTGGTACGTTATTATTCAGAACCGCGACTCATGAATTGCATCCGGTTCAGCGTCGGCAAGCCAGGCGAAGACGATATTTTGATAGACGCCCTTAAAAAGGCCGGGAGGTAGAACAAAATGCCTAACCGAACAGCTTCGATAAAACGCGAAACCAAGGAAACCAGCATCAGTCTAAAACTTAATGTGGACGGTACTGGCAAATATGAAACGACCACAGGCATACGCATGTTCGACCACCTTCTTTCACAGCTTGCGAGGCACGGTGCGTTTGATATTAGCGTTTCGGGAACCGGCGACGACCCCCATCATCTGGTGGAAGACGTTGCCATATGCCTTGGGAGGGCGTTCCTTGAAGCACTCGGAGACCGGCGGGGTATCACTCGAATGGCTGACGCCACCGTCCCTATGGACGAGGCGCTCTCAATGGTGGCCATAGATATAAGCGGGCGGGGGTACAGCGTTTTGGATCTGTCTTTCTCAGAAAATGACATGATGGGTTTTCCGAGTGATTTGATCCGGCATTTCCTTGAGACTTTTGCTTCTGAATCCCGCATGAACCTGCACGCCTGGACCGTTTACGGGACAAACGATCACCACCGCGCCGAGGCACTGTTCAAGGCGCTGGGTAAGGCACTGGACAGGGCAACACGTATCGACGAACGCAACCCTTCTGAATTGCCATCCACCAAAGAATGGATGGAAAGTTAGCAGTCATACACTTATCAAAAAATAAAGGGCGGGTTTTGAACCCGCCCTTTTTATATCCTTCGGTAAAACTATTTCAATTTTTGTCCTGTCAGTCTCTCAAACGCCGTCGCGTACCGTTTCGAAGTACTTTCTATAACGTCTGAGGGGAGCATGGGAGCGGGGGGAGCCTTGTTCCATCCCGTCGTTTCCAGCCAGTCGCGGACGGGCTGTTTATCGAAGCTGTCCTGTGCCTGACCCGGTTTGTAGCGTTCGGTATCCCAGAACCGGCTTGAATCCGGCGTTAGAAGTTCATCGATAATAATCAGATTACCATCAGCAATACCGAATTCCATCTTGGTATCTGCGATGATGAAACCGCGAGTGGCTGCACAATCCCTTGCGTAGTCGTAAACCTTCAGGCAGGTTTCTTTAAGCTTCCCTGCGAGTTCGTTTCCGAAAAGGCTGCACATCTCAGCCATGGTCATCGGCATGTCATGGCCCGCGTCGGCTTTTGTAGTGGGGGTGAAGATAGGCTCCGGCAGCTTCTGACTTTCTACAAGGCCTTTCGGCAGGTTTACACCGCAAACGGTACCCTGCTTTTTGTACTCGGACCAGCCCGAACCGGCTAAATATCCTCTGACGACACATTCGACGGATAACCGCCGGGCTTTTTTAACCACCATTGAGCGGTCAACGAGATAGCCGGGAAACTCCTTTTTGGAGCCTTTTGGCAGGTACTTGTTGAGGTCGGTTTTCGTGGTGACCATCTCAACAACATGGTTGGTCACGATGTGTTTGGTTTTATCGAACCAGAAGCCCGATATCTGGTTCAGTACCTTGCCCTTGTTAGGTATCCCGCAAGGGAGAATAACATCAAAGGCCGAGATACGGTCTGTTACCACGATTAAAAGGTGGTCTCCCAGAAGATATGTATCCCTAACCTTACCGCTGATGAAAGCAGGGAGATCAAGTTCAGATTTAAGCAAAACGCCGGTTTGTTGGCCCATTTTATATAGCTCCCGGGGCAAGTCTGGTTTTCTCTTCGCTACCAGGTTTCACCTTCCACTGGGTTGCGGTCAATCCCAGCCGCTGGAAAATAGTGTCGACATGTGCCAGATAATACTTGTAATCGAATATTGTTTCCAATTCCTCTTTGGAGATGCGCTTCATGAGTTCTTGGTCGGCTTCCAGCAGAGTCAGGAATTTCTTACCCGTGCGCCAACTCTCCATCGCATTTCGTTGAACAAACTTGTATGATTCCTGCCGGGAGATGCCTTTATCGATAAGCGCCAGCATGACGCGCTGGGAAAACACCAGCCCTTTTGTGAGTTCAAGGTCTTTCTTCATATTTTTGGGATATACGTTCAACCCGTTTATGACGGATGTGAAGATAGAGAGGCTGTAATCCAACAGAAGGCAGGCGTCGGGAAGGATGATACGCTCCGCGGATGAGTGGCTGATATCGCGTTCATGCCACAGGGCCACATCCTCCATAGAGGTAAGAGCGTAACCCCGCATCAGGCGGGCCATCCCGCAGACCCTTTCGCAAAGCTCGGGATTTCGCTTGTGAGGCATGGCAGAAGAACCCGTCTGCCCTTCCTGAAACGGCTCTTCTACCTCGCGTGATTCCGTTTTCTGTAGAAGCCTTATCTCTGTGGCGAATTTTTCGAGCGAAGCTGCGATTATCGCTAGTGTAGTTACGAATTGGGCATGGCGGTCGCGCTGAAGTATCTGGTTGGAGATAGGCGCGGGGGAAAGCCCGAGTTTGGCACAGGCCATTTCCTCGATTTCAGGGGGAACTGTGGCATACGTGCCGACGGCTCCGGAAATCTTGCCGAAAGCGATGACCGTGGCAGCCTCGTCAAGGCGACGCCGGTTTCTCTGAACTTCTTCCATCCACAGCGCAAGTTTAAGCCCGAAAGTTGTGGGTTCTGCGTGTATGCCATGGGTGCGCCCTATCATGATGGTGTATTTGTGTTTGATTGCAAGTACGGCGATCGCCGTTACCAGGCCCTTCAAATCCTGGCTCAGGATGCGTGATGCTTCAACCAATTGCATGCTGAGGGCCGTGTCCATCACATCATTGGAAGTGAGCCCGAGATGGATGTACCGCGAGTCGGGACCTACACTCTCCGAAATAGATCCTAGAAAAGCTGTCATGTCGTGATGGGTCTCCGCCAGTATCTCTTGCATCTTTTTCGGATTACATCGCGCAAGTTTGATCTTCGAAAGAGAAGCTTTGGGTATGCGGCCTAATTCTGCCCACGCGTCGCAGACTGCGATCTCGACATCCAGCCATTTGTTGAATTTATTATCTTCCGACCAAACGCGTTTCATTTCAGGGCGGCTGTAGCGATCTATCATCCCCGGTCTCCCTTATCCTGCGGCCATTTCAAGGCGATATTTATCATAAGCTGCGCGTATTTTATCGTGTTTCAAGCCGAGTATCTCGGCAGCCAGGAACGCGGCATTCTTTGCCCCCGCAGTACCGATGGCAACCGCTGCGACCGGGATTCCTGCCGGCATCTGCACTATGGCATAAAGCGCGTCTACACCCTTTAGTTCGCTCGAAGCGATGGGAACGCCGATGACCGGTAGGGTCGTCCAGCTGGCGAGTACGCCCGGCAGGTGGGCCGCCCCCCCCGCTGCGGCTATTATCACTTCGATGCCGCGTTCCCGGGCCCCCTGTCCGAACAGCCGGGCCTTCTCAGGTGTACGGTGTGCGGAGATAACATCTACCTGGTATTCGATCCCCAGTTTGGCAAGCGTATCCAGGCAAGGCTGAACTGCGTCGCTATCAGATTTTGAACCCATCACTACTGCTACAAGGGGCATAATTCACCTCGCAAAATATTAATAAAGTGCGATATCTTTACGGTAATGCGCGCCTTTGAAGCTGATGCGCGAAATATTATTATAAACTTTTTGCCTTGCCTGAACCAGCGATTCGCCTTTTGCCGCAACGGTAAGGACCCTGCCACCAGCGGTGACGACATCCCCGTTAGTGTCCAGTTTGGTCCCGGCATGAAAAACCACTACATCTTTATCAAGGTCACCGAGACCCGAGACCGGCAAACCTGTTTCGTAATGACCGGGGTAGCCGCCGGAGGCCATGACCACCCCGGCGCAGGGTTCTTGAGACCATTTGATATTCAGTTTTTCCAGGCGACGTTCAATAACGGCGAGAGAGATATCGGCCAGGCTAGTTTCGAGGCGAGGCATGATGACCTGCGTTTCAGGGTCACCCAGCCGGCAATTGAATTCTATGGTCTTGAGCCCGTCCGGCGTGAGCATCAAACCACCGTAAAGCACCCCTGAATATCGGGAAGCTTCGGCGTCAAGGGCTTTGATGGTCGGCCGCATTACCTCGCGCATAGCGCGTTCGCCGAGTTCATCGTTGTAGAACTCCGGCGGTGAAAAACTGCCCATCCCGCCGGTATTCGGCCCCTGGTTAGCGTCAAAAACGCGTTTGTAATCGCAGGCAGTGACGGGGCTGGAAATCGAATACCCGTCGGTAAAAGCGAAAACGCTCATCTCGCGCCCGGTGAGGTATTCCTCGATGACGACTTGTTCGCCAGAAGCCCCGAATTCTTTGTCCTGCATCATCGATTTCAAAGCCATAAGGGCCTCTTCAGCGGTTTGCGCGATGACTACCCCTTTTCCCGCGGCCAGGCCGTCGGCTTTTATTACGATTGGCGCCTCTAAAGTATTAATATACTTCGATGCCGCTTCGAACGAACTGAAAGCCCGGCTGGACGCCGTTGGAATCTTGTATTTATGCATCAGGTCTTTTGAAAATACCTTGCTGGCTTCGATACGGGAAGCAGCGCGGGTTGGGCCGAATATAGGAAGACCGGCGAACTGGAATTGGTCCACTATGCCTGCCGCCAGAGGGATTTCAGGACCGACAAAGGTGAATGCCACTTTGTTTTGTCGGGCCGCGTTAACGAGCGCCGGTATATCGGTTATCGAGATGGGCAGGTTCGAAGCTATGCCGGCAGTCCCTGCATTACCCGGTGCGACGAATATCTCTTCGACACACGGATCCTGAAGCAACTTCCAGACGATGGCATGTTCGCGGGCCCCGCTTCCGATTACAAGTATTTTCATATTCTGCCCTTTATCAATTTTATCATTAAAATACCCCCTTTTTGGAAGGGGGCAGGATAATAATTATTTATTTTCTATTTTATTGAGAGCCGATTAAAATTTACTCGAACATTATACCCGATATGACCCGTTTCCGACACCGTTTACGCTCATTCCGACATCGCCCCATATCAAGCCGACACTATAAAAGAAAACGGGACCCGCCTCAGGCACAATAACATTACATAATGCTAGCAATAATCCAGCGCGATCGCCACAAGCGGAAAAAGGGATATATTTCTTTAAATGCCGTCCGTAAACTGCCCCCGGAATTATATCGCCCGTTTGCCCATTGCGAATCGCCCGTGCCAGGCGGGGTCGTACATCTCGTAATTACCGTCCTCGCGAAGGAACAGGAAACGTTGGGCCGGGGTGACGGTCGCGTAGTGGTGGTAGGAGGGGGGCAGGTTAACGGTATGAGAAAGCATCTCCTGCCAGATATTGTCATCGGTCCAGTGCCCCGAGCGTTTCACAACGCCGAAAAGTTCCTCCGCCGAAGCTCTTCCTGCCGATTTGGCCAACGCGCCGCGCAAAGCTCCGCTGCAGGTCTCGGGCTCGAAGGTGCGCCCTTTACCCATAATGACCATAAGGAGTGCCTCCTTATTCCCACTCGATGGTGCCGGGGGGTTTGGAGGTTATATCGTAAACAACCCGGTTGACCCCGGGCACCTCGTTGACGATGCGTGAAGAGATGTTGGCTAAAAGGTCGTAAGGCAGGCGGGCCCAATCGGCGGTCATGGCATCGTTGCTGGTCACTGCGCGTATGGCGACGAGATATCCATAGGTCCGGAAATCGCCCATGACCCCCACGCTTTTTACGTCGGTAAGTATGGCGAAGCTCTGCCATAGCTGCCGGTATAGGTTGGCTTTTTTTATCTCGTTCATGACGATCCAGTCAGCCGCTTTGAGGATATCAAGTTTTTCGCGGGTTACCTCTCCGATGATGCGGATGGCCAGGCCGGGGCCGGGGAATGGCTGTCTCCAGACCATCTCTTCGGGAAGGCCGAGTTCCAGGCCGACCTGGCGGACCTCATCTTTGAAGAGGAACCGCAGGGGTTCGATAAGTTTAAGTGTCATATGCGAAGGCAGCCCGCCGACGTTGTGATGCGTTTTAATCTTGGCGGAGGCAGTGCTGGTGGAAGAGGTGCTCTCGATCACGTCGGGATACAGGGTGCCCTGGGCCAGGAAATCCGTTTTTCCCAGCTTGGCAGCCTCTTCTTCGAATACTTTAATAAATTCCGTGCCGATGGCCTTGCGCTTGGTCTCGGGGTCGGTAACGCCGGCCAGCCTACCCAGGAAGCGGTCGGTAGCCTCGACATAAATGATGTTCATATGAAGATTATTGCGGAAGACCTCCAGGGTGCGATCAGCTTCCTGTCTCCGCAGCAGGCCGTTGTTGACGAAGATGCAGGTGAGACGGTCGCCGATGGCCCTGTGTATCAGGGTTGAGACGACTGAGGAATCCACGCCGCCGGAAATCGCGCTGATGACTTTGCGGTCCCCTACCTGTTCCTTGATGCGTACCAGGCTTTCTGTGATGAAGTTACCCATGGTCCAGTTGCCCTGGCACCGGCAAACTTTGAACACGAAATTCTTAAGTATGGTAGAACCATAGAGACTGTGGGCCACTTCGGGATGGCACTGCAACCCGAAGATATTGTCTTCGTTCCCCATGACTGCCACAGGGGAATTTTCGGTATAAGCCAGCGGCTTGAAGCCCGGGGGCATCTCTTCGATACGGTCCCCGTGGCTCATCCATACCGGCGAGGACTCGGGAAGTTCAGCAAAAAGCGGCGAATGGGTATCGCCGATGTGAAGTACGGCATGCCCGTATTCTTTCTTAAGGCCGGGGGCAACCCTGCCGCCGAGTTGTTTGGCTAACACCTGCATGCCGTAGCAGATACCCAACACGGGAACATGTTTCTCGTAGATATACGACGGCGCCATAGGTGCGTTGGGTTCATAAACGCTGGACGGCCCGCCGGAAAGGATAAAACCTTTGGGGTTGAGCGCGGCGATTTTTTCCCAGGGCGCGTCGAAGGAAACGAGTTCGCAGTATACGTGCAGTTCCCTCACCCTCCTGGCTATCAGGAGGCTGTACTGCGAACCGAAATCGATGACGATGATGGCTTCGCGTTCAGCGCCGGATACAGCCGGGCCTGCCGTGACAGGCTGGTGGCCGCCTTTTTCCTTGGCGATCTCCAGATAAGCTGAGACTTCAAGGTCCCCGCTGGTGCGGACGCGATGTGTATCTTCGGGCGGTGCCGGGCTAATATTTTCTTCCATATTTTACCGTGTAGATTAACATTATGATATACTGACGGTCAAGTAATCCGGAGAGTATTTTACGCTTGCATCCTCTGCAAAAAGCCTCGCCAGAAGCAATTAAACAGGGAGTTTCTCTGCTCAAAAGCGGGCGGCCTGTGTCATTCCCGACCGACACCGTTTATGCCCTCGGAGCGCCGATAAACGATATCGAATGCGTAAGAAAAGTCTACGATATCAAACAGCGTCCGCTAAATATGGCCCTGCCAATCCTCCTCGCATCTTCGCAAGACGTCCGGCTGGTGGCCCTCGAAGTATCCGAAACCGCAGAAATCTTAATGAAAGAGTTCTGGCCCGGAGCGCTGACGCTGGTCTTCAAGAAAACACCTTTCGTCTCCGATATAGTTACTGCAGGGGGGCAGACTGTCGCCGTCCGCGTAGCCGCCCATCAGGTTGCCATCGAGATAGTAAAACAGAGCGGCGTACCGCTGGTGGGCACCAGCGCCAACGTCCATTCCAAACCCAGCCCCGTCACGGCACTTGATGTGATGGAGCAGGTAGGCGACCGGGTCGAGCTTATCATCGACGCGGGAAGGACCCCGGGGGGCTTCGAGTCCACAATCGTGGACATGAGCACGGACAAACCGAAGATCTTACGACAGGGCGCCATTTCACGGGCCGATATCGAGAGATTCTGCCGTTTATTCTAAATAGTTATGAAAATTGCAGTCGGTTCCGACCATCGCGGTCTCAAATTAAAAGAAGATATAATCCAACTTCTGGCTGAAATCGGCCATGAAACGAGAGACATGGGAGCATTTGATACCAATAGCGTCGATTACCCCGACATCGCCCGAACCGTTTGCGTTGAAGTACTACGCGGGCAAGCCGTTTTCGGCGTCCTCATCTGCGGGACGGGCATCGGCATGAGCATCGCCGCCAACAAGGTTAAAGGGATACGCGCGGCCCTTTGCTGCAACACCTTCATGGCAGGACGGGCAAGACAGCACAATAACGCCAATATCCTGTGCCTGGGCGTCGAGACGGCTTCAGAACCGCTTGAAATAACCCGGGCTTTTCTGGCGGTGGCTTATGAAGGCGGGAGGCACCAGAACCGACTGGACAAGATAACTGAAATCGAAAAATACTGATAGAGCAACTCCTTAAGCCGCCATCCCTTCAAAAAAAGAGAATGCGGCGAACATCATATAGCCCGGGAATAAATGCTATTATTTTTAATACGCCATCTATTTCGATACTGAATATAGAACTTGTCATGTACGGCTATTTAAGGACCAACCTGTTACGATATTCCCGCAAAAAAGGGGGATGATATGAAACACAGACTAAGCACGATATCATTCATAGTTTTCGTGATTTTGCTGCTTTCTTTACCTGGATGTTCCAGGTCGACTCTGACGACATCGTCCAAAACCGCGATCCCAGGGGTGCCAACCTCAAACGCGATTACTTCTTCGGCGGCAACCTCTTCACAGACAACGATCAAGACGTCTTCAATCGCTACGCCGGTTAGCACTATCACGGGCACTTACACTCACGATGAGGCCCTCAAACAAGTCCAGTATTACCAGGGTCTGGCAGATGATGCGCGGGCTACTGCCACGGACGATCTAGACAAGTCACAAAGGGAGCCATCTATGGCCAACTTCTACGTTCAGGCCTACAACGATCAGATGGCTCTCTACCAGGACTATTTACAGCAAGCAAACGACTGGAGGGCGTACGCCGCCAGTCATTGATTGAAGACTCGAAAGTTTCACTGCGTTAGCTGGCAGTCGTCTTTCCAAACTCCCCTTTCGAGATCGAAACAAATATCACCGACAAGATGCCCAAAACCCAGCCTGGGGAAAATATCGCGCAAATCCCGCCGGCAAGGGCCACTCCCCAGACCTTTCTTAAAAGAGCGAAAATCCCTCCAAGAATGGCCATCGCACCCATCACAAAGAGAAATAATCCTATTAAATGGAGCCCTGCTTGCCGTGTTGCACGGATAGCGTCATGGGCCCTGCCGAAGACAATCAATCCAAAAATCATTCCCAAAGCCCCGGAGATGATTGAGAGTATTCCAGAAGTGGTGGGTTTCCAGGTTTTGTTCATATCGTTCTCCTTTTATGTTATTGAAAAGATGATACACCTGAATTATTAACCTGAAGTAACGCAGGTGTAAACTATATGTAAATTTGTTCTCCGCACGGCGGCGAGCCACCCGTATTTTGACCAACTAGACTTTCCTGCTATAGAACATTTGTGCTATTATATATAAATGAGTGGTCAAATATTACATGCCTCGTGCCCATGCGGTTTCTATATCGAAATCCTCCAAGGTTTCCAATCCACCGGCGCCTATCTTCTCCCCGCGGCTTGCGAAGAATGCCGTGAATTTCTCGTCCAAGACTACCATCACCCTCGATGCCCCGGTTGCGGAAAACGGCCGATATTCTTCGGTGAGATGGACCATAAATTTCTGGACTTCATCATGTTTGAGGAAAAGCACAAATTCCCACAACGGAGAAGTTACCATCCTTCGGCGTATTCCGAACGCACGCTGGCGATGCCCATGGCGGGCAACCATTATGGATGCCCGAAGTGCGGGGGGGTGAGTTTGGTGTTCAGCTATGATGGGTTCTGGAAATAGAAAGCTGATCTTTTGAACATACCGGTTTTTATTCGACCGAATGACATTTATCACATATGCGTCCCGGATCGTCACGTATCATTATTTGTAGTGATAGGATTTTAATCAAGAATGCTCGAATAATTATATGATCGAGTTCAACCTCAGGATTGAACGGGAAAGTAAAACTGTCGGTGCGATGATTGGCATTTATTGCCACAAGCATGATGGTGCACGTGAAATACTTTGCACTGAATGTTCCAGTCTGAAAGAATATGCCGATCTTCGTCTTGAGAAGTGCCCTTTTCAAGAAGGTAAAACCACGTGCGCCAAATGCCCGGTGCATTGTTATAATCCGATAAGTCGACAGAAGATAAGAAAAATCATGCGCTACGCAGGCCCCCATATGTTATACAAGCATCCGCTGGCGGCAATTGCCCATCTGTTGGACGGGCGCAGGCAAAATTCGATAAATCCGAATAGAAAAACAATCAAAGAAAGAAATAGGTATGGTGGGGTTTAAGATGACCGGCAAGTGTACAGGTCAAGATTTCCGCAATCTGCGTGTCTTGCTCCATAAATGCCCAAATTGCACCGCGGAAGTTGAAGTCTTTTCCGACGAGATGAAAACAAAATGCCAGAAGTGCGGAGAGCCGGTTTACCGCGATAAAATACCCTCATGCATGGACTGGTGCGCTTCAGGCACATCAGTGTTTGGGGGAGGCAAGATGGAAGGAACTCCATGGAGTCTGACGTTTGCTTCACTGTCATTTTGTTCTGAAATAGTCTTGAAATACAACGATGTAAAAGAGGTGAGAGATGGAACAGCCGTTTGATCTTATACATGCAGTTGAATACCAGAAAGATGCGGTTGTCAGTAGAACCCTACTCGACACAAAAGCCGGTACGGTGACGTTGTTTGCTTTCGATGCCGGGCAGGGATTGAGCGAGCATACGGCCCCGTTCGATGCGATGGTCCAGGTGCTTGACGGGGAGACTGAAGTGACTATCCATGGCGAGACCATCATGGTCAAACAAGGGGAAATGATTGTGATGCCTGCAGGGAAGCCGCATGCTTTACGTGCCATAAAACGATTTAAGATGCTATTGGTGATGATCAAATCCTAAGGCATCATTGGGATTCTTGGTAGCAACCAGCGCAACACTTGCAACGAAGCCAGTGCTTGATATATAAATTGGACGTGATAAATTATAAGGATTTCGAAAATATAGATATTAGGGTTGGCGAAATCATTAAAGCAGAGGATTTTCCTCAAGCCCGCAAAGCTGCGTACAGGCTGATAATAGATTTTGGAACAGGATTGGGCATTAAAAAATCGTCTGCACAAATTACGAAACACTACACCAAAGAAGAACTGGTCGGAAAGTCCGTGATCGCGGTTGTGAATTTCCCGCCTAAGCAAATCGGGCCATTTATCTCAGAAGTATTGATATTGGGTTTGCCGGATGGGAAAGGTGATATAGTCCTGTTGTCTCCAACAAAGAAAGTCCCACTTGGCGGAAAAGTATTCTAGAACACAGTGCCCATAAATAAACCTAAAATTATCTATTTTGCTAACCCGTTATCCCTATTACCACCCTCATCCCCCTGATGCACCTTCAGGCTATCCTCAAACTTCACACTCCGGTATACCTCGCCACCATATCCAACGTCTCCCATCGCCCCAACCTCACAATATGCTCTATGTCCACCCCTTTCCTATGCAAATTCGAGGCAAACTTCCTCCTGAACGTATGCAACTCCAAACAATTTGCACCTGGCAAACTAAACCAAATTCCAACTTAAACTTGAGTGATTTTATCTGAGCCCCCGAATACGTGGCCCAAAAGGATTGTTGCGATCGGTGCAATTTGATAAAGTTAAATGGGTTCATAGGAGGTTTCAAAATGCCTGTTGTGACTATTCGAGGCCAGTTCGGGAGCGGAGCTCCGGAAATTGGCAAGCTGATTGCGGAATCACTTCATGCCGATTTTATTGACCGGGAAATCATCGCAAAAGTTGCCGAAAGACTCAACTATCCAGATCAAGAAATCGCTGCTAAAGAAATGCCACCGGGCAGTTTGATGGGGCGAATCGCAGAAGCCTTGGGGCGCAGCGGATTGTCTTTAGAAAAAGGCCCTTACCTTCCTACATGGGAAATGCAATTGGATGACGCGCTTTATCTATCGGGGCTGGAATCTATCATCACCGAACTTGCAGCGAGGCAGCTTGTAGTGATCCAAGGGCGAGGAAGCCAATATATATTAAAAGGCTATCCTGAGAGCTTCCATATTTTAACGATTGCCCCATTAGAATTAAGGGTAGAACGCGTGATGGAAACTCTTCAATTAGACCGGGAATGCGCCGAGGCCCAGATATCTCGCATCGACGATAGCCGACACGAATTTATAAAAAGATATTTTGGAGCGAATCAGGAAGATCCTTTAGATTACGATCTAGTTATTAACACGGAGCACTTCACCTACGAGGATGCCGTTTCAATTGTTGTTCACGCGGTGCCATTTACTGAGTTATGGAAAGGCTAAAACAAATTTCCAAGACAAAGTTGAGTTAGATTTAAAAAGGGTAGTTGGGTTAGCAAATATTAATAGGCTTAATGCCCCGGAATAAATTCACGGCCATATTCTTACAAATAAAGGGCGTTGATGATCGTGATTCGGATATTGTTCAGATGTTGAATCGTCTGTTGATCCAAAACCCGCAGTGTGATTCACTATCCACGATGCAGGGAAGTCTGGCAATTCTGAAAAGGTGAGGCTCCACCGGTCTGGAAGCGGTGTTCAACTTCCGCGTGAATATGTTATCGGTCCATTTTTCAGCACGTTCAGTATCAAGAATGAAACACTTAATAGTCTTGCCACCTCAGCTGATTGGCAGTATGGGTTGATTTATCACCAGGATGATCATAGTTATTTAGCCAAGGGGGACATCGTCGTATCTAACTGATAATTCACCAAGTTGAATAAAACTACGTATACCTTTAAGCACAAAGGAAGGTCAGACGATGGATGATGCTAAGGAGAAGAACCCGATATCGTTACCAGTGCAAACCTTGCTGATAGTTCATTCATATCATCATCGAAACACAGAGCTGGTTGCCAGGGCCATTGGAAAAGTTTTATGGGCACAAATAGTGGGTCCGGAACAATTGCAGTTGGAACAGATCCAACAGTATGATCTCCTGGGATTCGGCTCCGGGATATACGATGGGAAACACCACAATTCACTATTGAATCTTGCTGATCGGCTACCGGCGGGTAATAAAAAGAAAGTATTTTTGTTTTCAACCTGCGGTGTTCCTGGTTTCGCCTTCAACAACAAAGCCCTCGAGTTGAATCATTCCCAACTGAGGGGCAAATTATTATCGAGAGGCTACACTATCATCGGCGAGTTTGGTTGCCCGGGATTAAACACGAATAGTTTTCTTAAATCATTTGGCGGACTCAACAAGGGCAGACCGAATGGGCGTGACCTGGAAATGGCAGAGGAGTTTGCCCGCAAAGTAAAGACCGACATGAGTTGAAAAAGAACCTTCTTTTGTTTAACGCGCGCATATTGCTTTTGGAATTTAGCCTGGCTATTACCAAATTTCTTACAATTTTATTCCTCAGCCCACTTATCGCGAAGAAACGCACTATATTCCAACGCCCCGCAAGCAGCCCGGCTCGAAGCTAGTTCAATCAGAAATATAATATTGGCGAAGTGAGGTCGTTATAAAGTGTTAAAATCAAACCAACTTCACACAAAACTATATTGATTTTATTTTTCTGCGTGTGATACTCTCAGTATATCAGTGTAGTCAGTTACGTAATATTGTATAACGAAGAGTTTAAAGTTCAATATGAGCATAGATACTACTATTGCCTATAAAATCCAACATCCACAGACTTCTCGCGACCTGTCGCTTTTTCAGTCCTGTGAGCTGGTTGAACTCGATTTCTTTACACAAACTCAAGTAATTACCGGCACTATCTCATGCCCCGACGGAATGCGTATCCTGGATATGTTCAATACCCCTAACGCGGGACTGCAAAATAGAAAAATAGAGTTTATCCAGATCAAAGAATCGACCACCAAGGACTCCGAGAGCGCACAGCGAAGAACTATCTGGTTAAAAAAAGACCTGATATTATTTGTCTTAGCCTCGGATGAGAACCTCGGAAGGGGGGTCGGCGCCCGGAAGGATGCGAAAGTTTATCCCTTCGTTTCAAAAACCCCGATGAAATTGAGCGTGGAAGTCCAGAAGTATGTCATCACCGGGAATTTATTCCAAGCCAAGAACCAGCAGACATCAGATGTCTTGAACGATGGGGCTTTTTTCCTGCCCATGACAGATGTGAACATAACGCTTGGCAGCCAATTATTTAGAACCGGCCCTTTCGCGGCGATCAACAAACAACAAATCGTTTCAGCCGTCGAAGACTAATAGCGGTTCCCCGGTGAACCAGTTTCTATTTCTTTTTTGTAGACTTCAACGTCACTCATCCATCATTCCCCCATACAAACTCGGGCCACCTTCAACCTTCGCCGGTCTTTTATAGCTCATTACGTTACTGAAAGTACCCAAATAGACAGATTTGCGTTGTATAGTAACAGAGCGTTGACCCGGGTTGATGTTCTTGAATACAACCACGATGAATAGGCCAAATAATCCGAGGTAAATATAGTGAAAACAAAGATTCTATCAACATTGATCTTGAGCATGGCAATATCTATTGCCTGTGCAGGATGTTCAGTAACGCCAACATACACCACAACTACAATAGCAACTTCAACAGCGGTGCAAAATCCCGATCCCTGGCCGGGCGTGCCGGTTTACAAAGACTCAAACAGCAAAATAAATACCCGTATAAACGAAACTTTCGCGATCATACTTCAACCTGCCCCTCTTTTTGGCTGGGGGTGGCAGAACAACGACCTAAGTTCATTCTCATTAGTGGAAACTAAAACGGTCCAAGGAACAGGCGATGAAACCAATCCCTTTGGACCGAATGCGTTTCTTTTTAAAGCTCTGAAAACCGGCGCATTCCAGATCACATTATACGTACCCAGCAAGCCACCCCAACAGCAGGAGTCGTTTGATATAGTTGTGAACCCTTGAGCATAGCATCGACTCCCGAAACGAAAACCCACGGAATAACCGGTGGCCATACCTGATTTTCTTGACACTCCAAGCGTGCCTGTGATATTTTAGAAGTTCCTTTGAGTGGGTTTTGGAAATATCCGCCCCACAACGGCGGTTTTTTTATTTTTGCGGGAGACCACCATGAAGAGCGAAGCCGTAAAAAAAGGTATCGAGCGTGCCCCACACCGCTCACTTCTGCGCGCCGTCGGGGTAAAACCCGAAGAGCTGCAGCGCCCCTTCATTGGAGTAGTCAACAGCTTCGCTGAAATCGTCCCCGGCCACATCCACCTGCGCGAACTGGCACAGGCAGTCAAAGAAGGTGTCCGCCATGCCGGCGGCGTGCCCTTTGAATTTAACACCATCGCCGTCTGCGACGGCATCGCCATGAACCACGACGGCATGAAATACAGCCTCCCCTCACGCGAACTCATCGCCGATACCGTCGAAATCATGGCACAGGCCCACCAGTTCGACGCGCTGGTCTTCATCCCCAATTGCGACAAAGTCGTGCCCGGCATGCTGATGGCTGCCGCAAGGCTGAATATCCCCTCGATCTTCGTTTCGGGCGGGCCGATGCTGGCCGGAAGGCTCGAAACCAAAAACGGCATCCAGAAAGTCGACCTCAATTCGGTGTTCGAAGGTGTGGGCAAAGTCCTGAACAACCAGATGAGCGAGCCTGAACTGGAATGCCTGGTAGACGCGGCCTGCCCCGGCTGCGGTTCGTGTGCAGGCATGTTCACGGCCAATACCATGAACTGCATTAACGAGGCGCTGGGCATGGCGCTTCCCGGCAACGGGACTATCCCCGCCGTGGACGAGCGCCGATGGAAACTGGCGTGGCAGGCAGGCGAGCAGGTCATGAAGCTGCTGGCGGCTAACACCCGGCCCAAAGACATCATCAATGATAAATCCCTGGAAAACGCTTTCACGGTGGACATGGCGCTCGGCGGAAGCACGAATTCAGTCCTGCATCTCATGGCCATCGCGCATGAAGCGGGCGTAGAATTTTCACTGGAGCGCATCAATGCCATCAGCGAGGACACCCCCTGCCTGGCAAAGATACGCCCTGCCGGCGAATATCATATCGAAGACCTCGACCGCGCAGGCGGCATCTCCGCCGTCATGAAAGAATTACAGACGCATCTTAACATCAACTGCAAGACGGTCTCCGGCAGAACGCTGGCCGATATCGTCAACCATGCTGCGGTCGAGGATCACGACGTCATACGTTCGGAGAAAACGGCCTACTCCGCCAAAGGCGGACTGGCAGTTCTCTTCGGCAATATCGCACCCGAGGGGGCGGTGGTAAAGCGTTCCGCCGTGGCTCCCGAGATGATGGTACACAAAGGCCCCGCCCGCGTTTTCGACTCCGAGGACGAGGCCACGACAGCCATAATGACGGGCTTCATCAAAAGTGGAGACGTCGTGGTAATCCGCTACGAAGGGCCCAAAGGCGGACCCGGTATGCGCGAGATGCTGACCCCTACCTCGCTGCTGGCCGGCATGGGCATGGATAAAGAAGTAGCCCTCATCACCGACGGCCGCTTCTCCGGTGCCTCACGGGGCGCCTCCATCGGGCACGTGGCCCCCGAAGCTGCCCTACGCGGCCCTATCGCCGCCATCAAAGAGGGGGATATCATAGACGTCGATATCCCGAACTGTAAATTGAATGTTCTGTTGTCCGCAGAGGACATGGCGCAGCGCCTGGCGCAGGTCCCCGCTTTCAAACCGCGGGTAACCTCCGGTTACCTGGCCCGCTACGTGGAAAAGGTGACTTCTGCAGCGCACGGCGCCGTGCTGTCTTAGGAGTAATATGAAAATAACCGGCGCGCAGATAGTATGTGAAAGCCTGCTCAAAGAGGGCGTCGATACGATCTTCGGCATCCTCGGCGGGCAGATATTGCCTTTGTACGATACTTTGACGCAATACCCGCAACTGCGGCACATCCTGACAGGGCACGAGCAAGGCGCCGCCCACGCCGCCCAGGGCTACGCCCGCGCCACCGGCAAGGTCGGCGTATGTTTCGCCACATCCGGCCCGGGAGCGACCAATCTGGTCACAGGTATCGCCGACGCCTACCTGGATTCCACCCCCATGGTGGCGATAACCGGGCAGGTCGGACGGCCGTTCATCGGCAAAGATGCTTTCCAGGAAATCGATATCACGGGCATCACGCTGCCCATCACCAAGCATAACTACATGGTGACCGACCCCGCCGACATGGCAAAAACCGTCAAAGAAGCTTTCTACCTGGCGCGCACCGGTCGGCCGGGCCCCGTGCTTATCGACATACCCAAGGATGTACAGGTCGAGACGGCTGAATTCGTCTA
>CAIMVG010000017.1 GCA_903844845.1 uncultured Dehalococcoidia bacterium | reverse complement strand
TGGGATTGTCGAGAACATCATTGACGTAATGCATGAAGCGAATATACCCGCTTCGGTAATAACTTTCTAGGTAGATCTGCTTCAATCGGGCTCCCTGTCTTCACCCCCCAGAGAGTCCAATATGTTTCTGAACTTTTTCAGTTTACAAATCCGGCGCAAATCTCCGTTTGGCGAATGTCCTGGGCGGATATTCTACTGGCGGCCAATGAATTTTAGTGTTATATTCTCTCATTCTATCTCAGGAGGTCGCCATGCCCGGAGAATTACCGAGGGAAACGATTGCCAGTATCATGAAGGCATTGCCGATGGACGTCACTTTTGCCGATGAGCGCGATATAATCCGTTATTACAGCGACTACCGTATCTTCAACCGTACACCTGAAATACTGGGTACGACGGTCCAAAATTGCCACAGCCAGGCAAGCAGGGCAGAGGTGGAGCGCGTCATAGCAGAGTTGAAGAGCGGGGAAAAAGGTGTTTCGGAGTTCTCTGCCGAAAAGAACGGGCGAAAAGTACGGGGGCTCTATATCGCGGTAAAGGACGAAAAGGGAAAGTATGCGGGGATTCTCGAAACTGCGGAATGGATCGATTGATGCATCTGGCCGGACTTTCGAGGGGAGGCTTTAAACCTCCCCTTTTGGTATTGCTGGATTATTTCAGTGTCGATGCAATCACGGCGCCGGCTATATATGCCGCTACCCACCAGGCATAGGCGTAACGGGTGTATAAGTTGAGGCCTCTTGATACCATCGCATCTTTTTGCTTGAACCTGTGCCTCCAGACCAGCGTCGCATCGGTTAGCATGACAGCAAGCGCCGACCAGCCTATGAACCCGTGGATGGTTATATGCGAAGAACCAAGTATCATCAAGATGGTGGAAGTAATATCTAGAGCCACCCCTATTGAAAGGAAAGTCAATACCGTGCCCGTTATACGAGACCGGCGCTGCTCCAGAATCACACCTATCGAATAAAATACAAGGGCGAAAGTAACGACGATAACGGCTTTGGCGATTGTAGGATTCAGGGTTTTGCCTCCTCCTGTTTTATCTTGCGATTAGTTTAACATCTGCTTGAACCCGCGGCAAAGGTTTTTTAGCGCGAGAGCCCCGGCGTGTGCAGGTTGTAACCGCGTTCATTCTCTTCGAAGAGTTCCTTGAGTTTCATGGTGCGCCCGGTCTGTATCGCTCCGAAACCATACTTCCCGCGTATGCGGTCGACGGCTTTATCGAGCTTTTCCAGCCGCAGGGTTGTGTCATCCAGCAGGCTTAACTGCCGGCCTGATTCCGAAAATCCCGTCACCCCTATGCCGACTAAACGCACGGCCTTTTTCTCTTTCAGAAGAGCGGTCCGCAACAGTTTCAAACCGGCATCGAATATTACTCCGTCTGCATCGGTCATCTGCTGCAGCGTGCAGTTTCGTGTAATGGTGACAAAGTCCGAATAACGCAGTTTAAGCGTGACGCAACGGGCAAACCTGCCGTTACGACGCAGCCCGGCCCCCACCCTTTCCGACAGGTACCTCAATGTGGCTTCCAGAACCTGCCGGTCGTGCACGTCTTCGCCGAAAGTTGTCTCGCGGCTCATAGATTTGGCTTCCTCCCGGGCTTGCACGGGGCTGTCATCGATTCCAAGCGCCATGTTTCTCAGGTGTTCGCCGTGGTTGCCCAGCAGTTTTTTCAGGCTTTCCGCCGGCATCTGTGAAAGTGTACCGATGGTAACTATTCCGAGGCGTTTGAAGACCGGTTCGGTTTTCTCGCCGATGCCTGGCATCCGGCGGATAGGCAGCGGCGCCAGAAAAGCGGCTTCACCGCCTGGCGCGACCTCAATCAAGCCGTCGGGTTTTGAGGCGTCAGAAGCGATTTTCGCCACTACTTTTGAATTTGCGATGCCGACGGATGCGTTTATTCCCAGCTCGGATCTGACCATTTTTTTTATGGAATAACCCATTTGCCGGATGGTGCCGTGAAGTGATTCGAACCCGGTCACATCCAGGTAGGCTTCGTCCAGACCCATGGGCTCGATAAACGGTGTAAATTCTGCCAGTATGGCCATAAATTTACGAGAAGTCTCTGAATAGCGGGCGAAATTACCTTCAACGAAGATACATTGCGGGCAAAGCCGGGCGGCCGTGCGGAGGGGCATGGCCGAATGAACCCCTAAAGCCCTCGCCTCGTACGAAGCTGCCGCAACAACACCCCTTGCGTCGGGGCGCCCGCCGACAACCACAGGTTTACCTTTGAGTTCAGGGTGATCGACCTGTTCAACCGAGACGAAGAAGGCGTCCAGGTCGACATGCATGATGCGCCTGGTGACCATCGTTATGTCACCACGATTTTCACGGCATTTTGCAGGCAGGCATGCACACAGTCGGAGCAGGAAGCGCAAAAGGACACACTGGATTGGGGGATTTCGTACGGTTTTTCCTGTGTCAGGACCTTCCGCTTGCAGGAGGCTGCCGCCGCGCAAATCCCCCCCGAACAAAGAGCAGGACGGCATTTTTCAAAATTCACCAGGGCTGTTTTGCCGGGAATGTCTATTCCTCCTGGCGAGGGTCGCCCTTCATCCGCCGGGTCAACTCCGAACGGACGATGAGTATGTAACGGCCGCAACCCTTGCATTTAAGGCCGATGTCTGCGCCCAACCGTGTAACCTGCCAATCAAGACTACCGCAGGGATGGGCCTTTTTAAGGCGCACGATGTCGTTGAGTCTGAGTTCGGCAGCCATGACTTCCTATCAAAGGCCCCGGAACATGTTGATATCATCACGCAGTTTAAGGGCCGACGAGGAGGCCGCCCGGGCGAAATCCCTGCCCCTTGAAGCGTACAGCACCTGGCGGGAGGAATTGATAATTATGCCAAAGCCATCCTTGTTTATGCCGCAGGCCACTGCGGTTTTCAGGTCGCCTCCCTGGGCCCCGACCCCGGGGATGAGGAAAGGCATATCCGGGTATGCCTGCCGCAACACTTTTAGTTCTTCGGGAAAAGTAGCGCCGACCACCAGCCCGATATTGCCGTTCTTGTTCCATTCATTCGATTTTTTCGCCACCAACTGGTACAGGGCCAGTTCCCGCCCATCGGAAGTTAATCTCAGACTCTGGAAATCCGATGCTCCCGGGTTGGAGGTTCTACATAGTATAAAAACCCCCTTGTCTTTGTAGTCAAGGAAGGGCTCGATAGAGTCGAACCCCAGGTAGGGGTTTACGGTTGCCGCCCCGGCCCCGAGCCCGGTGAAAATCGCGCTTGCGTAGGCTTTCGCGGTGTTGCCGATGTCGCCGCGCTTGGCATCTGCGATGACCGGGATGCCTTTCGGTATATAATCCAGCGTTTTTTCCAGGAGTTCCCAGCCCGCCAGCCCTCCGGCCTCATAAAATGCCAGGTTGGGTTTGTATGCACAGACGAAGTTTGAAGTGGCATCGATGACCGCTTTGTTGAAATCCAGCGGGTTTATGCCCTGGGGCAGAAGGTCGGGGTCGGGGTCGAGCCCGACGCACAGGAGGCTGTTGTTTTTCCGTGCGGCTTCATCGATTTCGGCGAAAAATCCCATAATCCAGCCTCCCTAATATAGAGTAACAGCCGCATGTTGGTGCGTCAAGAGACGCGGAACCTGCTTTCGGACGGAAAACTTCATTGCCCGACCAACGCCTAAAATGTATAATCGAACGATACACCAAGGAGACGATATGTTGGAAATTCCTCAGGACCTGAAACAGTTTACCAGCCTCGTTGAAATCATAGCCTGCTTGAGAGGGCCGCAGGGATGCCCGTGGGACAAAAAACAGACCCACTCTTCTCTGCGTGAAAACCTCCTCGAAGAGAGCTACGAGGTGTTGGAGGCGCTGGACCAGTCCAATCGGGAATTGCTCTGTACGGAACTGGGCGACCTGCTCATGCAGATAGTGATGCATGCCCAGTTGTCGAGTGAAAGCGGCGAGTTCAATATCGGAGATGTGGTCGAGGGCATCAATAAAAAGTTGGTATACCGCCACCCTCACGTTTTTAGTTCCGGAAGCGCCAAAGACGCCGAAGAAGTGCTTGTGCATTGGGAGGAACTCAAGAAAAAAGAGCGGAAAAATGAGGCCGGGATGCTCGACGGGGTCCCGAAATCGCTTCCGGCTTTATCATACGCCCAGTCTGTGCAGGGGCGCGTGGCCAGGGTGGGTTTCGATTGGCCTGACGATGGGGGCGTGCTGGATAAACTTGCCGAAGAAATTACCGAATACAAGCAGGCGGCGGGCGAACCAGAGAAATCCGGGGAGTTCGGGGATATCCTGTTTACGCTTGCAAATTATGCCCGCAGGCAGGGAATAGACCTGGAATCGGCCCTGCGCGGGGCCAACGAGAAATTTTTCCGGCGGTTTTCCTGCATGGAAAAGATATGCCGCGACAGGAACCTGGATCTTTCCAAAATGACGCTGGATGAACAGAATGTTCTGTGGAATGAGGCTAAGAAATCGGTGTGAGATGGTCGGGGCGAGTGGATTTGAACCACCGGCCTCAGCGTCCCGAACGCTGCGCGCTAAACCAAACTGCGCTACGCCCCGTAAAGTGATATTATAGGTGGTTTCGCTTCAAGGGGCAACTGCACAACCAGGACGCGGAGGAGTGTACCGGCATGAAATACTGCGTGTTGATTTTAGACGGGTCTGCGGGATGGCCTCTGGCGGACAGGGGCAATAAAACCACTCTTGAGCTTGCCCATACCCCTCACCTGGATGCCCTCGCGCGGGAAGGGACGCTCGGTCTGACCAATAACGTCCCGGCCGGGATGGAGCCGTCCAGCGCGGTGGCATGCATGTCCCTGCTCGGGTACGACCCGGTGGTTTACTATCGCGGGCGCGCCGCTATCGAAGCTGTCAGCATGGGTGTCCCCATACAGCGCGGCGAAGCTGTGTTCCGCTGCAACCTGGTGGCTGTCAAAGCGGGGCGTATGTGGAGCTACTGCGCCGGGCATATCGAAAACGAAGAAGCCCGCGAACTCATCGAGGCACTCAACGAGAAACTGGGGAGCGAGTACGTCCGGTTTTATCCCGGTGTGGGGTATCGGCACCTTCTCAAGATCAAGGGGCATATGGAGACCACTAAAGCTGTTTGCACGCCTCCCCATGACATCCCCGAAAAACCGGTGGCGGATTTCCTTCCAAAAGGCCGCGGTAGCCGTTTGCTTAACAAGGTCATGGCCGATTCTCAAGAAGTTCTTAAGCACCACCCTGTGAATTACCATCGCGTAGCCAGGGGGCAGGTCCCTGCTACGACGGCCTGGCTGTTCTGGGGCAGCGGTGCGATCCCGAAGATGCCTTCGTTCGACGATGCCTACGGGCTGAAAGCTTCCATCACCTCCGGGGTAGACCTTCTTCGTGGTTTGGGGCAGATGATGGGAATGACGATCCTGGATATCAAAGGCGTGACGGATGACATGAAAAACAACTTCTCGGGTCAGGCCGAAGGGGCCCTTTTATCTTTAAGGGACAATGACCTGACGGTTATCCATGTAGAGGCGCCCGATGAGGCAGGACACGCAGGAAACGCGGACGAAAAAATCAATGCTATACAGGTGACCGATACTGAAGTCGTTGGCAGGTTAAGGGAGTATGCCCGGGACAACCCGTTGCGCATACTTGTAATGCCGGACCACCCGACCCCTGTAGCCGTACGGACCCACGTGGCGGAACCGGTGCCGTTCCTCTTGTGGGGCGCTGGATTCGAATCTGACAGCGCCTCTCGTTTCACAGAGGCCGAAGCCGGGGGTACCGGCCTGCTGATCCCCAGGGGACATGATCTCATGGCCCGTTTTACCGGGGGAGGTAAAAATGCCAAGGCGTGAGGACGAATACGGCCGGCAGAATAAAGAACCGCGCGGAACGGGTCTATGCCCGAGGTGCGGCAGCCCGAATCTTTCCTACAACAAGATGTATAAATCATGGCGCTGCAACGGCTGCGAACAGAGTTTTCCGACGCCCAGTTACGGCGCCCACGGCAAACCCTCATGGTGGGACAGGTTCAGGGGAAAAGACTAAATATTGTTTGATTTTTGCTATAATATACCATCACAATTATTGAAAGGTTGGTAAGCTTGAAAACAAAAACTTTGGTAGCCTGGGCAGTAGTTCTCGCCGTATTGGTCATCTTTCTTCTCGGGCTCGGCCCGGTGGGTAATTTCTCCGTATTCGGAGCCAGCGGCATCGCCGGCATCCTTGCAACCCTGGGTTTTTTCTTCACAGCGGGAGTGGCTGCTGTGGTAGCGATTTACTGGGGCAGGGAATAGACACCCCGAACTCGAGATTTTAAATGTCTCTTATCGTTCAAAAATACGGCGGTACTTCCGTCGGCGACGCCGACAGGATCCGCAACGTTGCTAATAGGATCATTGCTACGCGCAAAGCAGGCAATGATGTCGTCGTGGTGGTTTCTGCCATGGGCGACACAACGGACGACCTGATAAAACTTGCCTACCAGGTGTCTGAAAAACCCAGTGAACGCGAGCTTGACGTACTGCTTTCCACAGGTGAAATAGTGGCCAGCACCCTCCTGGCCATGTCCCTGAAAAGCCTGGGGTGCGACGCCATCAGCCTCTCCGGCGCGCAGGCCGGGATCCAGACGGATGCAAATCATAACAAGGCCAAAATCCTGAATATCGAACCCAGCCGCATCGTAAGCGAACTCAAAAAGGGCTGCGTAATCATAGTCGCCGGTTTCCAGGGAGTGACGAAAGAGAGCGACGTAACCACTCTTGGCCGAGGGGGCTCGGATACCACTGCCGTTGCGCTGGCGGCTATCCTGGGGGCGAAGGTGTGCGAACGTTATACGGATGTCGAAGGTATATATACCGCGGACCCGCGCGCAGTCCCGGAGGCGACTAAATTAAAAGAGATCAGTTATGACGAGATGCTGGAGTTAGCCACTTACGGAAGCAAGGTGATGCACCCGAGGGCGGTTGAGTTGGGGCAGATTTACAATATCCCGATTCTGGTGGCTTCCAGTTTTAACGATCACCCGGGTACTCTCATTCACGGAGGGCCTATGGAGATACGAAACAAGGTTACAGCAATCACCCAGGACATGGACGTGGCAAAGATCACTATCGTGGGTGTGCCGGACAAGCCGGGTATCGCCGCTTCGATATTTGAACCCCTGGCAAAAGCGTGTGTCAGCGTCGATACGATCGTTCAAAACGCGAGTATCAAGAATATCACCGACCTCACGTTCACCGTGGCCAAGGGCGACGCTGAAAAAGCGCTGCGGGTAGTGAATCCGATAGCCGCAAAAATCGGTGCTAGGGAATGCCTGGCGGATACCAGGCTGGCTAAAGTTAGTATCATAGGCTGCGGCATGCAGAACACGCCGGGATATGCCGCCACCATGTTCAGCACACTTTACGCCGCCGGTGTAAATATCCAGCTTATTACTACCTCGGAGATCCGGATAACGGTCATCATCGCCGAGGATAAAGCCAAGGAAGCCGTCAGGGCCCTGCACAAAGCCTTCGAGTTGGAAAAAGAATAGACCCGGCCGGTGAAGTACCCCGCATTACTGTTGGTATGAAAAAGGCGGGAGCCCTTTAGGGCTCCCGCCTTTTTATTATGCAGTACTAAATCCGGACTAGGCCGAAACGACCTGCTTGACGTCGGGGAGCTCTTGTTTGAGCATCCGCTCGATCCCGTTCTTCAAGGTCATCTGCGACATCGGGCAGCCGGCGCAATGCCCTACGAGTTTGACCTTGACGACCCCGTCCTTAACGTCGACGAGTTCCACGTTGCCGCCGTCGGCAACCAGTGCGGGACGGATCTTATCCAGTGCTTTTTCTACTTTGGGTTTGAGGTCTTCCATGTTCTCTCCTTTTGAGCTTATTTCGATTTATTCGGGATGATATCCTTCGGGGCTTCAGTCCGCCATACTAACACCGGATACCCATTTGATAATACGTATACTTTTGGTTATCCGTTGAAAGAGTTATGCAGATCCCTATCAAGTGAGATTATCATAGCACCCTCCGGCTGTCAATTTGAGAATCCTGCCGCGCGGGTGTGAAAGACGTGCCGACCCTAAAGCGCGCTTTACGGGTATCTCTGTTATTCCGCCAAACGGATTAAAAACACATTGCCCCAGCTTGTTTTATTGACTGATTCTAAGGTAAAATGTGGACTGGATTAGCCCAGAATTTCTGGTTTGGGGCGGAAAAATGGTACACGATAAAGAAGAACAGGCCCGCCTTATCAGGCAAGCCTCCAAGCAGGCGATCGCCCTGGCCATCGAGGGCCGGTGGCGTGAGGCTGTCGAGGCAAATAAAGGTATCCTGGAGAATTTCCCGGGCGATGTCGACACCTTTAACAGGCTCGGACGCGCCCATATCGAACTAGGCGAATACGCCGAAGCCAGGAATGCTTATAGCCGGGCCAGGGAACTCGACCCCTATAATAATATCGCTGAAAAGAACCTGCGCCGGCTCGCCCACCTCGATGGGGATGAAGAGGGAGTGAAGGGGGAAGGCGCGACTAAACTTGAACCGAATTATTTTATCGAAGAAACCGGAAAGTCAGGCATAGTCCGTCTTCAACAGCCCGGGCGTAAAGAGGTTTTGGCGAAGATGGTTGCAGGTGATAAAGTAGTACTGGAATCCGTCAGCGGCAACCTGATCGTCAAAAATGAAAACGGGGACATGCTGGGGACGGTGGAATCCCGCCACGGGCAGCGGCTGATACGCCTCATGGCAGGCGGGAATAGGTACGCGGCGAGCGTCACCAGTTCGTCCGAGGACACGCTCTCTATCATCATTCGCGAGACATACCAGCATCCGAAACAGGCCGGGCAGCTTTCTTTCCCGTCAAAAGGGCTGGAAAGTTCAAGGTCTTCTGCCAGCGATAAATTAGCCCACAGGCACACAGATTTCGAGGAAGGCACGTCCGAAGAACCCGGATACGGGCTGCTCTCCGAGGAGGACGACGCAGAACCGGAAGGCATCGACGAGGGTGAAGAGGAAGAAGAGGATCAACAACAAGAGGGGATGGGTTTAAACAATGGTCATAGGTAATATCAAACCGATAAAAATAGAAGAGGAAATGCGCAGTTCCTACCTGGACTACGCGATGAGCGTCATCGTCTCCAGGGCCCTGCCGGACGTGAGGGACGGCCTTAAACCTGTACATCGCCGCATCCTTTTCGGCATGCGGGAACTGGGGCTGACCCATAACAGCTCTTACAAAAAGAGTGCCCGCGTTGTCGGCGACGTCCTGGGTAAATATCATCCGCACGGCGACACCTCGGTTTATGACGCCCTGGTCCGCATGGCGCAAAGCTGGTCCATGCGCCATACCCTCGTTGACGGGCAGGGCAACTTCGGTTCCGTCGACGCCGACCCTGCGGCTGCCATGCGTTATACGGAATGCCGCCTGACCGACGTTGCCGAGCAGATGATGCTTGATATCGACAAGGAAACCGTCGATTTCGTGCCAAACTTCGACGACAGCCTCAAGGAGCCGTCGGTCCTGCCGACACGGTTTCCCAACCTCCTGGTGAACGGGTCCTCGGGTATCGCCGTGGGCATGGCTACCAATATCCCGCCGCACAACCTCAATGAAATCTCAGGGGCGATCGCATATCTCATAGATAATCCGGACTGCGGCGTCGACGACCTGATGAAGTTTGTAAAAGGCCCCGACTTCCCCACGGGGGGAACCATCCTGGGGACGGAAGGCATCCGTTCAGCCTACGCAACAGGCCACGGGCGCATCCTGGTCCAGGCAAAAGCGTTCGTTGAGGATACACCCGGTACACAGCATCAGCAGATAGTTGTCACCGAGCTTCCCTACCAGGTGAATAAGGCATCGCTGGTTGAGCGCATCGCTGAACTGGTCAAGGATAAAAAGGTCACGGGGATCAGTGAACTCCGCGACGAGTCCGACCGCCAGGGCATGCGCATCGTCATGGAACTTAAACGCGAAACGCAGCCGCGCCAGGTGTTGAACAACCTCTACAAGCATACCCCTATGCAGAGCGCATTTTTCGTCAACATGCTGGCGCTCGTCGAGAACCAGCCCCGGGTTATCTCGCTCAAGGAAGCCCTTCAATTTTTTATCGATTTCCGGCGCGAAGTAATCACCCGCCGGGCGAAATACGAACTTAGGATCGCCAAAGACCGTGCCCACATACTCGAAGGGCTAAAAATCGCCCTCGACTATCTCGACGAGGTCATCAAGACTATCCGGCAGTCGGCCAACGCCGATGCTGCGCGCACTGCCCTCATGGACAGATTCAAACTGTCCAAGATACAGGCCCAGGCGATCCTTGACATGCAGCTGCGCCGCCTGGCAAACCTGGAACGCAACCAGATACTGGAAGAGCTTGCCCAGGTCAAAAAGACCATCGACGACCTGGAAGACCTGCTGGCTAACCGGCACCGCATCTACGGCCTGGTAAAAGAAGAAACCAAAGGCATCGGCGCCAAATACGGCAACGCCCGGGCCACCGAGATAACCGGGCAGGAGTCGACCGGGTTCTCGGAAGAAGACCTGATCGCTCACCAGGACATGGTAGTTACCCTGTCCGATCGCGGCTTCGTCAAACGGGTCCCCGCACAGGCTTACGCCCTGCAGCACCGCGGAGGCCGCGGCATCATAGGGATGTCCACGCGCGAAGAAGATGCGGTGCGCTTCCTGCTGACTGCGGATACGCATGATGCCATGCTTTTCTTCACCAACAAGGGGCGCGTTTTCAGCATCAAGTGCCACGAAATCCCGCTTGATATTTCGCGCATCTCGAAGGGCATAGCCGTAGTCAACCTTTTCCCCATCAACCCCGCAGAAAAGGTTACGGCTGTAGTGCCGGTAAAAACCTTCAAACCCGGTACATTCCTGATAATGGCCACGTCGATGGGCGAAGCCAAGAAAGTCGCTGTGGACGCGTTCAGTTCTGTACGCTCCAGCGGCCTGCTCGCCATGGACCTGTCGAAAAACGACAGCCTTATCGGGGCGACCATGGGTACGGACGAGAATGAAGTCATCATGGTTTCTAAAGACGGGCAATCGATAAGGTTCCCGGTCAATGAACTCCGCGACAGCCTCAGGGCGTCTGGCGGCGTGGACGGCTTCAAGCTCGGCGAAAAAGACCAGGTGGTGAGTTTGGACGTCGTTAATCCGAAAGGGTACCTGCTGGTGGTGACATCCGGCGGTTACGGCAAGATCACCGCTCTGGAAGAGTATCCGGTCCAGCACAGGGCAGGCAGCGGCGTCATCACCTTCACTGTCACCGACAAGACCGGGCCGGTGGTGGCTGCAACTTCAGTCGACGAATACAGCGAGGTCATGCTGGTATCGTCCAACGGCATCATCACGCGTACGCCGGTGAAGGAAGAAGATCCGCGCAAGGGCATAACCACCCAGGGCCGCGCCACACAGGGAGTCAGGTTGATGAAGCTTGACGAAGGCGACAGCCTGGTGGGCCTTACCTGCATCGAGGAAAAAGAGGAAGAACCGACCGCGACCGAGACGACGGACGCGGGGTAAATCGGATCTTCCTGTCCAAGAATAAAGCAGGGGGGAGCGAAAGCTCCCCCCTGCTTCTTTTTACCGCCGCAGCAAGAAGTTTATCCGGACTCTCGGGGTTATTGCGAAAAGCAGTCCGATGTTTTAATATAAGTGAGAAAATCCGGGAATCTTCGTCAAAGCAAAGGAGAAAGATTGAAAGGCGCTTCATCATTTCTCCTTTTCCTTGCACTATTCAGCCTTTTAGAAGGGTGTTCCTCGGGGGATCAAGGCGGAACCACCATCCAATTCACTCGCCCTCCTGCCTTGTCACCGGTTTCTACCATCTCTGCAGCAGCGCAAAGCACTTCCGTCGGTAGCGGCCATATCGGCGGCCAGACCACCGGCGGCAAACCCACGGTGATGACTCATCCCGTCCAGGGTTATGAGAACTGCATTTCGTGCCACGGAGTGGACGGCAGCGCGCAGAGCCTGGTTTTCGAGATTACCCACCCCTGTGAGCAATGCCACGCCACGGTACCCGAACCCTCATGGGGCTCGCACGACAACAACGCGATGAACGACCTGCCGAGACTAAATGCCTCGTGCCTAATCTGCCACAAGCCGTTGGTGTAGAAGGACTGTGTTGACAAGGAAAGTCGAATACGTTAAATTGTACCTGAAAAATTTTTTATAAATTATCATATTCGTTAATATTTCCTGGCATCCCATCTGGACTCTGAGACTCCACGCAGCATAGTAGCAACCTGACTGGTTGAGGAGCTTACGCATGAAACACAGGACCGGGTTATGGCTTTCGATTGCAACACTCGCTTTGACCTCCGGCCTCGTTTATTTCGCCTACGGCACCAGTTACACCTCTGCTAAAGCCAACCCTGACCCCGGTTACAGCATCAAGTTTCAAGACAACTGCCTGGACTGCCACGCGCCGGGCTTGCCAGGCCCCTCGTGGTATTGCCATAACGTTCTCCCTTCGGAAACCTATCAGAGCCGGATGTACCTGGGAGACCACATCGAATGGATAATCTCACACGAATCTATTCCCCAGGGCATGATAGTGCCGCTGGCGGACGGGCACACCGAAGAGCGTGTCCAGGTGCATATCTTCGACCGTCGTATTTTCCAGACGTTCTCCAACATCACGGTCGGAACGACGGTAACCTGGACCAATCTCGATATACGCGACCACACACTCCTGGCGAGCTCTACCGCCGATAGATGGCCTTATGAGACTATCACCCTCAAGCCGGGCGAGAGCTGGAGTTACGTTTTCGAAACACCCGGAGTATTCAACTATGCCTTTGAGTATACAGAATTCAGACCTTCGACCGAACATCTCTACGGGACGGTCGGAGCCAGGATCATGGTACTTGAACCCAAATAACGCTGAACAGGCCGTGATTTCGAGATGAAGAGGATTGAAAATGGGGTATAAAATCCTGCTGGCAGCCTTTGTGTTCTCGCTGGTCTCCATCGCGGCATTGATCATCGGGGGCATCACCAAAAAAAAGCCGGTCCTCGTCGGTGCCAGAGCCGCTGTCGCAATATCATGCGGGCTGGTGACAGCCGCCGTCGGCTTTATGATTTTCCTGCTTCTGACTCACAACTTCTCATACGAATATGTTGCCATGTACACGTCGGGTGACCTTTCCCCGGTCTATTTAGTCGGCGCCCTATGGGCAGGCAACCTGGGAACGATGCTATTCTGGGCATGGCTGATATCTATCGTGGCAGTGTTGGTGCTGATCACAATCCGCGGGCGCAGCCGCGAATTGATGCCTTTCGCCGCTGCGGTAGTCATGGTCACCGAAGCTTTCCTGCTGGGCCTTCTGGTCTTCATCCAGAATCCCTTCGGGCAGATGGCATTTGGGCCTTCCGAAGGGCTGGGGCTGAACCCTCTGCTCGAAAACTTCGTCATGCTGGTGCACCCGCCGGTGATTATGACCGGGTATGCTGCCATCACCGTTCCTTTCGCCCTGGCGATAGCCGCCTTGGTGACTGGCAAACTGGACAACGACTGGGTAGCCACCACCCGACGTTGGACGTTGTTCGCCTGGCTGCTGCTGGGGGCCGGCATTATCTCAGGCGGCTGGTTCAGCTATGTCAGGCTGGGTGAGGGGCTTTTCTGGCACTGGGAGCCGGTTGAGAACGTCAGCCTGGTGCCATGGCTGTCGCTCACCGCTCTGCTGCACTCGCTATCCATCCAGCGGAAACGCGGCATATTCAAAATATGGACCATGTTGCTGATCACGCTGACCTTTGGCGTCATCATCTTCGCAACGATGGTCAGCCGCAGCGAGATCATCTCCTCCATCGCCTCTTTCACGGATTCCGCTTTCGGCCCGGCTTTCCTGTATTTCCTGGTGGCGGCGATGGGCATCCCGGCGGTGTTGATTGCTTTGCGCCATAACCGGCTAAAGAGCGAGCGGCAGATTGAGCACATCGTCTCCAGGGAGGGGACGTTCCTACTCACCAACCTGGTGCTGGTGAGTACGGCGCTGGTGATACTGCTGGGAACGGTATTCCTGCTGGTAAATACCGACGCGCGTAATCTGCAGAACAATCTGGCCGTCCCTTTCTACACCCGAGTCTGCGCTCCCCTTCTCCTGTTCACCCTGTTGTTGACCGGGGTATGCACGGTGGTGGGATGGAAGCACGACAACCTGCGTAGCCTCGGGCGCGACTTGGTGCTCCCGCTTACGGCGGGAGCTGTGATCGCGGTGGCGGTCTATCTGTTCGGCCTTAAAAACTGGTATGCCGCCATCGGGCTGGGCTCTTGCCTGGTGGTGCCGTTCGCCGTGATTTCGGAGTGGATCAGGTTCACCCGTTCGCGGCACCGGGCGCGCGGTGAGAATTACGTCAGGGCCTTTTTCAGCCTGATATGGGCTGACAAGCCGAGGAACGGCGGCTATATCGTGCATATCGCCCTGGTTATGATTGCCGCCGGCATCATAGGGACGAACGCCTATTCCATCAGCGCCGAGAAGCGCTTGCTGCCGGGAGACTCGATGACCGTGGGGGCCTACACGCTGACCTATGAGAGATTGAACTATACCCCGGCCACCGGGAGGATGATCTTTCTGGCCGATATGTCGGTGTACCGAAGCGGCAAACTCGTAGGCACGGTGGTGCCCAGGGCTTATTTCGACCGCAGCTTCAACGGGGACATCAATACTGCGGCCATCCGCTCAACGCTGATAGACGACCTGTACGTAACCATCAACGGCTGGGATGAGACCGGCCTGACCGAGTTCAAAGCCAGCATCTACCCGCTGGCCGAGTGGATCTGGGTCGGAGGGTGTCTGATGATTCTAGGCGGGCTGGTGGCCTTCTGGCCAGACAGCCGTAAAACGGAAGGGCTTTCCGCCGGAGACGAGGACCAGGACTCCTGAATCCTGGAGTTACGGCGGCAAGTAATAATATTAGCCCGGAGTATTTCCGTGTTGGAGAAGAATATATGAGAATATTGATCGCCACGGTTGTCATATTCGCCTCTGTCCTTTCAACCGCCGTGCTTTCAGCCTGTTCCAGTAGTGAGACAGTCGACACGCCGTCCATCACGGGGACAAAGACGTCCGCTCCCCCTTCCAAGTCGAGCTCGGCCACGATCGGGTGGGTTACGGTAAGCTCTACGCCTGCCACCCCGGTGATCCCGACTGTCGAAGCCGACCCGTTCAGGATCGCCGAATCGACATATCAGCTAAAGGAGGTTGGGGAACCGTGGTGGACCTTCGATTACAGCTTCAAAGTTCAGAACAACACTAATTATTCGCTGGAAATTAACCTGATCATTCAATTCCTGGATTCTGATTGCGTCGATATCGCAACCCAGCATCAAGCCGGTGTCATTATCCAGCCCTTGGAACTCAAGACCGTCACCGGCGTGATGAAGGTTGACGCTACCCTGGCGTGGGATATGGCCCAGATATCGGTGGGCTATTATTAGGAATCCGCGGAAACCACTAAAATTCGTATATTAAAAGGGGGAGCGAAAGCTCCCCCCTTCTTTTGTTATGTCGTGGTTCCGCAGCTGCTGTCAAAGGTGTTTATCAACCGCCTCCTTCTGCTCGCCGAGGCCCTCCAACTCCCGGGTTATCAATGACAGAGCCAGCCGGAAAGCTGCGAGCCTTCGAGAAAGCAAGGTCAGCTGGGGGGTACATGGGGGCTGTTTTCGGGACAGGGCTTTTTGGGCTTCTTCCAGTTCTGTTTTTGTTATTTCAACCATATGAATCTCTCAAATAACGGATACGGCAGGTCATAACCTGCCGCGCCCGTCAAAATCAGGTTGCTTGGGTTAGCACCCCGGGCCCACCCCCTCCAGCCCGCAGGCGTTGCATGCGGAAACCCGGCAGTCGGGTGTAAGCTCGGCGGCCACGGCTGCCCGGTATTCCCTCTTCAAAAATTCGTCTGATACCCCGGTATCTATATGCGCCCAGGGCAAAGGCTCATCCAGCGGCCGTTCGCGGGTGGCGTAGAAAGCCGGGTCGATGCCCTCTTCCTCCATGGCCTTGCGCCATATCTCGAAATTGAAACATTCGCTCCAGCCGTCGAAAACAGCCCCTGCCTTCCAGGCGCGGTGGATGAGGCGCCCGATTTTCCGGTCTCCCCTTGAGACGACCGCTTCGAGCAGGCTGACCCGCGTGTCCTGCCAGGATATTTTTACCCCGCGTTTCGCCAGCGCATGTTTGAGTATCTCGTGTCGGCGCATAAGGTTTGCTTCGCTTTCCTGGGCAGACCACTGGAAAGGGGTATGGGGTTTGGGGACGAAGGTGGATAGCGTCAGCCGTATCTGAGGGGTGCGGCCGGGGGCCCTGCTCCCCTGTGCTTTAACTTTGGCTACCAGTTCGATGATGCCTTCCACGTCGGCGTCGGTCTCCGTAGGCAGTCCCAGCATGAAATACAGCTTGAGGGTCGTCCAACCGCGTTCGAATGCCAGCGCGGCGGTAGCGAGGAGTTCAGATTCGGGGATGTGTTTGTTGATGACCCTCTGCAGCCGTTCGGAACCGGCTTCGGGGGCGAAGGTCAAACCGCTCTTGCGCCGTCCGGGCAGAGAGTCTATCAGTTTCACGGAATGGGTATCGAGATGCAGGCTCGGCAGCGACAGGGCGACCTGGTTCCCGTATTTTGCCGTGATCTCTGCCACCAGTTCATCTATCTGTGAATAATCCCCGGTGGAAAGGGAAACGAGCGACATCTCGTCATACCCGCAGTTCTCGATGATGTCCCCGATGGCTTTCAGGATTTCGGCCCGGGGGCGCTCCCGCACCGGGCGGTAGATAACGCCTGCGTTGCAGAAGCGGCAGCCGTGCGAGCACCCGCGCGCTATTTCGACCGCGCCGCGGTCGTGCACTATCTCGATGTAGGGCACAACAGGGTTCACTGGAGGCGGCGGAAGCTTTGAAACCATCAGTCGGCGGATGCTTTTCGGGGCTTCCGGAACGAGCGGGGTCAGGGTCTGGTACTTGCCGTCCAGGTAATCCACTTCGTAGAGGCTGGGGACGTAAATCCCGGGAAGTGTCGCTGCCTCCCGTAAAAGTCCCCGTTTGTCGAACCTGCCTGCCCGGTTTTTATGGCGTAAAAATAGGTCGATCAGGGCCGGAAGGATTTCTTCGGCTTCACCGATAACAAAAAGGTCGATAAAATCAGCCATCGGCTCCGGGTTAAGGGCCGCGCTGCCCCCCGCTATGACCAGAGGGTATGAATCATCTCTTTCTTTCGACCACACCGGGATATTTGCCAGGTCGAGCATGTTGAGTATGTTTGTGAAAGTGAATTCATAACCCAGTGAAAACCCGATAACGTCGAAGTCCCCGAGAGGATGCCCGCTTTCCAGGCTTAAAAGCGGGATTTTATTGTTTCTCAGGACCAGCGCCATATCGGTCCAGGGCGCGAAGACCCGTTCGGCGAGGGAATCGGCGCGGGTGTTGATCTGCTCGTAGAGAATACCGACGGCCATGTTGGACATGCCTATCTCGTAGGTATCTGGATAACTCAATGCAAACTTGAGGGGCGTCCCGGCCCAATCTTTCTGGGTGATGTTCCATTCACCGCCGGTGTATCTTGCGGGTTTGGTGACCTGGTAAAGCAAATGGTCGGGATATTTCAATTCGTGTTCTCCTCCCGTCAATTATAGTCGGAGAACGATGCCTTTGTCATCGAAAGGCTTGGAGAGCCGGCAAATGTCCATGCGTTGACATATGAGTGGGGTCCTCCTAAAATGGCTCGGAATCAAGGAGAGCAGTATGGAACATATGTGGGCGCCCTGGCGAATCCAGTACATCAAAGAGGCGACGGGGCCTAAACCCGAGGGTTGTTTTCTTTGCGACAACCCCCGGAGCGAAGATGATGAAAAGAACCTCGTCCTCTACCACGGGAAACTCAATTACGTTATGATGAATCGTTATCCCTATAATGCCGGGCACCTTATGGTGGCGCCATCAAGGCATTGCGGCCTTCTCGAGGGGCTTGAATCCGTAGAACGCGACGAGCATTTCATGCTTGTGACCCGTTGCGTGGCCATCCTGCGCGAGTCCTTTCACTGCGACGGTTTCAACGTCGGCCTCAACCTGGGGCGGGTTGCAGGCGCGGGGATGGACCAGCATATTCATACTCACATAGTTCCGCGCTGGAATGGCGACACGAATTTCATGCCGATACTTGCGGACACGAAAGTCATCAACGAGGCCATAGGTGAGACGTATAGCATGCTCAAATCGCGTTTCGTTAATTTATAAGGAGATTTGAATGAATAGCGATATTAATTTGGCGAAATTGCTGCCACTTCTTATCCCCGTCGCAATCATCGAATTCGGATTGCTGGTATGGGCCTTGCTGGATGTCATCCGGCGCAAAAATGTCAAAGGCCCCAAAATAGTCTGGATAATAGTTGTCGTGGTGTTTGAGATAATCGGCCCTATAGCTTACTTCCTCTTCGGGCGCGGAGAAGAATCGGCAGAAGACGATAGTGAATCAAATTCCTGAGGCAAAGCGGGGTTTAGCAGGCAGCAACTGATTTCTGTCACCGCTATAACTGCAAGGAGGGCGAATTGGCGGCTATCAAATGTGAGAATCTCACAAAAAAATATGGCAATGTCACGGCTCTCGACGGGTTGACCCTCGAGGTGCCCGGACGCACGATTTTCGGTTTTCTCGGGCCCAACGGAGCGGGTAAAACCACGACTGTGAAACTTCTCATGGGTATGAGCCGTCCGACGGCCGGCCGGGCCTGGGTTGACGGCGAAGAAGTTGCCGCCGATACGCCGGAACTCCGGTCCCATATCGGTTACCTGCCAGACGTTCCCAATTTTTACAACTGGATGACGGGCGCCGAGTTCTTGCGTTTCGTCGGGGAACTGCACCATCTCCCGGAAGCCGAAAATAAAAAGCGCAGTGAAGAACTGCTGGCGCTGGCCGACCTTAAAAAATCAGCCAGGCGCAAGGTGGGAGGCTACTCGCGCGGTATGAAACAGAGGCTGGGGATGGCCCAGGCCCTGATGAACCGCCCGCGGGTCCTTTTCCTCGATGAGCCCTGTTCGGCGCTTGACCCGATGGGTCGTCGCGATGTGCTCAACCTTATCCTGAAGCTCAAGGAAACGACGACCGTTTTTATGTCGACCCATATACTCTCCGACGTTGAGCGGGTGTGCGACTCCCTGGCAGTCATCAATAAAGGCAAGCTGGTAACCACTTCGACGGTGAGCGGCCTCCATTCGCGGTTCGCCCTGTCTTCCTTCGAAATGGAGTTTGAAGACGATCCGGCGAAATTCGTGCCGGTGCTCGAGGCCCAGCCGTGGATCAAAAAGGTAGAAAAACTGGAGATCAATCATACCCCGGGTCTGCGCGTCCAGGCCGGGGATGTCGCCCAGGCTAAACACTCCCTTCCGCAATTGATCGCGCAGAGCGGCCTCGGGCTTATACGTTATGAACTCACTATGCCAAGTCTCGAAGACATCTTCGTCAAACTGGTGGAGGGGGACACAAAATCATGAGCGGCTTCTGGGTTTTTTTACGCAAAGAATTAAAAGAACAGTTCAAAACCAGCAAAGTCATAATCGTAGCTGCCGTCTTTCTGTTTTTCGGCCTGGGGACTCCTATCCTTACTAAATACACGCCCGAACTGATCAAGGCGGCAGGTACGGGTGGCATCACGATAGAAATGCCGATCCCGACATCGGCGGATTCATTGATAGGCTACACTTCCAATATGGTCCAGTTCGGGGTCCTGATCGCGGTCCTGGTTGCCATGGGCGCTATCGCCAAGGAAATCGAAACCGGCACAGCGGCAATCGTCCTTTCCAAACCCGTGGGCCGACTGGCCTTTATACTCGCGAAACTCAAGGCCGAAAGTTTCACTTTTCTGGTGGCGTTGGTGCTGGGAGGTCTGGCATGCTGGGGCTATACCTTCATCCTGTTCGGGGACGCCAACGCCCTTGGGTTCCTTTACCAGAACCTCCTGTTTGGCCTGTTTATCGTTTTTTGCCTCGGGGTTACACTTTATTTCTCGAGCCTGATGAAAAACCAGCTGGCGGCCGGCGGGCTGGCTCTGGCGCTTATCATCTTTTTGTCGGCGATATCGAACCTGCCCTGGATTGGACGTTATCTTCCGGGGCAACTCATCAACTGGGGCAACCGCCTGGTGCTCAAAGCCCCCGGATCCTCCGGATGGCCTGCCGTAATCTCTGTGGCACTTATTACCGGGCTCAGCGTCTACCTCACCTGGGCAAGCTTGAAGAAAAAAGAACTCTAAAACCGCGCCCATCGTCCCGGTTTAACGCTCACGAATGTAGAGGCTCTTGAATTAGAGGATAGCGGGAATGCGGGCTTAAGGTTATACTACAAAACAAGACCAGTTATGCCTAACGAAAGCTCCCGGCTCTTATTGTACCGGTCGATCACCGCCCTGGGGGTAGTGCTGGCTTTTTTATTGATACTGCTCATACCCCAGCACATGCGCGAGGGTTCCGACTGGTCGTTTCAGTACGCCACCCGGAATTTCTCTCTTGGGCACCTTACCGAGGACGGGGTCAACATCGGGCTCGAGGAATCGGAGGCCCATCGATTCGGCGGCGATTTGAGCCAATACGTGTTCGTAGGCGACAACCGGTGGGCCCTGACCGAAGCCCCGGGTTATATCTTCTACCTGTTGCCCTTTTACTACATACATGCCCCGGAACTGGGGAGCCTTGTGCTCGCGGCTGGCATGGTCATGGTGGCTTACCTGCTGTTGAAACGCCTGCGTGACGAAAAAGCAGCCTGTGTTGGTTCGCTTTTATTGATTTTCACCCCGGTTGCCCTGGCCATGATGCAGCGTATTTACGCCGATAGTTTCGGCGCCACGGCGTTTTTGAGCATGGGAGGCGGACTGTATATCTATTATTGCCTGCGCGCACGCGAACTCTCGAAACGTGCAAGCGCCATCCTGCTTTTTTCCGCGGGGTTTCTGCTGGCCTGGGGAGCCGTTTCAAATTACAACAACGCGCTGGTGGTGCTTGTTTTTGCCGTTCACTTGGCGTTTCAGTTTTTGCGCGGGTTGATGAAAAAAGCCCCTGTCGGAGTTTACCCGGCGATGATAATAGGCCTGGCGGTCCCGTTCGCATTGCTGCTTATTTACCAGAATGCGGTATTCGGGTCGCCGTGGAGGTTCGGTTTCCAGTACCACCAGCTTCCGCTGGGATTCAGCATCCATTATTTCACCAACAATATTAAATTCGTCTCGACAGCATTGCTTGTCGGGTTCCCGCTGCTGCTTGTTGCCGGATACTCATTTTGCGCCGGGGTCAATGGGAAAACAAAGACGTTTTTCGACGGCCGTCAGGACGCCGGAAACCCTGAGATGTTGCCTGAATTGCCCCTCGATATAGCGCTTCTGCTGACTGGATGGGCCGCCGCCGTCTTCGGCTTGTATCTCAATTTCGAATTTACCGCCAATTATCAGGTTTCAGGCATGCCGTTTATCATTTTGGCCCGGTATTACCTCCCTGCTGTTTTACCGCTGACGCTGGCGGCTGTACTGCTTCTCACGCGGGTCCCGCGGAAACTTGCGGTTGCCGTAACCGCCCTGTCCATAATTTGGGGTGTGTTGTTCTTCGCACAGTCGGCGTTGTCTTTCCCGCTCGTGCCCCCGCACAGCCCGTATAACCCCTTCTCAAGCCAACTGCCCGCCGAGGGACCCGGGGTGGTTCTTTATGAATAGGATGACGAAAGTCCAATGGGCGGTCGTGGTGCTGGCCTTCTGCCTGCTGCATCTGCTGATCTTCACACGGGTTTTTTACAGCGGCGGCCCCGACGTGCAGGGTTATTACCAGTACGCCGAGAAGATAAATCAGGGACTGGTCGCCTACAGGGACTTCAAAGTTGAATACCCCCCCGGGGCGCTGGCGGTGTTCTACCTGCCCTACCTGGCCTCCGGATCGCTTGAAGGGTACGGTACCGCCTTCACCTTCGAAATGCTGATCTTCGATATCATCGGGATGCTGATGCTGGTTGGCGCCGCCCGAAGGGCGCGGATCTCCGAATGGTTTGCCCTCATCGGGTACACTCTCGCGATGGTGGCCATCGGGTCCATCATGGTCCAGCGGTTCGACATGATACCCGGGGTTATGACACTGGGGGCTTTGTTCGCTTTCTCCCGCGGTAATTATAAAATGGCATGGTGTGTCCTTGCGATCGGTACGATGACTAAACTGATCCCGGGCCTGCTGGCCCCGCTTTTCCTTATCTACCAGTGGAAACAGGGAGGGTGGCGCAGCGTTATCCCGGGATTAGCCATTTTCGCGGGAGTGATCCTCGTTATCGTCTTGCCTTTTGTCGTTCACGGCAGTCAAGGGTTTATCGCGTCATTTACCGTTCAAGGGCGAAGGCCGCTGCAATTGGAGAGCACATACGCGTCAGTCCTCCTGCTGCTCGGTTCACTGGGTTTGACCTCAGCGGTCCCGGTACAGGGCCTGATTTCTTTCGACCTGGCTTCTCCCGCCGCCGGCCTGCTCGCAAAGTATTCCATTTTGTTCGTCGGGCTCGGGTTGCTGCTGGTTTACGGCCTTTTTTACCGCAGCCTCCGGGGAATGAAACGCGACGAGGCAGGTTCCAGCCACGAGATGCTGGCTCAATTATTCAATTATTCTTTCGCGGCCATTGTCGTATTCATGGTGACGAACAAGGTGTTTTCCCCTCAATACCTGGTCTGGCTTTATCCGGTATTCCCTCTGGTGAGCGGGAGGTTCCGTCCGGCCATATGGGTCATTTACATCACTATTTCATGCCTGACTTGGTATATATATCCCCTTCACTACTACGACCTGGTCGACACCCGGCAGGTCTCCGTCGATGCCTTGATCCTGCGCAATACCCTGCTGGTTTTTCTGGCATTTCTGCTTCTCGGCGAACAGGCCCCTGGTACAAAGACCGTAAAAGAGCCTGCAGTCATATCGGCATCGGCGCAAGCGGAATAATTTCAGCCGGCGGCCCGCTTTCGGACGCTGTTTCTAAAAAATATTTTCGAAAATATTTTCCTAATGTAAGTCCCGTGCGTAATTTCTCTTGACATATATATATGGCAATGCTATAAAATTGAATTATAAATTAGTCGCGATTCATGAAAAATATTGCATGAATTGCGAGCATTGAAAAATGGCAACACTTAAAAAGGAGAATCAGATAGTGAAAGCCCAAGCTACACTCACCAAGGAAGTTAAAGAAGAGCCTCCCAGTACCACTGCCACCGCAGTCCAACTTGAGGACGAAGAACCCCCCGGTAAAACGGCGACGGCCCAGCGCCGTCTTTTTTGTACTACCCCATCCGAACATTGGAATGACTGGCGGTGGCAATTCCGCAACCGGATAACAACGGTTGAAGGACTGTCCAAGTACGTACATCTGACCCCGCAAGAACGCTCCCAGCTCAGGCTGGTCAGCATTAAATATCCCCTGGCGATCACCCCGTACTATCTGTCGCTTATGAACCCGGACGACCCCGCCGATCCCATACGCATGCAGTCGCTGCCTGCCGCGGAAGAACTGTCGATGGCTTCTTGCGGGATGGAAGACCCGCTCGCAGAGGGCGAACACTCCGTTGTTCCCGGCCTGGTCCACCGCTATCCTGACCGCGTACTCATGGTCCTCACCGATATCTGCCCCATGCTTTGCCGGCATTGCACGCGCAAGCGTGAATGGCGACACGGCGGCTGGGTGCGGACGTCTCAGGAAGTTGAAGCGATGCTGGGCTACATCCGGGGCCATAAGGAAGTTCGCGACGTTATCATTTCAGGCGGTGACCCGCTGACGCTTTCGACCCAGCGCCTCGAAGAAGTGCTGGCCGGTATACGCACGATCCCGCACGTCGAGATCATCCGCATAGGAACACGGGTGCCCGTGGTACTCCCCCAGCGCGTGGACGACGAGCTTTGCAACATGCTTTCGAAATACGGGCCTATCTGGCTCAATACGCATTTCAACCATCCCAGGGAATTGACCCCCGAAGCCGCGAAAGCCTGCGACCGCTTGGTACGCGCCGGTGTCCCGGTCAATAACCAGTCCGTCCTGCTCAAGGGAGTCAACGACAAAGTCGAAACCCAGCTCAAATTGTGCCAGGGGCTGCTCAAGATAAAAGTTCGCCCGTACTATCTCTTCCAGTGCGATGATGTCCAGGGAACAGAACATTTTTGGACTCCCGTCGAGACCGGCATCAACATCATCCAGGGCATGCGCGGGTTCACTTCCGGGCTGGCTGTACCGACCTTCGTCATCGATCTCCCCAACGGCGGCGGGAAAATCCCTGTCCAGCCTGATTATATCCTCGAACGGAATGCAGAAGAACTCACAGTCCGCAACTACCAGGGGAAAATCCTCCACTATGCCAATCCGAGCGGGGCAAAAGTTCGCAGACCTCAAACCGAATTGGTTTGCGACGACGCTATTCCCGCCTAGTTACCAGGACTGCGGATGAAAATTGGCCTGAGTTATGACATCAAAGAACAGGCGTCGGGAGCGGAAGGGCTGCCTGAAGACGCCTTTGAGGAATACGATTCTCCCGAAACCGTAGAGGCATTGGCTGCCGCCATCAGGTCTCAGGGGCACTCGGTCATCAAGCTGGGCGGGGGCCGCGGCCTGTTAAATCAATTGGCCGAAGGCGTCCCGGATCTTGTTTTCAATATCGCCGAAGGGCTTGGCAACTTCCGCAGCCGCGAAGCGCAGGTCCCCTCGGTCCTCGAAATGCTTGATGTTCCGTACTCCGGCTCAGACCCGCTGACCCTTTCGATCTGCCTCGAAAAACCGCTGACCAAACAGCTCGTCGCTGCCTGCGGGGTGGCAACACCGCGCTGGATGGTTATAAACGACATGGCCGAACTTGAGAAAACGGACTGGAACGGGTTCCCCTTCCCAGCTTTTACCAAGCCTGCGCACGAGGGTTCCAGCAAGGGTATCCGCAACGCTTCCCGCGTGAACAGCCCGCGGGAACTCAAAGAACTGATACGCCGGCAGATGGCGCTTTACATACAACCCATGATGGTGGAGGAGTTTATCGCGGGTGACGAGGTCACAGTCGGGCTTATCGGGAACAATCCGATGCGCCTGACCGGTATCATGCACGTAGTGCCGAGGCAAAAAAGCCCGGATTTCGTTTACTCCCTGGAGGTCAAGCGGAACTGGCGGGAGATGGTGCAGTACGAATGCCCGGCCAGGTTTGATGCCGCGGTGTTGAACCGTATCAAAGAATCAGCGCTGAAAGCCTCCGCAGTACTGGGCATACGTGACATCGCCCGCGTGGATTTCCGGGTAGCCGCCGACGGCGTGCCTTATTTCATCGAGGTCAATCCCCTCCCCGGGCTTAACCCCCAGAGCGGAGATTACGTGATAATGGGAGAGGCGATGGGCTGGAATTATAACTCCCTCATAGCGGAAGTCCTCAATTCGGCGATTCAAAGGTGCGGCCTTGGCTCTTAGAGTTGCGCTCGTTTACAACGATCCTATTCCGGATCGATACAGCCAGCTTGGCGAAGCCGACGCAATCGCCGACGTATTGGAAGAAGTTAAAGCCGTCTACGATGCGCTTCTTGAGATGGGCCACAGCGTTATCAAAGTTCCGCTCATCCCCCCGATAGAAAGCATCCCTTCTATCCTGGCGGGGTTGGATGTGGATATTTTCTTTAACCTTTTCGAAGGGTTTGCTGGACAGCCGGACACCGAGGCCAAGGTGGCTGGCATAATGGCCGTGCTTGGCAAGCCTTTTACAGGGTCATCAGCTCCGACGCTGGCACTGGCGCTGGATAAGGTAAAAACCAAAGAACTCCTGATCGCAGCGGGCATCAACACTCCGAGATATCAGGAACTGAGGCCCGAGCAAATCTCCAGCTTTAACCTGCGCTTCCCCTGCATCGTAAAACCGGCAGCCGAAGACGCGAGTCACGGCGTGAACCAGGACAGCGTCGTTAACGACACAGCCGCGCTTCTGGTCCAAATCGAAAAAATATGCTCTCTTTTCGGGGGCCGTGCCCTGGTAGAAGAATTCATCGACGGGCGCGAGTTGAGTTCGACGATAATGGGGATACGCAAGCCCATCGTTTTGTCAGTTTCCGAGATCGTGTTTTCACTGCCTCCGGGTTTGCCGAATATGCTGACGTTCGGCGCCAAGTGGCTGACCGACGATGTATATTTTCATCATACCGACCCGGTTTGCCCGGCCAAAGTCGATGATGCCCTGTGGGCTCATGTTTCCGAAGTTTCGACCGCGGCTTATCGGCTGCTTGCATGCCGGGGTTACGCGCGGGTTGATATGCGCCTCGATGCTGACGGCCATGCCAGCGTCCTCGAGGTCAATCCCAACCCTGATATCTCGATAACCTCGGGGGCTGCGCGGCAGGCGTCCGCCATCGGTCTGACCTATCCGCAATTTGTAGACAGAATCATGCAGCTCGCATTTGATAGTGAGTAGCGTGGAACTTCGATTGAGGCCGATGACGGCCGCAGATAAACCCGCTGTCATGGCCCTGCTGCGGGCCACTCCCGAATTTGAGCCCGAAGAGGTCCCCGTGGCCGAGGAAGTCATCGATGTTTATCTCGATTGCCCCGGGAGGGATTACCTGGTCACTGTGGCAGTCTCTTCCTCGAAGATAATCGGATATGTTTGTTTCGGCCGGACACCACTCACCCAGAGCACCTGGGACATCTACTGGATGGCCGTGGCGCTCGAGTGCCGCGGGATGGGCGCGGGCAGCCAACTTTTAAAAACTACAGAGGAACAGATACAGAAGGCCGGCGGCAAGCTGGCGCTGATCGAGACTTCGAGCAAGCCGAATTATCTTAACACCCGACGTTTTTACATCAAAAAGGACTATAAAAGGGTCTCCCGCATCCGCGATTTTTATGCACCGGGGGACCACAGGCTGATATTCGAAAAACGTTTCCCTTAAGCCCCCTGGTCCATCCTCGTTCAACTCCGGCTGCCCCGGTTTATATTGTGATTGGCTTTGTTCTATAATACTTGAACATGGAACGAACGCGATTTGAGCAGCTGGTGTCAAATGCTGTCGCAGGATTGCCGCAGGAATTTATCGACAAACTGGATAATTTGGACATCGTGGTCGAGGATTTGCCGCTTAAATCTCGATCAGGTAATAGTCTGCTCCTGGGGCTTTACGAGGGCGTGCCCGCTGTAAGCCGTGGGACCGGGTATAACATGGTCGCCCCGGACAAAATCACCATATACCAGGATTCCATCGAATCCATAGCCCGTACCGACAGCGAAATCGAACTCAAGGTTCAGGAAGTAGTGCTGCACGAGGTGGCCCATCACTTCGGGATAAATGACCGGCGGCTGGATGAAATCGCCGCCGCGAAACGGTCCAAACCCGGGAGGCCCTGAAATGAGCATGGAACAATACTACCGCAAGGTCCAGGAAAAGGTGATGGTCCAGAGGGACGTCATCAACTCCCTGCTGAAGGACCCCCGCATCATCGGTGACTACTACGAGGCCATAGTACGCGATGCCGTCAGGGAAGCTGTATCAGCCTCGTTTTCGGTAGGCCGGGGCGTTATCCTGGCTCCCGACGGCCATGCCAGCAAAGAGTGCGACATCATCGTTTATAATGCGGTGGAATACGGGCCCCTTTTCAGTTCAGGAGATATCTTTGTCGTGAGCCCCGAGGCCGTCAGGTGCGTCATACAGGTAAAAGGGACCGTCAGCATGGACAACCTTGGGGACGCCATTCAGAGCCTGGCTGCCGTGGACCAGTTGCGCCCTGGGATCTGGAAATTCATCGTCGGGTTTAAAACCAACGTTGAATACCAAAATCTGGTGGACCTGTGCGCCAAATCGAAGAGCGTGAACGGGGTTTTCCTTTTTTCGAGTTCCTACAAACAGGAAAAAGAGGACATCACGCTCCAGATGCAGAAGCTTATCGGTATTTTGAAATCTATAACCGCCCCGGGCGTTTATCAGACCAACGACGCCGGCAAATATGTGGTGCTGGATGTCGGAACGAGCGATTCGTTCCAGGGCGTTCCTTTTCCCGAAGAAACGTCTCAGCCCGGTTAAAAGCATTCGGCCGGCGTCATCTGCATATCAAGGTGACCAGACTGAGCTTTCTGCCGCATCCTTGCTGGTAACTTTGCCTGCCGGCCTCTCTGCCAGCTATAATACGTTTGCAAAATGCTCAGTCTGAACAATCTCTCCAAATCCTACGGCCAGCGCCTCCTTTTCAGCCAGGTCACTTTTAATATCGGGGCACGCGACCGCCTGGCGTTGTTAGGCGCCAACGGCAGCGGGAAAAGCACCCTGCTTGAGATAATAGCCGGTGTTATCGTCCCGGACAGCGGCACGATCACCCGCCGCAAAGGGCTGACTGTCGGCTACCTCAGCCAGGAAAGCGGGGCAGGGTCTCATAAGGGACTGCTTCACGAAATCACGTCTGCCGCCGGCCCGATAAACCAGCTGGGGCACCGCATCGAAGTGATCCAGGAAGAACTGGCGATCACCCCCGACACCGAAACACAGGGCATCCTTCTTGCTGAACTCGGCGAATTGCAGCACCGTTTCGAAGCAGCCGGGGGCTACGATGTCGAACAGGAGGCCAGGGTCATTTTATGCGGCCTGGGGTTCAGGGAAACGGACTTCGACCGCCCCCTTTCCGATTTCAGCGGAGGCTGGAGGATGCGGGCCGAACTGGCCAAGATACTGCTGCAAAACCCCGACCTGCTCCTGCTGGACGAGCCCACGAACCACCTCGACCTGGAGACCCAGTTATGGTTCGAGGAATACCTGAAGGATTACGAGGGAGCGGTCCTGCTCACCTCCCATGACCGCGCATTTCTCAACCGTGTAGTCACCAAAGTGCTCGCCATACAGTTTGGCAAGGTGGTGCTCTACCACGGAAATTACGACAAGTACATCGAAACAAGGCAGCAGGAACTGGAAGTGCTCGAATCGACGGCGAAACGCCAGAGCGTGAAGATCCAACAGGAAGAGCGCTTCATCAACCGCTTCCGCTCAAAAAACACCAAAGCCACGCAGGTGCAGAGCCGCATCAAAAAACTCGAAAAGCTCGAACGCATCGAGGTCCCCAGGCTGGCCAAAAAGATAAAATTTCATTTCCCCGACCCTCCGCATTCGGATATCGACGTCCTGATCCTCGTCAACATTTCAAAATCCTACGGCACGAATACCATTTACCGGGACCTCAACCTGCGCCTGGGGCGGGGTGAAAAAGTGGCCATCGTGGGCCCCAACGGGGCCGGCAAAACGACCCTGCTGAAGATTCTGGCAGGGGTCCTCCCGTTTGAAAAGGGGGAACGCCGGCTGGGGCACGGGGTCGTTCCCGCGTATTATTCACAGCATCAGCTTGAGATCCTGGAGATGAACAAGACCGCCCTGGCGGAACTGCGGAGTGTGGCCCCGCCCGACACGGAAGACGCCCGGCTGAGGGCCATCCTCGGGGGGTTTCTCTTCAGCGGGGACGACGCCTTCAAGGAAGTCTCGGTCCTGTCGGGCGGCGAAAAAGCGCGTTTGGCGCTGGCCAAGATGCTCACCCAGCCCGCCAACCTGCTGTTGATGGACGAGCCGACCAACCACCTGGATATCCCGTCCAGGGAAGTGCTGACCGACGCCCTGGAATCGTACCACGGCACGATGTGTTTCGTTACCCACGACCGCACGCTTATCCGCCAGATCGCTACCAGCATCATCGACGTGAGCGCGGGGAAAATATGCGTTTACCAGGGCGATTATGACAGCTATCTTTATCACAAGGCGCTGAGTAAGGCCGGGCCGGAGACGGGCGAAACAGTCTTGCCCCGGGCAAAAAATCCGGTCGTACCCGTTCCCGGAGCCAGGCAGAAGCGCGTGCTTTCGGGTGAACTGCGCAGTGAATATTACGAGAAAAGCACCCCTCTGAAGAAAAGCATCGACAAGATCGAGAAAGAACTCGCCGGCGCCGAAACCGAAATCAAAGAACTCGAAAGCCTCTTCGCACAGCCGGAGCATTACAAGGATTCCAGGGAAGTGGTAGCCAGCATCGACAGGCACCGCGAATTGAAAGTCCGCGCCGAAGAACTGACCGAGAAGTGGGGGGAGCTTTCGTCGGAAGCCGAACGTTTGCGGTTGGAATTCGAGACGGCGCTCGGGCGCATCGAAGGGGAAGACGGATAGCTTTTACGAATCGATCTTTATCAGCGGCGGCGGGACCTTTAAAAAAACGATGATTTTATCAAGTGCTGTGCGGCATTCGCCGCGGGTTTTCATCTCACCCAGCAGGCCGGCAAGTTCTTTCCCCATCTTCCTGGATACGGGCCACTGGGTCGCCCAGGCCGCGTCCAGGCCGTCGAAAAGCCCGTAGCGCCCCAGGCGCAGGGACAACCCGGCATAATCAATGACCATGACCTGCGTTCCCGCCTCAGGCGGGAGTTCGACCGGGCCGGTGTTTTCGGCCTGTTTACGGGACTCCAGTTTTCGTAAAAAAGCCGAATAAGTTCTCCAATCGGCCGCTTCTGGTACAGCGACCTGTTTATTGATGTGATTTAACAGGTTTTTAATGCCGATCTCACCGAAAGCCCGGCCCATGTCGAATCCGTGACGGATGGCCCACAGGTCCGCTGAACAGTCCATCACGAGGTCCGTTATCCTGGCGGCGAGGTGATCAAGCGCGGGTACCATGCTCGTCGCCCTGGGGTATCCTTCCATCGACTGCATGATGTGCCCGAGTTCATGCGCCGCCGTGGCTTCCCCGGCATCTTCAGGCAGACTTGGGTCCAGCCACAACCGTTCGGTCCCTTCGAAACTGTCGTGAAACCCCCCGATGTTGGTCTGCAAAAGGTCCGCATGGCGTCCTTCGATAGGGAGGAACACGATTTTTCTGCCAAGCCTCTTCTCCAAGGACCCGACAGCTTCTTCGAATCTTGCGGAAACTGGCTCAGCCTGTCCGGGTAATTTCATGATTTTTACCGGGGTAAAGCGATTTTCTGAATAAAGTATACGGCAAACACAGGGGGTGAACAATGGAATCCATTATAGGCATCGGGCAGGAAGGGCTGTTTTTTCTTGACAATCTTCGCTTGCGGGCATAGAGTCAAAGTGAGCACTACGCGTATAAAGGAGGGGACTTATGCCCACCATGTTCCTTTGTAAAAGCGAAATCCTGCCCCTGCTCGATATGAAAGAAGTCATCCCCGCTGTCGAAAACGCTTTCCGCCAGTGGGCGCTGGGAAAAGCGCAGATGCCGCCGAAATCATATCTCACAGTCGATAAAGGCGATTTCCGGGCCATGCCGGCCTCGCTCCCGGGTGCCGCGGGCATGAAATGGGTGAACGTTCACCCCGCAAACCCGTCCCGAAACCTGCCGACCGTCATGGCGGTCATCATCTACAGCGACCCGGAAACCGGTTATCCGCTGGCGGTCATGGACGGCACCGACATCACGGCTTACAGGACGGGGGCGGCTTCCGCCGTCGCCTCCAAATACCTGGCGCGCAAGGATGCTTCCACGCTGGGGCTGGTCGGCGCGGGACGGCAGGCGCACACCCAGTTGATGGCCCACGCCGCCCTTTATGACCTCAAACTCGTCAAGGTTTACGACCTTTCGGAAGCATCTACCTCCAGGTTGATCAAGGCTTTCCCGCAGTACCGCATCGAGGCCCATACCCTGCCCGAAGTCATGGATTCGGACATAGTCTGCACCGTCACGCCGGCGCACAGCCCGGTGGTACGGAAAGAATGGGTCAAGCCCGGCGTCCATATCAACGCGGTGGGCGCCGACGCTCACGGGAAAGAGGAACTGGACCCCGAAATACTCAACGAAGCGGTCATATTTGTCGACGACATGCGGCAGGCGAGCACCTCGGGAGAGGTAAACGTTCCTCTCGATAAAGGCCTGCTCGACCCCAACCGCATACGGGGTTCCCTGGGCGACGTCGTGGCAGGGACGAAGAAGGGGCGAACAAACGACAGGGAAATAACCGTTTTCGACTCGACGGGACTGGCTATCGAGGACATCGCGTGCGCGCATATGATCTACGAAAAGGTTAAGCGTAATTCCGAATTTACGAGGTTGAATTTCGTCGAAGCGTAAGCAGTATCGGAATCCGAACATTCAAAGCGACATCCGCCGATATCATTCCGACACTATAAAAAAGGGAGCGCTTGGCGTTATCCAAAAATGTCACTGCAGGTTTCTTGAAAATAGCAGCTGTTGCGCCCTTCCTTCGGCGGTGCTAACATTGGTCGGTTTATTTATCAAGCACATTATGTCAAATACCACGAGCCATGAAAGGGGATAAGGCATGCACAAATCTACGGTAGGGGGCGTTCTTTCCATCGTGGCAGGGGCGCTGGGGCTGTTGAGCGGCCTTCTCCTGGCGTTCTTCGGCGTATTTTTCGGGGCCTTGTTCAACAACCAGGACCTCTTCACCGCTTCGACCGCGCCTCCCGATCAATTCGTGACTTTTTTAACGATCACTTACGCGGTTATGGGTGTTTTTTACATCGGGATCGGCGTACTGTCTATCGTCGGGGGCATCTTTTCCCTCCAGAGGAAGCACTGGGGCTGGGCCCTGGCCGGCGCTATCGGGGGGACCCTGAGCTTCCTGCCGGTCGGCGTCGCGGCTGTGGTCCTGGTGGCGATGGGCCGTTCCGAATTCAATGCGGCCCCCTCCGTTCAACCGGCGGATTCGGCGCCCGGCATCGTCTGATATCTATTTAAAGCTGATTAACAGGAGGTTTAAAAAATATGGCAACTTTAGTAGTGCTCGCTGTCATCGTAATCCTGGCAATATGGGTAGTCGCCTCGGCCGTGAAGATCGTGCGCCCGACGCAGAGGGGCCTCGTCGAACGGTTCGGCAAATATAACCGCTTCGCGTCTCCCGGCATGCATTTCATGGTGCCTTTCGCGGAAAAGATGTACCTGGTGAACATCACCGAACAGATGGTGGACGCCGAGCCCCAGGAGATCATCACCAACGATAACCTCAACGCCACCGTCGATGCCCAGGTGTACTTCAAAGTGAAGGATTCAGAAGAAGACGTTAAAGCCTGTCTTTATAACGTGCGCAATTACGAACGGCAGATAGTGAACCTGGCGCGCACGACGCTCAGAAATATCATCGGCACGCTGACCCTGCGTTCCGCCAACAGTGAGCGCGGGCGCATCAACAGCGCGCTTTATGACACCCTGTTCACCGAAACCCAGCGCTGGGGCATCGAGATCGTGCGCACCGAACTAAAAGAGATAAACCCGCCGCCGGACGTCCAGGCCACCATGAATAAAGTGGTCAAGGCGGAGAACGAAAAGATAGCCGCCATCGACACCGCCACCGCTGCCGAAACCGAGGCAGACGGCAGGCGCCGCGCGGTCATCAAGCTCGCGGAAGCGGACAAGCAGTCCACCATCCTCAGGGCCGAAGGCGAAGCCGAAGCCATCAAGCTGGTCAACGAAGCAGCCAACCTGTATTTCAAGGGCAACGCACAGGTCCTGCGCAAGCTGGAGGCGGTCGAAAAGTCGCTTTCTACCAATGCCAAGATCGTGGTGCCTTCGGGTTCCTCGCTGATGAACGTCATCGGCAATCTGATGGGTGTGGACGAAAAGAAGGCGGGGTAAACCGAGAAGCTGTCAGCACTCAGCTATCAGCAGTCAGCGGACCGGGGGCATTTTGCCTCCGGTCCTTGTTTTTGGGGAGAAACATAGAAAAGGCGAGAGTTATCTTACATTGGCCCCCTTCCGTTTTTTGAGGTATGGTCAGGGAGATTACTATTGACTCTACGCACACACGATGATACTATCTTGGTTAGCCTCCAAGGAGAAAAATGCCTAATAATTGCCCGGGATGTATGGCACCACTTCCTCAACCGGAATCATCTTCACAGATCAACATTTCGTGCGAGTATTGTGGTAGGGTCGTTCCCGTCGAATTTTCCTATCCGCTAGGTCAACCCCCGAATATTCCTAGTATAAATGTGCAATCGGGAAACCAGTCTTATTATCCACAACCAAATGCAGCGGTAAATTCTAGTGTTTTTAACTCTACGATATCCCCAAAATCTAGACTTGGAGCTGCTTTACTAGCATTTTTTTTGGGAATCTTCGGAGCACATCGTTTTTATGCCGGGAAAACAGGGTCAGCCGTTGCGATGTTGGTAATATCGTTTACCTTTTGGGGACTATTAGTAACATCAATTTGGGCGCTCATAGATTTTATCACGATTTTAGCGGGAGCTTTCGCTGACAAAGAAAGCCGAAAAATCGTGGTTTGGTAGTACAACTGAAATGATTGGCAGAACAGCAGTGGTTGAGCGTGAGATAAACCCACATGATACCATCAACTCGCTGTTCATGATTCATGATGCCTAGTAAATGCACTGGGTGTATGGCACCTTTACCAGAACCGGTTAGCCCGCAAGATTCAAACGTTATTTGCGAGTATTGCGGTGCCGTTTTTAAAATTAACCCTTCTGAATATCGCTTCAATCCTACACAAATCATGCCTCTCCAGAAGACAGAATCTGATCTTCCAAGGTCGAAATCGTCAACAGTTATTCTTGCGATATTATTGGGGATATTTGGGGTACACCGATTTTATACAGGAAAAATAATGGCCGGAATCTTTTCTGTTTTATTATTTGGATGCTTGGCATTTGCGATATTTGTACCATTCTCCCGATTGGTGGGTCTGGGTTCAGTCCTTCCTTTGACCATTGTTATCCTTGGTCTCGCTTGTATTTTGGTATTTTGGTGGGTTGCCGACATCGTCAGGATCATTTTGGGGAAATATAAAGATGGACAGCGGAGAATTATTGGTGAATTTCGATGAAACATTGCCGCTCAATCCTGGCAAATTTTGCTTCAAGCAACACAGACGGACACTTTACAAACCCAAGAGGAGGCAAGTCACATGCCGTTGGATAGAATAAAAAAGAACTTCGTAGACCCTAATACACTGGTACAAAGATGGTTCAGGGAATCTACCGGAGAATCCGACAATATTATGCTGGGATCTCAACTTATCGTGAATGAGAGCCAGGAAGCCGTCTTCTTTAAAGGAGGACAGGCTTTAGACGTGTTCAAACCGGGAACACATACATTGTCAACTAAAAATCTTCCGGTCCTCGGTAGTCTTTTCGTAGATCCCGTGTTCGGAAATAAAACTCCATTTTCGGCGGAAATTTACTTCGTTAACAAAACTTCAAACCTCAGTTATAAATGGGGCACCGACACCCCCATGCTGATTGAAGACCCTAAGCTGAAAGTCTTAATTTCTGTTTCATGCCGTGGGCAATTTGGCCTCAAGGTCCAAGATTCACGAGTATTTGTAACCCAAATCGTTGGAACAATTTCTACCTGGAACACCGCCAAAATATTGGAGTATTTCAGGGGTGCCATCAAATCAAGAGTTAAAGATTCGGTTGCAAAATATCTGCTACAAAACAGCCAGTCTCTGCTTACCGTTAACTCTAATATCGATGAAATTTCAAAAATTGTTGAAGACAGATTAAAAGACGAATTTGCAAAATATGGTATCGAACTCCTTAGGTTTTTTGTTGAAAACATTGCGATTCCGGAAAATCAGCTTGAAAAAATACAAAAGGGAAGTTTTGCGCGCCTTGAAGTCGACCAGCTTGGTGACGATCGTTACAAGATGATTCGCTCGTTGGATATCATGAACAATGCTGCTCAAAATACAGGCTCTGCCGGCACTTTTATGGCTGCGGGTGTCGGGTTGGGAGCTGGTTCCGCGATGGTGAAGCCTTTTGCTGAAAAAGCACAAGAGGCTCTTTCAGCCGCTTCAACTTTGAATAATCAAACTCAATCAACCTGCCCGAAGTGCAACGCAAACCTGCCCCAGGACAGCAAGTTTTGCGTTCTATGCGGCAATAAGATTGAATCTGTGGCCATTTGTTCCTCCTGTAAAGCACAGCTAAATGGAAATGAAGTATTTTGTCATCAATGCGGAACGAAGGTGAGCGGATCCCCCTCCTGTTCTGGTTGCGGTGCGACAGTTAAATCGGGCATGAAGTTTTGCCCTCAGTGCGGAAAAACAATAAATTAACTTCGGGATTTATTCCACAGACAGGGGGATCGAAAATATGTCCAAATTCAATATAAGAATCACCCTAGCCGCTCTTCTGGCGATAGTCATTTTAATTACGACGCTGGCGGCGTTTATCAATTGGGCCCCGGCCTCCGCGGGCGTTGCATATTGGGTTGCTATGTTAGACATATCTACCCTGGAACTTCTAGCGTTCGGGTATTTATCAGTAAGTATGGTACAAGCATCCAGAAGAACCGGCCCTGGGCGTTTCCCATTCGCGATGCATGCTTCAATCGCATGGACGATGATGCTTTTTCTTTTTGGCAGCGCCATTATCGACGTATATTTATTGCATCATTCAACACTAGGTTATAGTTCTGAGCGATTATTTATTTGGGTTGTTATTATTAAATGGGTAGCCTTATTTGTGATCACCGCGGTTTTAGGGATAACCGGGAGTGAGGGTATTGAACAAGAAATAAAGATAGCATCTTACCAACCTCAAAGACTTGCTCTGAACAAAACTGTCAATAGAGTCTCAAGTGAACTTCGGAGGCTTCAAGTAAATTCCGGTGATAAAGCGCTGTTAAACGAAGTTACAGATAAGGCGGAAATTCTCCGAAACAAAACCCGTAGTCTGCAATACGCGCGAGTCTCAGAAAATGACGATAACGCAGCGATACAAAAATTGTCCTTAGAATTGGATGCCTTTTCGGAAAAAATAGCGAAGTTTAGCCCTGAAAATATGGCAATTGAGATGAATCAGGTAAAAGAATCAATAAACGAGATGATTCGATTATTGGGCTAGAGCATTAGACGAATTCCGGTGTTTTGTACTACCGACATAGATTGACTAAAGAAGTTGTGGCACTATTTTACCTTGTTGAATTGGCATATTATGAAAGTATTCGCATCTAAGAAAATGCCCTTTTTAGGCTCAATGATTGTATTATTATCGGCATGCATGGCATGTTCAAGCAATTCCGCAAATTTCCAGTATGATGAAGGTGTACCACAACCTGATATCAGAATTGATAACTTAACCTACGGTGCCTCTTTGGACATAGACCAAGGTTGGTATGCGAATGTTACATACACGCTGCATAATTATGGTGATGCGAGCGGACGAGTAACCGTAGAAATAAGTGCGGACCATAGTGGTGCCTTGAAGACGGAGGATTTGTTTGTTTCAGCATTTCAGACATTGGTAAAGGAAGACGATAAGATAAATATCAAGGCAACTGACAATACGATTTATGTGAGGATCCTCGTCAACACTGTTAGAACGACTCAAATTGTAACCAGAACAACAACTATCACTGTCACGCCTCCACCGGTGATTGTTACGACTAACATTGTCAAATAGAACCCGGTTAAAAATCGATTTATTTTTTTAAAGAAACGTGGCTTGATGGTGAGAGATGAAAGCAATTAAAATAAAGCCAAATTTTCGCTTTTTCGGCGCTATGCTTATATTGGTTACAACAACCGGCTGCCAAGCCCAGCCTTATGTGACTCCTCAGAGCCCGATTACTCTGACCTCAACAATCGTTCAGACTAACATGGTATCAACCACGGTAACTCTTCCTGTATCGACCATCACTACAACGATCAATTCGGTGCAAATTCAGCCAGGCTCTGTGCAGGTTACAGCCCAACAATTATATTTGGATTACGCAACCAACACGAGTGGGTCGGATGCGAAGTACAAAAATAAAACCGTTGTAATCAACGGTGTCATAGGATCCGTTAATACAGGTACGACTGCCTCAATAGGATTTGTGACAACCCATTATATTAGCGGTTCAACGGAGACTACAAGGGTCGGATGCAATTTCGCATCGGCTTCTTCAATTTCGGGTTTGATTAAAGGACAAACCGTCACTGTTCAAGGTTATTGCACAGGGATATTTTTTGGGAATGTATTTCTTGATAACGGAAATATCGTGTCGAGATAACAACTTTTATTGACGAGAAGTCCACTACGCGTGGTTTTAATGAAGGAAAATGTTTCATATTTTGTTACGCGCGTGTAACTATAAAACATGCATATTGACAGCGGGCAATTATTGTGCTATCTTTTTGGCTGGGTTACCGGGCTCATCTTTTTCTTAGTCGAGCCGAAAAATAAATTCGTACGCTTTCATGCTGTACAGTCCATCGCGTTGACGGTTGTCCTGATGGTCATCTACATCATTCTTTTTATTATCCCAGTGATCGGCTGGATAATCAGTATGCTCCTCGGTATAGCTGTCTTTGTACTTTGGATCATTCTTATGCTTAGGGCCTACCAGGGCAAGATGTACAAATTGCCCATAGTGGGCAATTTTGCCGAGCAGCAGGCTAACAAAGTCGCCTAGTCCGCAAGTATTACTGAAATAAATTTAGCGCCCTTTGTACCCGTTCGAGGCTGGAATGTCATTCCAGCCTCGATTTATTTTGAGCCGGTAACGAGGGTGTGAGCATAAAAATCATCAAGTCTTGCGCCGGATGAAAACATGATAATGCCTCTTGGACAGCGTGGTAAAATATAGTACGAAGAGTTGCGGCTGAACCCCGGTAAATCTTGATGCCTGCGCCGTAGGATGCAGGCCAATATTGAGACTGGATTTGCTCAGGGAGGCGACTGATGGAAATCTCGATCGTTGAACAGAAAGCCTTTCTCCTGCCCGAAGTCATCACCCCCGACCAGGCCCGCGAGCGCGCATGGGACAAAAAGGCGAGTGCTTTCGCCTCCGGCATCACCAGTATCTTCTCCCGCCCCAAGGCGGAAGAGATAGAGGTCACCTACAGCGAGAAGCGCTACGAACCCTTCTGGTTCATCCAATGCCTGAGCCACTATGTCTATGACCGTTCCGTGAGGTTCGCTGTCAAGGCTAGCGGACCGGAAGTGAAGAACGTGACCGTCGAGGGGAAAGACTACTGCCTGCTGAATGACAACAAGCACGGGCCGCTGACTTTTTTCCTGCCCGGTGTGGAACATTGCCACGAAGACAACCGCAAGGAAGCCTACTTCGAAGGCCTCAGCGGTGAACGGCAGGACCTGTCGGCTGTGCTAAAGTACCCCCGGCAGGAAATCGCGCTGGAAAATTTCGCGCCCGAAGGCATCGTGGTGGCGCCCGAGATAAGAGCCAGTTACGTGGTGCGCCAGTTGCTCGGGGAGATGATAAAGCCGGTTCAAGCGGACAGGATCCTTGAAGAGCAGGTGACTATCGAGCGTCTGGAGCTTTATTACCGGCCGCTTTTTGCCTTCGAGTACAGGTGGATACCTAAAGACCGTGTGGTCGTGGCCGAGTTCGACGGTCTTTCGGGTCAGATGACCACCGGCGGCAAGACGCTGCGGCAAACCTTGAACGGTAAGCTTTCACGCGACCTGCTGTTCGACCTGGGCGCAGACGTGCTGGGTATGGTTGTGCCGGGCGGAAGCATCGCCGTCAAACTCACCAAGGCCGCTATCGACGGAGCACGCAAAGAGAAATAAACCTATCCATCCGCTCTTATGACCAGGCCTGCTTGACCGTTGAGACTATAATTACGTTAGTCAATACCGCCTCTCAGGCGAATAGCATGTCCTCAAGGAGGCTGCGATGCCCACAAACGAATTCCCCGGTTTGAAATCCTTCAATCCCAAAAAAGCTATCGGCTGGTGGTTCTTCAAAAAAAGCCTGCTGCTGGTGATACGAAGGGGATTCCTGCTTTTATCTGCGGCGGCAGCGGGCATCGGTATATGGTTATGGGTGCGACGGCTGGCTATTGAGCCCAGGAATTACGCATTAGCCGGCAGTGCCATCGGCGCGCTGATAATGTTTCTGGCCCTGGTTTCACTGCTGAAGTTCAAAGCCACAGTTTTGAGGGCTTTCTTTATGATCCTGCTCAGCGCCGCATACCTGGCCGGTTCGGTCTACTACATCTTCTACCGAAGTTAATACCACCTCAGGCGGAAGGGCCGCTGATTTCTTCACCGTGCCTATGGGCAGCCTCACGGGTTCTGGGCCAGTTCCGCCACCTTCCAAGCCCCGGCGCCCTGGGGGATGATGGTGACCCAGCGGATGTTGCGACCGTTGTCCCAGCCGTATTTTTCGGGCTTTTCACTGGTTGTGATGTCGAGGGTCACCTTGTAGCTTTCCCAGGTCGCCGTCCACTGCTCGAGGTTGACCTGTTCGACGGAGACGATTTTCAGTGACTTGATACTGTTGAAGTTGGCCAACCACTGCTGCGCCGTCGTTTCGTTGGGTGATGCCTGGTATGCCAGCTGGCGAACGGCCGTGATCTGGTCTCCTTTTGAAATGAATGAGAAGAACTGCAGCAGGTCGGCCTGATGATTGACCGCATGCGTCTGCTGGAGCGCCTGAACGTCGATCGGCAGTTTCATGGTTTCATCCCTGTCATTGATAGCGCCCGAAACACTGCCTGTGATAGCATCGACAAAGATGCGGTAGTTCAGGGTTCCCCCGTTGGCCAGGGTGTCCGAAATACCAAAAACCCAGGAGGGTTTACGCCGGTAGTCGCTGCTCTGGTAATCACAGGTAAACTCAACCCACGTTACCGCGCTGAGATTGGCGCCCTGTTTGGCAGCAGCCGCGGCCGCATCCTTCATCGTATATTTGGCGCTCTGCCTTGGCCAGTCTGCGCCCATCGACATGACCGAACCCCGGGTGCCGATATCGGTGTGGGTGATGCTTTTGCCGGAGATAGTTATGAGCAGCCAGTTCTCACCGATAGGATCGGCATACCACACGAACCATGCGGCAGCACGGTCGTTATTTCGCCAGTCGGAATCCAGTTTTATCACGGTGGAATAGCGGTCGCTTACCGGCGCGAGGCGCCACAGTACGGCGTCGCCAAATGTCTTTTTAGCCTGGGTCCAGGCCAGGTTGGACGCTTCAGTTGAGGTCAGCCCGCCGGTGTTCGCGTTCGAGGTTGTAGTTGTTTTGGCTGTGGCGGTTCCAGCTGTTGATTTTGTCGAAGAAAGTGTTGTTTTGGCAGACGTAACAGAGGAGACGGTGGTTGTCGTAGGGCCAGCGGATTGTGTTTCCCGGGTACCGCCGCACCCCGCAAGTGTTGCAGCAAATAACATCAGAAGCACCGCCATGGTCATGCTTCTCGTCACCAAGAGATGAGCCGATTTAAACATACAGCTGCCTCCTCAAAGTGGTTGATTCTCAATATACTCGCCTGAAAGCAGGGCTGTCCATAGGTTGAGGTGTTCGCGCAAAAATTATTTGCGGCTCCGTTCAGTCCGCAGGCAACTTTAATCTGGATTGACGGGTCTGCAGCTCTGCAATGACACGAGGGGATGGGTACGAGATTGCCGCACTCGCTCACGCTCGTTTCGCAATGATAATTAGGGGCAGACGAAACCCTGGGTCTCCTCGAACCTCGAGGGCAAGAATTTCAAGTACCCGCTTAAGGCCGATGACCGGGCATGACATGGGCGAGACGAGAGAAGAAAGGCCGATGGATTGGTGGTGCAAGTCCGGCAATGACAATGCGGCGTCAGTGTTGGGCCATCGGGTTGACCGACGGGCATATAGCTGGTATTTTTAACCGCGTGAAGGATAAGTTTCAGGAGGCCGCAATGAAGGTTGAATCAACCCATCGGGTAAAAAACCAAGCCATCCGTTTACGGCCGGGTGTTTGCATCCTTAGCCTGATATGCCTTGTATCTACTCTTTTTTCCGCATGCAGCCACAGCAGCAGCCAACAAACCGGGAACAATCAAAGGTATGATGTATACGCTCAAACCGGGCTCTTCAAAGAGAATGGCTTTCCCAGCTTCGTAAATATCGGCATGGACTTCAGCCAGACAAATGGCATCCAGATACTGGGCGGAGCCGGCAACGGCGGGCATCTAATCCCTTCCGATCATATCTCCTTCGATTTGCCTGATTCAGGCACATATCCCTCCCCTTACATCGCCATCGCCCCCGCTGACGGTTACCTTGCGGCTATCTTCTATCAGCCCCAGCGCTGGAAAAGCGATGACGGTTCTGTCATTCTGGACGATTACGGACTGTTATTTCAGTACTCCAAGAATTTCTTCCTTGTGCTCGGGCATTTAACCGATATCGCAGCGGACCTGAAAAACCAGTTCCCGCCCCTACAAAAAGGCGAGGACAACTTCTGTAAGATCCCGGTCAAGGCCGGTCAGGAGATTGGGAGGTACGGCGGTTGCTCCGCCCTGCACGCGTACGATTTCTGGACCATCGACATGAACGTGAATACTCCTTATATCGATCCCGCTGCCAATCCAGAAAGGTCTCAGCACACCGTTTCGCCCCTGAACTATTTTGCGGAACCTTTGCGCAGCCAGGTAGTAGCGATGCTGCCGGACCGGCCCGAGCCGCGTATAGGGCAATGGGTATATGATATCGACGGCAAACTCGCGGGGCTCTGGTACCGTGTGAAACCGCCACTGCCCGGAAATAAATACCTCTATGAAGACGCTGATCTCCTGGGTTTTTTCTACTATAATCTACAGCCTTCAACCGTCCGCATCGGTTATGGCGGAACCGGGCATGTTTATGAGGTTACCGGGAACACGCCCGACCCGGCTGTGATCGACGTCAGTTCGGGCTTGGTCAAATATGAACTCATTGATCCCAACTATGAGGAGCAGTTAGACAATCTACAGCAGATGCTAGGTACCGCAGAGGAGCAGAAAAAAGATTACATCCGCCAGGAAATAAAGGACCTGCTGGCAAAGCCGAAGGATACAATGCTGATACAGATGACCGAGAAAAGGAAGATAAAACTGGAGTTTTTCGCAGGAAAATCAGCCTCCGAGGTGACCGGGTTCGACGAAAATGCCGTCTATTATCAGAGATAAAAAGTATCCATAATGTAATCAGCCGGGACCGGGGGCAGCAATCTCCCGGTCTTTTTTATTTGATAAAATAGAACATATGTGCTACATTGGGATTGCACCCCTTGGCACTTTTTAGTAGCCGAATTAACAACTGAATATCTTGAAGAAAAACAATACAGATGTCAGCGGTCCGCTTTCAGCTATCAGCTCCGGGAAAAGTTTGAATAAAACCGGTTTGTTTGCTGGAACGAAAAACGAATACCGTGCCTGTGACGCCATCTCTTGATGCCTGATAAACTGATTCGTTTCCTTAAAAAGATGCTTTGATTGTTCTTATGTAAAGTGACAACAATCAGACTATCAGTTTGACCCAAACGATGAGGCGGTTCGGGCGTGGAGAGGGGCGCCAATAAGACTATATCGACTCTGGATTCCGGCTATCGCGCCGGAATGACATTGAGTGGGGATAAGATATGACCGTGCCTGACCGATACCTCAGAACAGCGATGCGTTTCCTCAAAAGAATCTCGTGGATTGTCCTCCCGCAAGGGACAGCAACCTGGACGTTCGATTGACACCGGCGATAAGCTGCCTGACATGCAGGCGGGCACGGAACAGCTATCAGCAATCAGATGATCCCTCTGAGGCGGACCTGCAGGGCAGAATCGGCTCTGGATCCCGGCTATCGCGCCGGGATGACAACGAGTGTGCCCCGAAAACAACGCACGGTTATAGTATTCTAGCTTCCGGGTCTCAGCCCGAAATGGCAAGGAGAAATAATGGGATAGTAGAAGATGGCAGGAAATAGTCGCACTTTGGTCGCAAAGACCATGGATGCATTGCCTATTGCGCCGCTATGGCTTAGAATTACTTTGAAATGGATCCAAAAGTAATAAATCTCCTGGGTTTTGCCGGAAGCCTGCGCCAGAAATCCTACAACCGCGCTCTGTTGCGTAACTGTCTCGAACTTTTACCCCCGGACACCACCCTGGAGATTTTCGAGCTTGAAGGTATCCCTTTGTTCAACCAGGACATCGAATCCGTAGTGCACCAGACTGTTATTGAATTCAAGCAGAAAATCAAGGCCGCCGATGCGTTGCTCATAGTTACCCCGGAATATAATTATTCCGTCCCGGGCGTGCTTAAGAACGCCATCGACTGGGCGTCGAGGCCTTCCGGGAACAATTCGTTCCAGGGGAAAAATGCCGCCATCATGAGCGTTTCAACAGGCATGCTGGGAGGATCCCGTGCGCAATATCATCTGCGGCAATCACTTGTATATTTAGACATGCGTCCCCTTAACAAACCGGAAGTATTCGTTACTTTCGCAGCCCAGAAATTCGACGAGCAAGGGAAATTTACCGACGAATCCGGACGAGAATTGATACGGGTTTTATTGAAGACCCTGGTCGACCGGGTAAGACCTGCAGGCAGTAATCCCTGATATTCGAAACATACGGAGATTAGTAATGAAAACCATAGACCTGCGCAGCGACACAATCACTCATCCCACAGACGAGATGCGGAATGCCATGTACAAAGCCGAGGTCGGGGATGACGTGTTCTGCGAGGACCCGACCGTTAACCGCCTCGAGAAACTGGCTGCGCAGAAGATGGGCAAACAGGAGGCCCTTTTCACTCCCAGCGGCACCATGTCCAATCTCCTCGCGGTACTGTCAGAAACCAGGCACGGTGACGAGATAATCCTTGGTTCCGAAGCGCACATCTACTGGAATGAAGTGGGCGGATCGGCGGCGCTCGGCGGGGTATCGATGCGCATCGTTGAAAATCTCCCCGACGGAACCATCGATATCCGCAAAGCCGAAGAATCCATCCGTTCCCAGAACATCCATTACCCCCCGACCACCCTCCTGTGCCTGGAAAATACCCAGAACCGCTGCGGCGGAACGGTACTGACTGCCGAATACACCAGGGCGATGTGCGACATGGCCCATTCCCATTCCCTTAAAGTCCATCTGGACGGGGCGCGCATCTTCAATGCCGAAGTATTCCTCGGGGTGCCTGCGGCAAAGCTGGCCGAACCCGCCGATACGGTTTGTTTCTGCCTTTCCAAGGGATTGAGCGCTCCTGTGGGTTCACTGCTCTGCGGTTCAACCGAATTTGTCGCCCGCGCCCGCAAGCTGCGCAAAATGGTGGGCGGAGGCATGCGCCAGGCAGGCGTGATAGCAGCCGCAGGCATCATCGCGATAGAAAAGATGGTCGGCCGGCTGGCCGAAGACCACGAAAGCGCCAGGCAGCTTGCCCTGGGGGTAGCTTCGATAAAAGGCATGAAGGTAGACCTGTCGCTGGTCCAGACCAACATAGTGATGTTCGAGCCCCCGGAACACATGGAAGCCCCCTCTTTCATCAAGATGATGCTGGGGAACGGCGTGCTTTTCACTTACCCCGGAGGGCACAGGGTGCGCGCGACGACCCATCGTATGGTAAACTCTAGCGATATCGACGAAGCGCTTGTCCGAATACAGAAAGCGGTCACCGGCACGATTTAATTTTGAGGAGAGTGCGTTGTCCAACCGCCTGAAGGTCTGCCGCCGCTGTATGGAGCGGCTCAGTGCGTCCGAGGACGCCAGCCAGGACCTTGGCAGCTACCTGCTGGCTTCAGGGAGCGGCGGGGTGGAGGTGGTCAGCGAAGACCAGTGCCAGTATAAACTGGCCTGCGGCGATAAATCGAAGCCTGCGATACCTCCCAGGAGCCTCGCCGACGTCGGCGAGGTCGAGATAGATTCGGCGATAACCGACCTTCTCAAACAGCTTAAATTGAACTCTTATTCACAGGCCGGCGCCAAGGAACTCAGCAATGCTATCAAGAACGAATGGCTGAAAGCGCGCGGGAACAACAGCAATCCGGGCCCGAATTTCCTGTTGAAGACGTAAGCGGTCGCTATCAGCGGTCGGCTGTTTTGCCCCGGAAAACTACGAACACTGCCGCAGTGCTTTTCTACGCTTCCCCGCATCCGTTGACGGACTGATCATTCCCTTTTGCCAGGAGTTCTATCTCGGGGCGCAGCATGCGGAAAAACTGAAGGTCTTTCACATGTTTACCGCCCGCGCGTTTGTAGAAATCGGTCGCCAGTGTATTCCAATCGAGTGCAGTCCATTCCATGCGGCCGCATCCGCGCCGTAAGGCTTCCTTCGCAAGGGTGACGAAGATGGCATACCCCACCTTTTTCTTGCGGTATTCCGGCAGGACGAACAGGTCTTCGACGTACAGGGTGGGCAAAGCCAGGAAGCTGGAATAGCTTTCAAGCGTGATGGCATAACCTGCTGGTTTACCTTTGAATTCGGCTATGTGGACTTCGAAACACGGGCTCTCTCCGGACATGTCGCTGACAAGCCTGGCCCGGGCGGCTTCATCCGGGGGTTCCAGTTTTTCGTAGTCCGCGAGGGCCACGACCAGCTTTAAAAACACGGCTATGTCGCCGGGAGAAGCCCGGCGCACGTTTACACCGGCAGGGAAATTGGCTTCTGTCATTCACAAATCCTTCGTGAAGTTATTTATTATTTGCCAGGTGTCGCGTGGAAAAGTTATGGAAATGGATTGTCGGATCCAGTCCGACAATGACAACTAGGGAACCGGCTCTCCTCCAGATTCTGGATTCCCGGGTCTCGCCGCCCGGGAATGACGTGCGAGGTTGTCGAATCCGGTCCGACAATGACAACCAGGCCTTTCTCCAAATCATAACAAGACAATCATCTTAACAGAGCACCAATAAACCGACAAACCAAAAAAGTACATTAATCTTGTAAAAACAGACCAAATCACTTTTCTGCCGTGCTATAATAGGGCGCAAATAAAGCAAGGAGGGTCAAGAATGGCTTTTTGTGCAAATTGCGGAAACAAAGTCGGTGAAAACGATAAATTTTGTGCGGCCTGCGGCACAACCCGCGTTCCGGGGGCTCCTACTGCCCAACCGGCACCACCGCCGCCGCCCCCTGCTTACCAGGCAGCACCCGTTCAACCCCAGGCCCCACCTCCGCCAGCTTACAATGCGCCTCCCGGCGGATACCAACAATACGCACCGCCTCCCGCAACGGTACCCGGCACCAGCGGCGACTCATCGACGGGCCTTAAAGCCAATGTTGCCGCGCTCATCGCTTATTTTGGGTGGTGGGTAACCGGAATTATTTTTCTTGTCCTTGAGAAAAAGAGCCAATTCGTCAGGTTTCATGCCGCCCAATCCATCGTGGTTTTTGGGGCGGTATCCATCCTCAATTTCATTCTGAATATAGCGTTTCGCCGATTCTGGATCATTGGCGGCTTGTTGTCCGCCGTGATTTGGATCGCCGGTTTGGCGCTCTGGGTTTTCCTTATGTACAAAGCCTACCAGGGCGAGAATTATAAATTGCCCATCGCAGGCGACATCGCCAGCAGTATAGCCGGCAAAGTTTAATCTAACCCAACGGCCCTGCCATGCGAATGCCCCGGAGGTTTCTCCGGGGCATTTTTAACGTTACTGCTTTTTCATCGCCCTCATGAAATCCGGGGTGCACTTCAGGGCACGCCAGTATCGTTCCGGCCGCTCCGCCGAATATGATTTACCCGTAACCGAACCGGGTTTCACCGCGCACATCTTAACTGCTACCTGCTGCACACGTTCCATGGGAGTGCCGAAAGCCTTCAGCAAGACCGGCATGATGCCCATCTTATTCTCGGTTTCCGGACAGGTTTGCACGTCTTTATACAGGTCGGTTTCAACCATGCCCGGGAACAGGCAATTGATCGAAAGCGGCTTGCCCTTGTTCTCCGCCGCGAGGCTCCGCGTGAGGCTGGTCACCGCCGCTTTGCTCGCGGCGTAAGAGGCCTGATAAGGACTGGGGGCGAGCCGCCCGCCGCGACCGCTGAGGTTGACTATCACACCGCCTCCTGCGGAGATGAAATACGGAATAACGGCGCGGCAGGCATAAAACGTCCCGAGCACGTTGATTTCCAATACTTCTTCTATCTCTTCCGGCGTCATCGCCTGGATGATGCGGTACCCTCCGGATACCCCTGCATTGTTCACCCACACGTCGATCTTACCAAAAGCCTTCAGGCCGGCATCGAAGAGCCCGGCGACTTCAGCAGGGCGCGAAACATCGGCAACGAAACCACTTGCGGCGATGCCTTTGCGGCCCAACTCGTCCACGCAATCAGCCACGCCGGCAACGTTCCTCGAAGAAACCACAACTTTTGCACCTGAACGGCCGCAGCCTTCGGCAATGGCCCTGCCGATACCCCGGGTGGAGCCGGTGACGACCACGACTTTTCCGCCGAGAAGCTTTTTCATGGCCGCGGATCATCCTCGCCGGGTTGCTGCGGCGTGTTGAAAAGCTTGTCGACTTCGCGCGACACTTCAGGGAGTCCGACCGTTAATAGCCTGTAAACGAGTTTCGGCAGGCTCTCCTGATGGGCCCAAAGCCTATAGTTAGTGAGTTCGGACATTCTCTTTAATTTTGCAGGAGAAGGGACAGACTGGAAATGGACCACCGGAATCTCGTTCTCCGCCAGGCAAAATTCGGGCGACGTGAGCGAGAAGAAGGCGGCGCAGGCGATGGGGCGCACGGGGTAGATCGAACACCGTTTGGAAACAAGAAACGGGCAGGGAACGGCGAAATGATGATAGGCAGAGCGCAATTCTTCAGAGGACTGTTTCACGATTGCTCTCAGTGTCGTGTCTTCCTCAAGTTTATCGAAAACTGCCTTCGCCGCCGGATTGTCCTCGATGGCGGAGAGCCATGCCGGGTAGCTGCGGAGAAAAGCGGACATGGCATTTTCGCTCGCGTAAAGATAATCGGTTGCAACGATCGCATGTGAGACGGGGACGGAAACAAAATGCTCACAGCAGTAAGCGCAGCCCTTGGCGCAGGTGACGCTTTCACCTGTCGAACTGATGTAACCCGACACGTTATCGCGGATCTCTTCATAACTGCTGTCCAGCAGCGCCCGGTAGCTGCGGTTGAATTCTTTCCGCAGCCGCCCGGCTTCTCCCTGGCGGGATTTTCTTTGTATCTCTTTGATGGCGGCAAAATCTATCAATTTTGACATGGTGGCAGTATACAACAAAGCGGGGCGTGGAAAAAGGGGTTTCAAGGCTGGATTTGACAGAATAGTTAACTAGAGTTAAACTATTAATTCCATGTTAACTATAAGGGCACGGGACAATTGGAAAAAATCGAGGCTATAAAAAAAATCACCGTATTACAGCGTGAGCTGGCTAAAAACATGCGCGCTCACGCTTTCAAACACTGGATGACGCTGAGCCTGAGCACCACCCAGGTAAAAAGCCTGTTCTGCATCGTCGAGAATGAACGGATAAGCTCCAGGAAACTTGCCGACATGCTGGACGTGACGCCTGCCAACGTCACAGGAATAGTCGACAAACTGATAGAACAGGGATTCGTAAGGCGGGTGGAAAACTCCGAAGACCGGCGGGTCGTATTCCTGGAAACCACCGACGAAGGCAAGAAACTTCTCGCGAACCTGGAGCAGATGGCCACCGAACATTCCGCCAGGATGCTTTCGGGATTGAGCGGGGAAGAATTGAATCACCTGTACCTCGGTATGGCGGCCTTTCTCAAGGCCAACCAAGACCAGGCGCTAAAAGAAAAACACCTGGACTGAAGACCGATTGAAATATCAAAATACAACGGCAAAAATTATATAGTCGTGTCCAAAGTATAGAGAGGAACCAATCATGCAAAAAACTACCAACGGGGAAGATTTAACATGAGCAAACTAATAAAATTCCTGAAGCCGTTCAAATGGCTTATCCTCCTGATATTCGTGCTCCTGTTCGCTCAGGCTTCCGCCGACCTGTCGCTGCCCGGCTACATGTCCAATATCCTGAATGTAGGCGTGCAGCAGAACGGTATCGAGAACTCCGTACCGACCGCGATCCAGGCCAGCGAAATGAATCGCATCCAGCTGTTCATGAGCGCCGACGATAAAGCGGAGGTAGCCCAGGTTTACACGCTTCTCGATAAAGCGTCGCTTTCAAACGCCGACTACGCCGCGTACCTGAAGAGCTACCCGATCCTGGCGACCTCGCCTGTTTACAAACTGGGAAGCGTCAGCAAAACCGAGATGACCGAACTCGACGCGATATTCGGGAAAGCCGAAGACGTGACCTTCGCCATCGAACAGGAAGGTCTTGCGCCTTTTCTGCCGGCCGGCACCACCCTACCCGCCGGGATAGACGCTTTTGATTATATTTCGAAGATGCCAGCGAGCGCCCAGGCCGCTATGCTCCAGACTGTTAATTCGACTGTCTCCGCCCTGCCGAAGGAGATTATCAACCAATCGGCCATCGCCTACCTGGCTGTACAGTACAAGGCCGTTGGCATAAGCCTATCGCACCTGGAAACTATGTACATGTGGCGCATCGGTGTTCTGATGCTGCTGCTGGCCCTCGCAAGCGCCGCCTGCTCGATAACCGTGGGTTATTTCGCGTCGCGGGTAGCGGCAGGGTTCGCACGCGACGTGCGCCTCAAACTCTTCCGCAAAGTGACCAACTTCTCAAATATCGAATTCGATAAATTCTCGACTGCGTCGCTCATCACGAGGTCCACGAATGACATCCAGCAGATACAGCTGGTGCTGGTGATGCTGCTCCGCATCGTGTTTTACGCCCCGCTGCTGGGCATCGGAGGCGTCATCAGGGCCGTCGGGGAAGATGCTTCGATGTCATGGATAATCGCCGCCGCAGTGATGGCGCTGCTTGCCATGATTGGCGTAGCATTCGCGGTCGCCGTCCCGCGCTTCAAATTGGTGCAGAAACTGGTAGACCGCCTTAACCTGGTGACCCGAGAGATACTCACCGGCCTGATGGTCATCCGCTCTTTCAATACCCAGCGTTATGAAGAGAAGAAGTTCGACAAGGCCAACCTGGACGTTACCAAGATAACTCTTTATATAAACCGGGTCATGGTAGTCATGATGCCTTTCATGATGCTCCTGATGAGCGGCACGACTTTGCTGGTCGTATGGGTAGGCGCGCACCAGATCGACGCCGGCCACCTGCAGATAGGCAATATGATCGCCTTCATGCAGTACGCGGTGCAGATCATCTTCGCCTTCCTCATGGTGTCCCTGGTATTCATCATGCTGCCGAGGGCCACTGTTTCCGCAGAACGAATCGCGGAAGTTGTCGAAACCCCCTCGGCCATCGACGACCCGGGCAAACCGAAAGAATATGCAAGCGCCATCAGCGGCCAGGTGGAATTCAAGAATGTATGTTTCCGCTATCCCGGCGCCGAGGATTACGTTCTCAAGGACATCAACTTCACCTCGCGCCTCGGGCAAACGACGGCTTTCGTCGGCAGCACCGGCAGCGGCAAGAGCACGCTTATCAACCTTATCCCGCGTTTTTACGACGTTACCGAGGGCCAGATCCTGGTAGACGGGGTTGATGTGCGCGATGTAACCCAGCATGACCTGCGTGACAAGATAGGCTACGTGCCGCAGAAGACGCTGCTGTTTTCCGGCACCATAGAGAGCAATATCAAATACGGCAACGAAAATGCAACGAGGGAGGAGGTCGAAAAAGCCGCTCAGACGGCACAGGGGCTGGACTTCATCCTGGCCACTGAAAAGGGCTTCGAGACTCCTACTTCCGAAGGCGCGACCAATTTCTCGGGCGGGCAGAAACAGCGCCTCTCCATAGCCAGGGCACTGGCCAAAAAGCCCGAGATATATATCTTCGACGATACCTTTTCCGCCATCGACTTCAAGACCGACGCCGCCCTGAGAAAAGCGCTTAAAAAAGAAACAACGGGCTCCACGGTGCTGATAGTCGCCCAGCGCATAAGCACCATCATGCAAGCCGACCAGATCGTGGTCCTCGATGCCGGCACGATTGCCGGGATAGGGACCCACAAAGAACTGATGCAGACGTCCGAGGTTTATCGCGAACTGGCGCTCTCGCAGCTTTCAGAGAAGGAGTTAACCCAATGACCCCCGATAACGAGACCCTGAATAAAGACAAAGGCGCGCCGCGCCGGCCTTTCGGCCCGGGGGGCGGGGGACACGGGCCCGGCGGAATGATGATGGGAGGCGGCCAGAAAGCCAAAAACATGAAGGGCACCCTCCGCAAGCTGGTCGGGTACATGCGGCCGCACCGCTGGTCCATCATACTGGTATTCCTTTTTGCCATCGCAAGCACGATATTCACCGTTATCGGGCCCAAGATACTCGGCAAAGCCACTACCAAGCTGTTCGAAGGGATACTCGGTAAACTGGCCCATACCGGGACCGGCATCGATTTCCACTATATCGGCCGGATCATCATCATCCTGCTCATCCTGTATGTCATCAGCGCAATCTGCTCTTACGTACAGGGATGGATAATGACCAGCGTGGCCATGAAGGTCACCTACAAGTTCAGGAAGGACATCTCCGAGAAGATCGACAGGCTGCCCTTCAAATACTTCGACACGCGCACTTATGGCGAGGTGCTGTCGCGCGTGACCAACGACGTCGATACTGTGGGCACTACCCTCAACCAGAGCCTCACACAGATAATCACATCGATCGCCAGCATCATCGGCGTCCTCGTGATGATGCTCACCATCAACTTGTTCATGACCGGCGTGTCGCTGGTAATCATCCCATTGGCCTTCATTCTTATCGCCGTGGTGGTGAAGGCTTCCCAGAGATACTTCAAACAGCAGCAGGACTACCTCGGCCACGTGAACGGGCATGTCGAGGAGATGTATGCCGGGCACAATATCGTCCGCGCTTATAACGGTGAGGAACGCTCCATCAAGCAGTTCACCGGTTTCAACGACGTGCTTTACGGCGCCGCATGGAAGTCACAGTTCCTTTCCGGCTTGATGATGCCCATCATGGGATTCATCGGCAACATCAGTTATGTCGCTGTGGCCATCCTGGGCGGCTTCCTGGCGGTCCGCGGGAGCATCCAGGTGGGCGATATACAGGCCTTTATGCAGTATGTGCGGTCTTTCAACCAGCCCCTGGTGCAGTCGGCCCAGACAGCCAACGTGCTGCAGTCAACCGCCGCCGCCGCCGAGCGTGTTTTCGAGTTCCTGGACGAACCTGAAGAGATCCCCGAAAACGCCAAACCGGCTACACTGACCGAGGTCAGAGGCAACGTCGAGTTCAAGGACATCCATTTCGGATACAACCCTGCCGAACCTGTCATCAAGGGCTTCTCGGCCGTCATCAAACCCGGGCAGAAGGTCGCCATCGTCGGACCGACAGGTGCCGGGAAAACCACGATGGTCAAATTGCTGATGCGTTTCTACGACGTAAACAGCGGTTCCATCACCATCGACGGGGTCGATATCCGCGACATGAAGCGCGGCGAACTCAGGCGCATCTTCGGCATGGTGCTGCAGGACACCTGGCTGTTCAACGGGACCATCAGGGACAACATCCGCTACGGAAAGCTTGACGCGACCGACGAGCAGGTGGTGGACGCCGCCAAGATGGCGTTTGTCGACCATTTCGTACGGACTTTGCCGAAAGGCTATGACATGGTCATCAACGAGGAAGCTTCGAACATCTCGCAAGGCGAGAAGCAGTTGATGACTATCGCCAGGGCCATCCTTGTAGACCCGAAGATACTCATCCTGGATGAGGCGACCAGTTCGGTCGACACCCGCACCGAGGTGCTTATCCAGAAAGCTATGGAACACCTGATGACCGGGCGCACCAGCTTCATCATCGCCCACCGCCTCTCCACGATACACAACGCCGATATCATACTGGTGATGAAAGACGGCGCCATCGTGGAACAGGGCAACCACGAGACGCTTCTGGCGGCGGGCGGGTTCTACGCTTCGCTTTACAACAGCCAGTTCGAGACGGCCGCGGCCTAAAGACACCTTCATCCAAAATCGAATCAGGCATGGCCCGGGATTATTCCCGGGCCATACTTTTGTACCAAGGTACACGCATCGCAGAACGTTAAATCCGGATATGATATGACTAATGTTTTTATGCCTTATTACACAAAACTATTGACCCATCGTGACACGGGGTATACAATGACACCCAGCGCCATCCGCCGGATTTGATTGTACCCAGGTATTCAAGCCACTCGAATACGCCTGGCAATACACTTACGGGGCGTATCAATCCGGCAAGGGGTCAGAGATGAGTTTTTCCCCCGGTACTCTTACTAAAACTAAAAGGGCACATATCCCATTTAGTCTCGCTGCTGTGTTTGCACTCATCCTTTGCACCATCGGACCAGTGACGCATATCAATGCGGCCGTCCCCTTGGCTGACCAGGGCAACGTCTCTCTCTCCGGTGAGTTGTACGTTACCGATACGTGTGTCATCAAAGATGGCACGACTTACAAGATGTGGTATACGCACGGCCAGGCCAGCCTGAGTTTGACCGACCTGGCAAACAGGGTCGGTGCGCTGCTTACCCAGTCCATCGTCAACGACCTCAGTGCAGGTAACCTCAACGCGCTGCTGAACGATTTGGGCGGACTCAGCGCGACTGATGTTTACAATTTGCTCAATACTTTTTCAACGGTCATAGGTTATGCCACATCCTCCGACGGAATTACATGGGCCATTCAGAATCACAGTGTTGTGGCTGGTACCGGGGGAGGCGCCTTGAATATCGTCGGTAATCCGACGGTAATTAAAGAGGGGACATCTTCCTACAAAATGTGGTATTCAGCAAGCACAGCGACTTTGACTCAAACCGATGTAACAAATATCCTGAATAACCTCAAGGGCACTGCCGCTCAAAAGAGACAGGGCATTATTTCGTTACTTCAAGCGAGCGCAACTTCTATTCGTTATGCCACTTCGCCGGACGGAACTACGTGGACACCTGTCTCTGGGGGGTTCGCGGGTTCGGGCGGCAGCTTGCTGGACAGCGTCGGTTCTCCCAGCGTTATCAACGATGCCGGAACTTACAGGATGTGGTACACCAATTCCCAGACAACTTTGACGGGCACCGACCTTGACACTATCCTGAATAACCCGAATTCCGGGGTAGATACTTTCCTCCAGACGATATCGTCCAAGGTTGGGTCATCTATCGGCTACGCCACCTCGCCCAACGGAACCACCTGGACCATCCAAAATCCTTCGGTTATCACGGGCTCGAACGGGGTCTGGGGCAGTGCTGCCATGCCCACGGTATTGAAAAAAAACAGCGGCTACGAAATGTGGTATACGCGGGCGCAGACCGACCTTACGCCTATAAGCATAAGCACCCTATTGCATGACTTACTTGCGCTCTCGCCGCAACTGGGCAGCCTGATGACCACTCTTAAGACCGGGACCCTCAACGATTTCATCACCGCCCTCAAGAATCTAATCGACAACGATATGACGGCTGTCAGAGCGGACGTGGCTAACACCAGTTCGGGGATAACATACGCCGCGTCGGACGACGGCATCACTTGGACTGTTCAAAATTCCAACCTTTTTATCGGCAGCGCGCTGTGGAACAGCCTTGCCGCACCCAGCGTGATACTGGACAGCGGCACGTATAAGATGTGGTACACCCGGGGCTTAAGCACCCTTTCTGCCCAGAATATCGTGGACATGCTTCAAGGGACCACTTCAACTGTAGGGTACGCGACGGGCTTTAACCTGGTGGCTGAAACCAGCGCTACCCAGATACAGGATACGGACGGAGTCATAGTTGTCCAGCTCATGATCAACCGCGCTAAAAACTCGGCCGACGGTTCAACCCAGCCAGTGCCGGGCGGCGTTACGTCATACCAGGTGCAGCTGGCTTATGACCCGGCAGGTATAGAAATTGTCGAAGCAAGAAGCGGGACAACCCCCTTTGGCAACGTCCCCACGTGGAATCCGACAACCAAAATTTTGAGCGGTACTGCCACGTCTGCTTTGAATCCAAACAATTCAGTCATTGCCAAGCTGGTTGTGCGGCTTAAGGGAAGTGCTCTGGTACCCTACCCACTCACCATAACTTATCAGGGTATAATTTCTGCGGGGGCGCCCGGGATGAATGTGCCGGCAGAGAGTGTACAGACATTCACGTTCCGACGCGGTGACGTAAATGGGGATGGGGTTGTAGATATAAGGGATGCCATGTTTATCGCGCAATATCTGGTGGATTTAAGGTCATTGTCCAATATCAACGCGATTAATGCAGCCAGCGTCAGACAGGACGGGGCTTCAGGCGATACGATCTTGATTACCGATGCGATGTTAATCGCGCAATATGGAGTTGATCTCAGAGATGAAAATTACAATCTTAAATAGATCCCGAAATCCAGCAACCCGGAGAACGACGATCCTGAGGATATCCAGCCTGCTGGCAGTTTCTGCGCTTGTTGTGGCTTCTTTTTTGGCTTTGCAGACACCCCTGCTGGCTGCAGGTTCGGGCAGTCTATCCGGCCCCTCAAACGTTTACCCCGGCGCGGGGGGCAGCATCTCGGTAAGCGTTTCCTCCAGCCCTACTTTAATTTGGGGTTTGGCGTTAAGTGTGTCCAACAGCAATCCCGGCGCGATCCAGTTCACGGGCATTTCAGCCGGGGCGTTGGCTACTGCAGCTAATTCCACGTCAGGTTCCGCATCGATGAACTGGGCCGGCGGCAGCGGCAGCAGCGGCGGGAACGTGGCGACAATTTCCTTCAGTGCGGTCGGGGCAGCCGGCAGTTCAGCAACAATCGGTCTGAGCGGTACTCTATACGACTTCGATGCCCACACTATCAACAGCGTTTCTTCCAGTCTGACCATCAACATCGTTTCTTCTCCCCCGACTACCACAACCACCCCCCCTCCAACAACGACCACTGAACCCCCGCCCACCACAACCACCGCGCCGCCACCGCCTGCGGCCAGTTATTATCTCACGGTCAAACATACCGGCGATGGAACTACCAGCCCGGATACGGGAACCTATGTCGCATTTGAAGGGAAAAGCGTATCTCTTACCGCAACCCCAGCGTCAGGATGGCAATTCCAGAATTGGACAGGAGACGTAGCTGATCCCAGCTCAGCTGTAACTACGGTAGTTATGAACAGTGATAAAACTGTGGTTGCAAATTTCGTTCAGATCGCAGCCCCGCCGACTACTTCGACGGTACCCCCTACGACAACCACGGCTCCGCCGCCAACGACCAGCACGGCCCCGCCGACCACTTCGACCGCACCTCCGACGACGACCACGGCTCCGCCGCCAACGACCAGCACGGCCCCGCCGACTACTTCAACGGTACCTCCGACGACGACCACGACTCCGCCGCCGAAGACCAGCACGACCCCGCCGACTACTTCAACGGCACCCCCAACTACAACCACAACACCGCCGGGTACCAAAACTGTTAACGGGGTTGTGACCGTTAGCCAGGACTTGACCTCAATCATCGGCTCTAATGGCGTATTCATCAGCCCGGTCAAGGTGACAAGCGCCGATGGGGATGCCAGCATTGATATTTCAGCCGGAATAACCGGAACCGGGCCTGATGGCAAGCCGGTTACCTCGGTTTCTATAACGCAGCTTTTGGAACCGCCGTCTCCTCCACCGACGGGAGAAAGCATTATTTCATCGGCGTATGAGTTCGGTCCCTCCGGCGCTCATTTCAGCCCGCCTGTAAAGATCACCATTCACTATATCGCGATCTCCGGGGTTGACTACAGCAAACTGAAGGTAGCCTATTACAGCGTATCCGATGGTAAATGGATAACTCTCGGTGGGGTTGTCGACAGCGTCAAACATACACCCGGTGACGTCGGGGTTGCCTACTCACAGACATTGTCCGTAAGCGGAGGGACAGCGCCATTCACCTGGAGCATTACGTCTGGTTCTCTCCCCACAGGTTTATCTCTCGGTGCCTCTACCGGCATCATCAGCGGGACCCCAACCACAGCCGGTGGGCCGACTTCTATTAGGTTCAAAGTAAACGACAGTGTAGGCGGGGGTGCCACCAAAGCTTTATCTATCACCATAAATGCCGCTCCTGCCATCAGCACCGCTTCCTTACCTGACGGAGAAGCTACCGCCCCCTATTCACAGACATTGTCCGTGAGCGGGGGAACATCTTTGTTTACCTGGAGCATCACAACAGGGACACTGCCCACCGGCTTGTCTCTCGCAGCATCCACCGGCATCATCAGCGGGACCCCGACTACAGCCGGAGGGCCGACTTCCCTGACTGTCAAGGTGATAGATACCGCAGGGGGGAATGATTCTAAAATACTCACCCTTAATATTATTGCGGGTCCCGGTATCACCTCTCCTGCACCGCCTTCGGCCTGGGACAAGAATATGGCGTTCACTCCATATACCGTGACTGCCAGCGGCGGCACGGGAACCCGTACTTTTTCAGCTACAGGTCTGCCGACAGGGCTCTCCATAAACGCCTCTTCAGGAATCATCAGCGGCACACCAACGGCAACCGGGAACTTCAACTCCGCCATTCTAACTGTAACCGAC
>CAIMVG010000016.1 GCA_903844845.1 uncultured Dehalococcoidia bacterium | reverse complement strand
ATCTTGATCTCTGCCTTGTTTTCATCGAGTATGGTAACCTGGTATTTGAATGTGTTATCGAATAGACTTGCATACCTGGGAATGCTCCTGTACGCAATTTTTGGACTGGCTAATAATATGATCATTCGTTCAAGCCCACCGAGAGTGTTAAGTTTCGGTGTAGCCAGCCCAACCTTAAACATGATTTTTTCGTCGTTGGCCAGACTTGCTGCCCGGCGGCATATTAGCTCTCGATCAGAATAGGGAATCCAATTTAAAGGATCCTCGAGGTATTCCTCTGTATAGGGCAAGTCCTCATATAAAGGACGGACATCGCAATATATTGTTTTCAAGTACTTAAACAAGGAGTTTATTGACCTGACCCCCTAAAACGATCCCAGATATAATATCGTAAATAGGGGGATAAAAATGCCGAAGAAAGGGTATAGTCCGGAGCAGATTATCAATAAACTCCGGGAAGCCGAGGTACTGCTCAGCCAGGGAAGCACAATCGCAGTCGTCTGCCGGAAAATCGGGATTACTGACCAGACCTATTACCGATGGCGCAAAGATTACGGGGGCATGCGTGTTGACCAGGCTCGCCGGCTTAAGGATCTGGAGCAGGAAAACGCTCGCTTAAAGAAAGTGGTCGCCGACTTTGCCCTGGATAATGCCATCCTCAAAGAAGCGGCACGGGGAAACTTCTAAGCCCGTCGAAGAGAAAGAAGATTATCGATAATGTCCAGCAGAAGCTGGCGGTCTCCGAAAGGCGGGCATGTAAAGTACTCGGTCAGGCCAGGACCACCCAGCGCCGTGAGATGTTATCACCCTCAGATGAAAAGCAGTTAACCGGGGATATCATCGATCTGGCAACCCAATATGGCAGGTACGGCTACCGGCGGATCACGGCATTACTCAATAACAACCGTGGTTGGAGAGTGAACCATAAAAGGGTGGAGAGGATATGGAGGCAGGAAGGACTCAAAGTCCCTGAGAAGCAGCCGAAACGGAGGCGTTTATGGCTGAATGACGGCTCCTGTGTACGGCTGAGGCCGGAGCATAAGGACCATGTCTGGAGTTATGATTTTGTCATGGACCGTACTACTGACGGCAAGGCCTTCAAGGTACTTAATATAATCGATGAATATACCCGGGAATGCCTGGCAACCCTTGTAGAACGCAAGCTTAAATCGGATGACGTCATCGACCAGCTGTTCAATCTGTTTGTATTCCGGGGGATACCGGAGCACATCCGTTCCGATAATGGGTCTGAGTTTACTGCTAGAACTGTCAGGAAATGGTTGAACCGACTGGGTGTCAGGACTTTGTTTATTGAGCCAGGGAGTCCTTGGGAGAACGGATATATCGAATCCTTTAACGGGAAGATGAGGGATGAACTACTGGACCGGGAGATATTTGATACTTTGGCAGAGGCAAAGGTGTTGATAAACCAATGGCGCAGAGAATATAATCAAATCCGCCCGCACAGCTCCAAGAATTACCGGCCGCCTGCACCTGAAGCTATTTTAACAGGAACTACGAGGTAACAACTGGTACCGTCATTGGGGGCAGGTCACCCAACAGCGCTCACAGACGCCTTTGAACTAGGGAAAAGATTGGGCTTGTGATTGATATCAAGGTGCAATGTAGGAGCCCATCCCGCAAAAAGACGGTCAAATCATACACGGGAACAACAAGCCATACTTACGCTTGAGATCTTAGTTCGAATCCCATCAGGTGGAGTCAAGTGCTCATTTTGTTAACAAGAAGTGTCCAAAGATTGGCCAAAAAGTGCGGTTTGGTAGCGCATATCGGATTCGAACCGGAATGTTTCGTTAAAAGTAATGGTTGGGCTCGTTTTAGGCGAGCCCAACCATTTTTCGTGAATGATTACCTGTTCTTGGGGATGATGGGGAGGAGGACGTGTGAAGGATATTTGGCGTTGCGGTAAATCTTATGCAGTGTGATTTTGCTGCTGCAGATGTGGT
>CAIMVG010000015.1 GCA_903844845.1 uncultured Dehalococcoidia bacterium | reverse complement strand
CTGGCCGACCGTCTTATCGAGAGCACCGGCGCGATGCGCCGTGAAGAGATGAGCGCCCAGGTGATGGACAGCATGGAACTGGAAAGGGAGAGGGGCATAACCATCAAGGCGAAAGCCATCAGGCTGAATTACACAGCCGCAGACGGCGAGACCTATCTCTTGAACCTTATCGACACGCCGGGACATGTGGATTTCTCCTATGAGGTATCCCGCACACTGGCCGCCTGCGAGGGTGCGGTGCTGCTTATCGACGTTACGCAGGGCATCCAGGCCCAAACGCTGGCCAACGTATATTCAGCGATGGAGCATAACCTCGAAATCATACCAGCCCTCAACAAGATGGACCTTCCCGGGGCCGAGCCCGAGAGGGTCATGTCCGAGGTCAAAACGGTGCTGGGTTATACCGAGGACGAGACACTCAAGATCTCCGGTAAAACCGGTTTAGGCGTCCCGGAACTTCTCGAAGAAATCGTCAAGCGCATCCCGCCGCCTTCGGGGAAGCCCGAAAACCCGCTCCGCGCCCTCGTTTTCGATTCCCATTACGATCGCTACAAGGGGGTCATCGGCTACCTGCGCGTGGTCGACAGCAGCATAAGAAAAGGCGACAAGCTCAAGTTTATGGCGACAGGCACCGAACTCGAGGTCATCGAAGTCGGATATTTCAACCCTCGCGAATGCCCTGTCGACGTACTGGAAACAGGCGAAGTCGGTTACATCGCGACCGGGCTTAAACAGGTTGGGGAAGCCCCTGTCGGCGATACACTAACTTCGATCGAGAACCCCGCCGCATCCCCCCTGGCGGGTTACCGTCCAGCAAAACCTATGGTATTCGCCGGCATTTATCCTACTGAAGCCAACGACTACCAGGACCTGCGCGAGGCCATGGATAAACTGAAGTTGAACGACGCTTCCCTGACCTCTGAAATGGAGAACAGCCCCCTGCTGGGCCACGGTTTCCGGTGCGGGTTCCTCGGGTTGCTGCACATGGACATCGTTTATGAACGCCTCGAGCGGGAGTTCGGATTGAACCTCGTGGTCACGGCTCCCGGCGTGGAATACCAGATAACCAGAAGCGGCGGTGAAAAGATCACCGTCATCAACCCGGGAGAGATGCCTGACCCGAGCCAGATCGTCAAAATAGAGGAGCCTTGGGTCAAGGTGAACATCATCACCCCTTCCAAGTTCATCGGCCCCATAATGGAACTTGAGCGCGACTCGGGCGGCATCTACAAGCACACCGAATTCCTCGGGGTCGCCATGGGGAACGAAGAGTCCCAGCGCGTAAGGCTGGATTATGATATGCCTTTGCGCTCTATGCTGACGACTTTTTATGACAATCTCAAGAGCCGGTCGAAAGGGTATGCCTCCCTAGACTACGAATTCGAGGGTTATCGCCAAACGCAACTGGTAAAACTCGATATCCTGGTAAACGAGGTACTGGTTGACGCCTTTTCGCGCATCGTGCCCCCGGAACAGGCCCAGGCAGTCGGCAGGGTGCTCGTACAGAAACTTAAAGAAGAGATTCCCAGGCAGTTATTCGTGGTGCCCATCCAGGCGGCTGTCGGCGGCAGGATCGTAGCCCGCGCCGATATAGGAGCAAAGCGAAAAGACGTCCTCGCCAAGTGCTACGGCGGCGACATCACACGCAAGCGGAAGCTGCTGGACAAACAAAAAGAAGGCAAGAAAAAGATGAAAACCATCGGCCAGGTAGATGTGCCGAAGGAAGCCTTCCTGAGCGTCCTGAAAACCGAGATCTAGGTGTTTATCCGATCAGACTTATTCGTTAAACGAAATCACTTGATGCGCCGGTGCCAATTCACCGGCGCATAATAATAAGTCTCCAGCTATCACAAATTCTTCTTTTTATGGTGTCGGAATGATATTGAGCAATGTCGCTTGATGTTTTCGGGAATATATCGTTCACAGCAAGCAGTTGTCTATTTTCGGCGATAAATACTCAGTCCCAGTTTTGTTTTAGATGCCGGTTACAAAATCATACTGCCCGCTTTTCAAAAAGCGGGCAGTATTCCCCTGCTCAAGGACCTGCAAGCACCATCATTTAAAAGTCAGCTTATTTATGTAGCTTTGCACCTACGCCAACCGGAGCAAGTTCCGGTTCAGGCTGGTACCGGGGCTTAACCTTCGTTTTTGAACTTCCGGGAAGGTTGACCGTAAAGACGGTACCTTTATCGATGCGGCTGTCAACTGTAATGCTGCCGCCGTATTTTTCTGCGATATGTTTGCTCATGTAAAGGCCAAGCCCCACACCGCCGGACCCTTTACGAGTCGTAAAGAACGGGCTAAAAATCTTTGAAATATTATCATCTGAAATCCCGGAACCCGTGTCGGCAATGCTGATAGATAATCCGAATCCTGTTTCCCTGGTAACTACAGCTAATCTGCCGCCGCCCGGCATGGCATTGCACGCGTTATCTACGAGGTTGATAAGCATTTCCTGTACCTGGCAGGCGTCACCCAAACATAAAGGGGGGTCTTTCGCCATCGTTGTTGTGATTTCTATGGATGACTTCAGCAATTTAGGCTCAAGCAAAAGAAGTGTGTTCCGAACAACTCCGTTAACGTCGCAGCACTCCTTCCCATCTTCCGATACCTGGGAAATTGGCATCAGCGAGTTAACTATACGACTCACCCGGTCTGCCATCTCGAAAATAACCTGAACAGCTTTCTTTGCAGACGGGGTTTTAAGATGCTCTTCCGCATCTTCGGTTAAAGTTTCCGCCCGCCCTCTTATAACGAATATGGGGTTGTTTATCTGATGCGCTATCCCGGCTACCATCGTGCCGATCGATGCCATCCGCGCCGATTCCACAAGCTGGGCCTGGGCCGTTTTCAATTCCTGTAACTGCTTCTCAACCTTAGTATTCAGGGCCGCCATACGATTGAAGGAATAATATATGACGACGACAGGCGCAAGCATTAAAAGGATCCCCCACGGCGCTTCTTTGACGATCATAGCCGCTGCCAAACCGACAGCGAACAATGCGATCTCCTGAGCGGCGGACTGTTTGGTCCCTTTCACCCAGATCATCAACGGATTACGGTGTGTCTGAAATCCGGCTGCAAGCGATACGGCGGCGCTATTTACCATGTATAAAGTCAGAGCTGCGGCAACTGCACAGAAAAACCCGTAACCGGATACCAGCGCTGTCGGACCGCTCGTATTCTGCAATGCTGAATATACAAGCCCCGCGGCTCCCACGAAAAGGACAGTTTGGGAAATGCTGAATACGAAATTGGACCAGGTTTTGTTCTGCAGGAACAGTTGATTTGCGGTAACCCCGACACCGGCGACCAGAACCGCTACCAGCGGGTTAAAAACGAGTATAGCGGCGAATACCGCGGCGGTCGTGACGCTTACTTTGGTTTTAGGGGCGACGTGGATAGGGTACAACCCTGCGAACCATACAAGCGCCAGAAAAGTGCCCACCATAAAGACGTTGGTATATGAAGTAAACGGCTGAATTACCGCAAAAATGGCTACCATCACTATGGCCGCGAGCGTCAATCCGGCCACGTACAAGTTCAGGGCACGACGGCTTGGTCCGCCGGTTCCTGCCACTACGGCAGCTGCCGCCGGCAGTCTTCGGCTGTAAGAAGCGTCCGATACCTCTCTAGTGACCATTTATAACCAACCCCCTGGAGGCCTCGTTGAAAAAACGCATGTCACCAGCTATCAGATGATAAAGGAATAGCCCAGGGTGTCATCTGTGTTACCGGTTTCAACGGTCAATTGTGTTCCTTCCAGAGTCACCGTCAGTGTTGTGTCATAGGTTTGTTTGGATTTTATGCTGACAGAAACCCCGACAGGGATACCATTAGAAGAATCGCCGTCGTATCGAACCTTCACCTTAACACCCGGATCAACGGCATCGATCGAAACCGGGGTTCCCCTCGGAACCGTCACAACAAAAGTTATCTTGCCGTTTATATCCTGTGAATCGCCGAGATAAGCCGCATCCAGACTGACTGAATGCCCTCCGATGGTCAGTATCGGATCAACATCACACCAATCCCAGATCGCCATCGCCGGCGCCGCCATCAGGAGTGTTGCCAAGCAAACTCCCAATACCACTGCAGCCCTGATTAACAACTTCTTCCTCATGAAATACCCCCCCCTGTCGCGCCCCGATTTTTGTTTAACTATATTGCCATCAAGTATCTCAGTACCCTCGTAAATAATCAATACTATATATCGTTTGTTTTTGGTTGGATTTATGCGATTCCATTGCACCGGAGTCTTTTCTACCGAATATTTAACGAATACGGGCAAGCAGTTTTGATTTCTTGATGCCCCAATCTTACAATAGTGCTAGTGGAGGTTGCTTTATGAAATATATCCGCAGGATTTCGGGGGTGATCCTCGCCGTTATATTGATAGCGGTGTTGTTTACCGGATGCGCCGGAAAACCGGGGGCTGCTGGCGCAGGCGTCACTGGTGCAAACGTTGACAGCGAAGGGCACTTGATCCTGACGCTCTCCGGCGGATCGACCATCGACGCAGGCTATGTTATAGGGCCGGCCGGAGCCACCGGGGAGACGGGGCCCGCAGGCGCAACCGGCGCAACCGGCGCGAGCGGTTCATTGTTATCGGTGAGCAACCTGGTTAACAAAATCACGCCGATGATGGTCTATATCGATGCCATCAGTTCTCACGGTGAGGTTGTCGGCACCGGTGTTATCATCAGCAACCGGGGATATGTCCTTACCGCATATCACATCATCACCCGTGCTACAACCATCAACGTAACCTTCAGTTCAGGGACAACGGTCCCCGCCACAGTCATCGCCGGCGCTCAGGGTCGGGACTTTGCGGTGCTAAAACTTGGTACCGTTCCTACCGGGCTTGCGGTCGCGACCCTCGGATCGTCCAGCGCTTCAGCCGTCGGCGACTTCGTGGTTCTCGGAGGTTTCGCGTTAGGCTACACCCCCAACCCATCATTCACCTTCGGGATAATCTCGGCTTTTAGGAAGCTGGATGATACATATAATTATATTCAAACAGACGCTGCCATAAATGCAGGTGATAGCGGCGGCCCGATACTGAATATTTCAGGCCAGGTCATCGGGATAAACGACTCGGCTGATATTTACGATAATAATGGCGACCCTGTGATGAATATGGGGTATTGCCTGCCAATGGATGAACTTCTGCCACTTATCCAATCTTACGCAGGGTAAACCAGACCGTTAATATAAATGGACGGCATTTTCACGTGCCGTCCATTTATGTTGGCTTTATGCTCCCAGATTTAACGTTTCGGCCTGGATGGGCGAATTTTAGCTTTACGGGCGCCCTTACTCATAGGGGGCGCAGATTCGCTTATATCGAGGGTGCGGTTCAGCAATAGCGTCCTATTGAGATTTTCCATTGCAGTCGAACCTTCAGCCTGTGAAGGCATTTCGACGAAAGCGAATCCTTTTGAAATCCCCCGCCTGTCAGTCATCAAATTCACTTTTCCCACTTCACCAAACCTGGCGAAGAGGCTGCGGAGAGTCTCTTCGGTTACATCATTATCAAGGTTCCCAACATATATATTCATCTAAGCCCTCCGCTTGGTATCACGATAGATTATTTATCAATCCAATTCTAGCGCATAAAGGGTGCTCTGAACAATGCAACCTCGCCTGTGTCCCCAAACAAACGCAAAATTTTGTAAATAAAGCGTTCCTTCAAATATCCTTCCCTCCGAAATGGTAAAATCTTTTGAATAAAATTAGAGGATAGCGTCTCAGAGTGTTTGGAACATCGGACTCGCACCTGGATCCGAAACTTTTAGTGGACCTTGTATCGCAGAGAATGCCCTTCGGCAGATACCAGGGCCGTTTGCTGTGCGACCTGCCGGAACCTTACCTTGTATGGTTCAATCAAAAAGGGCTGCCGGAAGGGAAGATAGGAATATTACTAGGTGCAATCTACGAAATCAAACTTAACGGACTGGAATATCTTCTTGAGCCTGTTAAGAAATTGAGACGTTAAAGTCCCGGCTTCAAGAACCGACCTGTTTTAGCAGTTCGGTGAAGAAAGAACCGGATCCCAGTACTTCTTCTTTGCGGGTTCTGGATAGAGATTTGAGCTTGTTTTCAACCTTTAAAGCGGTGCTTTTATCGGGCAGACTTTTTTGGAACACCATGGCAAGAGGCCCCCTGCCCCTGAGATACTTCGATCCTTTGCCGCTACCTGCCTGATGCTGGGCAAACCTGCGGGCCACATCGGTCGCTATACCTGTGTAAAGGCTCCCGTCAGCGCATCGTATCATATAAACGTGCCATACGGGTGAAACTTCGCCGTTGTTTGTGCCCATGCCGTTCAATAGTAGAGGGTTCGACGGTCGGGAATCAAGTGCGCACAGGTAAATCTGCCGGAAAACCCGGAGAAAAGGGAATCCTTACCTGGTTTGCCAATCGGCATTGGATAGCTTGACTATATAAGAACCCCCATCCGACATTTGAAACTTTTCACATGTGACACTTTTGCATAAAAGTGGTAGTATTGTATATCATATAGGTATATTGCTCGTTAAAGACATCTGAACAACACGGAGGAAACAGAGCGAAAAAGGAATAAAATAACGTTTAAGTCAATGCCCGAATAATCATCACATGGCATTTAGGTGGGGGAATAATACCGCTTGCCGGTATTGAGGGGAACAAAAGAGAACCCGTCCCTGCCACAGGAACTTCAGGGGATATAGAATCCCGGATGCCATAGGTAAGTTCCATTCGAGCTGGTTGAAGTAAAGGGGATTGACTTAATGTTAAGGGTCCTTGGACAATGGATTGATTCGCTCCTGTTCACCGGTATAATTATAACGATACTTCTAGAGTTGTCAGGTCTTAACATGACCAGACGACGTGTGTGTGTTTTTAAGCGAATCCCTCATTTCCAGACCGGTAAGCAACGTTGTGCATCAAACGCGTCACCATGGTCGGGAGATCGGCACGGCACAATAATCTTTGATACATTCAATCCACATTCATCCGAGCAAGGAATACGTTGATGGATGCTCCGCAAAATAAATTCGCACAAGCACTAAGCGTCGTACAGGACAGCAGAAGGCGTTTCCTGCTGTCTATCGCCATGCTTTTTTTGGCATGGGGCGTCTCGTTTATGTTTGCGAACAAAGTCATCCTCTTTTTTGAAGGACTGTCGCCCGCCGGCACCCAATTCGTCGCCTACCAGCTTGAAGCCAATTTTGAAATCTACGTTCGCGTAGCCCTTTACAGCGGACTTGCGCTGGTATCCCCGTTCCTGCTGATCCAGACCCTGAGGACACTATCACCTGTCCTCAACTCTAAAATCAAATTTTATGTATACACGTTCATCCCGCTGATATTGCTCTTTTTTGTCGGAGGCACCGTTTACGCTACGTATGTGTTTGCGCCGATGGCCCTCAAATTCACAATCGGCTTCGTGAACCAGATAAGCCCCAGCATCACACCTCTGGTGGACCTGGGAAATTACATCGGATTTTTAACACGCGTTTACTTCATGATAGGTATCGCTTTTGAACTTCCTGTAATCATGTATATACTCGCGAAATTTGGTATCGTATCGCATACCTGGCTGCTTAAAAAATGGCGTTGGGGCATCCTCGGTTCCGCAATAATCGCGGCGCTGGTCACTCCTACAGGGGACGTTTTTCACGACAGCCTCAGGGATGTCCTGTTGATGGACTGCGGATTTTCCGTCTCCGGCCCAATATTCTTCCTCTATTTCGTCAGCATATTCATGGCGTGGCTCGCGCGCAGACCGAAACAAGAAGTTCCGATTTCCGACGTCGGACTGGAAGAAGATTAAACACCATGTCTGTTTGAAGCGGATCGTTCCAAGACTTTTTGATACGCAATGAAGCAAAGAACAACAGGAGGTGTAAGTCATAGTAAAAAGAATCCACATAAACAAGTTTCGTTTTGTAGATATAGTTAATATACCCAGGATTGCCTGAAGGCAACCGGGTGTCGGGAGGAGAAATCAAATGCTCGGTAAAATCGGACCTATGGAACTTATCATCATCCTGCTCATCGTCGTTATGATATTCGGCGTCGGCAAACTCCCCCAGGCTGCGGGTTCTCTCGGTAAGGCCATGAAGGAATTCAGGAAAGAGTCGTCCCGCACCGACGACGACACCGTCGCTGACGACGAAGAAGTAGTAGTCGTAAAAAAGAAACGCGCGACAAAAACAACCGCAGCAACCACAAAAGCAAAGGTTGCAAAAGTTAAAGAGATCGAGGAATAACCTGACAGTCGATTTCTCTCACGGGGCCGTATGCCGGGATAACCGGACCCCCTAGCGGCAGGCCCCTGAGAGACGATTTCGTAACGCCAGTCCAGAATGCACACGCGTTACGAATAGATTGACGGAAGCAGTGATGATGAACTGCCTTACCACGGCAGATAGGCCTCAATAATGGAGATGGAACCTTGAATATCCTTGGCATGAACATAGACTGGTTTAAATTCATGATACTTCTCATCGTGGGGTTGATCGCCGTCGGCCCCGAGAAGTTGCCTTCCTATGCTCGCAAAGCCGCCAAGGTCATCCGCAATTTCGAGAAGGTCACCAAGGTCATCACGGGGCAGATCAACGAGGCGTTGGATATGGACGATGACGGAGGGGATAAGTCCCCTCGTTTCAAGCAAGACCTCATGGCTGTGAAGCGAACCCTGGAAGCTGATGTCGCGGAGCTTAAATCCGCACTTGAAAGCCAGGCCAAGATACTGACGGAAACAGTCGAAGCCAACACGAAGGAAACAACCGCCAGTTTTGAAAAGCAGGCCAATGCGATCTCGGAAACCGTCAACACCCAAGCCTCAGGGCTTGATACAACCCTTCAGGAACAGGCCAAAATCGTTGCTGCTACACTCGAGGCAGGGATGAACACTCCCGTCACAACGATCCAGGCAGATCCTCCGGCTGCCGAGATTGCCCAGACGCCTTTACTACCCGGGGATGAAGACATCCAAGCCCCTCCTCCCCCTGCAATCCCTCAGGCAGAAGAACCCGGAACAGGATAGTATGATATTCCACGGTGTAAAAGGCGGCATTTAATTATGGTTGACGAAGTGATGAGGCCTCCGCCTAATGACGGCCGCGCCCCTTTGATGGTCCACCTCAAGGAACTGCGCAACCGTATAATGTATTCCGCCATCGCTCTCGGCGCAGGGTTGCTCGTCGGAATGTTTTTCGGCAACCCCATAATCCGTCTTTTAATCATACCCGGCGGAGATATCGGCCTGATAACTAAAACGGTCATGGAACCCATGTCTGTGTATTTCCAGGTGAGCATGCTGACCGCCGTCGTAATAGCCATGCCTTTTCTGGTGTTTCAATTGATGGCATTTGTCGCGCCCGGCTTGACCAGTAAAGAAAAACGGGTCGTATTTTCTATCCTTCCGGGCATAATCTTCATGTTTTTATGCGGGGTCGCTTTCGCATATTTCATCGCACTTCATCCCGCGCTTACCTTTCTTTATCATTTCAACAGCTCCATCGCCGCGGCAAAACCTTCTCTTTCAACATACATCAACTTCGTCGTACGCGTGCTCCTGATATTCGGTGTGGTTTTCGAAACACCGCTGATTGTCATGGCTTTAGCCAAAATTGGCGTAGTGTCCCCTGATTGGCTGGCGCACAGGCGCAAATGGTGGGTTTTGATCGCATTCGTCATCGCGGCAATAGTCACGCCTACTCCAGACCCGCTCAACCAAACGATCGTGGCCGTGCCGCTAATATTGCTGCTTGAACTTGGGATACTCCTTTCACGCCTGGTTTATAAAAAGAAACGCGTTTGGGTTCCCGAGGAAGAGTAGCGTCATTTTACTACTCATTGAAACAAGTTCAACGATCGATTCAAAATCGATGATGAATACAACCCCGGAGAGTTTGAATGGAACTAGGTTTTACCGACGTATTACTAATTTTTGCTCTCGTGGGCGTTTTTTATTTCTTGCTGCGTCAAAAAGCCGGTAAAAGAGCGGCCTTCAAAGCTGCTCAAGCAGCTCGGGCACGCCGCCCCACCCAGGCTGAAATTCAGGAAGCGTTACAGCGGGAGCGTATCAAAAAAGCGCGCAAAATACGGCTTCGTATCCTGTCCGGGGTGTTTACACTCGCCGGCGCGGGCATCCTTCTTGAAGTTACGGGAGTGTTAAAACACGTCACACTGGGGTACGCCATATCTGGTACGCTGATAATATGCGGGGCGGTCGTGCTTATTTTCTCCACCAGGAAGTAAAACTCCTAGCCTCACCCCAGTGTTGGATGTACGGTTATAGGTTTATTTCCCTCGACGCCTCATTATTTCGGGGCCACCGCCGGTTTTTAGGATGACAAGGGGTTCACCGGTCAGTTTGTTGTGAGTAACTGCCCTGATATAATTAAAAACCTCGACAAGGGTTGCCACGATTGGCACGAGCAAAATTACACCCCAAACTCCCCAGAAGTAAGCACCCAACACCAGAAGCGCAACTACTAAAGAGGCGTGCAGGTGGAGACGGTCAGCGGTAATCTTGGGGACGACGAATAGTGTTTTTGCCAACTCTACAACAACGAGTAAAATCGATACACCTATAGTCTTAGAGGTCGCCTCGGTCAAGACAACTATGACGATAATCACGCCGGCGATGATAGGCCCAAACGAAGGGATAACGGCAAATAACCCGTTGAAAAAAGCCAGCGGCAAGGCATAGGGCACCCTGATAATACTCAAGCCGAAGTATGTGACAATACCCACTATAATTCCAGTTACGACCTGAGCCCTAAGATATCTTCCGAGAACCTTATCAACTATATTGACTATGTTTCGGGTATGCCCGGCTACCGCCGGGGAGAGTGCAGAATAAATATTATTCTGGATCAATTCTGAATCTTTAAGGAGATAGAAAACGAACAAAGGCAGTGAAGCAAAACCTAGCAGTAAACCGAATGATCCGCTTATCCTGGTAAATACCGTACTCCCGCTGCCGACGAAACCTGAGATCGAGCTTATGAATCCTGTCCCGATATTATTAATAAAGGTGTCCATTTCGGATTGCATATTCGCAGGAAGATGCTCGCGGATATAATGCGTCCATTGTGTCAATTTGGACCCGAAGGAAGATATTATCTGGGACGCGTTGTTTAATAAGCTTGTAGAACCATGAACAATCGCCGTAACAAGAAAAATTATCACGAGAGCTATGGCGCCAAGGAAAACGACAATCACCAATAACGCCGAAATCAGGCGGCGGGTCCCCGCATACTTGTCCGGGATCGGCAGCAAGGCTTCGGTCCATTTTACTATCGGCATCAGAAGATATGCCAGAAGAAGCCCAATCATAAACGGAAGAAGGGCCATCCTCCAGGTGTAGAGGGCCCAGAAAAGTATCAACGTTACGGCGATGAATAGCAGGTAACGCCAATTGCTGCTCATCGCTTTTGATACGTTTATTTCTTTCATATTTTACCAATCTTTCATTTCCAATTTACATGGTTTGATTCCATCACGCAACAGTAACTATTGCCTGCCCAACTACCCAATCTGCAAGCGACGACAGAAGCATCTATCAACCACGCACTTTCAGTGCCTGAATCGCAGTTTATTGCTGGCCGGTTAACCCTATGGAAAGTTTGCGCATAAGGTAGTAGAATATTCGAAATTTGTTTGAGCAAGAAGCGATAGGGGATTATTATGTCTTTCAACTATCTATTCATCTTAAGCATCCTATTATTTCTTGCCGTAACGGTCATCGTGTTCAGAGTATTGAACCATTTTTTCAAATGGTTAGGTGAAAAACTGAGCAGCGGTAAATCCGCAGTAAAGGCACCGGAAACTCCCGGCGGCCGTACAAGACAAGCGATTTTATCCGTACTGAATCATATTCTTGTGATTTGCCTGGTGCTTTTTACGATGGCCATAAGCCTAGAAGGCACTATTTTCAAAGCAGATTTCGTTGTTGATGAAATACAAAGGCTGGACGTAAACGCAACTGTCACCGGGATGTTGAACCAGCAATCCACGAATCAACTGCTGGACACCCTGAAAGAATTGTTTCCTTCGAGCGTGTCCGCCAGTGCAGAAGAATTGTCGAACCAGGTATCCAATAAAGTCAACAAGCTGACTACCGACCAGGTTTATGGTGCAGCAAGCGTACAAGCGACGATGGCGGTATTCGAGCCGTCCCTGAGAGAAGAACTGGTCGGAGCCATTTACTCGGTTTACGATTATTTCGATGGTAAAACAGCGGACCCGAATGTGGACATACCATTGGGAAGCCTGCGGGATTCCCTCAGAGCTAACCTTGAGAAAGCCGTTTTAAGCTCCCCTCCAGCCGAGTTGACAAACGCGTCCCCGGAGCAGATACAAGCTTATATTGACACCGTGTACCAAAAACAGTTCGCGCATGTTCCCAGTGAGGCGGTGCTGTCACTGAAAACTGCTTCGCCTTATGTGGCTTCTCCTCTTAAACTGATGCGCCTGGCCTTCACTTATCTACCGTCGTTCCGCATGGTTATGTTAGCCCTGATCGCAATCTCCATGGCGGGGATAATCCTAGCGAGCAAAAACCTCAAGACCGCCCTGTGGACATTGGGCTTCACAGTCGTAATTTCAATCATAGTAGACTACATGTACTCCACGCTGGCTAAACTAGCAAGCACGCATACCGATGCTTATATGTTCCTGCCATCAATCAACGTTTGGCTGATCAATCTCCTGTCAGACGTCCTGGAATTTATCAAAGAGCCTATCATGGTGCTGCTTGGGATCGGCTTGGCTATGTTGTTCCTGGCGCTGGTACTGGTGATTTTTGACAGACCTAAAAAACCAGCAAAAGTTATATCCGGTTCGGAATAAATCCATAGCTGAAAGCGCTACGACGATATTACGCAAGCGATGCCCTTTTGTTGGCCCCGGCTGTCAACGTATGCCTTATGTTAACCTCAGTTCGTTTAAACAATCACGTTATTTTTGTTCAGTGATATGCCGCATCATGGGCTCCTCCTAAAATCATAAGCTTCACCAGGCCTTGGATTTTGGAAATAAAGATTTAAATTCAACTCGTTGCTATACAAACGCCAGAGCATGAGACTCTGCCCTTTTTGTTTTGGTAAACAATACATTCACAATGACCTTTGTGATTTTCCAGAGCAGCATCAAGTTCGTCTCTTCAATTTGCGCCAGTTTATTCAAACATAACCATGACCCGCTTCCTAATTTCTTCCCGGCAAGTTATGAGCCCACTTTGAAATATTACTATTTTACTGGCGGGAAAATACTATTCTGTTAGAGTATTATGGAAATTGTAAGGAGGACGATATGAAAATCACACTTCTACCGACAACAAAATTTGGCCAATGGACAATCGGTCTCATTATTTCGCTGGTTTCCTTTTTTCTTGTCGCTACGTTAGTCGTTACATTAGGCCATCAAACAGGCGGAGACACAATCACTGCCAATAACTATATCGCCATTCCCATGTTAATCGCGGTAGGGTCCGGAATAGCTGCTTTTGTGGTAGGTTTGATAGGTATATTGAAGTACAGAGAACGGTCTTTGCTTGTTTTATTGTCCACGTTTATCGGATTTGATGTGTTATTTTTTATACTGGGGAGTTTGCTCTTTCCAGAATAGATCTCATGGTTCTTCTGCGTACAGCGTTGATGCTGTTGATACTAACGTGAAATCTCAAAAAAGAAGAACACAGAATAAATGCGGAGAATCCGGTGGAAGTTAAGAGTGAGCCGCCTGGGGCTCGAACCCAGCACCACTTGATTAAAAGTCAAGTGCTCTACCAAATGAGCTAGCGGCCCACCGAGGTAATAGTCTATCAAAAATGAGTTCACCAGCGCAAGCCGCTATCCCAACATCCATACAGAATTACCGGCCGAATGATATAATTATCTTATAAATCCCTCCGTCACGCTTTGCGTGCGCCTGAAAGAATAAAATGCAAAAAAGCGATATCATCGTGGCCCGTGCGCCCTCAATATACGATTACCCCGAAAAACCTTTGCTCCACCCCCCTGTTTCCGATACCGAATCACGCGTAGGAGACAATTCTCAGAACGAGGACCTGCTTCGGGCAGTCAACGAGATCAACAATACGGGAAGGAAAATCCGTATAGTCGACATGGCTTCACTTTCTCCAAAACAGCACTTCGACCTCAGTGCTTACATCGAGAAGTCAGTCACGCCCATCTTAGCGTTGGAAATCGAAGAACGGGAAGAGATCCCGCAAGCGCTTGAAATTGCAGAGACTGTTAAAAAACTGCATCCTGAAACGAAAACGGTCCTGTTCGGCCGGGTAGCTGCGGCGCTCGAAAAAGAATTGTTAAGTTTTACCCAGATAGACGCCGTGCTGCTTGACAGCCTTGACGAGCAAGCGTGTATTGAACTTATACAGTCCTCAGGTACGAACAGTCTCATCAAAGTACTTGACCTTGCATGGAAGGCAAAAAGTGGCAAAACCCGCATCAACCAATTCTCACACAAGGTTCCGGCTAAAACCATCGTCGTTTCCGAGATGCGCCGCGCAGCCCTCAACCAAGCACTGAAACAACACGATCCCGGGGCCAATCCGTTCATAGCCGACATTTTGAATCATCCCTGTGTAAAGATCGCAGCCAGCCGCAAAGAGGGTCTCGAGATAACCCTGGCAGACATTTTAAACGACACACCGACGGCCTTGTCCTATCGGAGCCCTGAAGATATCTATCGCGAAATCGTCGAATTGTGCCGCTATACCGCCAGTCCCATCGTAGTAAAGGGGGACATCCTCGCTCCCGGAGGCCATTTTGCCGAGCAACTCTTAAGCCTGCTGCAACATAAGCCCGCCCGAAATTACCTGGTATTCGAATCCCGCGGAGTTGTTAAGCCATTCTTCATACAAGAAATAGCCCGGTCCGCGCCGCGCTTCCAATTAAGGCTAACTCCAGGGAGCCACGACGAGGCTTTGAGAAAGGCGGCAGGCAGGAATTATTCCAATGCCGACATCGAATCGACCATATCGGAAGCCCTTAAAGCAGGAACAGGGCGCATAGAGATATCATTCATGGCCGGGCTCCCGGGTCAGACCCCTGAATCCGTTTACGATACTTCTGTTTATTGCGAATCGCTGCTGAGGGCCTTCGATGGTGACAAGCGCATTTCGCTCACGATCACACCCGTCTCTTCCCCGGCATCCGCAGGTTTCGGAGCGCTGGCCGGGTACGGTTTCGTCTCCCGTTTTAAGGATTTTAAGGATTATATCGAAGGCATGAGCCTGCCCTGCTGGAGCGACAGGCTTGAATATCGCACACGGGAGATGTCGTCCCAGGAGCTCGCCCTAACGACCTACGCTATTCTGGCACGGCTGATCCGGTTGAAAGCTAAATACGGACAGATCACAGCCATCACGGCTGAACGCGCGGCCGCGGTTTACGAGAGGGGGATGGAGATGGTGAAGCGCATCGCCAAATTCGAAAGTGATGTTTCCCCCGAAGAGATCGCCATGCTGCTGCCTGAAATAACAAACATCAACCGGCTATCGGATGGCCCGCGTTCCGCGGACGGCCTGCATCTGCTCATGCGCCCGCACAATATACTGGCAATGGGAAAAGCAATAATAGGCACATCTCGTCTGAAAAATAGCAACCCTCCCGGACAGGCTGACACCGGCGAGAGTTAAATGCTATTCCTGCGGTTTATCCCTGAGCATGCGGTTAAGCATGAAATATATGGCTTCCTGCCGTGTGGTTACATGAAGTTTTGAATAGATATTGTTGATATGGTTTTTCACGGTCTTTTCTTCGATATTGAGCGCTCCAGAAATCTCGCGATTGTCTTTCCCTGCAGCTATCAGCTTCATTATCTCGACTTCACGCTGGGTCAGTTCATTGCCTTCGCTCTCGACAGGCGCGAACACAGCTTCCTCCGGCAATGGCGGGATATTAACGCGTTGACCGGAAGCTACGGCCTTGACCGCTGCGATAAGCGACTCCGGAATAAAGTGCCCGTAAACCATGTAGCCCCTGGCCCCTGCGAGCATGGCGTTCATGTGTACCCTGGGGTCTTCGACAACCGTTGCCATCAACACCCGCGCTTCGGGATTTTGTTGTAAAAGAAGCGATGTGGCTTCGATACCGTCGATATCCGACATCCGGATGTCCATAAGTACCACGTCCGCAATACATCCTTGAAGTCGTTTTAGGGCTTCCGAGCCGCTTGACGCCTCCCCCACGATTTCAATATCGCTTTCGGATTCAAGCACGCTCCGCAGTCCGCGCCTGGCGACAAAATTGTCATCCACGCAAAACACACGTATCTTGTTCATAAAGGCTCCGGCATATGCCTTCTAGACTTTCCCAAAGGGACGTAGACATAGATGGTTGTTCCATCGCCGCTGCTGGTCAGGCAGAAGGTGCCACCTGCCAATTCTACGCGTTCTTTCATCGAAACCAGCCCCAGCCTTCCTTTACCGACAAACGCGTACAGGTCTTCCGGCGTGAAGTCGAAGCCATGCCCGTTATCACTTATCTTCAACTCCAGAGAATCCCCAGAAGCCGTGAACTCCATATCTACTCTCGTTGCGCCTGAATGCCTCTGGATATTAGCCAGCGCTTCACCTACGACCCTGCGTATATCATGCGAAAGCTTCAACGGCAAAACCGGCACTTCACCTTTGAAAATCAGGTCTACCGGTATTTTCGAACCTTTGCCCCAGGTATCGACGATTTCCGTCATCTGAGGCTTAAGGCCCTGAGCTTTGTTGCCTTCAGATTCGCGTAATTCAAGCACTACCCCCCTGATCTCCTGGCTCATTCCGTTGCAGACCTCTTCGATGTAACGGGCCCTCGATTCGACGGCGGATTCTCGGTTTTCGGGGATTTTACCAAGCGCATGGGCTTCAAGGGCAAGCCCCTGGAGACTTTTAAGCACAGTATCGTGGAGCTCGTTCGAGATACGCCTTCGTTCGATAAAAAGAGCCTTTTCATTTGAAAGCGTCTCCGCATAAGCCCGCTGCTTGCGCCCTTCCCGTACCGACATTCCCACCATAATGGACAGAAGGGTTATGAGCCCGACCCAAAAAACGTACGCGGCCAGGTCGAAATTCATCCCCAGCACGCTAACGCGGTAGATCCATGCCCCGGACAACCCGATAATAAAGAATAATCCGGTAAGCAGACTCCCAGCAAGACTGAAACGCACGGCCCCTTCGATAACCACCAGCGCGAAGATCGCGTAAACGATGGCCGAAGGCTGGCGGATGAAAAGAAGCATCAATCCCCACGAGACCAGCCCGTCCACGGAAAGCATCCCCAGGCTCAACATAGTCTGCTCTTGAAGTGAACCGATTTTGCGATATATGAACCAGTCAAACACGTTGACTAAACCCAGGCTGACGGAAAGGCCGATGATGGCCGTGAGAGGCAGATCCTTATAAACAAGCGCCATGAGGATTATCGCGACGACATATAGCCAACGGTGATAAAGAAAGATACGTTCCAGCCTGCGGGATTCGCGAAGACCTAGATCTTCCCGTTTACGAATTTCAGAATTGTCTTCTGTCTTTGTAACCACGCCGCAATTTTACTCCTTCGCCCGTTTTGGCGCACTTTTATCTTTGAATATTGGGGGGGGCAGATAAAACAATGGGAAATGTAATGTTTTTTTAATTAAAATACGAACAATTTTATGATTTCTTGATAACCTCAAGTGTATTATGGATAAATTCCGCTCAAAGAAGCGGGACTGGGAAATGAGCATGATTAAACGAGTACCACCAGCCGAAACCCAATTATCGGCGGAAGAGACCGCCAGGATAATTGACGAGATGGACCGCCTCCTGAATGAAATGAAAGAGGCCATGGGTACAATCAAGAAACTGATAGAGACAGAACCCGTTTCACGTGGCGCCGGGACATATGAGAGGGTCTGACGTCCATAAACCCAAGGTGCATTTGATAATGTACTTAAAAAGTAGAGGTGAATAAAATGGCCAACTGGAAATTGAAGTGCTGCCCCAGGTGCAACGGCGACGTGTTTATGGATACTGAAGAAAACGACTGTTTCTCGCATTGCCTGCAATGCGGGTTCACGGGGATCAAAAAACCTATCGATGCGTCTGAGTTAAACCTGCCGGTGGGCAGGCCAATGCGAACGGCCAATCGCGCGAATGAGAAGAAGTACGCAAGGGCGCAGTAATATCTATCATGCGGGATTATTGCGAAAGGGAGGGCAAAAGCCCTCCCTTATTGTTGCTTTTAAGCGTTCGATTTCGGTGAACAGGCAATACTGTCAAAGGCGGGACTTAAGTGATGATGGAGCGGGAGACGGGACTCGAACCCGCGACATTCTGCTTGGGAAGCAGACATTCTACCACTGAATTACTCCCGCTCGGTGGCGTGCCTAAATTCTACGATACAAGGAGTTGAAAAGCAAGTATGCGGGCTATATGGTATATTGAATGCAACTCCACAACATTTTATACAGGATATTTCTATTGAATAATAAACTTATCCGGTCATTGCCGATTTTTAGCCTTGCGGCCTGCATCCTTTTTACAGCCTGCGGTGGAACGGCGCCGGTTACGTCCACGGTCAAAACGACAAACCAACCATATTCGGGCACACCCGCAGCTACTTCAACTTCCCCTACAACCACGGCGGCAGCTCCGTCATCAACGCCAGAACCGATAGTTACGGGCGAACCTTCTCTTCCCGCCGCAGAGAACAACCCCACCATAGTTATCGGAGTCGATGGCATCTTTTATCCGATGTCACTGACTGTCAGCGCGGGAACCAAGGTGGATTTCAAGAATGAGGATTGCTGCAATTATCACAAGCTGTGGAGCGACGCCCCGTTTACAATGAACATGGACCCGCTGGCTCTTATCCCGTTCAATTTCAACAAACCCGGTACATACAAGTTCTGGCTGGACGGGGTCCAATGGGTTTACGGGACAGTAACCGTCACATAGGCGGAACCAGCAAGCAATAGAAAAGGGAGGTATTTTGCTACCCCCCTTTTAATTTTATCCCGATGCGTTTTTATGACAGATTTTTCTTGATCTTTTCAAACTCGTCGTGGTCTATCTCGCCTTTGGCATATCTTTCCCTGGCGATATCAAGGGCGTTCTGGCCGCCGTGCATCGATTGCATCGTTTGCCCGCCCCGGCTCAGCCTCATCACAAGCCAGATAAATAAAGAGATGATCAGGGCCCAGACGACCGCATTAAGAATAAAACCAACCCAGTTCCAGCCGCCGCCATAGTAAAATCCGTGCATCATATGCATCTTCTCCTTTAATTTATCTAGATTTAATTATAATTTATGCAAGTAAAGACGCGGTAAAGGCCGCATTATTGCGGCAAGCAGAGATCACAACAAACCCGACAAAGCGACATTGGCCAATATCATTCCGACACTATAAAAAGGGAGACCATGGGATGTTATGTTTTTTGCTAATAATTCATATATTGCCCAATTTCAAGATCGAAGGCTATCGAGTTCAATCGCCTGTCGAAGGTAATAATCGACAACCTCCCTGTCTATATCACCGGGATTTTTGAATTTGAGGTACCGCGCAAACTTCGCGTGTCCCTTGAGAATCCCGTATTTGTCCTCGAACTTCGCTCCGTAAGTGAAGGAAAATGTAATATCCTTTTTTGTGGGCAGGATGTAAGAAACGATACGCTTAACTTTATATGTCGGCATCCCGTAGCTCAAAGTTTCCCTGGCTTCCGGGGCCAGTTCATGCATCAACTCCCGCAGCCGTGCAACTGTCGGCTGGAACTCGTGCGGCACTTTCGCCCGGACGTATTCGTCAACATTCACGGCTTCAGACTAACAACCCGGATAAAACCTCTTTGTGATATGCGGCGCCGTTCATGCTTAACCTCCAAAACTATTCTGATTTAATTATAGGGCAACTTGAAATACTGAAAATATACCACTAAAAATGGCCCTGCAGTCCTATTATTTGCCATTGCGGTGTGGTATATCTTTGCCAGGAAGGCTTGTCAAGGAAAACGCCATGGCCATCGAAGATAAATTTTTAAAGCTGTTTCACGCAAGTCCTGAAGCAATCCTGGTGACTGAATTAGCAAACGGAAAGATCGTTGAAGTCAATGATCATTTCGTAAACTTTTCCGGATTCACACGCGATGAATTACTCGGACATTCGGTATTGGACCTCGAGATGTATGATTTTGAGGGGCGGAATAAATTTATTTCGCTACTTAATAATCACGGCAGTTTCAGTGACATCGAATTTACTTTAACGAATAAATCCAGAAAAACCTTTCCAGTGCTGGCTTCGGCTGAATTAATCGAAATCAGCGGGAAGTCGCATGCGATTACAGTTCTTCAAGACATCCCAGAGCGCAAGCAGAAGGAAATACAGGATAAGCTTTATTTAGATATATTAACGATACTTAATGGGAGCGACGAACTGCCCGTCAAAATCCACCAGGTCTTAACGCTAATCAAAGAGTTCAGTGGTTTTGAAGCAGTTGGAATACGGCTTCACGAAGGAGACGACTATCCCTACTATGAAACGCAGGGGTTCCCCGATAAGCATATTTCGTTGGAGAATCGCCTCTGCGCCTATTCGACGAGTGGAAAGCTTCTAAGAGACCAAAACGGAAATCCCGTTCTGGAATGTATGTGCGGCAATATAATTTGCGGCCGATTCGATCCGAAGCAGCCGTTTTTCACCAAGGGCGGCAGTTTCTGTACGAACAGCACTACTGCTCTGTTAGCCAGTACAACCGAGGAAGACAGGCAGGCAAGAACCCGCAACCGTTGCAATGGAGAAGGATACGAGTCGGTGGCCTTAATACCTTTCCGCTCCCAGCAGGGCAATATCGGCTTACTCCAGTTAAATGACTCCCGCAGTAACATGTTCAACCCGGACCTTATATCGTTTTACGAGAAATTGGCTTTAGCAATCGGCAATGTTCTGGCGCGCGTAAAATCGGAAGAAGAGAACCGTAAACTCCGTTATAAAAATGAAATAGCCAGCCGCCTGGCATCAGTAGGCGAGATGGCCGCCGGCATCGCTCATGAGATCAATAATCCTTTAACACCCGTTCTGGGTTTGTCCGACTACCTTGCCAGGAGAACTGACCTGCCTGAGGACATCAGGCAAGACCTCCATGTAATCGCTGACGGTGCTAAAAGAGCAGGAGACATCATCAGGCGAATGCTTGTATTTGCCGGGCAGAGCACTCCCAAAAAAATGAGAGTCGACATCAATGAACTGGTCCAGGCGACACTAGCGTTGAGAGATTATGTCCATACTACCGCCAACATAGAAGTGGTCAAAAACCTTGATTCGAAAATCCCTCAGATTGTTACGGACCCAGCACAAATACAGCAGATTTTCGTTAATATCATCGTCAATGCCGAATATAGCATGAAAAAAGCCCATGGCAAGGGCAAGCTGATCGTCAGCACAGAAAGGGCAGGCAATCAGGCGCGCATCTCTTTTCAGGATGATGGCCTGGGCGTGAATAAGACCATCGCAAAACAATTATTCGATCCATTCTTTACGACCAAAGCGGTCGGAGAGGGCACGGGCTTAGGCTTGAGTTTGTCCCGCGCGATGGTTGAAGAGCTTGGCGGCACCATAGAATTTGTAACCGAACACCAGGGAGCAACATTCACCGTTGTCCTGCCGCTTTCCTCATCCTCAGATGAAATGGAAGAGAAACCGCCTGGCGACTCCCCCAAGCCGAAGATCACCAAGCCAGGAAGCATACTTGTAGTCGACGATGAGGAAATGATAAGGAAAGTAATCGAAAGGGTATTGACCGTAAACGGATGCTCCGTAGAAACGACAGCTTCCGGAATGGACGCATTATCGAAATTGGAAAAGAAGGACTATGATTGTGTCCTCCTAGATTTACGGCTGCCCGGAATGAGCGGGATCGAGGTATACCGAGAAATCAAGGAGAACCACACGAAATATAAGAACAAAGTAATAATAATTACAGGGGACATTGCAGATCACGGTACAGATGAATTCCTGATCAATAACAAATTAATGAGCATCAGAAAGCCTTTTGACATCGATACTTTAGTGCGAAGAGTCAACGAATTGCTCTAGTGGGTCCTTTAACTATTTTTCAGCCCCAGTGAAGCCGTTGCCAGGTTTGATGGAAACTATTTTGGTACAACTCAACAGATATCCCGATCCGTGCGTGAGTTGAATATATTTTCCTTTTTTGGCAACGTAGAAAAATGATTAAGATACGCCTTAATCCAGGTCAAGCATTCGATGGGCCCTTATGTTCGGTTTTTGCCCAAAGAAGCAGAGTTGAACTCAAAACAACAGTCAGGCAGCCTGCTTCCTGAAAAGTCACCGCAAGCACGGGTGTGAGCAAGCCGAGGATACTCAAGGTAAGTCCGATAACGTTGTAAATGATTGAAAAGAAGATGTTCAGTTTAATGCGCCGAAGTACTTTATGGGACATCTGCACGAAATCCACTACCCCGCCGAACTCATCGCTCATCAAAGTCACGCCAGCCGTCTCGATAGCTACGGCGGTACCGGCGGCCCCCATGGCGATCCCAATATCGGCCTGTGCCAGAGCGGGGGCGTCATTGATGCCGTCACCGACCATAGCGACACGTTGCCCTTCTTTTTGAAAACGCTTTACAACATCCATCTTCTGTTCAGGCAACAATTCGGCCTGATAGTCTTCGACTCCGATGTCATTTGCCACAGCGGCTGCTACGGTCGGATTATCCCCCGTTAGCATGATAATCTTCGTAACGCCGAGCTTTTTCAGCGAGGCGATGGCCTTTGGAATGCCCTGACGAACTTCGTCGGCGATGGAGATAACGCCAGCGATTTCTTGCCCATGCGTAACGAATACAACCGTTCTGCCATGGGACACCTGCTGGGAAACAACGTCTTTTATATCCTGGTTTGCGAGAATGTCCCTGGCACGCAACAATTCTTCATTCCCGACTAACAGTTCTTTCCCCAGCCAGTGTGCTACCACACCCTTCCCTGCTTCAACCTTAAACTCGTCCGGGTCAGGGACGGTGATACCCGCTTTTTTAGCCGAAGATAAAACTGCCCTGGAAAGAGGATGCCCCGAGTATTTTTCGCCTATGGCGGCCAGGAGCAGTATTTCATCCTCGGGATTTCCGTTGAAAGCAACAACTTGTACAACCTCGGGTTCTCCGATAGTAAAAGTTCCCGTCTTGTCTACCAGGAGTATATCCAGCTTGCTGGCGAGTTCCAGGAAGATGCCCCCTTTGACCAGTATGGCCTTTCTCGCCAAATTGGAAATCCCAGCTGTGACTGCCGTCGGCGTAGCGATGGCAAAGGCACAGGGGCAGGCGACCAGAAGTACAGACACAGCTACCTTTATGTCCCGTGAAATTATGTATCCCAATATTGCCAGGACTAATATCGTGGGGAAGAACCACGTAGTGAAACGATCAGCGATGGCTTGCACGGGGGCTTTTGTCGCCTGGGCTTCTTCGGTAAGGTGGACTATCCTGGCCAGTGTCGTATCCCCGCCTATTTTGGTGGTCTCGATTTCCAGACGCCCTGTTTCGTTCAAAGTCCCCCGGAACACGGTGTCGCCTCTTGTTTTTTCCACAGGGATCGATTCACCGGTTATGGGCGCCTGATTGACGGCTCCTGACCCGCCCGTCACAGTACCGTCTACGGGAATACGGCCGCCAGGCCTGACGATCACGATATCCCCCACATGAACCTGGCTTACAGGCACGGTAGATTCATCTTGCCCCAGCCTTACCGTCGCCATTTGCGGGGCAAGATCGAGCAGCCCGCGGATACTTTTCCTGGTATTGTCCAATGTATAAGATTCAAGGGCACTGGCTATCGACATGATGAAAATCACGATAGCCGCCGCGCGAAATTCTCCAACAGCTACGGTCGCGGTCAACGCAACAGTTACGAACACGCTGACGGTTATTTTTCGATGGAAAATGTCCTTGAATCCTGAGACAAAACGCAAATAGCCGCCGAATAGAATGGCTACCAGAGCTATCCCGTCATTCAGATAGTTCGGCCCGATTTTAAAATGTGCCAGGGCCCAGCTAATGATTATGAGAACTCCGACAATAATCGGGACAATAGCCAGTATGGCTATTTCCCCGTAATTACGGGTTGCCTTTTTAGTCGTCAAGATTATCACCCCTAGGGAGTAAACTATGCCCTAGCAGCATTTACCTTTTTCAGAATGGTCGGAGCAGCATTTTTCTTCTTTTTTCTCTTCTTCAGGTTTCACGTAGCAAGCATCTCCCGGACCGCAGTTGCATCCCGTGGTTTTGTTCATGGATTGTTTGATTGCCGAGAAAAACCCTTTTTTCTTTTCCGTTTTTTCCACTTTTTTCAACTCCTTTTAAAAATAATAGTCACCCGTCTCGAAGAGTCAACCATCAACTCACCATCGATTTATTTAAGACCTTTTCCCGTATACCCGCAAAACTCTTAAAATCGCAACTGCCGGTGGTTTCCTGCAACTTCAAACAAGCTCGAAGCACGACTGCGTCTGCTTTAGCCGTTTCATCCTTATCCAACCATTTTGGAATCTGACTGATGACGTGTTTTTCTATGCTTTTATCGGTTAATTCCGGGTTGATTTTGTAATAAATCCAATTTCCTTTTCTCGAGTTAATAACAAGTTCACCTTGTTTTAGAACGCCTAGTTGCTGAGAGATTCTCGGCTGAGACATTCCCAGCGCACCCATCAACTGGCAAACACAAAGTTCGTGTTTATGAAGCAACAGCAGGATCCTGATCCGCGTGGTATCGGAAAGTATTTGGAAACAGCGGGCTGTACTATCCAATTAACCCTCGTAAAACCACAGAGAACCAGGATTCCGAGTGTAGCTTCGTAAGGCTTCCTTTCCAGGGTGTCCATCGAAGGATACATTACTATAGGCGCATTTTATTATATGGATACTTAAATGTCAATGAATCGAGAGGCAATAGTCTGAAAATCAAGGGGGAAGAAAAGGACCGCTGGATTCCCGCCTTCGCGGGAATGACAAACGAGAAAATAAGCGAAATATCGATAGCTTTTGCGGGCTCATTGGCCTCCAAAGTGATGGTAATGGATCCCTCAAGAACACCCTTGAGGACGAGAACCTCGGGGAAGCGCCCGAGGCCCGGATGCCCCTCCGGGATGACAGGGGGGAGTAGGGGGCGCAAGCGAATAACACCTCCAATCCAGATCCTGGATTCCCGCCTGCGCGGGAATGACAATGGTATTAAGCCTTTGAATCGCTTCCTTTTGTCAGCCTATAGGTCGACTCTGGATTCCGGTTCGCCCAGGCGAACGCCGGAATGACAAACGAGGGAACAGATATTCTGGATTCCCGAGCTGGACGCTCGAGAATGACGGACGACATGGTGAATATGGGGGAGAAATAAGACCATGGATTCCCGCCTGCGCGGGAATGACAATGGCATTAAGCCTCTAAATCGCTTCCTTTTGTCAGCCTAGAGGTCGACTCTGGATTCCGGCATTCGCGGGAATGACAAACGAGGGAACAGATATTATGGGTTCCCGAACTCGATGCTCGAGAATGACGGACGACATGGTGAATATGGGTGAGAAATAAGACCATGGATTCCCGCCTTCGCGGGAATGATAATGGGTACTAAGCCTTTGAATCGTACTTGCTTGTCAACCAAGGGGTCGACTCTGGATTCCGGTTCGCCCAGGCGAACGCCGGAATGACAAACGAGGGAACGGATATTCTGGATTCCCGAGCTCGACGCGCGAGAATGACGGACGAAGATCGCACCCCTCATTTTTCATTTTCTCCCCCGGTTGAATGGGGGAGAAAAAAGACGGCTGAATTTACGAGCTTGACGTACGGCAATCATCACTGCCCAAATATGAATACCTTTGAGGGCCACGTTTCAGTGGAACAAAATTCAAAGAAGTCGTAGTATATTGCCGTGGAATTCACTAAACATTACTATTTTCAGGAAAAATTCACCAAGAAAGCGCTGACCGGAGAGACACTCGACGGCATCAAATTCGAGGAATGCGAGTTTCATGACTGCGTATTCATCGATTGCAAGTTCATCCGCTGCCGCTTTATCAATTGTAAAATCATCGGAGGCATCCTGAGCGCCATACCCCTGACCGATTCCAGGTTCGTAGAAACCGCATTCACGGGCAGCAAAGCCATCGGCCTGGACTGGACAAAGGTACAACACATCGAGGGCGTCAGTTTCGACAAATGCCAGATCAACTACTCCAACTTCAGGATGCTGAAACTCAAGAAGCTCAAAATGACCGGGTGCGAAGCAAAGGAAGCCGACTTTACGGAAGCAGACCTTTCAACCGGGGATTTCAGCAATACAGACTTCGAAAAGAGCATCTTTTTCCACACGAACATCAGCGGTGCAGACTTCAAAGGGGCACGGAATTATTACATAGACGCCCGTGTCAATATCGTGAAGAAAGCGAAGTTTTCCCTGCCTGAGGCGCTGGCATTGCTGGATGGGTTGGATGTGGTGATAGAGTAGATGCGCCCACAAAAGAGCCCCTACCCAGATTCTGGATTCCCGAGCTCGACGCTCGAGAATGACAGACGAAGCGGTGAATGTGGAGGAAAAACCAAGTCTTATTCTGGATTGCCGGGTCTCGACGCCCGGCAATGACAACGACGAGAGACATAAGGACAAGAACACTCGAGCCTCGAGTGCGAGAACCTCGGGGGACATCCCAAGGCCCGGGTCTCGGCCCGGGATGACAACCGAGGTTCGCCCCACCCTCCCTTTCCGAATCCAGATGTCTGGGTGGGAATGACATTTTACACTTTGTAATAAACTTGACTCGCACTGGCAATAATCATTATGCTACAATACGAATCCAAAATAATCGGAGGAGGACTTACATTTGAGCGGCGCTATCGATTATCAAAAAGTAATGAGCGAAATCGTATTCGTGAACCTGCCCGGCCCCGAGGAGCCCACTGCCGGAATGAGCGGCGGCGAACTGATGCACGGCTTCCTGGCTGACCTGTATCGCGCGGGCCCCGAGGTCAGGTCTTACGTCGACCAGCTCTGCCTTAAGTGGAACATCCACTATCGCCAGAACAAGTAACAGCATTTAACATTCTACATCCATATTTTTGTATATCACAGGCAGGGTAAATACGCCCTGCCTGTTTTATTGTCGTAGGAAAAACAGGGTGTTAGTGTATAATTCATAAGGCTTTTGCCAATATCGGACAAGGACGAATATTTTGGAACAACATATCCTGGATTTCATCCGCAATGTTTACCAGCACATAGGTTGGGCCGGCGTAGTTGGTTTGATGACCATCGAAAGCGCCTGTATCCCCCTGCCCAGCGAGATAATAATGCCGCTGGCCGGCTGGATGCTTATTGGCGCGGGCCGATGGGAATTCATACTCGTTGCCGGGTTCTACGGGGCCATCGGCAACGTACTCGGCTCCGCAATTTCCTACTTGGTCGGGGCGTACGGCGGCCGTCCTTTCCTCAAGCGTTATGGAAAGTACTTATTGATAACCGAACATGAGATCAACAACGCGGATAAATGGTTCGCCCGCTACGGAGACCGCGCTGCATTTTTTTCCCGGCTTTTGCCCGGTGTCCGCACATTCATAAGCCTGCCGGCAGGGATAGCCAGGACGCCCAAACTTCGTTTCTACATCTTCACGTTCGCAGGGTCTCTCATCTGGTCCACGCTCCTCGCCTATGGAGGATACCTGCTCGGAAGCAACTATGAAGCGATACGGCGCGTTATGAGGCCCTTCGATATCCCGATAGTCATTATTCTGGTAGCGATGGTCGCATATTTTATCTGGAAGAGGATTAAGTCCATGAAGGCGGCAAAGAATCCGTCCTAGTAACCCGGAAGCCAGATACGAAACTGAAGAGCCCCGCTACGCAGCGGGGCTCTTTTTTACGTCTGAACGTATGCCGGCTGATGCTTATGCAAGATGCGCCCCTCATTTTTCATTTTCTCCCCCGGTTGGATGGGGGAGAAAAAAGACCAATGGGGACAATGCTTTCACAGGGATGACAATAGGCAAATAGTAAAAAAGAATAAACACCCCTCCTCCAGATAATGGATCCCGGGTCTCGGCCCGGGATGACAGGTGGGAGTAGGAGGGAATATACCCGAAGGTTCCGCCTTCGCGGGAATGACAAACGAAGAATCATCCCCCTATCCAGATTCTGGATTCCCTAGCTCGACGCTCGAGAATGACAAAAGTGCGCGCCTCATTTTTCAGGAAAAGGAATAACAACCCCCCCTCATTATCCTGGATTCCCGAGCTCGACGCTCGGGAATGACAGACGAAGCGGTGAATGTGGAGGAAAACCAAGCCTTATTCTGGATTGCCGGGTCTCGACGCCCGGCAATGACAACGACGAGAGACATAAGGGCAAGAACACTCGAGCCTCGAGTGCGAGAACCTCGGGGGACATCCCAAGGCCCCTCGTTCGCGGGTATGACAATGGGCATTAAGCCTTTGAATCTCATTCGGTTGTCAACCTAGAGTCCGACTCTGGATTCCGGCTAGCGCGCCGGAATGACATGAGACAGAGCGTATGCTCGAAATTCCTGCCTCCGCGGGAATGATAAAGGAACTTGGGGGATTTGACACCTCAAAGCAGGGCAGATAAAATCCCTCGAAGGTTCACTTACTGATGACGAAAGAAAACTACCATTTTTACTGGAAGGACTATTACCAGATCCTTCAACTGCATACCTCGGCCGAACCCGAGGTCATCAAGGCTGCATATTTGAAACTGGTACAGAAATACAATACCGACCAGAATTCGCCGAAATTTGAACAAAAATGGAAAGACCTTAACGAAGCATACGAAATACTCGGTAACCCTTTGAAGAAAACAAGCTACGACAGGGAATTTTCCTTAAGGGAGCCTAAAAAACACCAGGTTTCTCCTCCCTCGACGGCCCCTCCGGCCAGACCCAAGCCGGTTGTGCGCCCCGCCATCATCCGCGTTTCCGGAGTAACACCGGGAGAACCTCGAAAGGCGATATTCATCATTTCAAACGAAGGTGCTGCGTATTCCAAGATCCGCATCAGTAAACCCAACGACTGGATCAAGATTCCCCGCCTGAAATCATTGTCCCAGTCTGCTAAATTGCCGCTCGAGATAGAACTCGAATTGACCGGCGATGAATGGGAGAAGAGTTACTCTGACAATATCATCGTAAAACTCGATGAAGAAGAAACCCACATCCGGATAGAATTGACTACCATCCCCGAACAGCCGGGGACCAGGCAGCAGGGTAACCGCTCTACAGAAGAGAAACCTGAGAATAAACCCAGGAGAGACAAGCCGGAATCTTCGCCCACTCCACCCGGCCCCATCATTAAAACACTGACACCCAATTTGCGCTGGAAACGCATTCCCGGCGCCGATTATTACAATGTCTGGATAGAGAAACGAGGGAAGGATGCGTGGGAAGTGGTCTACGGACCTCAATTCGCGCCGTTCGACGCATTCACCGTGCCAGAGAAGGTGTTGACGCCGGGCGGCGAATATTTCTGGTTTGCGGTGGCACAGGGCAGGGAAATAAAGAACGGGCCGACGTCGAAGGTGGCATATTTCCGGACTTGATGGGCCGTGCAGAAAACGCACCCGGAACTCACACGGGATTATTTGGTATTGTTTCGCTTCGCTCGATAAGGTAGCGGAAATGGATCCCCGGGTCACGGCCCGAGGATGACAAACCATAATATGCGCCCCGCATTTTTCAGCTCGCCCCCCGATTATTTGGGGGAGAAGAAAACTGCGACACCCATCCCCAAATTCTGGATTCCCGAGCTCGACGCTCGAGAATGACACACGAAGCGGGAAAACGGGGGGAAAAATACCATGGATCCCCGCCTTCGCGGGGATGACAATAAACTTGGTGGTTCCGAATTGCATAAGACTTTGACCCGGGAGATCGACTCTGGATTCCCGCTAGCACGCGGGAATGACACGAGGGTGAATGGGTACTCTGGATCCCCGCCTTCGCGGGGATGACAATAGACTTGGTGGTTCCGAATTGAATAAGACTTTTACCCGGGAGATCGACTCTGGATTCCCGCTAGCGCGCGGGAATGACACGAGGGTGAATGGGTACTCTGGATCCCCGCCTTCGCGGGGATGACAATAGACTTGGTGGTTCCGAATTGCATAAGTCTCTCACCCGGGAGATCAGCTCTGGATTCCCGCTAGCGCGCGGGAATGACACGAGGGTGAATGGGTACTCTGGATCCCCGCCTTCGCGGGGATGACAATAAACTTGGTGGTTTCGAATTGCATAAGACTTTTACCCGTGAGATCGACTCTGGATTCCCGCTAGCGCGCGGGAATGACGGGAAAAGAAAAACCAAGGAATGGATCCCGGGTCCCGGCCCGGGATGACATGTTGGAGGGGATAAGACACCAGATTATCGCGCTATGCTCGCAATGATCGCGATCAGGTTAATCTAACCCGTACTTCTCCATCCTCATGTTTTTGATGATGGCCGCCACAGATTCGTCTTTATTCAAAGTGTAGAAATGGAAATATTTTACGCCGTTCTTCATTAAGTCGGTGACCTGCTCACAAGCGAGTTCGACACCGATTTTCACGGCATCTTCCTTGGAAAGCGGTTTGTCCCCGAAACGTTCAACGCAAGATTTCGGGAGCGTCGCCCCGCAGCGCTGGCAAAAGGTCTGCATCCGTCCCACGTCAGTAATAGGCATTATCGCGGTGACAATCGGGATATTGATGCCAACACGCCGGGCCCTTTCCATAAAAGCATAAAACAGGTTGTTGTCGAAAAACATCTGGGTGACACCGAAATCGGCGCCCTGATCGATTTTTTCCTTGGTATAAAGGATGTCCCGCTCAAGGTCGGGGGTTTCACCGTGCCCCTCCGGGTAAACAGCGACGCCGATCGAGAAGCCTTTTTCAGCGGCCACCAAACGAACAAGGTCTTTGGCGTAATACTTATGAGTCACCGGCATGGGTTTTCCGTCTTTTCCCATGGGAGGGTCACCGCGCAGGGCAAGGACATTGTCGATACCCATCTTTTTGTAGTCTTCCAGGATGCCCTCTAGTTCCTCTTTGCTCTGGTTGATGCAAGTGAGGTGGGGCATGGGATTGAAAGAGGTTTCTTCGATTATCCGCTCGACTACATGGCGGGTGTTCTTGGCGGTCCCGCCTCCGGCGCCATAAGTCACAGATACAAACGTTGGATTAAGTGCCTCAAGGCTGTGGATAGCCTGAAACAGATTGATCTCTCCCAGGTCGTCCTTGGGCGGGAAAAATTCAAAGGAAAGGCTTTTGCCCCTCGATGTAAGCAGTTCACCTATGTTCATCTGCTATATTCTCCTCGAAATCCCAAAAAAGTAAAATAGGAAACAGGCTCGAACAACGCTGGAAATCAACATTGTATAGCATCCGGGAACAGAGGTCAAAAACTTGATGGATTGCCTTCCTCCATGAGGATGACAAGATGCCAAACGAGGGGACGGGTATTCTGGATTCCCGCCTTCGCGGGAATGACAATGATCTCAATGTTTCCGAATTGAACAAGGCTGTCGACCGAGAGATCGGCGCTGGATTCCGGTTAGCCCAGGCGAACCCCGGAATGACGATAGGCACAGGAGCTTCGAATTGAATAAGGCAGTCAACAAAGAGTGTGACCATGGATTCCCGCCTTCGCGGGAATGACACTTTGGCCGCAGCCTGACGTTGACAAACGAGGCATGCCGAGCGTCACGCTCTATACATTTTTTTGTTTAAACACTATAATGGAACGAAATTTGAAAGAGGCTGAAGGTTGAAAACGTAATGAAAAAGGACAGCTATTTCCTTATCTTTATCCTTATTCTTATCGGCCTGTCCCTGTGGACAATTTTGCCGACTAATTCCGTGCGCCTTGGCAGGAACGGCTTCCAGCTGGGCCTCGACCTCAAAGGCGGCACTCACCTGGTTTACCAGGCCGACCTGAGCGACAAAGACCCATCGCAGACCGACGCACAGGTCATGGCTGCAGTCAAAGCCAAGATCGAACGGCGCGCCAATGGTTTGGGAGTAACCGAACCGCTTATCGCCATACAGGGTTCTGACAAGATCGTCGTCGATCTACCCGGGGTTACGGACGTCGACACCGCAATCAACATCATCGGATCGACCGCCGTTCTTGAAATCCGAGTGTACCATTACGATTCAAGCGGTAATGCAATCAAAGGTTCAGATGGCAATGCCCAATGGTTCCTGGCGCAAGCCCTAGGAACCGACGGTGTTACCATGGAAGACCTCACCGGCAAATATCTCAAAGCCAACGCAACGGTCGTACTCAACTCAACCACCAATGCGCCAGAAGTAGCTTTCGAATGGAACACCGAAGGTGCGAAACTCTTTGAGGAAATAACAACCGAGTACCTCAACAAACCGATCGCGATATTCCTTGATAACACCAATGTAGAAGTCGCAACAGTAAGCGCGGTCATCTCCGACAAAGGCGTCATCACCGGACTGAAACTCGCCGACGCGAAGAACCTGGTCATACAACTTAACTCCGGCAGCCTGGATGTGCCCCTGACAGTCGTGCAGAGGACGGACGTAGACGCCACACTGGGTGCAGATTCCCTCACCAAGAGCGTTACAGCCGGAGCCATCGGCATCGGGATCGTAATCCTCTTCATGATCTTCTATTACGGCGTCCCCGGCGCCATCGCCGCGGCCGCACTTCTCATCTACACCGCGCTGGTGCTGGCCGTATATAAGTTGATGCCTGTTACACTGACACTTCCCGGCATCGCCGGCTTCATCATTTCGGTCGGTATGGCCGTGGACGCCAACGTGCTTATCTTCGAACGCCTGCGGGAAGAGCTTCGCGCGGGGCGCACCCTTCACAAGGCTGTCGATGAAGGCTTTCGGCGAGCGTGGCCTTCCATCCGCGACAGCAACATCTCCACCTTTATCACCTGCGGCATCCTTTATTGGTTCGGCAACACTTTCGGCGCTTTCATGGTAAAGGGCTTCGCGCTGACCCTGTTCCTCGGTGTTGCCATCAGTATGTTTAGCGCTGTGGTCATCACGAGGACTTTCATCAGCCTGCTGATAGGCGGCGGAGTGATCAAGGGTTTATCCGTACAAGAGGTCAAGAAAAATGTTTGATTTTGTAGGTAAAAGATTCTGGTTCTTCCTGCTCTCCGCCATCGTGATCATTCCCGGACTCATATCGCTGGGCTTTTTCGGCCTTAAAACAGGGATCGACTTTAAGGCAGGTTCGTCCATGACCCTGCATTTCAGCACGGCCGTGAATGAGACACAATTGCGTTCCGAGCTTAACAACATCGGCTATAAAGACGCAGTTGTACAGCATACAAGCAGCGACGATTTTATCGTCAAGCTGGAAGCGATCGACAGCGCCCAGAACGTGGCGCTGATGGCAGCGTTAAATACCGATCTTAAAACGACAACGGAGCAGAAGGACTTCGCTTCGATCTCAGCCAGCGTGGCTTCGCAGACGGCCCGCAACGCGGTCATCGCCGTCATCGTTGCCGCCGTCGGCATCCTTTTGTACATCACCTTCGCATTCCGCAAGATGCCAAATCCCCTTCGCTGGGGCACCTGCGCCGTCATCGCCATGATCCATGACGTCCTGGTGGTAGTCGGCATCTTCTCAATCCTCGGCTGGTTGGCCGGGGTGGAGATTGACGCTCTATTCATCACGGGCATGCTCACGGTTGTGGGTTACAGCGTCCATGACACAATCGTGGTTTTCGACCGCATCCGCGAGAACCTGTCAAAGGGCGGCGGCGGGAACTTCGAAAACGTGGTGAACTCAAGCATCCTGCAGACCATGACCCGCTCCCTCAATACCTCCCTGACAGTTCTGTTCGTGCTTTTGTCACTCTTCGTACTCGGCGGGCCGACCATCCATTACTTCACTCTTGTCCTCCTTGTCGGCGTCATCACGGGCACATACAGCTCGGTTGCCAACGCCAGCCAGCTGCTTGTCGTCTGGGAAAACAAGGAGTGGGGCCGCTTCGTTTCATGGATACCCGGCCTGGGTAAAAAGAAAGCCGCATCCCAGGCATAGCCTAAAGAGTGTTCAGCACTCAGCTTTCAGCAATCAGCACACAAAGGGAGGGAGAAGCTACACTTCCCCCTCCCTTTTTTTTCCGGCCTGCATCAACACCTGTAATCCTGCTTTTATGCTATATTTCTATCGTACCGGGCGTTGCTGTTACGCCAATTAATTCATCCTTCAGGAGCACATTTATGCCCAAATCAGACAACTCGTTCAACCTCGCTGCAGAAGAAACATTAAATAGCCTCAGATCGAGCCGCGACGGCCTTACTTCCGAAGAAGCAGCCAGGAGACTACAAGAATACGGGCCTAACGAACTCCGCAGGCTAAAAAAGATATCCCCGTGGGCCATCTTTTTCGAACAATTCAAAGATTTGCTCATCATCATACTGCTCGTCGCGGTAGTAATATCCGCAATTTTAGGCGAAACGGTGGACGCCATCGTTATTTTCATCATCATCATCTTTGCGGCCGGTTTGGGATTCATTCAGGAATACCGCGCCGAGCGTTCCCTGGAAGCTCTCAATAAAATGGCCGCCCCTACCGCACGGGTGGTCAGGGACGGGAAACACATCGACATCCCGGCAAACGAACTGGTGCCCGGGGACGTCGTGCTTGTAAAAACAGGGGACCGTATACCTGCCGACGGGCGGGTAATGGAATCTGTCAACCTCAGGACAGACGAGGCATCCCTGACAGGCGAAAGCTCACCGGTTGCCAAACACTGCGAACCCATTCCCGGGGAGGCCGCCACGGCAGACCGCCGCAACATGGTTTTCGCGGGAACGTCGGCAAGCTACGGCCGCGGCACCGCAGTTATCACATCGACAGGGATGGAAACGGAATTCGGCAAGATTGCCAGCCTCCTTCAGGAAGTGAAAGAAGAAGAAACCCCGCTCCAGGTAAATCTCGACCGCATGGGCCGAATCATCATATTCGCCGCTCTCGGCCTTACATTCGTTCTGGCCTTGCTCGGGATATTAAGAGGTCACGGTGTCCTGGAAATGCTGCTCTGGGGCGTCAGCCTCGCAGTCGCAGCCGTCCCTGAGGCGTTGCCAGCCGTGGTAACCATATCGCTTTCCCTCGGTGTCCAGAAGATGGCAAAGCAGCACGCACTGGTACGCAAACTGCCTGCAGTAGAGACGCTCGGAAGCACGACTTTTATATGTTCGGATAAAACAGGAACCCTGACCCAGGACCAGATGACCGTCAGGGAATTGCTTGTGGACATGAAACATGTCGAAGTAAGCGGTTCGGGCTACGAACCGAAGGGCGATTTCAGCGCCGGAGGGAAGCCGATCACCGCCTCCTCCATGCCTTCTTTGGAACGGCTCCTGACAGCCGGGGCCCTGTGCAACGATACCGAACTCTCCAACGAAACCGGGTCATGGCGCGTTAAAGGCGACCCTACCGAGGGGGCATTACTTGTGCTGGCGGGGAAAGCCTCGCTCAACGTTCATAAGATTGCCGCTGAAAATCCCCGTATCCACGAGATCCCATTTTCCTCGGAATCAAAACGCATGACGACCGTCCATTCGACCGCTTCGGGGGATACAGCCATGGCGAAGGGTGCCGCGGAAGTGATCCTCGAGCTTTCTAGATACGTTCTGATAAACGACAGGGAATTTGACCTCGACGACGCTACCCGTGAAACGGTGCTGGAGGCGACAAGAAGGATGGCGGACAGCGCACTCAGGGTACTGGGCCTTGCCTACAAAAAAGTCCTTATCGGTGAAACCGACGCGGATATGCAGAAAAATATGGTGTTCCTGGGCCTGGTGGGGATGATAGACCCCCCGCGGCCGGAAGTAAAAGAAGCCATCAAGCTTTGCGACGCAGCCGGTATCCGCACAGTCATGATAACAGGCGACCATAAAGCCACGGCCGTCGCCATCGCGCAAGAACTTGGATTGATGAAAGGCGGGCTGGCTTTCAGCGGCGCCGAACTGGACCGCCTCGGCCCCGCCGAATTCAACTCCCAGGTAGAGAACATCGACGTTTACGCCCGTGTTTCCCCGTCTCACAAGCTGAGGGTGGTCGAAGCCCTCACTTCCAAAGGGCATGTGGTCGCCATGACCGGGGACGGAGTCAATGACGCCCCTGCTCTCAAGAAGGCCGACATCGGGATCGCCATGGGGATAACCGGTACCGACGTGACTAAAGAAGCAGCCGGGATGGTGCTGACCGACGATAATTTCGCATCGATAGTGGCGGCGGTGGAACAGGGCCGGGGGATATTCTCAAACATCAAGAAGTATCTTGTGTACCTCCTGTCGTCAAACCTGGGCGAGATATTGTTAATGGCCATCGTTATACTGTTTGGCCCGTTGATGGGCCTGCCTTCGGGAGTGGTGCCTCTCATAGCTATCCAGATACTGTTCGTCAACCTCGCAACCGACGGGCTTCCTGCCATCGCGCTTTCGGTGGACCCCCCGGAACCCGGACTCATGCTGCAGAAACCCCGCCCCAGGAACGAAAGCATCTTCACCCGGCCTATCATCACTTACATGGTCATAGCCGGGGTATGGACCGCACTGGTGACGCTGGGGGTCTTCCTGTGGGCCATGCACACGCGGACCGGGATTGCCGACCAGGTGCTTAAAGAAGCTCAAAGCCTGTGTTTCGTCACTTTGATACTGGTGGAATTTTTCAACGCCTTCAACTGCCGCTCGCTGGACCAGTCAATATTCAAGGTGGGCCTGTTTAAAAACAAGTGGCTGATAATCTCCATCGCGTCGCAGATACTGCTGCTGCTCGCGATCGTCTACTGGAGCCCGTTCCAATCCGCATTTAAAACCTTTGCTTTGAACGGGGAGGAATGGGGCATAGCCATCGCGTCGGCTTCAACCATCTTCTTCGGGCTGGAACTTTACAAGCTGGCGAGGAGGGTTGGGAGGAAAAAGCAGAAGGTTTGAGCAGTTTTTGTCCCCTATCCAGATGACATGTTATTCCCGCGCAGGCGGGAATAACATGTGCAGTGTTGAAATTCATATTTAACGGAAAAACGATCGTGGCCAATAAATGGTGAAAACAAAAGAAGAAAAACACTATTACGTTTACATCATGGCGAGTAAAAATAACGGGACGATATATACCGGCGTCACCAATGACCTCATCAGAAGGGTAAACGAGCACCGAAGCGACTTTTGTGATGGCTTCACTAAAAGATACAAGGTTCATACCCTGGTTTATTATGCAGGGACAAACGAGGTCAACTCGGCTATTTACCTGGAAAAGTGCGTCAAAAAGTGGCGCCGTAATTGGAAGATACGAATAATAGAAGAAAAGAACCCGGATTGGAAGGATCTATGGGAAGAGATCAATCAATGAAATCCCTTAAGGTTGTCCTCTTTAACCCCCGCTGGATTCCCGCCTGCGCGGGAATGACACACATTTAAAGAATATCAAAGACAAACTAGCCGAACTGCATTTCAGTGGTTGTAAAGACAACTAAACCCCTCAGCACTAACCCCTGACGAGCAAGATGGGGGTACGGGCACCTATCATGACTTCCTCCGCGGTGTTCCCGTAAGCCCAGCGGCTGATACCGGAGCGGCCATGGATAACCATCGCGATAAGGTTGGCCCTGTTCCTGGCTGCCGAATTTATTATCTCCTGAGAAGGGTTTCCCAGCGGGAGTTCGCTGCGGGCCTTGACGCCAGCCTCGCGAAAACGTTTTTCGATATTGGCCAGGTATGAACCGGCGACGAGTTTGCATTTGAGGTTTTCCTGGGACACCCTGGCTTCCCAGCTGACGCCGAGGTCGGATGGGTAATCGGAAGATACGCTGTGGGGTTCGCAGGTCCGTATCAGGATGACCTGGACCGCGTCTTTCCCCCATTGCCCCGCCATGGCCTCTACCTGCGGCAGTATTGCTTCGGCAGATTTGGTCCCATCCAGGGGCACCAGGATACGCCGTTCGGGTAAGCGGTCGAGTATAATGGCGTCTTCGATGCCTGCGCGCACCATAAGGACGGGGACCTTCGATTGCCTGAGTACTTTGTAAGCCACACTGCCCATGGCCCACCGGCTGATGCCTGAACGCCCGTGGGAAGCCATGAGGATAAGGTCGATGCTGTTCTGCTCACTGAATTTCGTGATCTCGTCGGCCGGAGTGCCGAGCAACAGTTCCCCCCTGATCTTGATGTCTTTGTTTTTCGAGTTCTTCTGCGCCTCGGCTCGTATCTTGTCCGCCGAAGTTTCTATATATGTACGGTGCAGAGATACGGTGTCCCTGTCGGAACAAACATGGAGGAGGATAACTTCAAGCCCCTTGAAACGTCCCGCGAGTTCGTTGGCGTAATTAAACGTAACTTCCGAAAGTTCGGACACATCCAGGGGAACCAGCATTTTTCTAAACATAAATCCCAGCCTGTTTTGTTGAGATAATAATCATACCTTACCTTATCGGTAAACTCAACAAGGGGGGATATCCTTTGCACGGCCAATTACGGATAGCTATAATTATTGCGGAATCTTTCCACCTAAGGAGCGGACATGGGTTACGAAGACCATAAACACCTTTCGCCGCAAACCGTCAAGTGCGCCGTTCTCGTCATCTCGGACTCCCGAACCGAGAAAACGGACGAGTCAGGGAAGCTGCTTGTCGAAGGCCTTAAGGCCGCCGGGCATGAAGTCAATTCGTTTTCGCTTATCAAAAACGACCGCGAGGCCATCCGCGAGAAGATCGGGGAACTGCTGCACTCCGCCGACATCCAGGCCATAATCGCCAGCGGCGGCACCGGCGCAAGCAAGATGGACCTTACCATCGAAACCGTCGTTCCCATGTTTGAAAAGAAGCTCGATGGATTCGGGGAACTGTTCCGATACCTCACCTACCTGGAAATAGGAACAGGCAGTATCCTCAGCCGCGCCACTGCCGGGGTTGCGCTCGGCAAAGTAATAATATGCCTGCCCGGTTCCCTCAAGGCCGTGAAACTCGCCCTCGATAAGATAATCCTCCTTGAAATCGGGCACCTGGTGCGAGAGTCGTCCAGATGAGGCCAATCGGAGCGCTCATACCACTGGAAGATGCAGCCGGGATCATCGACGCCGCCATAAAACCGATAGAGCGTAAAGAGACTTTGCCCCTCGACGACGCTCTCGGAAGGGTACTCGCCTCCGATATCACCGCCGCCCATTCCGCGCCGCCTTTCGACCGTTCCACCATGGACGGGTATGCCGTCATCAGCGAAGACCTGGGCGGCAGCGGGACTCCCACCGCGCTTTCAGTCGTCGAAGACATCTTCGCCGGAAGCGCCGCAAAGAATAAGCTGGGCCGCGGACAAGCGATGCAGATCGCCACCGGGGCCCCGATACCGGGGGGCGCCGATACGGTGGTGATGGTGGAAGATACCAAACGCGCCGGCAGCGTTGTCGAAATATACCGATATCCTTCTAAAGGCGACAATATCACACGCATGGCTTCCGATATCCGTGAGGGAGAAATCCTTCTTAAAGCGGGCTCAATACTCGACCCGGCCAAGATAGGCATGCTGGCTTCCCAGGGCCTCGCTGAAGTATCGGTTTATGTCAAACCGATCGTCGCCATCATGCCTACCGGAGAGGAAATCGTCCCGTTGGGCAAGCACCTGACGGGGGCGCAGATATACGACATCAATTCACATACCCTGGCCTCAGTAGTACGCCTGAACGGCGGGGTCCCGCTGGTACTCCCGATAACCGGGGACGAGATGAAAAGCCTTAATGCGAGCCTTGAGAAGGCCCTGGCATCGGATTTTGCGGTTATTTCAGGGGGGACTTCCGTCGGCGAGAAGGATTTCCTTATGGACCTTCTGGAATCTGCAGGCGACGTCAGGTTCCACGGAGTCAAGTTAAAACCGGGGAAACCGACGGCATTCGCCGTAGTCAAAGGCAAGCCTGTGCTGGGGATGCCGGGTTATCCGACGTCATGCCTCATGAACGCTTACCTGCTGCTCGCGCCCGCCCTCAGAAAGATGTCACGCCTGGGTTCCGTGAAAAACAGGGCGATATCGGCCATCCTTGGAGAAGCGGTGCACGGAGCAACAGGCAGGGTGATATTCCTGCCCGTCAGACTGAAGGAAGGGAAAGCCTATTCTGCTTTCAAGGATTCGGGGGCCATAACAAGCGCGGGACGGGCCGACGGCTACATAGTCATCCCGCCCGACACCGAACTGCCGGCCGGTGAGAGTGTGGAAATTACGCCGTTTTAGAGAACGGCGACGTCGTCGCCGACTTTGACCTTGCCGCCTTTGATGATCCTGGTGAAGATGCCCTCAACGGGCATCACGCAGGTACCGACTTTCTTGAATATCTCGCACCTGTCATGGCAGGTTTTGCCTATCTGTGTAACTTCCAATACGATGTCTTTGCCCACCTTGAGTCGCTTTCCGACGGGAAGTTTATAAAGCACCAGTTCCTCGCCCTCTACCGTTAGATTCTCGGCGAAATCGCCAGGCCCTACGTCTATCCCGAGCTTGCGCATCTTTTCGACGCTGGTCATGGACAGCAGGCTTAACTGCCGGTGGTTGCCGTCGCAAGCGTGTGAATCGCCGACAAGGCCGTGGTCTTCCTTGAGCACGCCCTCGCGGATATCGTGTTTCTTTTGCCCTTTGTTTTCGCTGGTGCAAACCGCAACTATCTTAGCCAACAGTATTCTCTCCCCTGATGTAAGTGCCGCTTTTCCCGCCGCTTTTCTTTTCGAGCCTTACGCCCTCAATGGTCATGCCGCGGTCGATGGCCTTGCACATGTCGTAAATGGTAAGACAGCTGACCGAAGCCGCTGTCAGCGCTTCCATCTCAACCCCCGTTTTTCCGGTGCATTTGACGGTGGATACCACCTTTATGTAATCTTCCCCGATAAAATCAAAATTGACGGTCACTTCTTCCAGAAGAAGCGTATGACACAGGGGGATAAGTTCAGGGGTCTTCTTGGCCGCCATGATGCCCGCGATACGCGCAACCGACAGCACATCTCCCTTTTTTATCGACATCTGCTTGATCTTTGCCTGTGTAGCGGGCAGCATGCGCACTCCCCCGCTGGCAACCGCCTCGCGTTCAGTCTCGCCTTTCGGGCTGACATCAACCATACGCGCCTCTCCAGCGGCATTAACGTGTGTCAGTTCAGGCATTCCAGGCTCCTTATTTCGATAATCGCGCTGATGTAAAGCGGTTAACCGCCGATCTGCCGCATGTTCCGCCCCTGCGGCGAGATGTGTTCGGCCAGTTGGTGCCTTTCGTGTTTCATGGCCGCGGTTTTCATCAGGAGTTCTTCGAGGGCTTCTTCGCTGGCTCCGCTTCTGAGGGCCGGCTTCAGGTCCACCTCGTCCTCGCGCAGTAGGCAGGGCCTGAGTTTCCCGTCGGCCGTCAGGCGGAAGCGGTTGCAGGTTTCGCAAAAACAGCCGGTCACCGGCCCGATGAAGCCTATGGTCCCCGGGCTGCCGGGCAGGCGGAAATACTTGGCAGGTCCGTGGCCGTTGGTCGGCCAGCACGGTTCCAGGCCGCCGAGTTCATGCTCGATTCGGGATTTAATCTCTTCGATAGAAACCATCTTGTGTCCGTTGTCGTTCCCGACAAGAGGCATCTCTTCGATGTACCTGACGTTCCAGCCGTCAGTGACGCTTTTACGTGCGAAATCCACGACTTCGTCGTCGTTGACGCCGCGCAGAACCACCGTATTTATCTTCACCGGATTAAGCCCGGCTTTCCGCGCGGCCTCTATGCCTTCCAGCACATCTTCTATGCGCCCGGCGCCGCACATCGCTTTAAATCGTTCGGGCTTGAAGGTGTCAAGGCTGATATTCACTCTGCTTACCCCTGCATCCTTCAATTCCTGCGCCATTTCGGCGAGGCGGGTGGCATTGGTCGTCATGGAGATGTCTTCTATCCCGGGCACCGCTGCTATCATCCTCACGAGGTCGGCCACATGGGGACGCACCGTGGGTTCGCCGCCTGTAAGGCGGATGTCTTTGACACCGAGGCGGGCGGCCGCTTTCACAACGCGGGTAATCTCTTCGTAGCGCAGGATGTCGTCATGGGAAAGGTGCTGCATGGTACTGGCGTTGCAGTAAATACAGCGGAGATTGCAGCGGTCGGTGACCGAAATGCGCAGGTAGTCTATGTGCCGGTGATAACTGTCAAGCAGGCTCTGGGTCATAACGGGATATATTGTAGCATAAATGCGCCGAAGGCGCTATACCTCGTGTAATATGCCTTCCTGGTAAACCAGAAATGGAGCGGAATCCGCTCCATTTCTGATAATTTTTATATTCCTCCTCGTAAAATGATCACAGAAAGCCTGCCTTTAAGGCTGCAAACAACCCATCCCGCGGCCGATGCCGTGACCTCCCAATAGACCCAGCCCTCCTTCCCCGCTTAATACGCCGGGCATCGAATTGTACCAGGCCAGTATCTGATCAGCCTGCGCCTGGGTCAGTGTACCGGCAGTTACTTCCGCAGACAATCTGGTTTGCAGACCTGCAAGCCTGGTTTCAGTTTGCGCCTGAGTTATGGCGTTTTTAAGCGCAGTTTCGTCCAGACTCACACCCGTAGCGGCTTTATAATCAGCCACGATTTTATCCAGCAATGCCTGTTCCGGGGTCACCGTTGCAGTAGTTGTAGTTGCAGCACCGGTAGCGGCAACGGCTGTTCCGTTATCAGCCAGAACGGCTATCCCGCCTATCGATGCGGCAAGAATCAGTGCAAGAGTGATTCCTCCGACAGCCAGCCATTTCCTGTTTAATTTCATCATCTTCACCTCCTTTCGCCCTAATCATTTGTCCTTGTGATTAAAGGATACCCGCACCGCGGTTAAAGGAAGGTAAAAATCATGTTAAGAAGGCGTAAAGAATCGACAAAGGGATGCCGGTAAAAGGGGTAAATATTGCTCAATAAAATACCGTAATGTGTCGATAGGGTCCGGAAGCGCCGGGTATAAATTCCGAGGGGCAACGGGGTGGGGTTATTTACATACCTTATAGTAAATTGGGGATATCGCGGCCGGCTTCTTCGGTCAACATGGCCCTGTCGGCTTTGGCCTGCTGTTGAGCCGCCCGGTCAAGTGACAATTGTTTCGCCTTTTCGCGGAAATACCTCATCCTGTCGGTTTCTCCGAAGTTGGAAAGGATGACTGTTACTTCCATTCCGCCCCCGTCCCTCGGATAATCCCCGCCCCTGATTTGAGCGTGCGGAGCCTTATTTTTCAGATAAGCCCCCAATACCTCAACCAGGTTCCCGTCAAGTTCTTTCGCGGGGCCTGCAACCATGTAAAGAGCTTTGTAGGCTCCCGAGGGCCTGAGACTGAATGCCATCTGTGCCAAAGCGTCATTCATCGCGAATATGCCCTGGTCAGACTGTAACTCGCGGCGCAGGGTATTGGTCGAATCCGCTTTGCCCCGAGATATCATGGGTATAACGGGTTTCCCCATACCGAGAGACGACCATCCGTCGAGGGTAGCGATAACATCGGAGGTATGCGGCTTTCCGGTTCCGGGCTTCGGCTTCTTTTCTTCGCCTGCGCAAAGAAGGTCCATGAACGGATCTACCAACTGCCGGTTAATTTTAAGGATGTGCTCCTTCGGAGATGCTCCCCCCTTGCTAAAGAGCTGATTATCGGCCAAAATCACCGCGTCGGCAACGGCGCCGGTCGATTTAAGGCATATTGCCGTGTTCATTGCAGCGCTTTGCTCATCCTCCTCATGGTCGAAGGGCAGTACGAGCAACGCGTATGCGGGTTTGTCCGTGAACTTCTCTTTTAGCGCTCGCACTAAAAGCGGCAAGCCGCCGGACCCCGTGCCACCGGCTGAGGCCGCTATGACAATAATGGCATCGGCGCCGGCGAGTTTGTGCGCGTGGTCCAGGGTCTCCGTTATCTTCCCCGATTCACGCCGCAATATCTCTGCGCCCAGGTCGCTGGCCCCGGCCGTTCCGTGACCGCGTACGGAAGCCGAACCGACAAGCAGGCGGTGATTGGCATCGGATTTGATGCTGACTAAACCGGCAAGGTCGGCAAAATCAGTATCGACAGCCACCGCTTCAACGATGATGTCCAGTCCGCGCAGCCCGTGCGAACGCATCTGCAACCGGGCAAATTCGTCCGCTATCCTGCCGCCGCACTGTCCGAGACCGATTACCCCCAGTTTCATTATGCGTCTCCGCTTTGAATGATCGATTTCAGTCTAACGAACACCGCAAAGAGTGTCAATGACCTGTAAGGGTCCAGTACATATGGGATTTCCGGGGGTTGGTGATGAAATTATCCACATAGTAGCGCAAAGGGGAAGATTTTCCAATGCCCCGGTGAGGCTTTTCAGTGTTGTACCAGATTAGATATTTCATAAGCAGACGG
>CAIMVG010000014.1 GCA_903844845.1 uncultured Dehalococcoidia bacterium | reverse complement strand
GGCGGTGCTGACAGCCTTGCCGGTGATGGATGTTTCGGCGTCGGTGGCCCGTTTAGGCGAGTTATATACCCCGCCCAGCACGATACTGGCTTTGCTGACGGTGCCGCCGGCTGAAGTAACGACAGCGGCGCAGCTTACCAGAGGGAAGTCGATGGCCTTCCTGAAAGCGAATTTCAGGTAGGTGCTCTTGGTGCCTGCGGCCAGGGCAGGGACCTGGATCTCGGTGACGATCTCATCGGCGTCGAGCGAGTTGATCTGTTCGCCCTTGATGACGAAGAAGTCAGCCGCGGCCCAGGTCTTTTTGCTGGTTACTATGGAAGCGCCCAGCGCTACCAGGGCGGGGGCGGTGTCGGAGGGGCAGACTGCGATGCAGCCGCCCACGGCGCCGAAGATGGAATGGTAGGTGTTGACGCCGACCAGCGCGAAGCATGTGCCTTTGGAGTCCTTGCGCAGGCAATTGAAGCTATTAAGCTCGTTGCGATAGTAGATGCAGCGGGGCTTCTGGCAGATGTTTCCGCCGATGGTGCCCTGGCTGCGCAGTTCGGGGCTGGCGGCGGCCCTGGCGGCCTGTGCCAGGACGTTCCATCCGCCGGACACGACGGTCGAAGCGGCTATGTCGGCGAGAGACGTCAGGGAGCCGATCTTGAGGGTAGTGCCGTCAACCTTGATATAGTCCAGGCTGGGGGCGATATTCTTGATATTGACCAGCGTGGTGGGCGGGTTGGGGGAACACATGCCCTTCATGTAAGTCAGGAGGTCGGTACCGCCGGCGATGACCTGGGTTTTCCCCTTCCCGAGGGCAGTTGTGGCTTCTGCGATGGTGGCTGCGTTAGCGTGAGTGAATTTATACATCTTCTTCCTCCTATGCCTTGCCCAGCGCTTTAAGCACTTTATTGGGTGTGCAGGCACCTTTTTCGGGGTCGACCCAGACGCCTGTAGCGTTATAAATGGCGCAGATGATGCTGGAATAGTTGCTGGAACAGGGTTCGGCGATACCGTGGCATCCGTAAGGCCCGGCCGAGTCGTCGGATTCAACATCCTTGACGGTGTTCAATTCGGTCTTTATGTCCATGTAGGTGGGAAGCATCGATTCGGTGTACTGGCTGCTGATACAGGCGCCGGTAGTGGGGTCGTAAATGTCGCCGAAGAAGAGCGCCTGGCTGACCTGAAGTTCGCTGCCTGCATTCAGTTCTCTGAGTGTGCCGTCTTTATAGATGGTGCGTCCCGTGTCTACCGAATTCCAGTGTCCCAGTATGGTGACAACGCCGGTTTCGGTGTCGACCGCAACCTCCGCACAAGAGGCGCAGGCGCCGTTTACGTTGCAGGCGCTGCCGATGGGGACCCCGCCGACAGCTTTAGATTTTAGAACAGCGCCCCAGCCGACGCCTCTGCCGCAGATGGGAGGGGTGCCGCTCATGGCGGCTTTGTGAGTGATGGTCTTGGACGGGTCGGAGGTCAGGTATATCGAACTGTTTGATGCGCTCAAATCATTGATCGTTATGCCCGTGATGGTGCTGAAGGGAGCTTTGGCCAACACGGCCGTGAAAAGTTGATTGCGTGCATCCATGGCGGCGTTGAAGAAGGCTGAACCGGCGCTTACAGTGAAGGTGGAGCCGGCCTGTACGCTGGCGTCGAGAGTTGTGTCCGTAGCTCCCCAGTCGCCGCAGCGAACGTCATTGTATTTTAGACCGAGCATTTCAGCCACGATATGGACCATGGCTGTCGGTGCTCCGGAAGTTGCGCGACCGCCTCCCATGTTGATAAAAGCCTGGCCGGCGGGGGTCATGGTAACGATGCCGCCGCGTGAAGCGCCGCTGATGCCGCCGTGACCGTCGAGATGGCCGGTTATGGCGATGCCGTGCATCGTTCCGTCAGCGAGGGTCTTGGTCGCGGGGGCATGCCACTTGGAGTCGTAGGAACTGGCACTGTGGACCGCGTCAAAACAAAGGCCGATACCGTTGCCGCCCCAGACTCTGAAAGGGGTGTCCTGGGCAGGGGCGTCTCCGGCGCGCAGATTTTTCATGCGCAGCTTGTAGGGGTCCATATTCAATTTGGTAGCCAGTTTATCCAGTGCTATGTCGTAGCCGAAAGCAGCAGGCGGGTCGCCTACGCAGCGCCAGGCGCCGCGGGGCGGCTGGTTGGTGACAACGGCGGTCACCAGGGCATTAAGATTGGGGATAGTATACGTGTTTTTGAGGCCGAACCAGTCCGCGGCGAAATAACCCACTTTGCGTCCGAGGTTAGACCATGCCTGTGCGTCGCAGGCTACCAGCGTGCCGTCATTCATGGCGCCCAGTTTGATACTGGTGCGCGTTTCGAACTGGCGCGTGTTCATCGTCATGTGGTTCTGCTTGGTTTCTATCAGGTGGACAGGAGCCCCGTTAACTTTTTGAGACATCACTGCCACCACAACATTCTCGTCTTCGTTCACGCCTGCGCGGTCACCGAAACCGCCGCCGCAGCCGTGAGTGAAGAAGTGCACTTTATCGCTGTCTAGGGCAAGGTTGTTTACGATGGCCGTTTTGTGGCTGTGGGGTGCCTGTGAAGCCATCCAGACATAGACGTCGTCTCCCACCCACCAGCCGACCGCCTGGTGTTGTTCGAGCGCGTTATGCTGGTAGGTAGTGCTCCAGGGTTGAGTGGTGCTGAGCGTTACGTCGGCTTTCTGAAAACCGGCGGCGATGTCGCCGCGGGTGACTGTGGAAAAGGTCGATGTGTTGCTGCTGGGCAGTCCGCCGGACAGGGGTGAGCCTGCCTGTATGGCAGCGTCAGGGTCGGAGACCACCGTGCTGACATCATAGGTGACGGTTATCAACGAAGTCGCGCGAACAGCCGTGTACCAGTTGTCCGCCACAACCCCGGCAACCTGCTGTCCCCAGCTTGTGATGGACTGGCTCCAGGTTGGCACGTCCAGATAGGTGACGACGGCTTTGACGCCCGGTTCGGCCAGGGCCGCGGTGACGTCGATCATGGGTTTTTTATTAGCATCCAGCTTAATGTTGCCGTGAGCGATGCTGGAACCTTTTACGGCGCCATAGAGTTTCTGCCTTGCCAGCCGGTCGCCTGCGAAGTCCAGTTTGCCGAGCACCACGCGTTTGCCATGCTGATCCAGGTTACTGGCCTGGCCGATGACGTTGAGAATTGGGAGAGCCATGTTATATACCTCCTGCTATAGCTGCGACAACCATTTTCATGTTCTGGCACATGCACAGGTGGCCGGAGAGCGCCAGTCGAACGTCGTCGGCGGTGGGCTTGGGATTGCTTGCCAGGAGTGCTGTACCGGCCAGGAGAACCCCCGGGGTACAGAAACCGCACTGGATAGCGTCGGTGTTGACGAATTTCTGCTGCAACGGGGTAAGGTTGGTGCCGTCTGCCAGGCCTTCGATGGTCGTTATTTTTTTACCCGACATCTCGATGGCCAGTATAAGACACGAAAAAGTCGGGACTCCGTCTACCAGTACCGTGCAGACGCCGCACTGCCCGTTATCGCACCCTATTTTGGTACCGAAGAAACCGAGCTTGTCGCGCAGGACGAACGCCAGCGTGTCCATGTCGTCTACCTGCATATAATAATCTGCACCGTTTACTTTAAGGTCCACGAAGGTGCCGGATAACTGGGCCAGGGGGCGCACTGCTGCGAAATGGGCCTTTAGCGCGTCCAGGGTAGGCCATTCGGTCCCGTCGATCGGATCGATGAACTTGCTGAGTGTGGTGGTTACGGGAGGGCTGGTCACGGTTGTTGATTTGGTAACTGTTGATGTTGATGCATTGGTAACAGTTGTGGTTGTCTTGCAGGACGACATGAAGGCGAGAGAGCCGACAGTGGCTCCGCCAACCACCAGTCCGGCGTCTTTCAGGAATTCACGCCGTGAAACGCCTTTCAATTCTTCTTTGTTTTTTTCTTCTGACATCTGATTTATTAATCTCCTCCTAAAATAAATGATAAATGCGCTTGGAAGCTATGTTTGTTCCCTTGATTGTTCTCCTTTCTTTTGTTCTGTATTTGATATCAATATTTAAGAATCTGTTCGTTGAAGCAGGCCCTGCCGCTAGCCCGATTACACCCAGGGCTCCGCGCACGGGAGGGGGAGGCATCCAAATTAAGACGGATGGAAGAAAACACCCATCACCCTGGTTTCCCCCGGCAAGGCCTGCTGGATCGGAACGCGTTTTACCGCCGTACGGGTCTGTGGATTTTACAGTTACCCGGGTCAGGCTGGTTCTTTGTACCGGCACGCATGTTCCTTTATCTCACCGCTTCCTTGGCCAAAATAGCCCTGCGGAATCAAGTCAGATAAACACCAAGTGCAAGGATAGCATTGAGGTATTACACGGGGATGATGGGAATAAAAAAAGGCGTTACGAAATGTAACGCCCGGTCTTACAATGTCATTACGATTTTTAATACCCGGAAACCGTGAGGTGGGATGGCCCCCGATTGATTATTTAGATGCTTCGGGCGGTAATATCAGGCAGTAACCCACGCCTATTTTTGTTTGGATGAGTTCCGGTTTTGCGTGGTCGCCCTCTAGTTTTTCACGCAGGCGCCTTATATGGACGCGGAGTGCTTCCGCTGCTCCCGGTGTTTCAGCGCCCCACATCACTTCATAGAGTTTGGAATAGGAAACAACTTTGTTTTTATTTCTCATCAGGGTGTAGAAGATCGCACCTTCCGTCCGGGTGAGTTTTATTTCAGTATCACCGTACTGGAGCCTGTTCATCGAAGACCCAAAACGGAAGGGGCCTGCATTGATCGGCGGGGTCTCATCTGATTCCTCCGTTCTGCGCACCAGGGCTTTTATTCTGGAGAGGAGTTCCATCTGCCTGAAGGGTTTAACTACGTATTCATCGGCCCCAAGTTCAAGGCCCTTGACGATATTTTCCTCTTCACCCAGAACGCTTACTATCATCGTGGGGACCGAAGAATAAAGCCGGATGGCTTTAAGTACTTCAAAACCGCTTATGTCGGGAAGTCCCAGGTCCAATATCACGACATCGGGATCATGTTGTTCCATCGCGCGGATACCGTCTTCCCCGAGGTTGCAGGCGATAATCTTGGTGTCAGGCCAGCGTATTTTCAAAGAAAGGGAGATGATTTCGACGATGTTCTTATCATCTTCTATTATAAGTACTTTCATTCAAGCACTCGCCTAATCCGGTTGTGTCAGGGGGATGGAAAAAGTGAACGTGCTGCCTTTTTTCTCTTCGCTCTTGACCCAGATACTGCCGCTGTGCAGATCAACCAGCATCTTCGAGATAGCAAGGCCGAGACCCAGGCCGCTGAAGCGCTCCTTACCCCTGTGTGAGCGGTGATATGCCTGGAATAGATGCTCCTGCTCCTGTTTCCCGATCCCCGGTCCGGTATCGCTGACTTCAACGATAAAATCTTTCTCACGGGGGTAGGCCTTAAACTCGATAGTCCCGTTCTCGGGCGTAAATTTCAGGGCATTATTCAGGAGATTGACGGCAACCTGGCGGATCCTCCCGCTGTCGATGAACACATCGGGGAAGGATGGCGCGATGTTTTCCACCAATCTCTGGTTCTTGAGTATGGCCTGGGGACGGACGCTTTCTGTGATTTCATGGAACAATTCCACCAGGTTCACACGCGCTCGCCTGAGCGTAAGTGTGCCCATCTCTCCCCTGGTCAGGTCAAACATCTCATCCACCCTGGAATTGAGTTCGATGGCGCTTTGAAACAGTGTCCGGGCGAGGCTGGTTTGGACCTCATTTCCGCTCTGGGAAGTCAATAATTCACTGGCTGCCAGTACGGAGGTGAGCGGTGTTTTTATTTCATGCACCAGGGATCTTGTAAATTCGATCCTTTCCTGCATCTGCTGTTCGAGTTGTCGGCGCAACTCTTCTTCCGCCTTATAGAGTTCTCTGGACCTTGCCTCCTCCTGCCTTCTCAGCAGGATCTCTTTTTGTAAGGCTCTCTCGGTTGTGATGTCGTAATGGGTGATAAATACCCTTGCCAGGCTGTCCTGAAAGCCGTTCGGGACTGAAACTTTTATCAGGAAACACTTGGGATAGTCCTTCGGGCCGACCAGTTCGTTGACAAAGTCGAACCTGCCCTCGAAAAAATCGTTGAGATATTTGACATGGTTGTCATGATATTCGAGGACATTTTTTATCGAATCGCTGTATTTTTTCAGCATCCCGTCGGGATCGCCGGGGTTGTTGCCTAAACCTAGTTCGTTGATGCTGATTATTTTCCAGAGATTGGCGTAATCGGAGATCAGGATGTCATCGGGGTTGTCATTCAGGTATTTTTCCAGGTTGGTCACACCACGGGAACGCAGGAGATCCAGGTGTTTTTTTGCTTCCGAAAGGTCTGCCTCGCAGGTGGCGATCGGTGAATGATCGATAAGTCCCTGGTACCTGTCGATCTGGTCTGCCAGCGATCGTTCCAGCTGGTGGCGTTCAGAAATGCTTTTGTCATATGCGTTTTGCACGGCTTCAAGTTTGTCTCGCAGCATCATACACTCGGATTGAACGTCTTCGAGTTCTGTGCGCCCGTCCGAAGGAGAGGTTTTCTTGAATGGTGCTAGGCTGGTTCCTGCTTTAGCGGACATAAATTCTCCAACGCATGAAATTGGCAGACATAAGTAATGCTATATCCATCGATGGGCGTTGTCAATCCGGAGTCGGATATAATAGCGATTGAATATTTTTTAAAGCCGCCTTGGTCTCCGCAAACACCCGTGTGATATAATCTACGCATATTAGATGGTTATGGAGGTCTGCGATGGAATGCCCTAAATGCAGGCACACGATATATCTGGATTTAAGCCTTGAAGACCTGATTTTTTGCCCTTACTGCGACCAGAGGATGATCCCGCCCAAGGAGTTCAATCTGTGTCCGGTTTGCAGCGAAGAATTGCCCGTAGGGGCGTCATTTTGTTTGAAATGCGGCGAGAAGCTTGTTTCCGAGGAAAATCCGGTGATAGACCACACTCCGGTTAGTCCTCCTGACCATAGCCGTGAGGACATATCGGGTCTGGCCAACGGGGAGCCCCCCGTCGCTAAAGAACCGGTACCGGTCGCGGAACGCATAACTGCGCTTCCAGCAGACCAATTCCTGAAAAGCATCTACGGACAGCCTGCTGCGGAGCAGCCCTCTGTCGCCGAACCCGTTAAGCCTCCCTCATTGGAAGTTCCCGCTTCCCGGGTCATCCCGCAGGCGTTTGTTGAAGAAAAACCGGCGGTTGAGCCGGTGAATCCTGAAAATGAGCCTCAAGCCGTAGAGAGCAACCCTCCTGTCGTGAACATCGTGACTCAGAGGGATGAAGCGGAAGTGATCCCTGTTTCGGAACGGCCCGTCGCCCCGTTTTTCGAGAAAGAAACAGTGCTTGAGCCTGTGCCGGTGCGTACGACTTTTGAAGTCGATGAGGAAGCCGAGCCTCCTTTGGAAGAATCGTCATACACAGCAGCGGCGGAACCCGTAATTGCCGATCTCAAGCGGACAGTAAATGGAGAACACGGCGCTGTTACCGCTGAGCCGGTTGAAACCGGTGCGCCGGGCGATTTCGGTTTTTGCATCTCCTGCGGCCGTAAACTCCCTCCCGAAGCCCTCTACTGCCCCCGCTGCGGAAAAAGCACGGTTATGCCGGAGTTCACCGGCGCTCAGCCGGAAGCGATAACTTCGTCAGAGGGTCTCCGAAAAGAACCCGTGAAACCGGTGAATGTCGAACCCGTCTCGAGGCCGGAAGAATTTCGGGAGACTGGACCTTCCGAAGAACCTGCGCCCGTCACGCCGCCGCATGTCGAACTCAGGTACCGCCCTGTGTCATCCCGAGAGCCGATATCCAACGCTATGATGGACGTCGCGCCATCCATGCCTCACCATCCTTATGCCCGTAATTCCGGCGGAGCTGTTTTGCGGAAAATATGGCTTAACGTCAAAGGCTGGACTGCTAACGCACTGGACGCAGCCTGGGAATTTACCAAGGGCCAGCAAAAAGGGTTCCGCGAAATTTTCAGCAAATTATTTGAAGAGCGTGAGATAACCCCGGTTGACCTGTCCTCGGCCGAAGCGCTGAAACAGGCAGCGAAAACGGTTGCGCCGACGGTCAAGCGGCCCATACCTCGCATATATATCATACTGGGAGTTATCGTTTATATCGTTTTATTCGTGGTTATCGGTATAACCATCAGCCGTTGTTCAAGCGGATAACAAATCGCACTGCCTAACTTTAAATGGAAAAATGTACTGCCGGCAATAAGCCGGCAGTACATTTTTGCGATGATGACGCAGCCCCTCTACTGACTTTTTCCTGCGGCGATCAATTTAGCGAAAGCCAGTCTCCCCAGTTCGAAACCTTCATCGGGCGTCAGTATGGCGATCTCTTCTTTATCCTTTGCCCATTGCCTGGCCTCTTCACGAGAGGCGAAATAATATATCTTGCATCAGAGGCCGCTCCAGAGTTCTTCGAGCTTGCGCTTGTCGTATTTGTCCGGGTCGAGTGTCACTACTGAAATGACGGTCCCGGCCGGCTCGCAGGCTTTCACTCCTTCAGGAGTGATGGTGATGCTGATTTTCTTGTTCGAGACGGGAGATTCCGATTCTCCGAAAACCGTCTGGCCGAGTACCTGCGCCAGGAAGAACTGGTCCCACGCACACCATGACCTCAGGGGCACACCGTTAACTGTGAGCCCGTGTGCCCAACTTTCATCCTGTGACAGGCCGAGGATCCCTATGATGTTCCCAGCGTCATCCTTTTCTGCCATTTTCTGGAGGAACGCCTCGGACTCGCTTGCGGGTGCGCCAATCTTTGCGGCGATTGCGGCTGCCCGTTTGGTGGTGACGGGATTCCCTTTGGCTACCTCTTTCCAGATGAGGCTCAGCAATCGTGACATCTGCGGCCCGTAATCCCCGGGCACACCTGCCCGGTTCATCTTGTCGGCGAGTTTAATAACGTCGACTTTGCTCATATATCCTCCATTGTGAATAATTGCGTCGGTTGTTCAGTTTTGTTCGAGAAATTGCTTCACTGCGTCTCTATATTATACAGAGCACAGTTGGTCTCTGGAAAAGTGAGAGGCTATTTTGTTACGATACGGCTGCAATCCACTTCTTGCCTGGCGAACAGTCCCTCTATCTCTTGTCTCCGGGTGAGATCTATTTCAAGTCCAAGGACGCAATAACCTTGGCGAAGTTTAGGATCCGGGGTGACGACCTTGGCGTCGATGCCTGCGGCCTGGAGCAATATATATGCCTTTACCACTTGGGAGGGCGAGTTGAACATCGCCAGACCGTTCCCAACGAAACTCCATTTGTTCACTTCTGCTTGGTTCAAATTTTGGCCCCCGATCCGTTTGTTACGTTGTTCCCATGAATGTTTTCGTGCGGGTTCGCAGCGTTTCTAATCAGACTGCTGGTAATCCGTTTTAAAATGCAGAAAAGGGATACCGAGCTTGTGTTCCACGAGGGCAGCTATAGAATAAGATTTGATGATCCCTACTACGTCCCCTCATCCTCCGGCCCATATATTTAGTTTGATGTACAAAGTGATAATGAAAACGTTAAATTATTACCATAAAAATAATTGATTGTCAATATAAATTGTATATGGGATGTTTGGAGATGCGGATGTGAGGAAAATGATACGGGGTGGTCGGCGACTATCGTGTTTCCTGCGTGGCTGAAGGCCACTTTAAGGATTTCTTACATGTGTTGTCATTGCGCAGGGCGGTGCGATATGGCAATGCCCTGCGCGATTTTTGCCACCTGTTATGCTGGCAGTGACCCGGGATCCAGAACATGGGATGGGTTGGGCCTCTCACTTTGAAACAGTGAGAGAAAATGGGGATTGTCCAAATTTAAATACTTTTACTTGCCTTGTTTGTACGGAGAGGGCCAAGGTGGGGGTTGCCTTAACTGGTAGCTGACAGTTGGTTGCCTGTTATTTCCCAATTTCCTGCCGGACGAATTTTTCTAGTTCTTTTTCCGAAATTCCCCTGCCTGCGACTACTACTCGTTTATTCACCATGACAGTCGGGGTGAATAGCACACCGTTCTTCTCGCCTTCGGGAGAAAGCGATTCATATACTTCGACTTCAATTTCCCCTGCGGGGAATTTTGCCGCAACCCTCTTTGCCTTCGGAACCTCCGAATCGCAAGACGGTCAGGTAGGCGTGGAAGTGAATATTTTTATTGTCACCATGTTTCATGCCCCTTTAGGGAAAAACATTCCATAAGTGAACCCGGTTAATGTTGCCAGCACGAAAAGCATCACCACGTAAACCAGTGATTTCTTCCAACCGACTATTTTTACCAGGATAATCATACTCGGAAACGACACCGCCGGGCCGGTTAGAATGAAAGCCAGTGCCGGGCCGAGCCCCATGCCCAGCTCCACGAAGGCCCTGGTGACCATGACTTCCGCCGGCGGGCAAAGATACATAAGGGAGCCGAGAAACGAAGATATCATGGAAGACCGTACGGAACTGCCGCCGGTGAGGTCGAACACCAGCCCGCTGGGAACAAGTCCGGCGATAATGGCGGCCCCGAGGGACCCGATCAATATCCAGGGAAGGATGGACCGGACGAATTGGTAAGTGGCCTCTATCCAGACACGAAAGTCATCCCATGAAAATGCGATTGCAAAGAACGGGATGAAAATGATCAGTATTATCCCGGCAGTAAGCCAGTGCGCGTCGAGACTGAACACCATAAGGGCGAGCATTAAACCGAAAAATGCTGCCAGCACCCACCAGCGTTTGCCGCCTTCGGTCTCGGGCAGGGCCGTGGCTTCGAGGTCGTCGTTCGACCGGCGTTCGCGGAACAGCGTGCTCATGGCAAAGCCGATAATTACGCCGAAAGCGATGATCGCGATAAGCCTGGCCGCACCGAATACGGGGCCGAAAAGCTGGAACGTAAGAACTATCGGGACGATGTCTAGGGCAGGGGCCGAAAGCAGGAAGGCGATGGCGGGGCCGAGTCCGGCGCCCCGTTTCCTGATACCGCTGAACAGCGGTATAGCGGTGCACGATCAAACCGAGAGTATTATCCCTGCGGCTATCGCCAGGCTGTAGGCCAGGAATTGGTTAGAACGCGGCCCTAAAAATTTGAGGACGAATGACTTGGGCACGAATACGTTGAGCGCCCCGGCGATCAAAAAGGCCGTGGCCAGGCCTGCCATGATCCCGGGAGAATAAAAAGACTGGAGAGAGTCCAGAGCCCTTTGCCAGACAGCAGACCAATTCATGATCCGTTCCCGCTTACTTTATTTCGTTGAATTTTGTATTACCACTTTTGTTTCGGCAATTGCTTGTCTAACAGCAACCGTGTTCTGTAGCTTCCACGGGGGGAGTTTCTGGGAGTTTTTTGTAATGGCCCTTGACGATGGTGTTGCAGTTGTAGCGTGGCGCCGATTTCAACCGTTCCAGGTCCTTATCGAAAACTGGGTTCTTGTCTGCCTGTAATTTCACCCCGTCGATGATCGAAGAATGCACGCGGGGTTTCCGGCTCGTCTTGAGGCTGTATATGGTGTATGGGCCCTGTTCGCGCATGTTTAAGAACCCGGCGTCAAATAGGGCCTTGAGGCTTCGTGATGCCCTGGGTTGGGAGATTTTGATGGCGTACATCACTTCGCAGACACAGCACTCTTTTTGCAGCAGGAGGTTGAGGATGCGCATTCGGGTTGCATCCGCGACTGCCTTGGCGGCGACTACCATTTCGAGCATGGAAAATATTAACAATGCTTATCGATGGTTGTCAAATCGATGGGATATTCAGGGCATTTTTAGCAAGCCAGGTGAACGAAAGCATGGTAGATGACGGAACGACATAACGATATGCGCATGTCATTATCATATATAAGAAATATTGATTAAACTTGACAACAACTCTTATAGTTGTTATAATCCTGCCAAAATTTTAAGGAGGTTTCTTAGCATGAAAATCGCCTACATATTTATGACCAACCGCGCTTTTGATGTTCTCCACGACATGATCATCCCCCAGATGGAAGAGAAGAAGCACGGTGTCACCGTCGTTGGGATGGTATTTTTCTTTGATAATACGTTCATCATTCGGGCGGGAGATCCGCTGGGAGAGAGGATTAACGACCTTGCTGAGGAAACAGGCATGATGGTAATGGGTTGCGACCGATGCTGTTTCGCCCGTGGCATCGACAAGCAGCTAATCTCCAAAGCTACCATGGGATGCTTCCCCGATGTTTATGCTGCTCTGGGCAAGGTTGGCGTAGACCAGGTTATTACTTTATAACGACAACAGATTTGATCCGAGCCTGCACGAAATCGATAGTTTAACAAAAAAGCCGTAACGACGGCTTTTTTGTTATATTGGTTGAAGGGTCTCTGGGCGACTGCTCTCTAAACAGCCCTAGCAGCAATCTCCGTATGCCGAGGTATATATCATGACGATTTTATGATTGTCCATGACGAAGATTGCCATCCCCACAACATCGTCCTTCCGTCCGGAAATAGCGAATTGATGCTGGGCCCAGCCGCTGAGGTCCATGATCTTGATTACCTGGTCCTGGATCGGAGCAGGGGTTGGGTCTGTAATACGATAGCCCGTCGTCAGGTCCTCGATAACTACGAAGAAGGCTGTATCTTTGCCCTGGTTGTAAACGATGACCAGGTCGTCCCGGCCGTCGTTGTTCAGGTCTGCTTTTGCAAGTGAATCCCACACGGCATTCGGAAACTGTTTCTGCCAGTAGGCGAATATCGGCGAAGTCCCGGCTATTTCGTTTTGTGATTGAGCGGCTTCGGTTGACGAGGGCGGCATTACGGTATTTGGTACGTTCCCGCAGCTCGCGAAGGATGATGTCGCAGCAAGAAACAGGATGCAAGCCAGGACGATTCTTGTCCGTGTTTTATCTGTGCTGTTTTTAAACTTCATTATGGACCTTCCCCCGGCCAAAAAAACTCTTTATACAAACCCTGCTTTTATTGGTTAACGGGCATCCCTATGCTATCCCCCCGTAAGACTGTGAATAAGCTGGGGGAACGTTAGCGGCCCATGATAAGTATAGGGGGCAAACACATGCGCCAGCCAGGGCAGCATTTGAGCAAATATGATTATCCCGATGACGACCCCCGCGAAGGCGCCGATGGCGGACAGCTCCCCTTCGGCCGCCCGAACCATCAGCCTGAAAGGACAGCCCGCGGCGAGAGCCATGCCGAGACCCATGATCAGCCCGCCCACCGCACTCTGCAGACCTGCAGAGTCAGCTACCAAACCTCAGGCGGCGTGCCGGTAACCCCCGAAAACCCAAACCAGGGAAAAGACGCCCAGGGTGGCCAGGAATCCCTTGAAGAGGTAGGTGTCCTTGAAAAGAAACAGGTCCCTGAAAGCCCCCATGATGCAATACCTGGAGCGTTGTGCGACGTAGCCTATCACGAGGCCGAGGCCTAACCCAATAAACGGCTTCATGGCGTTCATGTCATTTATCCTTTATGCCAGGTATTTAATAAGCAGCTTTGTTCCGATAATTACACCGATGACCATTGCCGGGAAAGCGATCCAACTCTCGATTGCGAGCCCTGCGAATCCTACGATACCGTGCCGTATAGGGCATCCGGCACCCAGGAAATTGCCGAATCCGATCATGATGCCGCCTGCTACGGCGTAAACCAGGTATTTCGGGTTGGCTTTTTTAATTCGGAGCTCTTTGGCCTTCCAGGCTGCAATAAACGCCCCGATGAACATGCCGATTACCGGGGTCGCGAACACTGCGGGGATGCCTTTGAACAGGACCGCATCGCTGGTGGTTTTATGCTCTATCCACGATAGAGTGTTGCCGACGTATCAGCCCGCGCAAAAACCAGTTAAGCTGTAATAAAAATATGACAGGAGCACACATACGCCGATTATCAACCCGGCTCGGGTCGGCGTCCATTTCCAGTTAGTAAAAAAATCCTTGATTCTTTTCATGTGCTCCCACCCTCCGTAGAAACGCTCTGATATAGATTTATCTTAAAATATCACTGTCCGGTCCGATTAGAGTAGAAGAACTACCTATCTCGGGCCGGACAGGGGTCATTTACCGGCTTGAAAGGAATGATAACAAAAACTCCCCCAAATGCCTAGGGGTTCAGAGTTTTATTATTATTTTTACTCTATCGCCGATCTTGAGTCCCGCTTTCACCAGACCGTCGTAGAGCGTTGTGCCGACGATCGCCGGTTCGCTGTTCATATAACCGGAGTTGGCTACCACTGTGCCGGGTCCGCTGCGGCCGCAGATGAGACAGCCGCAGCCGAGCTGCCACTGGTCTTTCACCGTGCCGAGCAGGACGTAATTGACTTTGGCATCAGGCATGGAGCTCTTGAGAACGTCGTCAATGAGCTTGCGTTGGCCGTTAATCTCTATGTAGACTTTGAAAGGAGTGCCGGTAGCGGTCTTGCCGGTATCGCCGACATGCACATTATTGCCGTCAGTCCCACCGATTAGAATCAGGGCGTTGTTCAGTTTTTCGGCATTGACCCCGCCGTCGGCGCTCATGGCCGCGCTGGTTAAAGCGGTTCCCGTGTTTTCGTTGATCAATGAAGCAGCGCCGGTAGCCAATTTGGTCGGGTCCTGGTTAGCTGATTCGGACTTCTTTACTGTGGCGTAGAAGCTGACTTCTTTTGCCGCCGTGTCCACCACGATTGGATCGAAGGAGTAAGCGGTGGTGGTGATACTCTGTGTAGTTGTAATGTTCTGGGTGGCGGTCGCGGTATTAGTTTGGGTTTTAACAGTGGTAACGCTTACGGTGGCGGTATCCGTGGTGGTGACGCTCTTGGTAGCGGTATTGGTCACCGTAGAAGTGAGGCTGGTCGTGACTGTCTTGGCGCAACCGAGAGGGCTGAGCGCCGCGATGGAGATAAATAACGCGCTCATCAATAAACAGACAACCTTGTTTTTCATGGTCCCTCCTTGAATGATGTTTTATAAGCTAATCGTTAACCGATATGTTTTTGAAATATATTTCAACTGCTTCGTAATGTTAAAATCTTATTTGCGATTTTCACCTCCGCCGCCATGCAGTTCGTATCTTCGGCGTTCCTCTCCCTGTATCTCCGGTGGAGAACGGTCTGTAAAAACGCACTCATTCCTATATCTATATTTTAGCATACGATGTCAATACAATTTATTGGTGCGATAAATATTATTGTTATATATTAAGTGCAGAGTGTAAATGGCAGGGATGCATGAATATGCTTATTCGTCTAGCGAAAAATATCCCCATATGAAGACAGCGGCGCTGATAAGGAGCGGGATTATCAGCGGCCAGGATAACCCAATTTTTATGACTGTATGATTTGCAAAAGCATATATCACCACGAAAATTATCATGCTCAGGCTTAATAAGCCAGTAAGACCAGAACTGAACAGTGTTATCTTTTTAATATTACTCATATGCCTCCTTATTCATCAGCAAGAAAAATTTACGAAATTTGATGCCGGACCATATGACCCCTGAAGGGTATTATAACATGGAATTCAACATTATTTATGATGTTCATAAAATTGTTTCTGCCATTCGGGCATGTCAGCCCGGCCGGCGATCCGGCTGAGTGCCGACGGCTGTCAGCTGACATCCGTGTATGTTATTATTTGATTTATGGAAATTAATATTCTTTACGACGATGGATTTGAAGATTCCGTAGACCAGGACTGGCTGGAAAGCGTCGCCCAGCAGGCCCTTCTTTCGGAAGGGCAGGATGATGCGGAGATGGGCATCCTTATCACCGGGCAAGACCGGATAAGGGAACTTCACAAAGAGTATATGGATGAAGACACCCCGACAGACGTCCTCTCGTTTGCCATGAGGGAAAAAAGCCCCGAGGGCACTCCCGATTTCGTGTTTCCCGAGGGTGAAGCCATCCATTTGGGCGAGGTAATCATATCTTTTCCCCAGGCTGAGATACAGGCCTCCGAACACAATCACCCTATTAAAAAAGAAGTCACCATTTTGTTGATCCACGGTGTCCTGCACCTCCTTGGCTACGACCATGACGGTCCCGTTCAGCAGTCAAAGATGCAGGACAGGGAATCCGCGATATTGAAACTCGCAGAGGGAGGACCGAAGTGCGGGTTTTAGGTATTGCCGGTAGCCCGCGTTTCTGCAGCAACACGGACATCCTCATGGATGCGGCCCTCAAAGGTGCAGCGAGCAAAGGCGCAGAAACGGAGGTTATCCATGTCGCTAACCTGAACATCCTGGCTTGCAGTCATTGCGATGCCTGTTTGCGCTCCGGGAACTGCATGTTCACCGATGACATGCAGAAGGTGATTAAAGAGATTGAACAGGCTGACCGGATTGTTCTGGCGGCCCCGATACACTTTATGGGGCTTCCCTCTCAGGTCAAAACCATGGTTGACCGGGCGCAGTCGTTCTGGGTCAAAAAGTACCTGTTAAAGGTCCCTCCCCTTGCCGGCAGCCGCGAACGCAAAGGGCTTTTCGTGACCGTAGGCGGCAGGACAGGCGAGCATCTTTTTGACGGGGCGCTGGCCACCGTAAAGGCTTTCTTCGCGACTCTTGATATCAAGTATGCGGGGATGGTGGCTTTTCAGAACGTCGATGCCCGGGCGATGGTGCTTGACCATCCGGAGATGACTGATGAAGCTTTTATCGCTGGGCAGAAACTGGTTGAAGATTCCCCTGCCGTGGCCCGGCCGCCTCCAACCTGTTAACATAACTTTCTTTGTTTCGTGCACAAGGAGGCAGATTTGTGTCAGTCTGTTTCCTTTTTGCTCCCTTCATTGGTTGATTTTCCTTCCGGCATGATTATTGATAAAAATAATATATGACCATGATAATAATAAACTTTGACATCAAGGCGAAAATCGATATAATATCGGTTGATTGGTCATAGGGCCCATTGAAAAGCGTAGATATTTTCAACAAGGAATTCCAACTTTACAGTTGGGAAAAGATTATATTTACCTAAACAGGTCAGCCTGTTAAGGCGTAACTGCAATCGGGAAGTTCCCTTGTAAATGATTTTGCAAGGAGATTGAACCTCTTGCCATGCGCCAATAGTTCCGGGTACGTTTTACGGGGTAATACAATACCAAATTCTGTCGATAGGAGGGGTTATGTTTGAAGTCGATGTGATGGGTTTCGCCTGCCCGATCCCGGTTATCCGAGTGCAAAAAGCGATGGCCGGTCATCCCTCGGAGCAGCTTCTGGTCAAGGCAGACAGTAATACCGCCAAAGAGCACATTACCCGGCTTGCGGAAAGCAAGGGCTACAGCATAAAAATCGAAGAACTCAAGGGAGAGATCCGGCTCGAACTGACCCCGAAGGCTTGATGTCTCAGTCAGTAAATACGTAGCTTCCTTTTTTGAGGTAGGAATAGAAAGTGGCGATGGTTGAAATTATTGAAAGGTACATCAAAACAGCCAGGAACCAACCCGGCCCGATCCCCAGGATGGCGATGACAAGCGGGCTCAGCCAGAAAAGAAAATTATACTTCGCGACCTTCGTCGGCGTCGGGAAATCGAACGAGCGCGTACGCCTTTTCCAAAGGTACGTGCCGATACCGCCAAGCACGAATACGCCGCCCAGCAGCGCCGGTCCGGCGTAAAGATACGGGTTAAGCGGTATAAAATTGTCTGCTCTCTCGAACACTCCGGCGCGTATTGCCAGCAGGAGGCTGGGCATAAACATAAGCTGGTCGGCGGTCATATCGAACAGGGAACCAAAAAGGGTGGACTGCCCCAGCCTGCGGGCGGCCAGTCCGTCAAGAGTGTCAGTGAGGGATGCGATAATAAGTACGATGCCCGCTGCGATCGTTCCGTTTGCCGTATGCCTGAATAATAACCATGCTATCACTCCTGCCAGGGCCATGCGGAGGAGGGTAAGTGCATTGGGGACATTGCAGGAAGGCGAAATGGACCGGGATGTTATTACAGCCATAGTCTCCCCTTAATATCGCCCGGAATAGGATGGCGTATAGTAACATCTTGCCTGGCCGGCGTCAAAACCCTGGAACATGGGGAACGAGCTGTGTATTTTGTCCCCGGCGAGCCGGGCTTCCCGTTTCTCTCAAACCGTGCAGGCGCGGTTTAAACCGCCACTTTTTCCCGTTTTCGGACGGTTTCCAGGCTTTCTCTCAGTGCTTTCATAAGGTCGACGCTCTCCACGCTCTTGGGGGTTTTAGTCTCCTTCAGTTCCACGCCTTTAAGCTTTGCGTCGACTACTTTTTTAAGGGCATCCCGGTAGTCGTCCTTGTATTTATCGGGAGTGAAGGGCTTTTCGAGCGCCTTCACCAGAGTCTCGGCCAGCGATAGTTCAGCGGCGGTCACCGCCTGTTTTGGGGCCTTGAGTTCATCGGTTGCCAGCACCTCGTCATGATAATACATGGTGTGCAGCGCGAGGACGTTCCCGATGGGGCGCAGGGTGCACAGGTGCTCGCGTTTCTGGAAACTCACCTTGGCTATCCCGACCCGTTTTGTTTTTACGAGTACCTCGCGCAGCAGGGCATAAGGTTTGGCGCCGATGTCTTCCGGTTCCAGGTAGTAGCTGTTCTGATAGTAGACCGGGTCGACTTCCGAGGCTTCGACGAAGCTCATGATATCGACCGAGTGGGCCGTGGCCACGGGCACTTTTTCGAAATCGTTTTCGTCCATAACTACGAACTGTTCCTTGGCGTATTCATAGCCTTTTACGGTATCTTCCGATGTGAAATATTCGTCGTCTTTCTCGCAGTACCATTCTTCGTGAGGGCGGGTGAGGCACTTCTTATGCAATACGCGGAAGCTCACAGGTTTGATGTGAGTGGCTACATACATCCTGACTGGGATGATTACTATGCCGAAACTGATGACGCCTTTCCAGAAAGATTTGGCCATGTCCCCCTCCTGTGCCTGAATATTTTTAGTCTAGCATATAGCGGGCTGCTGGGTCTGCAGGGTTGGAGGCTATGCTAAACTAGGTTTATGCCCGAGGAGAAGAATATGGAAGAACAGGATATATCGGCCCCCGAGACGCCTTTGGAGGCATGCCCCCGCTGGCTCTGTTTCAGCTTTGAAAACCCCCTGAGGCTCTTGATCCACAACCCGGTAAAGATGCTTGGCCCTTACGTGAAAAAAGGCTGGACCGTGATGGATGTCGGTCCCGGCATGGGCATCTTCACCATCCCGCTCGCCCGCATGGTCGGTAAAAATGGCCGTGCCATCGCTGTCGATATCCAGCAGTCCATGCTGGACGGTGTTCAAAATTATGCCCGGCGGGCCAAAGTTGAAGACCGCGTGGAATTTCACCTGAGCAAACCGGGGGAACTCGGGGTTTCGGGTCCGGTCGACTTCACCCTGGCTTTTTGGATGGTGCACGAGGTCAGGGACCGCGCCCGGTTCCTGGCCCAGATAGCAGCCGCCACCAGGCCGGGCGGGATGTTGTATCTTATCGAACCGAAGTTACATGTAAAGAAAGGGAATTTCGACGACTCTATAGCCATGGCGGGGGCAGCCGGGTTCGAGGTGTCGAAACGGCCGAAAGTGGCCATAAGCTATGCCGCCTTGCTCCAGAAAAAGGCATGATTGATTCATGACTGCTATTTTACCTTGTCATTGCCGGGCGTCGAGCCCCGGCAATCCAGATTAACACTCTCGTTTGACTGGCCGGACGGATGTTGCAGAACGATCTTTTTGTCATTCCCGCGAAGGCGGGAATCCAGTGTCCGTGTTGAGGGATTTGTTTTTGCTGTTTCCCTCTTATTCTCTCATATAATCCCAGCCTTGGGCTTGTCCTCGAGGCTCGAGGGATCGATTTCCACCGTTTCCCGACTATTTGCCGACTATTCTGTACCAATCGGTACCAACGAAAATTGTCATCCCGAGCAGTAGCCCCGGTAATCTGGAGCAATGGGGCGGGGCGTTTTTTTCACCGTTGGTCCTTGGTGATTTTTGTTACATAACCCCGCCTCGGGCGCCTGTAAAGTAGAATGGAAGTTAAAACACTGGGTTGTTGAAGGGTAAAAAAGTGAAGATAGGGTTGAATCTATTATTGGTTCTCGTTGCCGTTATCATATCGGCCGCTGCTGGTTGCGTTACGACTGGAAACACTATCACAGACTCAACTATCGCTATTTCAACAACCGTACTTGCCCCTGATACGACAGCAACTTCTTCGGCAGTCCCCGCGACGACTGCTGCTCCGGCGACTGTCACCGGTGTTGCCACGGCTCCTGCCTCAACTTTTCTTGTGCCGGCTACAACTGACGTTTTTTCAAAGCCTCCGCTTGTGCCCCCGGACCCCGCGGTTTACCCGATTATCGTGGGCGGGGTGACGACGGTGATCCTGGCAGACGGCCATTTTGCGCCGCCCATCATCATGGTCCCGGTTGGGACGACCGTGGAGTGGCAGGTGACCGACCATCTTTCGGACCATGCTATCTACGGCGATGACGGCCAGTTTTGGGGCGGTGTGATTGCCTGGATACCCCTTGACAAGACTTTCACCGTTCCAGGCACCTTCAGCTATCATGACGTAGAGTCGATGGGCGGGAACGGAACGGTCATCGTCTTCTGAGTGTAAAAATTGGCTATATTCATGTATTATTATAAATGACACTAATTGCGGTACTTATTTAGCGAGGTAAAGATGAGTGGTTTGAAATTTAAGGCGGTAGGGCTGGCATTGCTGGTAGTGATGTCCGGCACGTTCGCCGGCTTTGGGTGCTCCAAAGCTTCGATTGCGTCGCTCCCTTATATTCCGACGGCCTATTATGCCAGCATCGAGGTCGGTCAGGACGAGTTGCTGGGCGCTTATTTTGAACCCGACTGGGGCAACGTCGATACGGCCAGCAAGGCATACAATAACCTGGCTTTCATTTTCAAAGATGTTAAAATCAGCCAGTATATGCTCACCGATTCGGCAAACGGCGTTTTCAATCTCGGCAATATCCGGTGCAAGGAGTTGTTGGGCGGGACTGTTGCGACGCTGAAACCCGGCGACGAGATCGACGTCGTGGGTACCGACAGGGGAGTCCTGGCCGGCACGCAGGATTGGCTGTCGTTCACTGAATGCATTTTTCTTCCGGCGAATTCAGCGAATATACCTGCCCCTGGCTCGCCTAAATTCGTTCCGTCTTACTAGGCTGGTTACTTATCCGTAATAACCTGGCATCGGTCGGGCCCCGGGAAACCGGGGCCCGATTTTTGTTTAAAGCGTTAGCGCCGAAACCCAAATATGGGCAATTCCGAACCATACAGCCGCGGCCAGCATCGGCCACGAACCGAGGAGGTAGGCTGAAGCTGTCAGCAATATCGCCGGCGACACCGCCAGCGGAAGGGGGAGGCCGGCCAGGGAAGCTCCCATCAGGGCCGCGGTCCGTCCTCCCGCGAAGTACCTTGCCCATGCTGCGTAGTAGAACGCCAGGGCAAGACAGACAATCGCCAATGCCGGGATTGAAACCCTTTTATCGAACGAGAGCGAATAGAAGAACGGGATTATGAGTATCGCAGCGCGGCCTATGTTTTCTGCGATGTTGAGGGCTAAGGGTACAGGGCCTTTATCGCTTTTCGCGGACTGGGGAAGCAGTATCCAGAGGATATTTGGCAACATGATGAGGATGGGGATGAGCGCCCCGGATTTTATGGGTATGTTCATCGGCGTGCTTAAATGATCTTGCCCTCTTTTTTGGCCCGGGCGTCCATTACGTTACCTGTGACGAACCCGACTGCCAACCCGATGGGTATGCCTATCAGCGGGTTTTGAATGGCCGCGCCCAGCGCGACTCCCATAGCTGTTCCGATCGCCAGCCAGAGGCCCATATTCTGGCCTTCGCTGATGAGGCCGTGCGTTTTCTTGAGATGGGAATATATGGTTTCCATCCTGCCCAGGTAAGCCCTCTTCTGGTTGATTGGGATCTGGGGGGCATTCACAGACATATCGGCCAGCATCTTGTCCATTTCAGGCTGGAGCGTTTTGCATCTGGAGCATGTCGGCGCGAATTCATCGACACGGCGGGCGAGTTTCAGGAAACGGTCGAAATGATAGTCGCGGGAGTCAGCGGGGCCAATGCGTTCCTTCGCTGACGCGACGGCTTTTTCGAGGTTGCTGTACCATTCGGTTGGTTCTGGCATGTTTGTTGTATCCCCCCTCAGTGTTGTTGCGAGCGCTTGTACCCGGTTGTCATTGCGAGGAGCGAAGCGACGTGGCAATCTCTTTCCCCATTTCCTCTGTCCGCTCAGGCGGATCGAGTGCTCCCGAGCCCTCAGTTTGTCATTGCGAGCGAAGCGCGGCAATCTCGTTTCCCCAGCCCCAACCCCGGGTTGTCATTCCCGGGCGTCGAGACCCGGGAATCCAGAATTTGGAGGAGGCGTGCCCTCTCCCTTAGAAAAAGGGAGACAAAAGAGGGATTTTCTAAATCTCCTTC
>CAIMVG010000013.1 GCA_903844845.1 uncultured Dehalococcoidia bacterium | reverse complement strand
CTCGAACGATTCAACAGGACTGTCCAGGAGCAATTCGCATATTGGAATACTGATTCATTGGATGATACTGATGTTTTCAACCGTCTGCTTATGAAATATCTAATCTGGTATAACACTGAAAAACCTCACAGGTCCATTGGAAAATCTGCCCCTTTGCGCTACTATGTGGATAATTTCATCACCAACCCCCGAAAATCCAATATGTACTGGACCCTTACACAAGATTGCACACGTTGCGTTTTAAATCTATAATAACTCAGATATCGAAAAAAATAGAACATAATTCCACGCTAATATTCTGGAAGGCAGGTAGATTTTGGCAAAAAAGAAAGAAACTCAGGCAGAACGTCCGCTTACAAAAAGACAACTCACGCACTGGCAGAAGCAGGCCCTCAGGCAGCGCATCATAGCTATCAGCGGTGTCGTGACAATCGTTGCGGTGGTAGCGGTGATCGTTTCAGGTTGGTATTTCAAACAATATATACCGATCGACAAGCCCCTGCAGGAAACCGTCATCGAAGTGAACGGACAGAAGTTCAGCATGAGCTACTATGTTGACGCGATCGAGTATTTCATCGGCGGGCAGACAGCGTACATACAATACGCCCTGGATCCGGTTGTCACTAATATCGAACAGATCGAACTTATGCGGGAGAACAGCGGCAGCCTCGGTGTGACTATAACCGACGCTGAAGTCAACAAACAGATAGCCGATAATTCACTGACGAGCAACAAAGCTGTCCGGGATATCATAAGGGGGCAACTCATCAGGGAAAAATTACTGAGCGACTATTTTGGGCCTAAAATCCCAACTTCCGGGGAGCAGAGGGATGTTCTCGCCATGTTCGTCGAAAGCCAAGACCAGCTGGATTCTGTCAAAGCCCAGGTAGATGCCGGGGCGGATTTCGGGCAACTCGCCAAAAATAATTCGCTTGAGTCGACTACCCAGGGAGACAGCGGAGCCCTTGGTTCGCATGCCAGCGGCGTTTTCGATTACACAGTGGACACGACGGGGCTCGATGCCGCGATTTTCAGCCAGGCTGTTGGAACATGGGGCACTTACAACGATACGTCAAAAACGAAATCGGTCGGCTACTGGATTGTGAAGATAACCGAGCGGAACACAGACAACACCCAGGTAAGGCTCTCCAGCATGCTGCTCGGCAGCATGGAAGAGGCTTCATCGGTAAAGGCACGTTTGGACGACGGCGAGGATTTCACCACCCTGGCCCAGCAGTATTCCCAGAACTGGTCGGACACGGCGAAGGATGACCTGGGGTATATCACGTCGGATTCGACTGCGGTTTACAAAGCGTTCGCTTTCAGTACGGATAACGCGGTCGGCTCCTTCAGCACGGTGATCAAAGATACCTCGGCTACCACCAAGGGCGGTTACTGGCTGTTTAAATCACTCAGCACTGTGACCCAGGACCTTACCTCGGATGATAAAACTTCACTCAGCAACAAGGCTTTCAATGCATGGCTGACCGGCCTGCAGGCTGACAGCGCAAACAAGATCACCAGTAGCCTGGATGATGCCAAGAAAGCGTTCGCTACAACCCAGGCTGGCGGCTAAACCTTCTATGGAAAACAAGAGTATAGGCGTTGGTTTGATGGGCATCGGCGTCATCGGCGGGCAGGTAGCAACCGTACTCACCGAGAGAGCTAATATGCTTTCAGAAAATGCATGTTGCCCGGTGGTATTGCGCAAGATAAAAGTTATCGAAAGTGACCTGGACAGGCCGCAGGCCCGCGCGATGCCAGCCTCTCTGCTGACCACCGACGAAGATGAGTTTTTCAACACGCCCGGACTCGACATAATAGTTGAGGTGATCGGCGGCGAACATCCGGCTTTCGAGTACCAGAAACGCGCACTTAAAGCCGGGAAGCATGTCGTAACGGCCAATAAAGAGGTTATCGCCAAGCACGGCGCAGAGCTTCTGGAACTCGCTGCCCAGAACGGGGTCAGCATCCGATACGAAGCCTCCGTGGGCGGGGGGATACCGCTGGTCGCACCGTTTCAGCGCGACCTTATCGCCAACAAAATCAACGGCATTTACGCCATTATCAACGGTACTACCAATTTCATCCTCAGCACGATGGCCCGAGAAGGCACCGAGTTTGCCACTGCGCTTTCTCAAGCACAGAAACTCGGCTACGCCGAGGCCAACCCGAGGAATGACCTCGAGGGCATCGATGCTTCTTACAAGATCGCTATCCTGGCGACACTGGCATTTAGAAGCCGCGTCCGCCCCGAACAGGTTTTCCACGAGGGGATCTCCCGGCTTTCGAGGCGCGATTTCCAGTACGCCCGTGAACTGGGTTTCGCCATTAAACTCCTCGCCATCGCCAAGCAGACCGGTTCTGAAATTGAGGTCCGCGTCCATCCCGTGTTCCTTCCGGCAGATAGTTTTCTTGCCAAGGTCGACGGGGTATACAATGCCGTGCTCGTCGACGGCGATTTGACAGGGCAAGTCACTTTCACCGGCAAAGGGGCCGGTGCCCTGCCCACGTCCAGCGCGGTGGCAGCCGATGTGGTGGAATGCGCCCGATTTCTCGCCTCCGGGCGGACCAGCCCGGTCTGGCAAGCCGGGGAAATCAAGACGATCAAACCCATGTCACAGGTTGTTACCCGCTATTATATCCGTATGGGTATCGCTGATCAGCCCGGCGTGCTGGCCCAAATCGCTTATGCACTTGGCGCCAACAACATAGGCATAGCATCGGTCATCCAGAAAGAAACCGCTTCAGACCAGACGGCTGAGATCGTCATCATGACCTATCCCGCGCGTGAAGAAGCCATGCAGGCGGCCTTCGCCGATTTCAAGAAATTGCCGGTAGTTAAAGAAGTGCATAATTTCGTGCGAGTCGAGGTTTAAATGTCTAAACAGGGATTGTTGTTTAAATACAGGGACTTACTTCCGATAACCGATAAAACCCCGATGTTTTCGCTTGGAGAAGGCGATACTCCGCTGGTTCGTGCCCCTGCACTGGAAAATATCGTCGGATGCAAGGAACTGTATTTCAAACTTGAGGGCTGTAATCCTACCGGATCTTTCAAAGACCGCGGTATGATCATGGCGATTGCCAAAGCTGTCGAAGAAGGCAGCAAATCTGTGATGTGCGCTTCGACCGGCAATACCAGTGCCTCTGCGGCCGCCTACGCCGCAAGCCAGGGCCTTGAAACAATCATTATCATACCTGAGGGCAAGATAGCCCTGGGAAAGCTCGCGCAGGCGATCATGCACGGCGCAAGGATAGTGTCTATCCAGGGAAATTTCGACCAGGCCCTCAACATGGTGAAGGAGTTGACTCAGAAATACCCGGTGACGCTGGTGAATTCTATCAACCCTTACCGCATCGAAGGGCAAAAGACCGGTGCTTTCGAAATTATCGAAACCCTGGGCAACGCTCCGGACTTCGTTTTTATCCCGGTCGGCAACGCGGGTAACATCACCGCGTACTGGAAAGGTTTTGTTGAATATCATAAACTCGGCAAGGCTTCCAGGAAACCCAGGATGATGGGTTTTCAGGCGGCCGGAGCAGCCCCCATAGTTCTGGGGCACCCGATAGAAAAACCCGAGACGATCGCCACAGCGATCCGTATAGGAAATCCAGCCAGCTGGCAAAAGGCGACGGCAGCCAGGGATGAATCCGGGGGCACCATCGACATGGTGACCGACGAAGAAATCCTGTCCGCCTATCACCTCCTGGCACGGAAAGCCGGGCTGTTCGGGGAACCCGCGTCCGCAGCCCCTCTTGCAGGCCTTCTCAAACTTTCAAAACAGGGTAGAGATTTTTCCGGCAGCAAGATCGTTTGCATCGTTACCGGAAACGGCCTGAAAGACCCGGATACGGCAATAAAGAGCGCTCCTGATATTATGAAATTGCCGGCAGATCTGCTCTCGATAGAGAAAGCCTTGGGATGGGGTTGATTCGCAGGATGAGAAATTTCAATCGCACCGACAAGTGTAAACAGGGATATCTCCTTGTTTGATGAAAAGGCTATCCGCGAAGCCGTCGCTAAAATCATAGTCGCCCTCGGGGAAGATCCCAAAAGGGAAGGCCTGGCCGAAACTCCGCGCCGAGTGGCAGAGATGTACGGGGAGCTTTTTTCGGGCATGAGGCAGGACCCGAGGGAAGAACTCAAAGTCGGATACGAATTGGGGCACCGCGAACTGGTCATATTGAAAGACATCCCTTTTTATTCCATGTGCGAACACCACCTGCTTCCTTTTTACGGGGTCGTACACCTGGGGTATATCCCCAATACCGAGGGCAGGGTGGTGGGCATCAGCAAGCTGGCGAGGGTTGTGGAATGCATATCGAGGCGGCCGCAAATACAGGAACGCATGGCGACACAGATAGCCGATGCAGTGAATGACGGTCTCAAGCCCGACGGAGTGGCGGTGGTTATCCAGGCTGAACATCTGTGCATGGTTATGCGGGGCATCAAGAAACCCGGTTCGACAGTAATCACATCGGCCTTGCGGGGGGTTTTTCAGAAGCGAGCTGCAGCCAGGGCGGAATTTTTCTCGTTGATACAAGGGAAGTAATTTTTCTCCGGAAACCTCTACCCGGTAACCCTCAGAGAATCAGATCCCTGCCATCTCATTCCAGACGATCTCGTCCAGGCGGAATACGGGGCCGTCATGGCATACCTGTTTCTGCCCGTCGACGGTTTTGATGCTGCATGCGTAACATACACCCAGCCCGCACGCCATGCGGGTTTCAAGGGAAATCTGGATATCTTTCCCTTTTAGATTCTGCTGCTTCGACAGAGCAAAATACATCGGAAGGGGCCCGCAAACAAATACCTGGTCTACCGAGCCGATGAAGCCGGGGACACACTCCGTCACGAAGCCCTTGCGACCGCAGGTGCCATCATCGGTAAACTCCACAAGCCTTATGCCCTCGGGCAACAATTTTTTATCGTAACGCTGGTCGCTTGCAGTGCCGTAGGCCAGGTTGACCCGGATGCCATTTCTTCTCGCCCGTTCTGCCAGAAAAACAAGGGGGGCGAGTCCCAATCCCCCGGCGACAAGCAAAATCTCTCTTGACGAAACATGGAGATCGAACCCGTTGCCCAGCGGCCCGATGATGTCCAGTGTGTCACCGGGTTTGGAAGCCGAAAGCCAGTCAGTGCCTTTTCCAATCGCGGCGAACAGGAAACTTATTTCTGCCCCGGTTTCACTCACCCGGTGGATGCTTAGAGGGCGCCTGAGAAAAGCGTCGCCCCCGCATTTCACCATCGTAAACTGACCCGGCCTGGCGGCGGCTGCGACCGCCGGAGCGTTGACCCTGAGAAGATAAGTCCCTGCCGTCACCGGATTGCACGATAACACTTCTGCCTTTGATTGTGTTGGGGGGGTGCCCGGTCCTGACACGATAGCCATCATTTTAGCCTTCTACCTTCCCGGCGTTCCGGTATTCGGTAAGCGGCTTAACGTTGAAAGTGCGGCTGCCGTCATTTACAACGTCGGAAAGCGCTCCGGCCGTATCTAGAGAGGTGAAACACGGGATGCGTTTTTCTACTGCGGCACGCCTGATTTCGAATCCATCACGCAGTGGCACTCTCCCTCCAGTCACCGTGTTGACTACTCCGTCAACCGTGCCGTCGCGGATTACATCGATAACGTTGGGATGCCCTTCTGACAGCTTTTTTGTGATGGTTTTCACCGGCATCCCGGCGGTTTCGATCATGGCGGCTGTACCTTCGGTGGCGAAGAAACTGTATCCTGCTTTGTAAAGCTTCCGGATTATCGGCAACGCCTCAGCCTTATCACGGTCGGCAATGCTCAGCAGAAGTTTTCCAGACCGCGGTAACATCATCCCTGCCGCGACCAAGGCCTTGCCAAGAGCGGCATCGAAGGTATGGTCTATGCCCATGACCTCTCCCGTGGATTTCATCTCAGGCCCGAGGTATGTGTCGACTCCAGTAAGTTTCGACATGGAGAATACCGGGGCCTTGATAGCGATGAGGTTGCGTGCAGGAAACAATCCGGTATCATAGCCCTGTTCCTTGAGGCTGATGCCCAGCATGACCTTGGTGGCAACATCCACCATGGGGACCCCTGTTACTTTCGAGATGAAGGGGATTGTCCGGCTGGCCCGCGGATTGAGTTCCAGTACGTATACTCTGGAGGAAGACGTTTCTCTGACGACCACGAACTGCACGTTCATGAGCCCTTTGATACCCATCCCCAGCCCCATACGCACCGAGTAATCGACGATTGTCTCGATTTCTTCCGCAGATAATCGTAAAGCCGGATACACCGCCATGCTGTCGCCTGAATGGACCCCGGCACGTTCGATATGCTCCATGATCCCGGGTATAAAAACAGAACTGCCGTCAGCGACCGCATCGATTTCAACTTCTTTTCCCAGCAGGTACTTATCTACCAGGATGCGGTGGCCGGTGTCCAGTTCAGAGGCGGCTTTCATGTAGCGTACGAGTTCCCCGGCCTCGTGAACAATTTCCATCGCGCGTCCGCCAAGCACATAACTGGGCCGCACGACAACCGGGTACCCTATAAGGTCTGCAACTTTCAAGGCTTCTTCGATGTTGGTGACGGCCCCCCCGGGAGCTTGGGGGATGCCGAGGCCGGAGAGGAACGCTTCAAACCGTCCCCTGTCCTCTGCCAGGTCGATAGTTTCGGAACTCGAGCCGATGATCGGCATCCCCGAATGGGAAAGGGGCTCGGCCAGGTTGATGGCTGTTTGCCCGCCGAACTGGACTATGGAGGGTACTTCGCCGCAATTTTCGCCGGCTCCTTCATTTTCGAGGATGTCACGTAAACTTTCAGCATCGAGTGCTTCAAAATACAGCCTGTCGGATGTGTCGAAATCCGTCGATACGGTTTCGGGATTGGAGTTGGCCATGATACTTTTGTAACCAGCCTGCTGGAGAGCCCAAGATGAGTGGACCGAGCAGTAGTCAAACTCGATGCCCTGGGCGATGCGGATAGGACCGCTTCCGATGACCACAGCTTTTTTCCCGGGTAACGGGAGCGCTTCATTTTCGCTTTCGTATGTACTGTAAAAATAAGGGGTGGCGGCATCGAATTCCGCAGCGCAAGTGTCGACCATTTTGTATACGGGTTTGATGTTCCAGTCGATGCGCAGCTGGCGCACCTGTTCGGGAAGGCGGTCGGCTAAAGTTCCTATCATCACATCGCTGAAACCGCAGCGTTTAGCTGTCAGCATCAACTCCGGATCGAGTGTCTCGGAAAGTAGCCGTTTTTCCATATTGACGATATTACGCATCTTATCCAGGAACCATAGATCAATCCTGGTGCGGTCGGTTATCGCCTGCGGCGTCATACCGCGTCGCAGTGACGCCATTACCCCCCAAAGTCTCAGGTCGGTGGGTTCCATAGGATAGTTTTCCCTGTTATCGCCGAGTTCCCACCTTGCGTCTTCCCAAAGCAGTGTTTTCTTCCCGAATTCGAGAGAGCGGACGGCTTTCTGTAACGCGGCTTCAAACGTACGGTCAATCGCCATAACCTCGCCGGTGGCTTTCATCTGCGTCCCCAGCAGCCTGTCCCCGGACGCGAATTTATCGAACGGCCATCTGGGAATTTTGACGACGATATAATCCAGCGCGGGCTCAAAAGAGGCCAGTGTTTTTCCGGTAACTGCATTGGTTATTTCATCAAGCCTTTTACCGACGGCGATTTTAGACGCCACCCGCGCGATGGGATAGCCGGTAGCCTTGCTCGCTAGGGCTGAAGAGCGGCTGACACGCGGGTTAACCTCTATGACGACATATTCGGAGCTTGAGGGATTAAGGGCAAATTGTATATTGCAGCCGCCCTCGATTTTCAATGCTCGGATAATCTTGAGAGAAGCCGAGCGCAGCATCTGATATTCTTTGTTCGTCAGCGTCTGAGAGGGCGCCACAACAATGCTGTCGCCGGTGTGTATGCCCACGGGATCGAAATTTTCCATATTGCATACGGTTATGCAGTTGTCGGCTGAGTCGCGCATGACTTCATACTCTATCTCTTTCCAGCCGCCGACCGAACGTTCGACGAGTACCTGGTGCGTCGGGCTTGCCATGAGGCCGCCCGAAGCGATGTTTTCGAGTTGGTCCCAGGTGTGGGCCATTCCCCCACCCGTTCCCCCGAGGGTGAACGATGGGCGAATGACCACAGGAAGCCCTATTTCATGCGCGATTTTTCTTGCTTCTTCAATCGTGGTCACCGTTGCGGACGGCGGGACGGGTTCCCCGATTTGGAGCAGCAGTTCCTTGAAGAGTTCGCGGTCTTCGGCGGTGCGGATCGTCTCGATTGACGTGCCCAGAGTACGAACATCGTATTTTTCAAGTACCCCGGCATCTGCAAGGGCGACAGCCAGGTTGAGCCCGGTCTGGCCTCCGAGGGTCGGCAGAAGGCCGTCAGGCCTCTCATGCTCGATGATGCGGGTCAGTACTTCAACTGTCAGGGGTTCGATATAGACGATATCGGCAATATTTTCATCGGTCATGATGGTGGCCGGGTTGGAATTGACCAGTACCGAAGTCACACCCTCTTCCCGCATCGCTTTGCATGCCTGTGTTCCAGCATAGTCAAATTCCGCCGCCTGCCCGATGATGATGGGCCCGGAACCGATGATTAGCACTTTTTTAGGTTTGGTGGTCAATTCAATTTCCTTCCGCCTGCATTACGCCTCCAATAATTGAGACCGAAATTTTCGATGAGATTGTCATCATGCCCCTTTTTTGCCGTCGTCCAATGAATCGATAAATCTGTCGAAGAGATATGTGCTGTCTAACGGTCCGGGCGAGGCCTCGGAATGGTACTGGATAGTGAATATCGGCAGGTTTTTGTGGCGCAATCCTTCCACCGTGCCGTCATTCAGGTTTACATGGCTGACTTCCAGCCCGTCTTTGATACCGTCGGGGTCGACCGCGTAGCCGTGGTTTTGCGCCGTGATATAAACCCTGCCCGATTCGAGGTCTTTCACCGGATGATTGCCTCCCCGATGGCCGAATTTGAGTTTGAAATTCTTTCCGCCGAAAGCACGGGCGATAAGCTGGTTGCCCAGGCAGATACCCATGATGGGTTTATAGCCGAGTAATCCCCTGATATTGTAAACGGCATAATCCAGCAGTTCCGGATTGCCCGGCCCCGGTGAAAGCACAATGCCATCGGGGCGATATGACAGGATGTCTTTGGAAGTGGCAGTACAGGGAACCACCGTAACGTTGCAGCTTGCGTTGCGCAAGATCCTCATGATATTGTATTTACAGCCGTAATCTACCACTACAACGTTTCTATGCCCTTCGCCGTCTTCCGGCCTGAAGCGGAATGGTTCCACTGTTGAAACCTCTTTCACGAAATCGGTTTTACCGTAATCCGGAACAGCCTGGAGCATCTCGAACGCCTCTTGTGGCGTCCGGGTGGATGTGAGCACCCCCATCATGACGCCGTAATTCCGGAGTTTACGGGTGATGCAGCGTGTGTCGAGGCCGGATATGCCCGGCACACCTTCTTTTCGCAGATAGTCATCGAGGGTTTCGCGGTTGAGATAATGGCTTGGTTCCGCGCAGTCTTCCCTCACCGCAAACCCGCGGACCTGGATCCGCCCGGATTCTACATCGCACTCGTTGATGCCGTAATTGCCGACCAGGGGATATGTTGGAATGACTATCTGGCCCGCATAAGAGGGATCGGTCAGCATCTCCTGGTATCCTGTCATCGAAGTATTGAAAACGACCTCCCCGCAGGCATCGGTATCAGCGCCGAAACTCCGGCCTTCATATATCGAGCCGTCCGCGAGAAGTAAAATCGCTCGTTTTGTCATCTTCTTTATTACCTTTTTCCCATTTATTCGTCCGTTTCGGGAGCCAAATCACCCCGTCAGGGTGTTTTCACATCGTCTGTGAATACCACAGCGCCCCCGAAAACAGTTAAAATCACCTTGCCTTTAAGCGTTTCGCCCTGGAGAGGGGTGTTCTTCCCTTTTGAGATGAACTTGCCTGAGTCCACCGTCCATTCGGCCCCAGGATCGAATATGGTGATGTCTGCTGTTGCCCCCGGTGTCAGAGAGCCGAATCGTCCTCCTAATAACCTGCCGGGCCCGGAAGTCAATTTTGCGATCAGCAGGGGAAGGGTGATCTTGCCGGTGGCCACCAGATTCATCAAACTGCCAAGCATTGTTTCAAAACCGGAAATACCGCTGGCCGCCGCTCCGAATTCGCAAAGCTTGTCATTTAAAGAATGCGGGGCGTGGTCGGTGGCGATTATATCTATAGTCCCGTCGTTGAGCCCATCGATCAAGGCTTCGATGTCGGTTTTGGTGCGGAGTGGCGGGTTGACTTTCGCGGCGGTGTTGTAGCCCAGCACACGCTCTTCGGTCAGGGTCAGGTGGTGGGGTGCAACCTCTCCCGTGACGCGTATATCGCGTTGCTTGGCCCATCTTAAAAGTTCGACAGATCCTTTCGTACTGAGATGCGCGATATGCAAATGCGCGCCGGTAAGTTGTGCCAGAAGGATATCACGAGCAACCGCTACTTCTTCGGCTGCATTTGGAATCCCGCACAATCCCAGTCGTGTAGCTATGATTCCTTCATTCATCTGGCCGTCTATCGCCAGATCCGGGTCTTCGCAATGTTCGATGATGGGCAGGCCCAGCGGCTGACTATACTCCATGGCGCATTTCATAAGGCGCGCGTTTTTAACATAATTTCCGTCATCGCTGAAGCCGATAACGCCCGCGCCTGACATTTCCGCCATGTCGGAAAGTTCTTCCCCTTTTCTCCCTCTGGTGATGCAACCGATAGGAAGAACGCGAATAGCCCCTTCTTTTTCCGCAAGGGATTTCACGAATTCAACTAGAGGCAGGTTATCAAGCGGGGGGTTGGTATTGGGCATACAGCATATAGTGGTAAATCCGCCCTTTGCCGCGGCCCTGGTGCCCGTTGCAATCGTCTCCTTGGCTTCATATCCCGGCTGCCTCAGGTGACAATGCAAATCAACAAAACCGGGGCAAACGACTTTGCCGCGCGCATCGATGATTTCGGAACCCGGTCCGGCAGAGACGGTTGTTCCAACCTGTTTGACGACCCCGTCCCGGACCAGAATGTCTCCGACGGCATCAAAATTATTGGCGGGATCGATTATTCGCCCGTTTTTGACAATCAAATCTTTCATTGTTCTCTGCTCCCCGCCAGAAGATAAAGAATCGCCATTCGGACGGCCACACCGTTAGTCACCTGGTCATTGACGACTGACCGCCCGCCGTGCAGGACATCAGCAGCAAGTTCGACGTCCTCGTTTACCGGACCGGGGTGCATCACGATCGAATCGGGTTTTGTGAGTGCCAGCCTCTTGCTGTCGAGTTGGTAACCCGCGATAAAATCCCTCAAGCCTGGCAGCAACCCGCTCTGCATCCGTTCTTTTTGCAGGCGGAGTTCCATAACCACGTCGGCATCTTTAACGGCTTTTTCGATATTTGTTTCAACCCCTATACCGGGGAATAGCAATTGAGCAGTTTTTAGCCCTTCGGGCAAAAGAGTCGGCGGGCCGCATACCACCACGTTCGCTCCCATTTTTGTGAGGCACCATATATTCGAATGAGCTACCCGCGAATGCTTGACATCCCCTACGATGACAACTTTAAGCCCGGCGATCCGGCCTTTTCGATTCAGGATAGTGTACAGGTCCAACAGTGCCTGGGTGGGGTGCGCATGCCAGCCGTCCCCGGCGTTCACTAGATTGGCTTTCACGTGAGGGGCGGCACAATAATGTGCGCCGGAAAGCGGATGGCGCATGATTATGATGTCTGCCCCGATGGCTTCTATCGTATTGAGTGTGTTGATCAGGCTCTCACCCTTTGTAACGGAAGACGCTTGGGCGGTCATGTTGACCACGTCGGCGGAGAGATGCTTGGCGGCCATCTCGAAAGAACCCCTGGTGCGGGTGCTGGCCTCATAAAAGAGAGTTACCACCGTCTTGCCCCTAAGCGCAGGAACTTTCTTTAACGGGCGCGAGAGGATTTCTTTCATGGCAGAAGTGGTCTGCATGACCAATTCGATTTCCGGTACGCTGAAATCTTCTATATCGAGTACATGGCGACGGGCCCACGCACCGGAGTGTTCCGCTGCTGCACAAGGTTCGATCTGCTCCGAACGAATCATTTATCCTATTCCTGGCTGGCTACCCGTACCTCATCCATGCCGTCGGTTTCGGCGAGCTTTACCTGAACATCTTCGTCTTTGGAAGAAGGAATGTTTTTCCCGACGTAGTCAGCGCGGATAGGTAATTCCCTGTGTCCCCTGTCTACCAGAACTGCAAGTTGAATGACTTCGGGCCGCCCCAGGTCGATGAGAGCGTCCATGGCTGCGCGGGCAGACCTCCCGGTGAAGAGCACGTCATCTACCAGAACAACAGCTTTTCCGTCGATGGTGCCGGGTATATCTGTCCCTTTGACTGAGGGCTGTCTCTGGTTGAGATCATCACGGTAAAGAGTGAAATCCAGAGCTCCGACCGTGACAGGGATTTTCTCGAAGGTGGCGATATTGGCAGCAAGACGTTTGGCAAGAGGGACCCCCCGCGTCCGCATCCCGACGAGCAAGAGGTTCTCAGTGGATTTATTGCGTTCCACTATTTCGTGAGCCATGCGCGCGATGGAGCGGCGCATCTCGTCTGAGGTTATAACCACTTTTGAGGGCATAAAAAAACCTCTTACCAACTTTTGCCGGCAAGAGGTGCGAGTTACTATTCCTCATCTCCCTTGCCAGCCTCTCGGGACTGACTTAAAGGTGCGGGAAACCTATTTATTGCACTAATTATACCAGAAGAAACGCCGGAAATCAATACGTTGTAAGGGTCCAGTACATATGGGATTTCCGGGGGTTGGTGATGAAATTATCCACATAGTAGCGCAAAGGGGAAGATTTTCCAATGCCCCGGTGAGGCTTTTCAGTGTTGTACCAGATTAGATATTTCATAAGCAGACGGT
>CAIMVG010000012.1 GCA_903844845.1 uncultured Dehalococcoidia bacterium | reverse complement strand
GCTTATGAAATATCTAATCTGGTACAACACTGAAAAGCCTCACCGGGGCATTGGAAAATCTTCCCCTTTGCGCTACTATGTGGATAATTTCATCACCAACCCCCGAAAATCCAATATGTACTGGACCCTTACACCTGCTTGAAATTTACAAAGCACCAAAAGACCGAACGCGTTTGTTTTATTTGGCCTTGTGTAGTATAATGGTATTAAGTTTAAGTTTAGGTTACTAAGTCTTCGGGTATCCCCCGGATCTTTCCTCCATTATTGGATGACCCAAACTCTAACTAGTTATTAAAGAGAGGAGGTCATCCAAATGAGTTTTCAAGACAAATCACTTCAATGTTCCGATTGCGGAGCCACGTTCACGTTCAGTGTTCAGGACCAGGAATTCTTCCAGTCCAAGGGTTATACCAATGAGCCCAAGCGCTGCCCAACGTGTCGCGATGCCAGGAAAGCGGAACGCGGGACCAGCACCGGCGGTTATAGTGGCAATAGCTACAGCGGCGGCAATAGCAATAGCAGCAGCTACACTACACGCCAGATGTTCCCCGCGACTTGCTCGGATTGCGGTAAAGCCACGCAGGTTCCTTTCGAACCTCGCAATGGCAAACCGGTCTATTGCAGCGACTGCTATCGCAAAGTAAAGCGCTAAACCAGCACTTGGTCTGGTGAAAACACGGGGGGCTGGATTTATCCAGCCCCCCGTTGTCTTTTGCGGGGAGCGCCGGTACCACTCGCCGAGCCGGTGATAGGAGGCAAAGAAGTTGTTGGAACAACAAACAACAGGTTATTCTCCCAAGCCCGCCAGAACGTACCTCTATGTTGGAAACCTCTCACCAGCTGTGACTGAATCCGAGATCAGAGTGGCTTTCGGTATCTTTGGCGAAGTCATTTCTGTCAGCGTTATGAGCGACGCTTACATAGGCAGTCGCCAACCAAGGGCTTATGCGTATGTAGAAATGGCCCTCAAATCGCAAGGCGAAGCGGCTGTGCACGGTATGGATGGGAAGTTACTGGGGACCAGGGCTGTGAGTGTGGTCGAAGCCCTCCCCCTGTCTCCAAATAAAGGGTTAGCCTGTCACCACAGCAAATACCGAAAACGTTAAATTATTATAACGGTCCACTAATCTGGCATAAAAAGGAAAAGCGCGGGATTTCCCGCGCTTTTCCTTTTTTCTATTCCAGGTAGTCTTTGAGTTTTCTGCTGCGTGTAGGATGCCGTAGTTTCCGAAGCGCCTTGGCTTCGATCTGACGGATACGTTCACGAGTGACATTGAATTCTTTGCCCACTTCCTCAAGAGTGCGGCTACGCCCGTCTTCGAGTCCAAAACGCAACTGCAGGACTCGTCTTTCGCGGGGGGTCAAACTCGAAAGCACTCCATCAATTTGTTCCTTTAGTAACTGTCTTGACGCAGCATCTGGAGGTGCCATGGCGTTTTGGTCCTCGATAAAATCGCCGAGATGGCTATCTTCTTCTTCCCCTATGGGTGACTCCAGTGAAATGGGGAGTTGCGAAACCTTGATTATTTCCCGAACACGGTCGGGCGACATCTCCATGATGTCGCCGATTTCTTTCGGGGTGGGTTCGCGGCCATGTTCCTGGGAGAGTTGTCGGCTCACACTCAATAGCTTGTTGATAGTCTCAACCATATGAACAGGGATACGGATAGTCCGTGCCTGGTCTGCAATGGCCCTTGTGATAGCCTGGCGTATCCACCATGTGGCATAGGTAGAAAATTTAAATCCGCGATGGTAGTCAAACTTTTCTACTGCCCTAATAAGCCCAATGTTGCCCTCCTGGAGGAGGTCCAGCAAGGGCATCCCTCGGCCTATGTGTTTCTTTGCTACGCTCACGACCAGCCGGAGGTTCGCCTCGATAAGATGTTTTTGTGCCTTTTGTGCTTCGATGCGCATGGCTTCCAGGTAGTGCGTGAACTTTTTTTCGTGAGCCTGTATGGCCTTGATGAATTTCTCATCTTCGGAGAGTGTTTCCACGCCATCGAGAACTTCTTCGGCATCGATTTGGTCGATCACTTCGTGTGGCAGGAGGCTCGAGTTTAACGACAGGTTTATCAATATTTGCTCAATGTCTGCTACAGGCCGATTAAGCGCTTGGGCGAGCGCCATTGTCAGGTTCTGATTAATCTCGTTATCGATAGCCTGTCGGATCTGCGGAGCAAAGACGGCTTTTTTGAAACCCGTAGCGTGTTTGAGGCCAAGTTCTTTTTGTAATGCATGAACCAGTGGGGCAGCCTGCCCGATTTCTTTTAACATGGCCTGCATTATTTCAGTGGTTGATGGGTCCCTGCCCAGTTTTTTACGCAAGAACGAACGAATTTCGTCGACACGCTTGCCCTTTTCCATCTTCTGCGCGAGGCTCTTTTCATCATCAGCCGTCAGCAGTGGCACCCTTCCGATCTCGTGCAGATACATTCGAACAGGATCGTCCACGACTCCTGGTTCTTCGAATTGTTCGATGGGGATGGAAAGGTCGGGTGCCGGGACCTCGACTTCCTCAAGGGCTTCCTTGGTGGGGAGCTCTTCTTCGTCTATCTCTTCTTTAAGAGGTTCCTCTTCAACTTCCTCTTCCGCTTCTTCGCCCGCCTTCTTGGCGACCGCCTTTATTTCAGCGGCTTCTTCCTCAATCGGTTTATCCAATTTTTTCTTGGGACTCACTTTTGTCTCCTCTTTTGTTCACCCAGGTGTTCTTTATTCACAAATAATTCTTTAAGCTGTTTGCCTTCTTCAATTGCAAGTGTGTCTGCGCGATTGCCTGCCAGCCGTTTGAGGTATTCCTCGCGAAGCCTCAATACCGCATCGGCCAATTTGGCTTCCATTTTGTTTTCGATCAGTTTTTTTCCCATGATACGCTCGAAATGTTCTAGAAGACTGCTGTCCAGAAGAGTCTTAACCTGAGACGTATCCTGGCAACTCCTAATTACATTATATACCTCACGGTTTTCTGAGCAGTCAAAATATTCCGGCAGTAATTCGGCGTACTGGTTCTTTAGACCTGGATTTTTAAGAATGACTGCCAGACAGAATTCCTCCAGTGGATTGGACACAGAGGCTTTTGCGATTTCCGCCTGAGATTTTTTAGCAAATCTCGCGGTCTTGTTATTCTGTAACAATAGCTCTATTTTTCGGGGAGCCTGTCCGACCAGGGCAGCGAGTTTATCCGCATAATATGTCTGGCGTACGACATCCTTTATCTGGCTTACGATGGGCATCAGGGCTTCAATAGCAGATGTTTTACCCAGCGAAGACTTGAGATCCAACCCCGTTGACGCTTTTTCGAATGAATAATCCAGTATCGGGATAGATGTGTTGATGAGATCGTGCCATTTCTGAGGATCTTTTATTACAATCTCATCTGGGTCCTGGCCTTCAGGCAAGATTGCAACACGGATTTCGGCTCCGAGGCTGTTTTCCAGACCGACTGAGCGTAAAGTGGCTTCTTCCCCCGCACTATCGGGATCTAGCGCCAAAACAAGGTTTTTGGTAAGCTTTTTCAAGATAGCGACATGATTTTCTCCGATGGCGGTGCCCATCGAAGCGATGATGTTTTTGTACCCGTGCTGGTGCGGCAGGATTACGTCCATGTAGCCCTCGACGATCACAGCGCGTCCTTCTTTTCGCATGGCGTCCTTAGCAAGATCGAGCCCGTACAAATTGGCGCTTTTATCGAAAAGCGGCGTTTGGGGGGAATTCAGGTACTTTGGCTGTTGGTTGTCGTCTAGTGCCCGGCCTCCGAAACCGATGATCCGTCCGCGTACGTCGTCGATGGGAAACATCAAACGGTGTCGGAACCGATCATGCTTCATTTTATTATTATCGCTTTCGCTTATGAGCCCTGCTTCCAGCAACTCTTCATTGGTGAAGCCTCTTTCGATCAGGTGTTTTTGTAACCCATCCCAGGCGGAGGGACTGTATCCGAGTTTGAAATCTTCTATAGATTGGGCGTTGACCTCGCGTTTTGAGAGGTAATCTCGTACGGTCTGGGCTTCCGGTGACCTGAGCAGGAGTTGATGGTAATAGTCCGCAGTCGCCTCGTTAGCCAGGTATAGCCGGTCATGTTTTTCTCTGGCTTTCTCTGCCAGCGCATTTTGCGGGATCGTCACTCCGCATTTTTCTGCCATGAGCCGAAGAGCGTCTCCGAAACCGACGCCATCCTTTTTCATGATAAAAGAAAAAACGTCCCCTCCGGTGCCGCACGCCCCGAAACAGTGCCAGCTTTGCTGGTCCGGATAAACAAAAAAAGAACCGTGTTTTTCACTATGGAACGGGCATAGCCCGCGGAATGTTTTTCCGCTTTTGGTCAGAGGCGTATATTGCCCTATGACTTCCACGATATCCGTTTTCTGTTTTACTTCTTCTATGACGCTCATCAGAGTGTTGATAATACCCTTCGTAGTTTCAAAAAAACCCTATTATCCCTGGTTCAAATATTTTATTTCGATCGCGAGACCATTTAGGTGCGCCAACCGTTAGTAAGTTAATACGACCGTCGGATGAAATTATGCCTGTAAACCAAAGTCACGAGCCAGGTCGAGAGCGTACCGGTCGGTCATTCCGGCGATATAATCGACTACGCGCCGCTCTGTTTCTTCGCTGTAACTCAGATATTCAGTAGGAAGAATGTCCTCATGTATAACCAGATATTCGTAAAGGCCTCTCACAACATCTCGAGCATTTTGGGCGACAGCATTATCGGAAAGGACTTTATAAACTTTCTCGAACATAAAATTGCGCAGCCGGTCGGTCGCCCATCCGATTTCTGTACTCATCGCAATCTCAGGGCGCCTCGACGTTTCGACTCTTCCGGAAACCGCCCACGAATTTTCTACTATATCCCTTACCATCGTATTTACACGTTTTGCGTGTGAATCCCCGAGTAATTCCGACGAATCGCGGGGCAGGTCGTTTTCGGAAATTATTCCAGCCCTGATCGCATCTCCGATATCGTGGTTGATATAGGCGATAGCATCGGAAATCTTGACCACTTCCGCCTCATAGGAATTGCTTCGGCCCCAATCGGAACTGAACAGGCTTTTTTCCCCTTTGGAATGGTTAAGGATTCCGTCGCGTACCTCCCAGGTGAGGTTCAGTCCGAGGCCGTTTTTCTCCAGAAGGGAAACTACTCGAAGGCTTTGCTCGTTATGCCTAAAACCCCCATAATATAATTCGTTAAGGACATCCTCTCCGATGTGGCCGAAAGGAGTATGTCCTAGGTCGTGCCCGAGGCTGATGGCTTCGGCGAGGTCCTCGTTGAGGTCGAGTGCGCGAGCAATAGTGCGCGCCACCTGGGAAACTTCGAGTGTGTGAGTCAACCGGGTTACGTAATGATCACCAAGAGGCGCGATAAAGACCTGTGTCTTGTGTTTAAGCCGCCTGAATGCGTTGGTGTGCATTATACGATCGCGGTCGCGTTGAAACGCGGTGCGTATGGGGCAAGAATCTTCTTCACGCTCTCTTCCGCGTGAAGAACTACTCTTCACCGCATAAATCGACAGGCTGTTTTCCCTGTCTTCGCTATGTTGCCGGACGTTCAGCCGGTCTATCATTTAGCTTGGAGCTTGGCCTCGGCGCGTGCGATTATTGCTCGTGTAGTCCCAATCATATCAGGGCTGACGGATACTGAAGTTATGCCCCATGCCACCAGTTTTTCGGTAAGTTCTGGGTACACCGATGGCGCTTGCCCGCAAATGGAGGACGTTACACCCATGCTCTTTGAAACGGTGATGGCTCGCTCAAGGGCTACCATCACGGCGTCATTGCGCTCGTCGAAGGTTTCAGCCAGTTTGGAACTGTCGCGGTCGATCCCAAGTGTAAGCTGTGTCAGGTCGTTGGATCCGATGGAGATTCCGTCGATGCCTACAGCCAGGAATTTTTCCATGATGAAGATATTGGCCGGAATCTCTGTCATCATCCAGAGTTTAAAGTCTTCTGAACGCTTGAGGCCGAATTCCTCCATGAGGGCTTTAGTCTGGGCCAACTCATTTACGGTACGCACGAATGGAATCATCACCCAGAGGTTCTTATAGTCCTTGCGCACACGCTTAATGGCCTCGATTTCCATGCGGAAACTCTCTTTGTCCGTGATATAACGGGAGGCGCCACGGTAGCCAAGCATGGGATTCTCTTCAACTTCTTCGAATTCTGCGCCACCGATAAGCTCTTTGTATTCGTTGGTCTTGAAATCGGTGGTCCGGTAGACCACTGGACGGGGCGAGAAAGCCTTGGCAAAAGGCAGGATGCCATCATACATCTTCTGTATATACTCTTCCTGCCGGTTGTGTTTGATCATATATAGGGGATGGACACCGATCTGGCTCACGATGAACTCGGCGCGCAGCAGGCCGACCCCGTCCACGTTGCGGGCGGCCACCTTGTCGGCCAATTCGGGCTGTGCCAAGTTTACATAAACGCGAGTGCGCGTTTTGATTATCTCTTTCACTATTGAAGCGACGGATGGGCCGTGTACGCTGCGAGATACCTTGCCGGCGTAAACCTTGCCGTGCGAGCCGTCTACGGTTATGAGTTGCCCGTCGTGCAACATTGTGGTGGCTTCTCCGGCCCCTACGACGCAAGGAGTGCCCAGTTCGCGGCTGACGATAGCGGCATGCGAGGTACGTCCGCCCCTGTCCGTGACGATGGCCACAGCCCGTTTCATGGCAGGCACGAAGTCTGGGGTGGTCATTTCCGCCACGAGTATATCACCGTCTTTCACCTGGTCGATATTGGCAGGGTCGAGTACGATCCTTACTGTGCCGGTGGCAAGCCCGGGACTGGCAGCGTCGCCTGCCAGCAAAACGGGAGCATCGATCTCGGGTTCCACTTCGACCGCGTCCTTGATGGTGGTGACGGGGCGGGTCTGTACTATATATATTTTACCACCCTCCTGGGCCCATTCTATGTCCTGTGGGCTTTGATAATGGGCTTCGAGCGCCTTGGCAAGATCGGCCAGTTTGAGCACGTCGGCGTCACTGATTTTTTGTTTTTCGCGCGCCCCGGAAACTGGTACCCACAGGTTAGTGTGCTCCGGGTCGCCAGAGGGATTACGCACCAACTTCTTATCTTGCGTGCTTATTTTACGCGAAGAAATTGTGTTAGTTTTTTTCTCAATAATAAAAAGATCCGGGGTAACTTCCCCGGACACGATACCTTCACCCAACCCGTAAATGGCTTCGATAACGATTTTATTCGTGTCCGAAGTGAGGGGTTCGACGGTAAACATTACGCCGGAGGCTTCTGAAGCTACCATGCGCTGGACCGGAACTGCTATACCGACTTTGAGATGGTCAATTTTCTGCTGGCCGCGGTAGTAGATCGCGCGGGCCTCGAAAAGTGAAGCCCAGCACATCTGCACGGCTTTAACGACATTGGATTTGCCTTCTATATTCAGATAGGTGCTTTGCTGCCCGGCAAACGAGGCTTCGGCAAGATCCTCGGCGGTGGCGGAAGAACGTACAGCTACAAGCCCGTCACCCATTTTCAGATATGCTTCTTCGATAGCTTTCGCGGTTTCGGGCGGCATGGCCGCGTTCGCGATTAGTTTTTTGATCTGGGCTGAGGCTTGCAAGAGTTTCTTGCTATCGTTGGTATCAAGTCCTTCTAAACTCTCGACGATCTTTGGGGCGAGTCCGGCGCTCTGGATAAAATCAAAGTACGCATCTACGGTGACGATAAAACCCGGAGGCACAGGGATCTTGGCCCGGGTCATCTCTCCCAGATTGGCTCCTTTGCCGCCTACCAGGGGGATGTCCTTACGGCCTACGTCTTCAAACCAAACAATCGCCTTATGGCCTTTTTGCATGAATTTTCCCTCCTGAGGTTGATAGAAGTGCAATCATTATACCAGAAGTCTAAAAAAAAGCGCTAGTAGAGGCGGAACAATATTTTCAGTATTGCTTGGATGAAAAAAGAGAAAAGCTGGTTTTCTCGATACCTCGCATTTTAAATGAAGGCGAGCACGCTTGCATCCGGTCACAGAAGTTTGTGCTATACCTGAGCAGGCTGATCGAACCTTTCGGTACAGGTGTGGAGATTCAGTTGACACTCCTGATACTCGGGGGTAGAATTATGCATGTGGTTGTAAGGAGGGGATGAAACTATGATTGAGATGACCATCGACAGCCTGCGGGTGGGTATGATGAACCCCAAGTCCACCCAACACGGCACTCCTTACGTTGTTCTGCTTAAGGAGAAATCAGCCGAACGTTATCTTCCTATATTTATCGGGCCTGCGGAAGCGAATGCTATCGCCATTAAGTTGCGCGGTGAGCAGGTACCGCGTCCTTTAACACACGATCTTATGAATTCCATCGTTGACAGCCTTGGTGCCACGATAGATTCTGTGGTGGTCAGCGACCTTAAAAACGACACGTTTTACGCCAAAGTGGTTTTTACAGTCAATGGCAACCAAATGGAAGTGGATTCCCGCCCATCTGATGCGTTCGCATTGGCTCTCACGGCAGGTGAGGTGCCTATTTATGCCGAAGATTCCGTCCTTGAAAAAGCCGGCATTTCTTTGACGCATGGCGAGGGCGAAGATTTCGTTATGGACAATCAGCACCCCGAAATTGAAGGGAAAATGCCCGAGGGCAAACCCGGCAAAGTCAGCGATGAGGAACTCGGCAAACTCTCGGCCTTCAGTGATTTTTTAAATAGCTTGGATCTTGAAGATTTCGGCAAATACAAGTCCTGACTCTTTAGTCATTTAACGGAATGAAGCCCTGGGATTTTTTCCGGGGCTTTTTATTGCCGGTAGATTTTTGAGGCTAACTGCCCTCTTGACTTTATTCGGTATATTCTGTTATTCTTTCGGCGGCAATTTGAGGCAAAATGCAGGGGTGGCGGGCCGCTCTCGGAGTTCTTGGGGTGGGATGGTACATTGCAATAGCCATCATCCTCGGGCTCTTATGTGGGGTATGGGTGGACGGGAAGTTCAGCACCAAGCCTTTTTTTACCATAATTGGTCTGATAATCGGCGTCATCGCAGCCGTTTATGGCGTATATCAAATGTTTCTCCCGTTTATCAAAAATAAACAGGGTAAAGGGGATGCCTAGTGGCTACTAAGAAAAAAGGCTGTCTCGGGTGTTCACTGCCTGTAGCTATTTTAGTTGGTGGGGGCGCTCTGGTATTTTTGGTGATGGGGCTCCTCGCGGGGCCGCTGGGGCGCAAGTTCAATGTGACTGGCCTTCCCTCATGGATGACACTCGAATTACCTGAACCGAAGTTGCCGGCCGACGTCATCTTCCACATCGCAGGTTTCGGGGTAACCAACACTTTGATCGCTACCTGGGTCACAGTAGTGTTCCTGGTTCTCATCGCTTTCCTTGTTGCCCGCAAACCTAAACTTATCCCCGGCAGGGTTCAATCGATTATCGAAAGCCTTCTGGGCTATGTTTACGACCTCTGTGTCAGCACAGCGGGAGAAAAAGACGGCCGGAAGTTCTTCCCGCTAGTAGCAACCATCTTTCTTTTCGTACTGTTCAACGCCCTCCTCGCGCTTATACCCGGCTTCGGCACTCTGCTCTTTCACAGCGGAGAAGGAAACCTTGAGGTATTGCGCGCCGCCAACACGGATTTCAATACTCCTCTTGCCCTGGCGCTTATCACTTTCTTCACTGTAGAATTCATGGGATTCAAACGCCTGGGCTTCGGCTACGTGAAGAAATTCGTTACCTGGGGCGATTTCGGACGGGCTGTCGGGAAGATATTCAAAGGCAAGTTCGACGTCATGGCGCTACTATCGGGCTTCATCATGGGCATCGTCGGCATCCTTGAATTCGTCAGCGAAGTTATCCGTATCATCTCCCTTACATTCCGTCTATTCGGCAATATGCTCGCCGGCGAAATCGTTCTGCTGGTAATCGCATACGTTGTACCGTATTTTGTCCCCCTGGTATTCTACGGACTGGAGAGTTTCTTCGCCGTTATTCAGGCCCTTATCTTCGCAGCCCTGACAATCGTGTATATCTCTCTGTCGGTAACCGGTCACGAGGCTGCGGCCGAGCACCATTGATAATTGTCAGTAATTTCGATTATTCATTAATACTTTAAGGAGGCTTGTCAAAAATGGATCCTGAAGCAGCGAAATTGTTAGGCGCCGGTCTGGCAATGGGCCTGGGGGCAATCGGCCCCGGCATCGGCCTCGGTTTAATCGGCAACGCCATGCTCAACGGTGTGGCCCGCAATCCTGAGGCGCAGGGACGCATGTTCACCAACATGATCCTGATGGCCGGACTTACGGAAGCCGTCGCCATCTACGCCTTGGTTATCGCCGTTCTATTGATCTTTGTTGCATAAAGAGCCACAAACTGGACCCAGGAGGGGAAAGAAATGGGACCACTAGCTAAACTCGGCTTTAATGGGCCGGTTTTTATCGCGCAACTGGTGAATTTCGGGTTGTTGCTTGTTTTATTGCGGTTATTCGCCTTCAAGCCCATCATGAAAATGCTGGATACCCGTGCTAATAAAATCAAAGAAAGCCTTGAAGCGGGCGACCATGCCAAGCTCGAAGCCGTAAGCGCCGAGAAAGAAATCGCAAAAAAAATAGAAGAAGCGAGCGCCTCGGGCCAACAGATCGTCGGGCAGGCAGTGAAGACCGCCGAAGATGTCAAACGACGTGCTGCGGTAGACGCCAAAAAGGAAGCCGATGCTATCATCGCCAAGGCTCAAGTCGAGATACAGCGTGAGAAGCAGGAATCGATGACCGAATTGCGCAAAGAAGTAGCTGATCTTGCAGTCATGGTTGCCGGCAAAGCCATAGGCACTACCATCGATAAAGAGACCCAGCGCAGGCTTATCGACAACACTTTGAAAGAAGTGTCGAGTTTAAAGTAGATAAATCCTCATTCGAGGAGAATGACAATGGCAACTAGCGAGTATGCTAAAAATTTAGCAAAGGCTCTTTTTGAGGACGCTGCTAAAGAAAACGAGTTGAGCGGATGGCTTGGTGAAATCAGGCTGGTATCCGATATAGTTAAAGATACATCCATTTCTTCGGTCTTGCAGAAACATGTGGTGTCTTTTACCGAAAAAAGCAAGATGATTGAAGATCGGATAGGCAAACTCAACCCCCGTGTACTGAACATGATTGGTGTACTGGCCGAGAAGGACAAGCTGGGCGAGTTGGAAAACGTATCGATTGAGTATCAGCGCCTGCTTGACACGCATCATGGCATAGCCGGCACCGAAACAGCCGAGGTCACGACGGCTATCCCGCTCGACGAAGAAGACAAGCTCAAACTGGGTAAGCGGCTTGGAGAGATGCTAGGCAGGCCTGTGACGCTTAGCGTAATAGTTGACCCGGAATTGCTCGGTGGTGTTGTCATTCGAGTCGGAGATAAGCTGATTGACGGCAGTGTACGTCACAGACTGCAGACTCTAAGCAAGGAGCTCATTTAATGCCTAACGAAGCTAAAAAAGATATAGTATCGCTCCTGAAACAACAAGTTGAGCAATTTGGCTCCCAGATTACCATGGTTGATGTCGGTAACGTTACCCAGGTCGGAGACGGCATCGCCAGGATTGCCGGGCTTTCTGCCGCGAAGTATAATGAGCTCCTCCAGTTTCCGGGGGATGTAATAGGTATCGCTCTCAACCTCGAAGAATCGAGCGTGGCAGCCGTTATTCTCGGAGATGATTCTGGGATTAAAGAAGGCGACGAAGTTCGGGCTACCGGACGTGTAGCTGAAGTCCCCGTCGGCAATGGTCTTATCGGCCGTGTTGTTGACCCGCTTGGAAGGCCTCTGGATGGGAAAGGCCCGATAAAATCCACCCGCGTTCGCCCGTTAGAGAGGGTTGCCCCCAACGTGGTTGTCCGCAAGGGTGTTGATACCCCGGTGCAGACCGGTATCAAGTGCGTCGATGCCATGATCCCTATCGGCCGCGGCCAGCGCGAACTGATCATCGGAGATCGTTCTACCGGCAAGACCGCCATCGCGGTCGATGCCATTATAAATCAGCGGGGCGGAGATCTTATCTGCATCTATGTCGCCATCGGGCAGAAGGCATCCAAAGTGGCCCAGGTGGTCGGCAAATTAGAAGAAATGGGCGCGATGGAGCACACCATTGTGGTCGCGGCTAATGCCGCGGACTCTGTTGCTTTGCAGTATCTAGCTCCTTACGCAGGCTGCGCCATTGGCGAAGAATTCATGGAAGCAGGGAAAGATGCGCTGGTTGTTTACGATGACCTGTCAAAGCACGGATGGGCCTACCGCCAGCTGTCGCTGCTTCTCCGGCGTCCGCCCGGCCGCGAGGCTTACCCCGGCGACGTGTTCTACCTGCATTCCAGACTGCTGGAGCGGGCGGCGCGTTTAGATAAAGAGCACGGCGGCGGTTCTCTTACAGCACTTCCTATCATTGAGACACAGGCCGGAGACGTTTCGGCCTATATCCCAACCAACGTAATCTCCATTACCGACGGCCAGCTCTATCTGGAGAGCGACCTGTTCAACGCCGGTATCAGGCCCGCGCTCAACGCCGGTACATCGGTTTCGCGTGTTGGTTCGGCCGCCCAGACCAAAGCCATGAAAAAAGTGGCTGGCAAGCTGAAGCTGGCCATGGCGCAGTATCGCGAACTGGCAGCATTCGCCCAGTTCGGTACTTCGGAGTTGGATAAGTCGACCCGCGCGCAGATTGACAGGGGTCGGCGCATTACAGAAATCCTGAAGCAACCCCAATATGAACCTATGCCTGTTGAAAAACAGGTCATGATTCTGTACGCTGCCATCAACGGTTTTATCGACGATGTTCCGACCGAAAAAGTTATAGATTTCGAAAAAAGGTTCCATCAGTTCATGGAAGCGCAATATCCCGCCATTGGCGAAACGATTGCCAAAACAAAGGTCCTGGATGAAGCGACCGAAGAAAAACTCAAAGCTGCCATTACGGAATTTAGAAAAACCTTTTAACTTGAAATAGAAGGAATATACATTGGCTAACATTCGTCTTATAAGGCGGCGCATACGCGGCGTTCAAAGTACGGCCAAGATTACCAAGGCCATGGAAATGATTGCCGCCTCGAAGATGCGGCGCGCTCAGGAACGCGGTTTAGCGGGGCGGGTATATACCCAAAAAATCACGCAGGTCATTTCTGCGCTGGCGTCGCTTCCTCAAAATAAAACTACCCATCCGTTATTGGTTAACAGAGAATCTGTGAAAAAGATCGCGATAGTGCATATCACCCCCGACCGCGGTTTGTCAGGCGGTTTAGTTTCTAACCTTAACCGCAAATCGGCTTCCTTTATGATCGAACAGGGCCAGACTGCGTCAATTATCGCTGTCGGTCGTAAAGGCATGGAATTCATGCGGCGCACGGGTCAGAACATTGTTGCCGAATTCACCCAACTGGGAGATAAACCCGATCTGGTAGACACCTTACCCATTGCCCGCATAGTCATAGACGATTTTATCTCCGGTAAGGTAGACGCTGTATACATAACATACGCAAAGTTTGTCAATACGATGGTACAGGTACCTACAGTTGTGAAAGTCCTCCCGGTGACTCCTGTCGCTGTTGAAGCCGGGAAAATGAGGATGGACTATATCTTTGAGCCTGACTCGGCTGCGGTCCTCGACGCGCTGTTGCCGCGTTTCGTTGAAATGGGGGTGTATCATGCGATCCTGGAGGCTATCGCGAGCGAGCAGTCTTCCCGGATGGTGGCGATGCGCAATGCTACCCAGAATGCGAATGAACTTATCGACGATTTGACTCTTGTTTATAATAAAGCCCGTCAGGAATCTATTACCACGGAGCTGCTGGATATCATCGGCGGAGCGGCGGCTCTAGCTTAGGAGGGTTTTGTGGCCAAAGGGAAAGTGGTCCAGGTTATCGGTTCAGTAGTTGATATAGAGTTTCCGGCGGAAGGAATGCCGGCCCTATTTAACGCTATTGAAATCAATAGAGAAGACGGCACCAAGCTGGTGCTGGAAGCCCAGGCCCATGTCGGCAACAACTGGGTGAAGTGTTTGTCCTTCATGCCGACCGACGGCTTGGCGCGTGGCGTCGAAGCTGTCGATACCGGCGCACCGGTCAAAGTTCCGGTGGGTGCTGCTTCTTTAGGCAGGATATTTAATGTTTTGGGTGAACCGCTGGACAATGTCGGTGAGGTCAAAGCCACCGAGCGGTGGTCCATCCATCGCAGTCCTCCTGCCTTCGATGAGCAGGAGACCAGCACAAAGGTGTTGGAGACCGGTATCAAGGTCATCGACCTCATCTCGCCCTTCGCTCGTGGTGGTAAGATCGGCACCTTCGGTGGCGCAGGCGTTGGTAAAACAGTCATTATCCAGGAGCTTATCCGCTCCATCGCCTCCGAGCACTCCGGTTACTCGGTTTTTGCCGGCGTCGGTGAGCGGTCTCGCGAAGGTAACGACCTTTGGCATGAGATGAAAGACTCCGGCGTTATCGACAAGATGGCTTTGGTGTTCGGACAGATGAACGAACTGCCCGCCGTGCGGCTGCGCATCGCACTTACCGGTCTCACCATGGCCGAGTATTTCCGCGATGCAGAGCACCGTGACGTGCTGCTTTTCATTGACAACATTTACCGTTACACTCTGGCTGGAATGGAAGTGTCGGCCCTCCTGGGGCGCATGCCTTCAGCCGTGGGCTATCAGCCTACCTTGGCGACCGAGATGGGTGCACTCCAGGAGCGCATCACCTCCACCAGCAAGGGCTCCATCACCTCTTTCCAGGCTATCTATGTTCCTGCTGACGACTATACCGACCCCGGCGTGGTGGCCACATTTGCCCACCTCGACGCGGTGATTTCGCTCGACCGCGGGTTGGCCGACCAGGCGCTGTATCCCGCTGTCGACCCGCTTGCCTCCAACTCCCGCATCCTTGATCCAAAGGTTGTCGGCGAAGAGCATTACAGGGTCGCCCGCGAGGTACAGAGGGTTTTACAGCGCTACAAAGATCTTCAGGACGTTATTTCTATCCTGGGTATAGAAGAACTTTCAGAAGAAGACAAGGTCACCGTGGCGCGCGCCCGCAAGATTCAGCGTTTTCTGACTCAACCGTTCTTTGTGTCCGAGGTATTCACTGGCCGTCCTGGTAAGTATGTGAAGGTTTCGGAAACGGTCAGGGGTTTCAAAGAGATACTTGAAGGAAAATACGATGCTTATCCTGAGCAGGCTTTTTACATGGTTGGAGTCATCGAAGAAGTAGCCGAGCAAGCTAAGAAGCTGTAGGACATAAATTACGATGGCAAAAATCAGGCTAGATATCGTAACCGCTGAAAAGCTGGTTTACTCGGAAGACGTGGATGAGGTGATTGCGCCAGGCATCGATGGAGAGCTTGGTATCCTGCCGAACCACGCGGCCTTGATGACAATGCTCGCGCATGGGGAACTCAGGGTCAAACAGGAAGGCAGTGAAATCGGCTTGGCGGTTTCAGGCGGCTTCATGGAAGTCAGACCGGACCATGTTATTATCCTGGCTGATACGGCCGAACGGTCGGAAGAAATTGACCTTGCCAGAGCCGAAGAAGCCCGTAAAAAGGCTGAACAGGCAAGGGCTGAAGCACCTGTCGGGGCAGAAGCTGCTCTTGCAGCGGAGGCATCCCTTAAACGCGCTTTAACCAGGCTTAAGGTGGCCCGCCGCCGCCACGAGCGTCCAGTCTAGTTTTACAACCGAAAATAACAAATAAAAAAGAGGGTGCTTAAGCACCCTCTTTTTTGTACGGATAACAGCACGGTGTTTTTATAAATAGCTTTGGATGCCACCAGATAGATATCAGGGTTATCCCAACAACCCCTCTATCGGATCGATAGTGATTTTCTTGCTTTTCAAATCAATATTCTTGATGACGTCTTTTGTGGCGGGAATCAGGGTTTCTTTAGCGTCCCCCTTCACCACATAGACGTCGTTGCCGCAGTTCAAGATGTCAGTAACCTTCCCGAGGTTGAGTCCGCCGGTGGTCACCACTTCCATGCCGATGATATCGAATTGGTAGTACTGATCTTCAGGTAATTGGCGCAATTCAGTGGCCGGGATATCCAGGTTTTTACTGCGTAGGGCAGCTGCGGCCTCGGGTGTGTCGATTCCAGGCAGTGTTACGATAACTCCGTCTTTTTGCCAATTGGAACTTTGGATGACGGTCGGAACCCCTTGGATGAACACGCTCTCACCGGGATCAAACCTTTCGGGGAAATCGGTCAAGGGCCTGACCCTGAAAGCCCCTTTAAGCCCCCAGGCTCCCAGTACCTCCCCGATGGTGATGAATTCTGTCTGTTTGTCCGGCTGTTTATTTTCACGGCTTTTTTCAGGCATCTCAGTCCCTTAAATGAAAAACACCCCATCGCTCAAAAGGTGGTTGAGCTTGATGAGGTGCTCTGTAAGAATAATATTATTATTTTGCTAGATGATTTCGAGGCTAGCTTTTATACCCGCCTTGGCAGCTTTGACACGAATGAGAGTGCGGATGGCTTGTGCGATGCGGCCTTGTTTTCCAATGATTCGGCCTTTATCTTCATCGGCAACTTTAAGCTTCAGAAGAATCCCGTTCTCGGCGTCGGTTTCTTCGGTGACTACGACAGCGTCGGGGGCGTTGACCAGCGATTTGGCGATGTATTCAACTAAATCCTTCATTTGATCTCCTTTGCAGCCTGGTATTTTTCCATGATACCCGCCTTCTTGAAGAGCCTGGCAACTGTTTCGGTGGGCTGGGCGCCCTTCTTCAACCAATCAAGGGCCTGACCTTCCTCAATTGTTACGGTCTCAGGATCGGTCAGAGGGTTATATTGACCGATAATACTTATAAACGCCCCTCCCCTTGAGGCATGAGAATCTGCAACAACGATACGATAGACGGGCTTTTTGGGAGCCCCAATGCGGCGCAATCTGATTTTTACCATGAAGTATCCTTTCTAAAAGCTAATTATGCCGGATTTACCTATAAGTGTCAACAGTAAGCAGGTCGCATGTTTTGTTGGCTCGTTGAAAGAAACTATATGGTCGACGTATAGTCGTTACGTTGCCATCATATGAAAGGTGGTTTAGTATGAATAGAACGGCGTTGACTCCCATATTCGTCCTCGTTTGTTAGGCAGCCCTCCATCGCATATAATAAAACATCATGACTGCTGTTACGCTGCATGGCTGGAATCTCAATCCAATGCAGGCAATCGCACTTCAAAGGGAACTGGCCCGGGAGATAGTCACGTCGGGAGAGGTCCGCGATGTTCATCTTCTGGGAGGTGCGGATATTTCGGCGTCCCGGGGGAGTCGGACCGCCAGGACAGCCATCGTTGTCCTCAGTTTCCCTGAACTGGATATTGTGGAAGTTAAAACCCTGGAAAGCGATCTCTGTTTTCCTTATATCCCCGGGCTCCTTTCTTTCCGGGAAGCGCCGCCGATCCTGGAATTGTTCGGTAAGTTACAGAATAAACCCGACCTTTTATTCGTTGACGGGCAAGGGACAGCTCATCCCAGGAGGCTCGGGATCGCTTCGCACCTGGGGTTGTGGCTGGATATCCCGACTATCGGTTGCGCCAAATCCCGTTTGTGTGGGGTCCACGCTGAAGTAGGTTTAGCCGCGGGCAGCCGGGAGGAATTGAAATACGGGGAAGACGTGATTGGGGAAGTGGTTCGGACCCGTGCCGGTTCGAAGCCGCTTTACATTTCGCCGGGTCACAGGATAAGCCTTGAAAACTCGGTATGGTGGGTGATGTCGTGTACAACGGGCTATCGTTTGCCTGAAATGTCACGGCTCGCTCATCTCGCCGCGGGCGGTAATTTACCGCTGAATAAAAATATTTGCAATCGAGCCGTTTCTTGAACTGCCGAAAACCCTTGATTATCGATATTGAAATTTGGAGTTGAAATGTCCGAAATACGTGAAAGACTGCTAGACGAACAACGTAGAATTGCCATCGATATGGTGCGGCTTTGACGTCGCCGCAAAAGAAAAAGAGATAGCGGACATCGAGCAAACCATCATTGCTCCGGATTTCTGGTCCGACGCTGCCGCCGCTCAGCAGAAAATGCGCCATCTGGCGGAGTTGAAAAAAACGGTCGGTCAGTGGAAGGCCATGGAAAGCAAGACAGTTGAACTCGCGGAACTCATGGCGCTTGAAGAAGAGTCTCCGAGCCCTACGCTGGGAGCGGAAATTGAAGCTGAGATGGCTCAGTTGACCGAGCACGTCGATGATCTCGAATTCAAACTGGCGTTTGCCAGTCCCTACGACCTGCGCAACGCCATCCTGTCTATCCATGCCGGCGCAGGGGGAGTCGAAAGCCAGGATTGGGCCGAGATGCTTATGCGCATGTACCTTGGTTGGGCGGAGCAGCATCACCACAAAGTTGAGATACTTGATAGGTCCCCGGGTGAAGAGGCCGGCATTAAAAGCGTTACCATCGAGATATCGGGAGATTATGCATACGGCTACCTGAAGAGCGAACACGGCGTACACCGGCTGATCAGGCTTTCGCCGTACGACTCTGATCATGCCCGCCACACTTCTTTCGCTCTGGTGGAGGTGTTGCCTGAGGCTGAAGGAGACTCGGAGATCATTCTCAAACCCGAAGACCTGAGGGTTGAAGCGTTCCGGTCGAGCGGGCCCGGCGGCCAGAATGTTCAAAAAGTTTCCAGCGCCGTGCGCATCGTACATATACCGAGCGGCCTTGTTGTAACCAGCCAAACGGAACGCTCTCAACATCAGAATAAAGAGATCGCGTTGCGAATCCTCAAGGCCCGCTTGTTTAAACTTGACCTGGCCAAAAGGGAGGAAGAGCACGCCAGGCTTAAGGGTAAATTTGTTTCGGCGGAATGGGGGAACCAGATACGCAGTTATACCCTCCATCCATATCGTCTGGTGAAAGACCATCGTACCGGTTTTGAAACGGGAAATACCGAAGCTGTACTGAACGGGGACCTTGACGGTTTTATCAACGCCTACTTAAGGTCGGGGATGGGACAATAGGATGTTTAAGAAGATAGGTCTACTGCTAATCGTTTGTTTGCTGGCGGCCACCGGCGCGGCCGGTGCGTTTTCCTTGCAAAAACTTTCGGCATCGGAAATCAAGATTTCATCCGGTTCTGCCGTTGTAGAGTTTCCTCTTGCCATCACATTTAACATCGGAGCCACGAGCGACGCAAATATCACTGATATCCGGTTGCATTTTACCGTTGAACGGGATGCCTTCGTGAAAGTCACTACCGAAGAGAAACTGAGTTTCACTCCCTCGACCAAGGTGACCGGATCGTATTACTGGGATATGAGGCAGACCGGCGGGCTCCCCACGGGCACGGCTGTGGATTACTGGTGGAGCATCGCCGATTCAACGGGGAAGACCGTCCTCACAGGAACACAAAAAGTGGTATTTGATGATGCAAGGTTCGTGTGGCATTCCCTCGAAGGCCAGAACTTGACACTATACTGGTACGGTAATGATAGTAACCTGGCAAAAACCCTGGTTGACACCGCCCAGAACGGAATGGCAAACCTTCAAAAGAACACCGGTGCAACACTCAGCCGCCCGGTTTCGATCTATGTTTATGCCAATTCCGCTGACATGCAGGGCGCCCTGATATTCGCCCAGGAGTGGACCGGTGGCGCAACTTATCCCCCGTACAGCACTATCGTTATAGGGATAAGCTCGTCGAACCTGACCTGGGGGGAAGGCGCGCTGGTACACGAGTTGACGCATATGGTCAATTACCAGATGACGAATAACCCTTACAGCGGACTCCCCACATGGCTGGACGAGGGGCTCGCGATGTATTCGGAGGGGCCGCTTGATCTTTCCTTCCAGTCCTCACTCGTGTCCGCGCTTTCTCAAGGCGCGCTTTTCAGCGTTAGAAGCATGTCCAGTCCTTTTTCGACCGACGCAACGCTTTCATACCAGGAATATGCCCAGAGTTATAGCCTGATCGATTTTCTGGTATCCAAATACGGGCAGTCCAAAATGGCCGCATTACTGGACGCTTTTCACAAAGGAAACACCTATGACGGCGCCCTCCGGGAGGTTTACGGTTTCGATATGGACGGCCTGTACAAGCTCTGGCTGCCTTTTGCCGCAAGCAAATATTTAAATGTCAAAACCGGAGCTTCGACATGAAAAAGCTGATATATTTCCTGCTTTCAGCGGTGCTGATTCTTGCCGCTGCCGGATGCAACCACGGCAGTTCATCCCTGCCGGCGGCCGGTGGAACAGGTACCCTGAACCTTTACAACGTCGATCCGCTCACCCTGGATCCGGCGACTGCCGGGGACGCAACGTCGAATGGCTATGTACTGGAGTTATTCAGCGGGCTGGTCCGCCTCGATGCAAATCTGGAACCCGTGGGCGATCTTGCCGTTGACTGGAACGTCAGCACAGACGGGCTGGTTTATATATTCAACCTCCGGCATGATGCCTATTTCAAGGATGGCCGCAAAGTCACCGCGGCTGACATAAAGTATTCGTGGGAACGCGCTTGCACCCCGGCTACAAACTCTCAGACAGCTTCGATCTATCTCGGTGACGTTGAAGGCGTTACGGACATGCTGAGCGGAAAAATCCAGGGTCTCAGCGGGGTACTGGCAGTGGATGACTACACGCTCAAGGTTACGCTCGGCGGCCCGAGCTCGGCCTTTTTATCCAAGCTTAGTTATCCGACGGCGTTCGTCGTAGACAAGGCAGACGTGGCGAGGGGCTCTTCCTGGTGGAAGTCTCCGAATGGCACCGGGCCTTTTCGTTTGAACGTTTGGACCCGAGGTGACCAGTTGGTGCTAGAACGCAATCCGTTATTTTATGGAGACAAAGCCAAACTGAACCGGGTAGTCTATAAACTGCTCGCCGGCATTCCGATGAATCTTTACGAGTCTGGTTTGGTTGATGTAGCTGACGTGGACCTCGCGTATTATGACAGGGTGATGGACCCCGGTGGGCCATTCTACAGCCAGCTTGTTGTTACTCCTTCCCTGTCTCTGACTTACCTGGGTTTTGACCTTAGCAAAGCACCGTTCGATGACCTTTCCATTCGGAAGGCATTCTCTATGGCGATCGACAAACAAAAATTGGCCAACTTGATGTTCCGGAACGTGTTGACACCCGCCGGAGGCATACTTCCTCCCGGGATGCCGGGCTTCAACGATGCGTTGCAAACCGTCCAATATAACATAGAATCTGCGAAAGCTCTTATAGGCGGTTCAAAGTACGGTTCGGCGGCCAATCTACCCAGGATAGTGATCACCGTGAGCGGATACGGCGGGTTGATATCCGGAGATCTGGAAGCGATAGTTTATGATTGGGAACAGGCATTCGGAATAGATATCGAGGTAAGGCAGTTGGACCCTTCCCAATTCTCGTACGACCTCAAGCAGGAAAAAGACAACATGTATTACTGGGGATGGAATGCCGATTATGCCCACCCGCAGGATTTTATCGAAGTCCTGTTCGGTACTGGCACAACCTATAACATCGGGGGCTATTCCAACTCTCAGGTCGACGGCCTGTTGAAACAGGCCAATGCAGCCACTGACCTGGCATCCAGTTTTACACTGTATCAGCAAGCCGAACAGATTCTGGTTAACGATGCCGCCTGCATTCCGCTATGGACAGGGGAAAATATGCAGCTGGTTCAAAGTTACGTGAAAGGATACAGCATGAATGCGCTCGGAGAGGTTGCGCTTAACGAGGTCTACATCCAGAAATAGCATGTGAAGGAAAGCAGTTTTGGTACTGAAATCAGCGGTTGGGAATCATGAGGCAGATATTGCATCGCGGTTGGCGGAGGGGGTGGGATTCGAACCCACGGTCCCCGTGAGGAGACAACGGTTTTCAAGACCGTCACCATCGGCCGCTCGGTCACCCCTCCATGAATGGCAAACAGGGTTTATTATACAGAGAAACGCCGGAGGAATCTAGGCTGAAGGCCAAATTTATTTCGTAAAGAAAAGGGTGTGGGGACCAAGGCGGTCCCCACACCCTTTTTGACGATTTTTAGTTATCTGGATGATTCGGGTTTCTTCAGGTTACGATCTGGCTCAGGTAATAAGCCACCGTGCATGCGATACCTGTGATGAGCATGCCCTCGATCAGGTCCACAAGTACCACCAGCAGCGACCAGTCCCGGATTACCGAGAAGTTTACTAGTGCGTATGTGCCGAAAGTGAAGAGGCCGAAAAGCACCCCCAGCCCCATCGCCTGGCCCAGCGAAGTATTGTGAAATGCCGGGACTATCACGAACACCATCAGTCCGACCGTATAAAGCAGGTAAAAAACCACTGCCGGGATTGCGTTAAATTTCGCCTTTAACAGCCCTTCCGCGTATGTGCGGTATAACCGCTTGGAAATCGCCCATACCCATAAGAGGTCCACCCCGCTGAACACAGCCAGCGTCGCGAAATAAATCAGGAAAATTTGTGAAAAAGTCATTGATTGCTCCTTGCCTTTTAGGTCAATATCTTACTATCTTTGCATGTTTTGTCAATATTCGATTGCCCCGGAAAGCCGGTGAAATTTGCTTCATTCATCAGGCATTTGCATTGGTAAAACGGAAAAGCACCCCGGGCAGAGGAATGGAGAAAGTTCGCTGTCCGTGCCTTTTTATCCATTTGTAATGGCCGCTCCCGGAAATGGTGCCTTTAATAAATACATCCACACTGCCTTTGGTAACGAGGGCGGCGAAAGTTTGCTCATCGATCGTGATGGATCCTTCGAAATACTGGTACCCTGTCTGGGCCGTTTTGTCCCAGGATCCATTTTTGCTGATAGGCAGGGTGTATGTATCGAGGGTGATGGTTGCATCGGAAACCGAAATATCTACAGTGTCGGCATAAGGGTTAAATACCTGAAGGACGATCTGATAGATATAACCTTTCGGTGAATCGGTCGTCCCGCTTTGCGTCATACCGTTTATTGGGCGGAGCGTGATGGCTTGCGTGGTGAAATTGATGGCATTATCGATCTTGCTGCGGCCGTATAAATACACACCGCCGAACGTGGACGACACAATCACTATGACTGCCGCGATGATAACTCCGAGCCAGTTGGAGACGAATGTGTTCAACCTCTTTTTGAAAGACATTATGCACCCCCTACTTGATTATCTGTGCATGCATAAAATCCTGCAGGGGTTCCGGTACCAGTATACTTCCATCGGCCTGCTGATAATTCTCCATGATGGCGATCATAATACGGGGCAACGCCAGGCCTGAACCGTTAAGAGTATGCACGTACTCGGGCTTGGCATCGGGCGAAGGCCGGAACCGGATGCCGGCGCGCCTCGCCTGGAAATCGCCGCAATTGGAACAAGAGCTTACTTCGAGCCATTCTTTGCATCCGGGCGCCCAGACCTCGACGTCATATGTCTTGGTAGACGAAAAACTTATATCCGCGGTGCACAGCAATTTGATGCGGTATGCCAGGCCGAGCTTTTGGCACACGTTCTCAACATCCGCCAGCATCATGTCGTGTTCGCGGTTGGATTCAGACGGCAGCGTCAGCTTGTAAAGCTCTACCTTGTCAAACTGGTGCCCTCTTTTGATGCCGCGGGTGTCTTTGCCGGCGGACATCTTTTCTCGCCGGAAACAGGCTGTGTAGGCAGCGTAGCGCAGCGGAAGCGAGCCAGCCTCCAGTATTTCTCCTGCGTGCAGGCTTGTGAGCGGCACCTCGGCAGTGGGAACGAACCACATGTCATCCGTGTCGTCATGGTACAGGTTGTCGGCGAATTTGGGGAGGTTTCCCGATGCGGTCATCACGTCGCGCTTGACCATCCACGGGGGGTAGATCTCCTGGTAGTTGTTTTGCCTGGTGTGCATATCGAGCATGAACGTGATAACGGCCCTTTCCAGCCGCGCGCCCATCCCCTTCAGGATGTAAAAACGCGTGCCGGACAATTTAACGCCGCGTTCGAAATCGATGATGCCCAGTTTTTCGCCGAGTTCCCAGTGCGGCGCCGGCGTGAAATCAAAGATTTTTTCCTTGCCCCATCCGCGTTCGACGATATTGTCGTCTTCGGTTTTTCCCAGCGGCACCGAAGCCTGGGGGATATTTGGGACCTGGAGGAGGAGTTCGGAAAGCCTGGCATCTATCTCGCGCAACCTGTCTTCGACGGCTTTAACGCGGTCACGGAGGTCGCGACCTCCTTCCGAGGATTCCCCGCGGCTCGTGCGTGCCGCTTCCTTCTTGGCCCGCCGGAGTTCTTCCTGTTCGGTTATTTTCTGCCGTCGTTCCGTGTCGAGAGAGAGGATTTCATCGAGGGGTGCTTTGTCATTCCGGGCGGCTAGAGCCTGTCGGACCGTGTCCGCATTTTCACGTATGAATTTAATATCCAACATAGGCTACTCCTTTTTGTTCCGGTTTGAGTCTGTTTTGAGCCGGCCTCTGCTTCCGCCGTTTTATTCTTTTTCCTTGAGGGCGGGGAATAGTATGACCTCCCTGATGGACTGCTGGTTCGTTATCAGCATGACCAGGCGGTCTATGCCCACACCGAGCCCGCCGGTGGGAGGCATGCCGTATTCCAGCGCCGTGATGAAATCTTCGTCGATAGTTTCGGTTTCCTCGTCCCTGGCTGAACATGCCCCCTGGCTGCGGTTCGATAACTGCCCGGCAAAACGACGTTCCTGTTCTTCGGGGTCGTTGAGTTCGCTGAACGCGTTGGCTATCTCCATGCAGCCGGCGTAGGCCTCGAAACGTTCCACTGTGTGTGCATCGCCCGGGCGGTTCTTGGCGAGCGGCGACATATCTATCGGGTAGTTCACCATGAAGGTGGGGTTTTTCAGAGTGGGTTCGACGAAGGTCGAGAGCAGATCGTCGATGAGGCGTCCTCGGTCGCGTGAAGGGTCGAACTGAATGCCTTTGCCGCGCATCTCGGCGGCTAACGAGGCCGTGTCGGGAAACTTATCATAATCTATGCCGGCCATGTCGATGACTGCCTGCCTCAGGTCTATGCGTTTCCAGGGAGGAGTGAAATCCAGGATATCATCGCCGAAGGGTATCTTGTAATCTCCTGCCACGTCTTTAACAACCGTGGATATCATGTTTTCCACAAGGCGCATGATGTCATTGTAGTCGGCGTAGGCCTTGTAGCATTCCATCATGGTGAATTCGGGATTGTGTTTCGTATCGATGCCTTCGTTTCGGAAAACGCGCCCGATCTCGTAAACGCCGTCGAAGCCGCCCACGATGAGGCGTTTTAGGTGCAGTTCGAGCGCGATACGCAGATAGAAGTCGCAGTCCAGCGCGTTGTGGTGCGTTATGAACGGCCTCGCCAGGGCCCCGCCCGCGCTGGGTTGGAGCACGGGCGTCTCCACTTCCAGGAAGTCGTGCGAGTCCAGATAGCTGCGGATGCCGGTGACGACGCGGCTGCGTTTGCGGAAAATCTCTTTCACCTCGGGGTTGGCGATGAGGTCGACATAACGCTGGCGATAGCGTTTCTCCGTATCCTGCAGGCCGTGCCATTTCTCGGGCAACGGCTGAAGGCTCTTTGAGAGGAGCGTTATCTCGCCTGCCCCAATACTGGGTTCGCCGGTGCGTGTGCGGATGACTTTGCCGGACGCCCCGATAAAGTCGCCGATGTCCAGGTCTTTAAGCAAAGCTGAACTATCCGGTGAAAGCAGGGATTTATTGATGAAAAGTTGTATCTTGCCGCTGCCGTCCGCCAGGTTGATAAAGGCTAGTTTGCCGATGTCGCGGTTGGCTATGACACGCCCGGCCACGGACACTTCGACAGGTTCGATGCTTTCCTGCTCCTGTTTTAACAGCAAAGCGACGGCTTCGGCATTGGTATGGCTGCGTTTACAGCGCGGGGGATAGGGGTCGATGCCTCGCGAACGCAATTCAGTGAGTTTATCGAGGCGCTGCTGCGCTATACGTTCGACGAGCGACATTTTTCAATCCTTCCGAGATAAAATGGGAAGCCGCGGTTCAAAGTCTGGCTTCGGCTATTATATTTTATCCCAACTCGATAGTAAAGAATCTTGGGAGGGGCGGTATGAATCCAAGGCTGGATAAAACGTTGGGTCATGCGGAGCCTTGGAAAATGGGTGTTGGAGAACCTGGGTTCTCAGCCGGAGGTGGCCGTGCTCTGGATTTACACTTTCCCGGATTGAGAACTCTCCAGCTTCAGGCTGTCGAGCCACAGGGCTGATTTGATCTCTTTTTCCAGTAAATGCCTGATGTAGCTTCTGATGAGTCTCTCGATTTCCGCGATAGTGCTGCAGTCCACGGGTACGACGCTTATGCTCTCCCAGTCCCCTCCCTGGATAAAGCGCATGACCCCAAGCCCGTCAGGGGAAAGGAGATAACCATAGTGCCTCCCGAGCCTCTGGCACGAAGGGCAAAGCATCCCTCCCGCCGAAGGCGCGAATGAATTGGTCACGGTTTCCAGCGTCTTGCGGCACATGACGCATTTTTCTAATTCAGGGCGGTATCCCGCTTGTCTCAGCAGGTGCAGTTCGAAGTATCGCAGGAGCAGTTCTCTGTCTGCCGCCTCCGGGAGCTGTTCGAGAGTGAACGCCAGGAGGTTGAATATCTGGGGGTCTTCGGTTTCCGGCGGAGTAAATTGATTGACCATTTCGGTGATATACAGCGCGCAGGAAAGAAGGTCCAAATCGTTCTTGATGGCCAGGAACGGTTTGAGTGTCTGGCTGCCTATCACGGTATCTATGTTTTTTCCGCGGGCCAGTGTAACAAGGGAATAAGAAAGCATTTCCAGGTGGCCGGAAAGCTTGCTCTTGGGCTTGCGCACAGCTTTGGCCACTCCCTGGATTTTGCCAAGCTCCGGGGTATAAAACGTCAGTATCCTGTCCGCTTCACCAAGCTTTGTTTTCTTGATGACGATGGCCGGTGTCTGGTAAGTACGCGGTTTGGTCATATGAGTGTTACAAGTATATCATTCGGGCGTCGTACCGGGCTAAGCCTCGGGTGGCTCGTCCGGCTTGATCCCCGGGAACTATCAACCGTTTGTCGGCGGTTCATTTGGGGGTGTTTTTCGAAGACCCGGCTTTTTTCTCCAGCCTTTTCTTCACAGCTTCCCCTGTCAGTTCACGGATGGCGTCGGCCGCTATCCATCTCGCGGACTTCGAGTCGAGTTTCTGGATTTCACGCGCCGTTTCAACCGCGCGTTGGTTTAGATAGAGGTTTTTCTTGCCGATATTCCTGAGGGCCCAGTTGACGGCTTTCCTCACATAATTGCGTCCATCTCTGGATTCCCGGATTATTATGGGGAAAAATTGCTCGAAGTCGCTGTCAGGCATTTTTTTGTGATAGAACGAGATTTCGGCGATGAGTGAAAACGCGGCCCGCTTAACAAATTCTTCTTCGCGTGCAGACCACTCGTGAATCTTCTTGATGACAAAGGGTGTCTGGGCGATAAGGGCGGATACCTGGTCCACGATGTCCCAGGTGTCGAAGTCCGCGACCCATTGTTCGAGCTGCCGCTCCGTTACCTTTTCAGGTTCATCGATAAGCCCGGCCAGGATACGTGCTTCATGGAACCCTGAATCCCACAACTCGAGAGCGAGCGCGTGGTCGTGTTTTATCTCTTTGACGATGTCCCGCAGGGTGTACATCGAGATGCCCAGCGTATTGGCCCCGTCGATGCCGAAACGGGCCATCCCTGCCGCGTTTTCCTCGTTAGCAAGAGACTTCAAGCGGTGGATGATGGAATCGTATTCAATCGACATGATTGTTCACTGCAGGCTTTGTTATCAGATGCCGTGACTTAAAACCATTTCTTGCGTTTGAAATAGCCGACCATCATCAGCGCTACGACCAGCATGAAAGCCAGTAAAGCCGGGTAAGTCCATGTCATTTTAAGTTCGGGCATATGCTGGAAGTTCATGCCGTATACGCCTACGATGAATGTCAGAGGTATGAAAATCGAAGAAAGTATCGTGAGGACTTTCATGATCTCGTTAAGCCTGTTGCTGACGCTGGACAGGTACACGTCGACCAGTGTCGATATCATGTCCCTGTAGTTTTCGATGGTGTCTATAACCTGGATGGTGTGGTCATAGATGTCCCGTAGATATATCTTGGTAGAGGCTTTTACAAGGGGATTTTCCCCATGCCCGAGTGCGTTCACGACCTCACGAAGGGGCCAGACGCCTTTTCGCAGGACGAGCATCTCCCGTTTCAAGCCATATATAGCGGGAAGGGTTGCCCTGGTTGGAGCGAGGAGCAGCTTTTCTTCGATTCCCTCGATATCTTCGCCTGCTTTTTCGAGGATGATGAAATAGTTGTCGACGATCGCGTCCATAAGCGAATAAGCCAGGTAGTCCGCCCCCTCTTTTCTCACCTGGCCTTTGTTTTTCCGGATCCTGTCGCGCAAATTGTCCCAGACGTCCCCTACATCTTCCTGGAACGAAAGAACAAAGTTCTTTCCGAGTATCAGGCTCACCTGCTCGTTTTTGACCGCGCCGAGGGGTTCGTCGTAGCTCAGCATGCGCAGGATGATGAAGATGTAATCCCCGAAGTCCTCTGTCTTGGGGCGTTGCTGTGTGTTGACGATATCTTCCTGGATAAGCGGATGGAGCCCGAAATGGTTGCCGATCTTCTCTATGGCGGCAACATCGTGAAGGCCGTCTATGTTTATCCATGACACGGTTTGCGTGTCGCGGAAAGGGAATGTATCCTCGATATTATTGACAACGGTTTCCTGAAATTGCTCCTGGTTATAATCGATGATAGTGACGAGGGTGGCTTTGCCGAACTCCTCCCCGATATGCACCAGCGTTCCGGGCGGGAGGCCGGATTTTTCCGAGCGCAGGGTTTCGGTCATTTCTTAAAAACACCCCCATGAAAATTTTATGGGTCTTTACCGGGCCGTATATCCGCCGTCTATGACCAGTTCTGAGCCTGTAACAAAAGCAGCCTCATCGGATGCCAGGTATAACACGCCGTAGGCGACATCTTCCGGTTCTCCGATGTGCCCCAGCGGATGCAGGCTTGCCATGTATTTGAGCGTTTCCTCCGCGTTGCCTGATGATTCGGCCGAATTGGTTACCAGGGGAGTGCGGATGAACCCGGGATGCACCGAATTGACTCGGATCCTGTCTTTGGCGTACAGCATGGCGTCGGTTTTTGCCATCAGCCTGACGGCTCCTTTGGAAGCGTGGTAGGAGGGGGCGTCAGCCGCGCCTACGAGCCCGTAAATGGAAGACATATTGATGATGCTTCCCCCGCCGCCCCGTCTCATGTAGGGGATGACGTGCTTGGTGCAAAAGAAAACACCTTTGACGTTTACCGCCATGAGGGCGTCCCAGCCGGCCTCGGTTTCCAGGTCGGTGGGTTTGCCGCTGCCGCCGATGCCGGCGTTATTCACGAGGATGTCTATCTTGCCCAACGAACCCGCTACATCTTTGAAGACGGCCTTGACCTGGACCTCTTTGGAGACGTCCATCAGCCAGAATCGTGCCTTGCCTCCGTTTTTTTCTATTTCGGATGCCAGGGCCCTTCCCGTCTCTAACGACACGTCCGTCAGGGCGACACTGGCGCCTTCACGGGCCAGCAACAAGGCGGTGGCTTTGCCGATGCCGGAGGCGGCTCCAGTCACGATGGCTACTTTGTTCTCAACCCTTCCCATAAAACCCCCTTCACCGCGGTTGTTGCAGCCGGGGTTAAAACTCCTGGCGGCCTTCGATGGCGCGGCTCAGGGTTACGTCGTCGGCATATTCCAGTTCGGTCCCGAACGGCAGTCCCCGCGCCAGCCGTGTGATTCTGAGCCCCAGGGGTGTTATCAGCCGTTTGAGGTACATCGCGGTAGTTTCACCCTCGACGGTAGGATTGGTCCCGATGATGACCTCTGTGATACCGCCTCCCGAAAGCCTGGCTATCAGTTCTTTCAGGCGGATATCGCCGCTTCCGACACCCTCGGTGGGTGAGATGGCCCCGTGAAGTACGTGATACCGTCCCTTGTAGATGCCCATGTGTTCGAGCGCCAGGATATCCTGCGGCTGCTCCACTATGAGGACCAGTGCCGGGTTGCGTTGCGGGTTCCGGCATATCTGGCAAACGTCGGTGTCGGTGATATTGAAGCAGCAGGAACAAAGCTGGGTTTTTTGTTTAAGCGATAGCAGCGCGTCGGCCAGGGCCTGGGTCTGTTCGACAGACGCCCGCAGCATGTAATAGGTCAGGCGCTGCGCGCTCTTAGGTCCTACGCCGGGCAGCTTGCTGAATTCCTGTATCAGGCGGTTGACCGCATCCGTAGCCTGCGGCAGGGTTTTTTCCACGATCTGCTCCGTTTGCCTAGGTAAGGCCGGGAATCTTCAGCCCGCCGGTTATCTGGTTAAGTTCTTTGGCAGCCATGTCCTGGGCGGCGTCCAGTGCGTCGTTGACGGCTTTGAATACAAGTTTTTCGAGCTCGCCCGCTTTTTTGGGGTCGACAGCTTCCGGCGCTATTTTCAATGAGAGTATGCGCAGTTGGCCGTTGGCGACCACTTTGACGGCGCCTTTTCCGGTTTCGACTTCAACGGTTTTTTTAGCCAGTTCTTTCTGCGCTTTTTCCAGTTTGCTGCGCATTTCCAATGCCTGTTTCATCATTCCAAGATTCATTTGTCCTCCACCTCAATGATCTGAGCGCCCAGTTTCTGGGCTTCGCGTACCAGGTGATTTTCTTCGGGCTCGTAAACACATTTTATCTGGCAGGTATGGCCCATGAATTTACTGATGAGCCCTGCTACGATTTTTTTATTTTCTATCTCTTCGATCTTCTCGCGGTGATATGGGTATTTAAAAGAAAGCACCACCGTGTCGCCCTCGATATCGATGGGCTTGATTCCGGCGCTCCTCAGCATGGCGACGGCCGCCGAGCGTTTTACGGCGTCGGGTACCTGCTGGATGATGAGGGCCCAGTTGTTCTTAAGCTGTTCGAGCGGGCTCCCGGCGCCCTGCAAGGCCGAGACCTTGGCAGGTTCTTTGACCTGTGCGGTTTCCGCCGGGTGGGATACCGGCCTGGCAGCCGGCGGCTGGTTGGCTGTCGGGATGTCCGGGTTAACGGGCCTGGGTGCTGTCGGCTGGCTGCTCGCCGGCCTGGCTGGCTGAACGGCGGGAGGGGATGGGCTCTTTACGGCCCTTGCCGGTTCGGCTTCGGCCCTGGGCGCAGGTTTTTCCGCGACAGGCTCTATACAGGCGTCCACCAGAGCAAGTTCAAGGGGGAGGGAACTGTCATTGTCTATCGTGCCTTCGAGTTGCCCGAAAAGCTTGAGGGCCCGCAATATCTGTTCGAGCGTGGCTGTCCCTGCGAGTATCTTAAGGTCGGCCATCTCTTCCTGTGTCAGGCCGCTTTCCTTGTCGAGCCCGCTTTTCAGGAGGAGCAGTTCGCGCAGGTAGCTGACTATCTCGCGGTCTACCTGTTTCAGGTCGATCCCGTCTTCCACTGCACGCCCGATAGAGCGGAGCCCCGCCCCGATGTCTTTTTGAAGGATATATTTGACCAGTTCGCGGGCGCGTTCATCGCCGGCCATGCCCAGCATCTCCTGCACTTGCGCGAGAGAGATGTCCGCCCCGTAAAATGTGTACAGCTGTTCGAGAAGGTTTTCGGCGTCCCTGAGTCCGCCGCGGGCGCTTTTCGCCACCAGCCGAAGGGCTTCCGGTACGATCTTGATCTCCTCGGCTTTGGTGATGCGCGACAATTTTTCTTCGGTTGCCTTCTGGCTCAAGCGGTGAAAATCGAAGCGCTGGCACCTCGAGATGATGGTGGGCAGCACCTTATGCGTCTCTGTGGTGGCCAGGATGAAAATGACTTTTGGCGGGGGCTCTTCGAGCGTTTTAAGCAGGGCATTGGAAGCGCTTGTGGATAGCATATGAACTTCGTCGATGATATACACTTTGTATCGTGCCTGCGCAGGGGCGTAATTCACACGCTCGATAATTTCGCGCACGTCATCCACCCCGGTATGGCTGGCGGCGTCTATCTCGATGATGTCCATCGCCCGCCCCTCGGTGATCGATTTGCACACGGCGCATTTATTGCATGGCTCGCCCTTGCCGCCTGTCGTGGGTTTGATGCAGTTTACGGCCTTAGCCAGTATGCGCCCGGTGCTGGTCTTGCCGGTTCCGCGGGGCCCGCAGAAAAGGTAGGCATGCGATACATTGCCCCCGGCAAGGGCGTTAAGAAGTGTGCGGGTGACGTGTTCCTGCCCGACTACCTCGGAAAGGGTCTGCGGGCGCCATTTTCGGTAAAAAACTTGAGCCATATTTGCAGGTATTATACCTTAACGAACGGGATATTTCTCAACCCCCGCTCCCCGCTGTCATCCCGGTCTTTTCCGTTGTTTCGTATCGCTCGAAACTCTGTTTGAACTGCTCGACTATGGTTTTGTCCCGTGTCAGTGCCTTGCCTATGCCGTAATCCTTGCTCAGGCGCAGGGGCACGCAGCAGCAGCGGCAGCAGTTGCACAGGGCGTAATAATCCTGGCGGCATTTGATGATGGTATGCAGCAGCCCGCGCTGATGGCAGTCTTTAACGATGTCTTTCGCTTCCTGCTTGCTTACTTCGCGGAATTCTTTGCCGTGGTCGTGGGCAAACTCGTGGTTGATGCCGATCAACAACTCGGCATTTACCGGATGGGAGCAGTTTTTGAATGTTTCCCGGCATGTGCACGGGCCCAGGGCCAGGCCGTTCGATGCGTCGATGACTGCGTAGGCTTCGTCCGGAGTGAGGGCATATGCCGAGGTCATGTTGCCGCCCCACAGGTTGGCGACGCGGCGCACCAGTCCTCCTATGACGGGTATGCGGGTCCATTTTGCGAAGAAGATATAGCCCTTAAGAACTAACGGCCGGTTGCGGTTGTAGAGTTTCAGCGTGTGGTGCATAGATTATTATAGAACCTTGTCCGTCATCTTGTCATTGAGCATGTTTCCCGCGTCATCCCGGGCGGCGACCCGGGATCCAGAATCTCACTCACGGTTGACAGCAAACTCTTTGAACCGCAGGCGCTCTGGTTGTCATTGTCGGACTCGGTCCGACAATCCATTTCCATTTATTTTGTCGCGCCGACAAACAATAAATGCGTTCTACCCCCGTTGTCATCCCAGGCGGCGACCCGGGATCCAGAATCTCACTCACGGTTGACAGCAAACTCTCTGAACCGCAGGCGCTCTCGTTGTCATTGTCGGACTCGATCCGACAATCCATTTCCATTATTTTGTCGCGCCGACAAACAATAAATGCATTCTACCCCCGTTGTCATCCCGGGCGGCGATCCGGGATCCAGAGTCGACCCTGTTCCCCAAGGTTCTCGCACCCGACGCTCGGGTGTTCTTGTCCTCGAGGGTGTCTTCGAGGGATCCATTTCAATTGTCCGCCTAGGCGGAACAACGGTGGGGTAGGGTCATCCCGACCCACGAGTCGGGATCCAGGATACGTCACGGTGCGAGGTTTTGTGTTCGCTTGGACGGGATAAAAAAGGGGCCGCTTGAACAGCGGCCCCTTTTTACTCATAAGAAGCGGTTAAAATACGGTCGGGATGTCTTTCCCGGCGTCGTCGATGTTCTGGAGCTTCGCGCGCACATCTTCCTGGCGCAGTTTCAAGACGGGCACCAGGTCGGTCGATTTGTTGTAGTAGTTGCGCACGATCTCGACGTCGCTCAGTTCGGAAAGGATCAAAATGATGTCGAGCGCTTTTCCGACGGGATAGTCCCCGTTCCTGAGCACCGCGTTGGGGGCCAGGTCCTTGAGCCAGTCGCCCAGTTCCTTTACGAGGTCCATGTTGATCTCGCGGGGAGGGGCTGAGATGAGGTACATGGCGCGCCCGGCGTCGAGCGGGCGGCACTTGGCCGAAAGGTCCGCGATAGCGGCGTCCATGGCCTGGATGCCCTTGTGTGTCTCGGAGCTTTTATGCCGGAAATCGGTCGAGCCCATCTTGATGCCGCCCAGCTTGGCTGAACCGCGCCCGATGACAGTCCAGCCGCTGAGGGTCTGGATGATGTCGCCGGCGTCGAGTGTTTTGGAGCCAACGCGCTGGGATTTCTTTTCTTCGCCCGCGCACAGCAGGTCATAGAAGGGTTCGGCTATCATGGAGTTTATCTGGTCAAGGTTGAACTGCATCGAATAGCCTTTTTTCACATAGCGCTGGTTGTCCACCAGTATCACAGCGTCGGCTACGGAGAAAACGCTTTTCAAGCAAACGGCGGAATTGTAGATGGTGCGTTCTTCGTTTTCCTGTTCATGGTCGAAGGGCAATACCGCCATGGCGTAAACCGGCTTGTCGGCGTAGCGGTCTTTAACGTGCTGGACCATGATGGGCAGGGACCCTGACCCCGTGCCGCCCCCGGTGCTGGCGATCAGCAGGAAAGCGTCTGTTTCGTAGAAATTCTTGGAGGACCTCAGCGCGTCGACGACTTTGTCGGCGTCTTCGCGGGCGATTTCCGCCCCGACTTCGTTGATCTTGCCGACCCCGTGCCCGCCGGTTTTACGCCCGCCGATGAGGATACGGTGCTGGAAGTCGCTCTTTATGGTACGAAGCCCCGAGAGGTCGGTGGCATCGGTATTGACTGCAAAAACGCCCGGGCAGATCTCGGTTTTGCGCTGACTGATGGCCTGCTTGTTCAGGCGCGCGAACTCGTCGGCGATGCGGCTGCCGCACTGTCCGAGGCCGATTACCACTAACTTCATCTTCTTCCTCCAAACGTGTTTGATAAACCGGACAATTCTATCTTTTAGCGAAGAGGGGTGTCAACCGAAGGGCGGGAGGCGGGATAGCCCCGCCGCACGTATCGTTGTCTTGTCCCTCGGCGCTGAGCGCTGACCGCTGAGTGCTGACGGCTATCCCTGTTTTAAAACCCCTTTTGGGCCACGAACGCCGTGAGGTCTCCGAGGCGGCAGGAATAACCCCATTCGTTGTCGTACCAGGCCAGGATTTTCACCATGTTCCCGCCGATGACCATCGTGGATAGGGCATCGAGGATGGAGCTATGAAAGTTCCCTTTGAAGTCGCTGGAGACGAGTTCCTCGGTGCAGTATTCGAGGATGCCGCGCATGGGGCCTTCGGCGGCGGCTTTGAAGACTTTATTCACCTCTTCGACGGTGACGTTTTGCCCGACCTCGGCCACCAGGTCCACCAGTGAAACGGTGGCGGTGGGGACGCGGAAAGCGATGCCGTGCATCTTGCCTTCGAGTTCGGGAAGCACCTGCCCGATGGCATAGGCGGCGCCGGTGGATGTCGGTACGATGTTCTCGCAGGCGGCGCGTGCGCGGCGGAGGTCTTTGTGAGCGGTGTCCTGCAGTTTCTGGTCGCCGGTATAGGCATGTATAGTGCTCATCATGGCTTTCTGGATGCGGAAATTGTCATTGAGGGCTTTGGCGACAGGCGCGAGAGCGTTGGTGGTGCAGGAGGCGTTCGAGATGATGTTGTGTTTCCTGGCGTCGTATTTATCCTGGTTGACCCCCAGGACGATGGTGATGTCGTCTTTTTTGGCGGGCGCGGAGATGATGACCTTTTTAGCGCCGGCCTGGATATGCGCGGCGGCCTTGGTTCCATCCGTGAAAAGCCCGGTAGATTCGATAACGATGTCCACCCCTTCGTCTTTCCAGGGGATGGCGGCGGGGTCTTTCTGAGCGAATACCTTGATGTGCGCCCCGTCGATGCTGATGACGTTTTCGCCCGAGGTCACGGTGCCGCTGTAAGGGCCGTAGGTAGTGTCCCACTTGAAGAGGTGGGCGTTGGTTTTCGTATCCGTGAGGTCGTTGATGGCCACGACCTGGATCTCGCCTGCGTGATATTTATTGATGGTCCTTAGTGTCAGGCGACCGATGCGCCCGAAGCCGTTGATGCCGACCCTGATTGCCATGTTTTCGCCTCCTGATTATTTATTTGTTTTAACAGGCGCCCTTGCCTGTTGAAGACTTTTTGGCTTTTATCTGCCCGAGCATGTCCGTAAACGCTTCCAGCCTGGTTTTCACGTGCTGGGTGAGCTTGAAATCGGTGTTTCCCTCGAGTGTCAGGATGGGGAGCCCGAGGTTGCTCCGCAGGACGATGTCGCCGATACCGCGATGGCAAAATGCCTGCACGTAGTGGACGATGCCGTCTATCTGCCTCTCTGCCACAGCTTTTTTAATGTCTTCTATCCTCCCTTCGAGCGGGTACGGATAGGTATAAAGCGTATATTGTTCAGCCAGCGATTTCACGGGATTTATCATGGCGAACTGGCGCTGGATCTCATTATATACTACCCGCCCTCCGTTTTGCTCCAGGTAAGGGTACAGCTCTTTAGCGAAAACCGGCGGGACGCCGATGAACGCCAGTCTCAATTCTTCCGGGGGGAAAGGGGGCCGGGAGCGATATTCACATGCGGAACGGTTTACATCCACGCAAAATTTGTCTATGTCCTGGTTGAAATCGGAACTCGAGACCAGCCAGTAGTGGTTCTCGAACCCCCCGGCCCGGTTTTCCCCCCAGGTGAGGCGGTCGATCTCTCCGAGTGTTGCGCGGCATGGCAAGAGGGATTCCCTGACCTTTTCGGCTTCTATCATGGTTGTTCCCAGGCGTTCGGCGAGGGATTCCAGGGCTATCTGCATCCTGTCGACGTCCGGTTCGTCGGGGAAGGCGAAGGGTATGGTGTGGATGCCTCTCAGTTTGAGCACCTCCATCAGCATGGTGGTGTTGGAGCAGTCGCCGGTGGTGACGCAGATGACTGAATCCAGCTTCTGCTCGAGGCAGACGCTGTAGATGCCTTTTATCCAGGCGCAGGTGTTGAGCGGGAAACCGGCGCGTTCGGCTTTGCGGACCAGCCGTTCGGGGTCGGCGTCGGTGATAAAAACGTTATTCAGGTCGACGGGCATGTAACCCGCGGCCAGCAGGACCTCTATCGGAACGGTGGTGGTGATGCCGATCCTTTTCAAACGGCGCCCCGATTTTTGGTTTTCATCCGACATCCGCCAATATCATTCCGACACTATAAAAAAGGGGATGGAACTAAACTTAACATAACGAGTGATTTGTTTAGCGGTCATTGCTTCCTGTGTCTATTGTACCAAAAATGGCACCCGCAGGGTTATGAGCGGGTGTCACCCCGGGCCGTGACCCGGGGTCCAGTGTATCGGGTCTTGGGCGGTTATAACATCTGGATTGTCGGATCGAGCCCGATCCGCCTAGGCGGAACAACCTGGGGTTGAGAATGGGTCATCCCGGCTCGCGAGCCGGGCCTCAGGTTGTTCCCTGAGGTTCTTGTCCTCGAGGCTCGAGGGATCCAGAATAAATTGGGGGGTGGCGGTCATCCGATAATTTCCTCCCACAAATCTTTCCAATCGGGATTGGAAGTCTCGATGAGGGCAAGCTTGCGTTTTCTCGTCCACTTTTTGATGCGTTTTTCAGAATTCAATGCTGAATCGATAGTGCTTGTTTCCCCAAAATACACAAGGGAGTGGAGTTGGTAGCGTTTCGTGAAGCCCTTAATCGCATCAGTTCTATGCTCGAAAACCCTTCGGGTCAGGTCGTTTGTTACGCCGGTATACAAAGTTCCGTTACGTTTATTCGTCATGATGTAGACGTAATAATTATTTTCTTTATCTGTGGTCATATTTCGCAATGGTAAGGCGTCTGGATTGTCGGGTCAAGCCCGACAATGACCGAGGGCATGGAGGCTGGGTCATCCCGGCCCGTGCGCCGGGATCCAGAGTAACGGGTCCTTGGATGACGCTGGCGCCTGGATTGTCGGATCAAGTCCGATCCGCCTAGGCGGAACAACGAGAGGTGTTATGGAGTGGGGTCATCCCGACCCGCGAGTCGGGCCTCAGGTTGTTCCCTGAGGTTCTTGTCCTCGAGGCTCGAGGGATCCAGAGTAAAGGGTCCTTGGATGACGCTGGCGTCTGGATTGTCGGATCGAGTCCGACAATGACGTGGAGAGGGATGTAGACTGGCCTTTTGTGATTGACCCCTACTCATCCCTGTCATCCCGGAACCGCAGTATCCGGGCCTCGGGCGTCTTCCCCGAGGTTCTTGCCCTCGAGCGGTTACTCGAGGGGTCCACTCCATTTGTTCATTGAGCGTAGCGAGACAATACTAAATGTCTTGGTAACTGAATAATGGGCTGTCGGGTCAAGCCCGATCCGCCTCTGCGGAACAACGAGAGGGGTTATGGCGTGGTGGTATCCCGGGTGGCGTTTTCGTCGTTTTACGTCGGAGGGTTCGCCCCCGCCAGCCGCCCCTCGTGGAACATCTCGCAGGGCAAGAACCTTTCGCGGCCCCATGCTTCTTTCAACTCGTTCACCCGGCTGGCCCTGTCGCTCGCCCAGATGACGTGGTAATACGGCGGGTTCGAGAAACGCGCTGGCTCGGCGTCCTCGACGTGCTTGTAGCCCAGGCTTTTCAGGTTTTCCTTGAATATCCCTATGAGGTCCCGTCTCATGCGGTTCAGGTCGGGTTTGCCTTCCATCTTTTCGAGCCGGGCCGCCTGCCATGACGGGCCCCCGTAGAGCCGGTTTATCGAGTTCTCGCATTCTTTTCGGGCCAGGTTGCGCACCAGCGACATCTCCAGCGGGAAAAGGATGAGCAGGTCCATCTTATGCCCTTTCCAATCAGCCCCGTGTTGGGCCAGCTTTTTGATGACCGACCACCTGAGCGCCGAGTAGCCCGGCGGGTCGATGATGACCAGGCTGGTGGTTGAGCGGGGGATGGCGTCGAACAGCTGGCGTATGACGGATTCGTGCAGGGGGTTGCCCGTGATGACCTGAGAGTGCCCCGGGCCGGAAGGCGAGACGATCTCAGCCAGTTTCCCTGCCTCCTCTTCGTTCCTGGCGATATAGATGCAGCGGGAAAAACGCTGTCTCATCCTGTGGGACGCGGGCTCGCTTGAAGCAGCCTGTTCGCAGGCGGCTGCCCGGCAGGCGTGGCCGCGCGGGGAGGCGAAAAGTTCGACGCAGCAACCGGAGTCCCTGGCGCCGGCGGAAACCATTCCGATGAAATCCGCCGTGCACTCCAGTTTGTGGCAGGTCCATTTGGATGCCTGCTGCGGCGAGGCCATAAGCCCTCCCCCGTTTCGCTATTCCCGGTGATTATCTTTTGATACTGCTGAACGCTTCTTTTCCGGCGTAGCGCGCCTTCGCGCCAAGCTCGTTTTCTATCTTGAGCAGCCGGTTGTACTTGGCGGTGCGCTCCGAACGGCAGGGGGCGCCGGTTTTTATCTGCCCCGTGGAGAGGCCGGCGCACAGGTCGGCGATGGTGACGTCCTCGGTCTCGCCGCTCCTGTGGCTGATGACCGCCGTCCATCCGGCCTTACGGGCCATGTCGATGGCGGCCACGGTTTCGGTGAGCGAGCCTATCTGGTTGAGCTTGATGAGGACCGAGTTGGAAGCCTTGCGCTCGATGCCCAGCTCTATGCGTTCGATGTTGGTGACATAGAGGTCGTCGCCGACAAGCTGAACGCGGTCGCCTACGGCCTTCTGGAGGAGCGTCCAGCCCTCCCAGTCGTCCTCGGCCATCCCATCCTCGATGCTGATGATGGGATAATCCTTGGTCCACTGCGTGTAATAATCCACCATCTGCCGGCGGCTCAGCCTGGCGCCTTCGCGTGCCAGGACATACGTCCCGTCCTCGTAGAATTCGCTGGAGGCGGGGTCGAGGGCTATGAAGCAGTCGGAGCCAGGTTTGTACCCTGCCTTTTCTATGGCGGCGATGATGAGTTCGAGCGCTTCCTTGTTCGAAGCCAGCGAGGGCGCGAAGCCGCCTTCGTCTCCGACGTTGGTGTTGAAATTGCGGCTTTTTATTATCTTTTTGAGGACCTGGTAGGTTTCCGCAGCCATCCTCAGGGCATGCGAAAAGCTCTCGGCCCCCACGGGGGCGATCATGAATTCCTGGAAATCGGTGGAATCCGAGGCGTGCTTGCCGCCGTTCAGGATGTTGAGCAGGGGCACGGGCAAAACGAATTCGCTTTTATCGCTCAGGTACCTGTAAAGGGGCTTTTTGGCGGAAGCAGCCGCCGCATGGGCGACCGCCAGGGAGACGCCGAGGATGGCATTGGCGCCCAGCTTGGATTTATTCGAGGTCCCGTCCAGGGCTATCATCAGGTCGTCGACCCTCGCCTGTTCGGAAGGGTCTTTCCCGAGCAGGGCGGGAGCGATGACCTCGTTCACATTGTTGATGGCCTTGAGGACGCCCAGGCCGCCGTAGCGGGCCTTGTCGCCGTCACGCAGTTCCACCGCCTCGTATTTGCCGGTGCTGGCCCCCGACGGGACGGCCGCTTCACCGAAAGCCCCCGAAGAGAGTTCAGCCCTCACCGATACGGTGGGGTTGCCGCGCGAATCGAGTATCTCCCAGGCGTGTATCTTTTTTATCTTATCCATCTGACCTCATCCAATCATTTCCAGCGCTTTTTCTACGGCCTCGGCCGGCGTTTTGGCTTCGATGATGGGGCTTTTGTCTTTGCCCCTGCGCGAGATGCCCCAGGTGTCCAGCCCGATGACCGGCAGGCCGCTTTGAAGGGCATGGCCGATCTCGGAAAGGGTGCCGTAGCTTCCGCCGATGGCGATGACGGCCTGTGCGGATTTCACCACCGCCACGTTGCGGGCGTAGCCCATGCCGGTGACGATGGGGATCTTGACGAATTGGTTGGCAGCGTTGCGGTTGTCCCCGGAAAGGATGCCGATGGTCATCCCGCCTTCTTCTGCGGCTCCGCGGCAGGCGGCTTCCATGACGCCGCCCAGTCCGCCGCATACAAGAGCCGCCCCTGCGCGGGCTATTTCACGGCCCACTAGTTCGGCGGCTATGAGTTCGGAGGCGTTCGCCTGGGAACCCCCGATGACGGCGATGAATTTGTTTTTATTCAATATAAATCCTCGCGGCAGGGTGATTATAGCATAGCTTTCAACTGCCAGCCATCAGGCGTCGGCTGTGCCGGTGCACCCTCATTTTCCATCTTCTCCCCCGATGATATGGTGGAGAAGAAAACCGGACTCTGGATTCCCGCCTCCGCGGGAATGACAACAAGAGAGGGAGTGGCGTCCATTGTGCCTGTCTTTGCGAGCGAAGCGCGGCAATCTCGTTCCCCACTCCTACTCCCTCCTGTCATCCCGGGCCGAGACCCGGGATCCATTATCCCTGGGTGGGGTGCAATCCGCAGCCCTACACGAGCATTATCACGAGCCCCGCCACCACCAGCATGGTCGCCCCCGCGCGTACCGCCAGCAGTTTGAGGCTGCTTTTTTCGTGTATCAAAAATCCCGGCGCTATCCTCGCCGCGAGGGCTGAGAAAGCGAAGATGAAGAGCGGTTTGCTGTTGAAGATGGTCGAAGCCAGGGCCACTGGCCCCGCCTCGACGGCCTTGTAAGCCAGCACCGTCGCCGCCATAGCGGCTATCTGGTTGGCCAGGGTAAACCCGACGGTGCCTGTGCGGTCCCTCAGCGATGCGATCTCGCGAAGCACCTTCGGACGGAAACAGATGCCGATGAAAAGGATGGCGGAGAAAAGGAAGATAAGCGTGGCGCTGTTCCAGTAAGACATGTATCCGAGCCCGTATTTGTTGAACACGTTGCTGACAGCTATCAGTACGGCGGCGGCCATCAGTATCAGGAACGGGCGGATGTGGAGATGCGCCCCGCCTCTAGTGTCCCATCGGAAGGATATGACGATAGCGCCTGTCACTACGGCGGAGATGGCCAGCCACTGGTGGAGCGCCAGGTCTTCCCCGAGGAAGAGCATGGCCAAAATGGCCACGAAAACGGGAGCGGTGCTTGTTATCGGGGATACCGCGGCCACGTCCTCTTTCCGCATGATTTCGAGAACGAGAACTACGGACAGGGAACTTATCATGGCGGAGGCGCAGACGGCGGCGACGGGAGCGAATCCTACCCCGTGCGGCAGGGGGAAGATGAACAGCATGACGATGCTCACCGGCAGGGCGAAAAGGTCGCAGATGAGGACATAAGCCTTCCAGCCCGGCATGCGCCGCGACATGAAGTGGCTGTCCAGTATATTCACGAGCGCCGATATCAGCGTGCTCGATAGAGCGAGGAGTACCCAGGCTATGGACATGCTTGAATTACACCTTTCCGGAACCGCGCTTTTCTTCTCCCCCATTCCCGGGGGAGAAGATACAGATGAGGGGCGCATCAAGAACTACTTTTCAAATCGCCGGGATTTGATGGTTCCCGTGTACCCTCACCCTAACCCTCTCCCTCTCAGGGCGAGGAAAAAGAGTTTTTGGCTTTACTTCCCCATACACAACCTCGTATCCCGCCCCCACTCCCGGGATGACCCGTCCTCATCCCCCTCCAACCAATCAAAATGGATCCCGGGTCTCGGCCCGGGATGACAGGGAGGAGTAGGGGTCAATCACAAAACCCCAGGCACCCCCCTACCTCGGCGTCATTGTCGGGCTTGCCCCGACAATCCAGACACCAGCGTTGAGGCTACCTTATTCTGGATCCCGGCTCGCGGGCCGGGATGACCCATTCGCCCATCCCCTTCTCGCTGACCGCTGAAAGCTGGCAGCTGACCGCTCGCTACCCCGTCAGCATCGCCACCAGTCCCGCCGTCACCAGTACCGTCGCCCCTGCCTTGACGAGTACGCTTTTGCGGCTCATATGGTCGGGGGCCAGGAAATTCGGTGCGAACTTGCCTGCTATCATCGAAAGAGCGAAGATGAAAAGCGGCTTGCTGTTCATCACCGCCGAAACGAGCGCCACCTCCCCCTTCTGGATGGCCGAATACGCCAGGAGCATGGCGACACAGGCGACAGCCTGGGCAAATATTGCAAACCCGATGGTGAAGGTGCGCTGTTTCAACCCCGCTATCTGGCGCAGAACCGAGGGCCTGACGCATATCGCAAGAAAAAGTGAAGATGAAAGGAAGAACTGGATAGTAGCGTCGTTCCAGAAAGACATATACCCGAGTGCGTATTTATTCAGCGTGCCGCTTATGGCGATGAGTACCGCGGACCCGATCAAAATCAGCACAGGGCGAAGGTGCAGGCGCGCCCCGCTTTTCGCGTCCCATTTTAGTGAGATGAGTATCGCCCCGGTAACCACGGCGGAGACGCCGGCTGTCTGGAGCCAGCTGAGGCGTTCTCCAAGGAACAGGAACGCGAGGACGGCTACGAATACGGGAGAAGTGCTGATGAGCGGGGAGATCCTGGAGATATGCTCTTTTTTCATGGCTTCGAGTATCAATATGCTGGCTAAAATCGAAACGCAGCTGGAACCCAATAGAGCGAAGTACGGCCGCAGGCCGATATTGGCGGGCAGGGGTATCAATATAAGCATGACGATGCTGAGCGGCAGGGTGAATACGTCGCAGATGACCACGTATGCCTGCCAGCCCGGCATGCGCTTCGTCATGTAGTGGCTGTCAAGTATGTTGACAAGTGCGGCGATTATTGTGCTTGTAAGTGCAAGGAAAACCCAACTTGAATTCACGTCGATCCCTCTCTGGTATCAGTGGGGCCGTCTTGAACGGCAGCGAACGAGGAATGACGGGGGTTCAATCGAAAACGGAGACCGGAAGCCTCCTGGGGCCCCTGGGGTTGACCGGGGAGAAACCGCGGTTGCCCGGCAGCGCCGGGCGCTTGAGTGGATAGGAACAAGGATTTGACACGGCTTTCATCATAAATCGCCGAATTATATAACGCCGGGTGTTTGTTTTCAACACGGGGGGCAGGCTTTCTTCTCCCCCATTCACCGGGGGAGAAGATAAAAAATGAGGGGCGCTAACGTGTCATTCCCTCTCGTTTTGTATGGGCGGAGGAAATAGAGCCGATTCAACTCCTACTCCCTCCTGTCACCCCGGGCCGAGACCCGGGCCTCGGGCGGTTACCCGAGGTTCTTGTCCTCGAGGCTCGAGGAATCCAGAATCCGGTTAAATTATTTTGAAGCGTCAATATACTTCCACAATGTACTTGTTTGTTGTGGAAGGCAAGTGTATCATATTAGGTATCTGACAGGAGTTCGTAAATATGAGCGAAAAAACCAAAAAAGCTACTTTTAATTTATCTCCAGGTATACTTGCTGAACTGGATAAGGTAATGGCCGAGGGCGCAGCTCCCAGCAAGAACGCTCTGGTAGAGCGTGCGTTGGTAAAAGAAATGAAAGAGTTACAAAGGCTGGCACGGAAAGCCCAGTGGGAGCAAGGGGCCAGGGACCCCGCACTGATAAATGACCTTAGCGAGAATGAGGCCGCCTTTAAATCTGCAGATGCCGAGACCGCCCGGAGGATCAGCTGATGCAGGCTTTCCAATGGGCTATCATGGAGGCCGATCTGGATCCTGTTGCCGGGGCTGAACAAAAAGGAACCCGGCCGGTGCTGGTAGTGAGCAACGAAGAGTTTAATCAAGCCATGTCCAATGTCACAGTCCTCCCTTTAACCTCCACCAAACGGCAGCTTTATCCCTCTGAAGTCTTTCTGCCACGGGGCAAAGCGGGACAACCGTTAGATTCGATTATCATGGCGCATCAAATACGAACGATATCGAAACAACGGCTCAAAGGTTTGTTGGGGTATCTGGAAGGTTCACAATTCCGAGAAGAAGTGTCCTTGGCTATTAAAGAGCACTTGGATATCGGGTAACCGGAGGTTAATATGGTGGATCCCCGGGTTGCTGTTCCTGCCTCTGAATTATGGCTATTCGAAAATACGGCTGCTTTAGCCTCTGTCTGCACGGGGATGGAAGAATCCAAAAACGGACAGGTATCTGCCCGCGGTTCGTTCGGAAAATATGCGAAAGATGAAAATGGATTGTCGGATCAAGTCCGACAATGACAACGATAGGTTTGGTGTCATCGTTCTCCCCTCCTACTCCCCCCTGTCATCCCGGAACCGCAGTATCCGGGCCTCGGGCGTCTTCCCCGAGGTTCTTGCCCTCGAGCGGCTACTCGAGGGGTCCACTCCATTTGTTCATTGAGCGTAGTGAAACAATACTAAATGTCGTCGCACCTGGTATCTGGATTGTCGATTCAAACCCGACAATGACTGGGGCACTAACAGGCTATCCCTCTTCCAGCTCGATCTTCCACCCATGCCCGCATTTCCGGCATTTGCAATAGACCGTGTTCGAAATAGTAAAAACCTCGACATCCTGGCCTGCACACTTCGGGCATTTCACATTCGGGCTGTTTTCCTGTGCGTTCTCCATATCGGATTATCCTCCCCATCTCCCGAACGATAAGCGGTATATCACGTAGTCCAGCGAGTTTCCCAACAGGTTGGCGAACCGGATGAGTTGAAGCACCGAATCGATCGCCTGTGTTTTTTGGGCGCCGTAGGCCTGCTCCAATCTTATCACAGCTTCGCTGTCGGGGCGGGCATCCGACTCGGCCCAATGCTGGGCGTACAGCACCGCCGCCGCCTCATCTTCCGGGCAGTCCGCGATGTCCCCTGACAACATGCGGTTTAGCTCCGCTGAGGAAATCCCGCTTTTCAATGCCTGCCCGGCATGGAAGTAGGAACAATACCGGCAGCCGTTCACGGCGGTAACGGCCAGCATCAGGCGTTCCCGAAAGGCGGGGGATATCGATCTAATGCCCTTCAACCGCGCCCTGTTCCTGACCGGAAAGGACAGGCCTTCGGCGAATCCCTTCAGATTTTTAAAGGTCCTTTTACGATATTTTTCCATTTTCAGAAACCACCGGTCAATTAAAATCGATCAGCAGCTCGAATGGCCGCTGTTGATGACGAATCCTTCGTAATACGGCGAAACAGCGTAGTCCACCAGGGCGCCGTACGCGTAATGCTTGATGTCCTCTGCGATCAGTATTTCAAAATCGTCGACCTTGTGGCTCTTCTCTTCCCCGTTTGGCTCGTCCAGAGCCAATCCCAGCTGGGGGCCGCCTCAGCCATGCCCCTGGATGAAAACACGCAGATACTTGCCCGGGTTTTTGACCAGGACTTCCTGCAGTTTCGTTTTGGCGATGTCGGTTATTTCAATCATCTTGGTTTCCTTTTCGACTGCGTTCCAAACGGCTGAAAGAATTAAATATATTAATATACGAATATTAATATATTATGTGGCATACTGTCAACAATTCGACAGTGACAGGGGGAGGAAAGGGGGTGGTCATCCTCTGGCGTAACGGGGCGGGAACAGGGGAGGATGGGGAACGAGATTGCCGCGTCGGTCGCCTCCTCGCAATGACAAACGGGGCACGCGACCCTCTCCGCCTAGGCGGACCCGGATCCAGGGCCGATTCAACCCCAACTCCACCCTGTCACCCCGGAACCGCAGTATCCGGGGTCCATTACCTCTGCCTTATCGAGCGCAGCGAGATAATACTAAATAATCCCGGCGGTTTGTTTCGAGGCTATTTATGGTTTGTCGGCACGACAAATTAACGGAAATGGATTGTCGGGTCAATGACAGATAAAGACGATCGTCATCCTCCGGCATGACAAAGCAGTGCCTGTAACAACTTAGGTGAATTGTAATAAATATTTAACATATTTTCGCCTTATTGCATGATAATTTAATAGGGCCGCATTTATAATACGCCCTGATTGAAACGCCTGTATGCGATCATGGAAACACTTTTACAGGAGCGTATTTGGCCAGGATAGCATTGGGGTGCATGTTGCTTTTAGCCATCGTCGCGTGGGCGGCCAACCCCCGTGCATGTTGTCCCAAAACAGACTGTCTCGGGATGGCATTTATGCCTTGCCCGGCGTCCGCCTGCGACGTGCAGCCGTCACCTCAAATGGGACAAACGCATACGGGCCTCCCGTGCCTGCCGGTAAAAGCGGTACTTACGACCAGCGAACCCATGCCCAGGGGGTCTTTGAACAACTCTGAACCCATGCCGTTTTTGTATGGTTCTGCGTTGTCGTGCAGCCAATGTTTGATTTCCGCAACGATCGTACCTCTAGCCGGTGAAGAACCTGAATCGGTATTCACCGCCCCTCCCAGGCAGCCTCCTCGCTCTGAAATCTAGTTTTCAACTTTTGTTTTAAATTACAGGCATCAGCCCGAGAAGGGCCGAAAACTGCCATTGGATCGCAAAGTTGCCTCTAGGCAATAAAGGAGATGCTTTTATGAAAACGACGAACCTGGTCCTCGGGGTGATATTTATCGCGCTCGCTATCGCGATAGGGGTTGTCCCTCACTTTACGGACTGCCAGTCCCAGGGGATGCTGAGCGTTCTCGCGAACGGCAACAAGGTCCCCATGAAATGCCATTGGACGGGTGTCGCCGAGATCGGCTCTGCCATCCCGCTGGCCGGCATCGGCATGATGCTGCTGTTCAACCGGCGTAAGCAGGTGACGGGCTACCTCAGCCTTACAGCTTTGCTAATCTTCGGAGTTGTACTGGCACTGCCGAACGTCCTCATCGGTACCTGCCAGACCCTCGTTCACACATGCAATACGACCATGAAACCGGCTCTTGATGTGCTCGGCGCACTCGGGATCGTGGCGAGCGCCGCCGGGATAGTCATGTCGTTAAGGGCCAAAGATCAGGCGTAGTTCAAAACGAAATGCGGTTCGGGCTGCCCCTACTCCCGCCTGTCATCACGGGCCAAGACCCGGGCCTCGCCTTGGGATGTTCCCCAAGGTTCTCGCACTCGAGACCCGGGTGTCCTTGTACTCGAGGCTCGAGTGACCCCCTCCATTTGGTTGTTGAGCGCAGCGAGACAATACTAAATGTCGTCGGTCGGAACTAATGGATTGTCGGGGCTCTTTTTGATTGTCAGGGTAGGGGCACGGCGCGCCGTGCCCCTACAAACGCCTTGTCAATCATGCCCCAATGTATAGAATCGAACCTGGGGGTCCCCCGAGGCCTTGGGATGTGCCCCGAGGTTCTCGCACCCGACGCTCGGGTGCCTTGGGTTGTTCCCCAAGGTTCTCGCACCCGACGCTCGGGTGTTCTTGTCCTCGAGGCTCGAGGGATCCAAAATATGAGATTCCGGACTCTAGTATCTGGATTGTCGGAGCAAGCCCGATAATAACGGGGCTCGGTCTTCTTCTCCCCCATTTACCGGGGGAGAAGATAAAAAATGAGGGGCGCGTTAATCGGCTTTTTTTGCGTCACCGGGATTTGATAAGCCACGTGTACCCTCTCCCTCTCGGGGCGAGGGGAGTGGAATTTTTAGTTCTTTCTTCTCCGCCGGCGGCTTTTCCTTCTTCGGCGCGTTGGTTTTGTTGAACTTGTTCATGGCCGTATCCAGCCCCTCCCCAAGGAGGGAAACGATCGCCATGTCGGCCTCGCCGATGACTTTTTTGATGACCCCTGCCTCGTCCGGGCTGAAGTCTCCCAGCACGAAACCCACCACCTGGCGGCGCTCTTCGCCGGGGGCAGCTTCGGGACGCCCGACGCCTACCCTCAGGCGGATAAAATCGGCCGTGCCGATCTCCCTGATGATCGATTCGACGCCGTTATGCCCCGCCGAACCGCCGCCCTTGCGTATGCGGATGATGCCCAGGCGCAGGTCCATCTCGTCGTGGATGACGATGAGGTCTTCGGGCTTGATGCGGTATTTGATGGTCAGTTTCTTGACGGCTTCGCCGCTGAGGTTCATGAAGGTCTGCGGGCGGGCCAGCACGATCTCCTCGCCGTTCAGCCGCCCGTGGGCGGTCCTCGCGAGGCCCTCTTTCTTTTCGAAATTCCAGTCCCGCGTTTTGGCGAAGTGCGAAACGCACATGAAGCCGATGTTGTGGCGGCTGTGCGCGTACTGGTTGCCCGGATTGCCCAAACCTACGATAAGTTTCATGGTCACGTAAGGATAATACGCGGAGGGCCGGAGACGCAAATCGATTTCCCCCGAAACCCGGATACCTTTGGCTTCATGATCGTTTTGACGGCGGCAAAGCGGGTCAGTTATGCTGGTGCGTATGAAGGTCGTGATGGAACCCGCATGAGAAGCCCGTGACATGAATGAGCCGTTCGTTGCCGTAAAGACCGGCCTGTCGAAACGCCTCGGATTATGGGCGGCGACTATCATCGGCGTGGGTTTGATCCTGGGCGCGGGGATCTATGTATTGCTGGGCGTGGCCGCCGGGCAAGCGGGCAACGCCGTTTGGCTGTCATTCCTGATCGCGGCTTTCGTGGCAGCCCTGACGGGATTTTCATACGCCCGGCTGGCCCGCCTGAAGCCCAAAAATGCTCCTGAATTCCAGTATATCGGCATGGCTTTCGGCAGGGTCCCCGCATTCCTGAGCGGCTGGATGATGCTGTGGGCCACCGTCATATCTTCAGCCGCGGTGGCCCTGGGGTTCGGCAGCTACCTCGAACACCTTTCAGGCCTGCCTCCCGTCAGCGGCGCCCTGGTATTGATCATCCTGTCTTCCGCCGTGGTATTTATCGGGGTGGGCGAGTCGGTTGTTCTTTCAGGGATACTCACTCTCGCTGCGGCTGCAGGCTTGATTTTTGTGGTAGTCATCGGCATCCCTTCTTTCGGGCAGGCCAACCTGGTCGAGATGCCGCAGGGGATAGCGGGAGTTATCGGGGCAGCTCCGCTGGTCTTCTTCGCCTTCCTGGGGTTTGAAGCAATAGCCAATCTTTCCGAGGAGATGCACAGCCCCGAGCGCGACCTCCCGAAAGCGATCTTATTGGCCCTCGGTATCAGCGCGGTCATCTATCTGCTGGTCAGCATCTCCGCAGTCAGCGTGCTGGGATGGCAGGGGCTGAGCCAGACCAGTGCGCCGCTGGCGGCGGTGGCATCCAGGATTTTAGGCGCAAAAGCGGACCTGGTACTGACTCTCATCGCGCTCGCCGCAACCGGCAATACCGTCCTTCTCCTGCTGTTCACTTCGTCACGGGCCATGTGGGCCATGTCGTGTGCGGGAGCGCTGCCCATGACGTTCTGTGTTATCGGGGAGGGCCGGCGCACCCCGTGGTTTACCATCATCGCCGTGGGGGGCATCGCCGGTCTCTTCGTCGTGTTCAGGAATATCAAAGATATCGCGGACTACACAAATTTCAGCACCCTGCTTGTTTTCGCGGGCGTCAATGCAGGAGCGGTAAAGATATTCCGCAGCGGCAAATCGGGGGCCCTGAAACAGGTGCTGGTAAATATAGTTCCGCCCGTTTTAGGGGCCTTGACCTCGCTCTGGTTGGCGATAACTATCGGCTGGCAGGCGGCTTTGTCAGGCGGGATACTCCTGATTTCAGGGGGGCTTTTCCATTTCATAATGGAACGGCGGGGGATGAAAGGGTCAAAACGATAACACGACGGCTTCGGCGTTCAGTTTCCCGCAGGCGGTCCTCGTGCGGCTCTTTTTCTTCTCGAAATCCCGGGAGCATTCTATGGCCCGTGATGATGGATCCCTGCTAGTAACTGCCTGCGCGGGTTATAACGGTTCCGATATCGCCCTGTATACTCTTATACCAGCAGTCCGTAACCAGAACATGCCCATCCTTTACCATGCCCTTGCACATGCCCTCCAGAATGAGGATATAGCCCGCCTGTACGTTCTGTTGGGCTCCCTTGAAATCAAGCAGCTGGAATGCAACATTTCCGGAGGTGAAATATTCCACTTGCAGGGACCAGGGTTGGCCCGCCCCTACCGAGTAATAGTAAGTATGAACATTTTCAACCGTGACCTGCCCAAACGATAATATTTTATCCAGGTATCGGGCATCGGCGGCTGCAGGGTCATTTTTATACTCGCTGCTTATTTGTTCGATAGACACGCTGACAGGGGCCGGGCCCAGGGCCATCGGCTGCTCAAAAGAATAGGCCGATTGGGAACATCCGCTGCCCGTTAAAATGCAGGCCATCAGGCATACAACGGCACTGGTTGCAAGGTGTAGAGATCGCCTGATCATACGATACTCCCCGCCAATGTTTTTTCATTCCCATGGTAAATAACACTGCTGAGAATAGGCATCGAAAACAGCCGACTCCGGAATGGACTTATTTCCTTTAAGCCGCCTTGTGGCACAGGATACAAGATAGCTGCAGGGGTTGAGTCGGAGTGTCGCCGCAATAATGACTCGGGTCAAAACCGATCGAAGGGGCGACGGCGTGGCATTCGATACAGGGATGCTTTACATCGACTGCAAACAGGCTGCCCACGGCAGGCTCGCTGTAATGGCATGTCAGGCAGTTCGTAAAAGCCCCGTCCAGTATATGAGGGACCTTTGTGGCGGGTTGTTTGCCCGGGTTGGGGTCTTGAAACATAACGCGGATCCCGCCGGGAGGCGCTACGGTTCCCGCTGTGACGACGACTAAAAATCCGGTGGCAGCCTGTGTACTGGCTATCGGGGTAGTTGAGATATTTGACTGGCTGCTGCCGGTGGTTTGCGCAGCAGCGCTGGTGGTGACCGGCGGTTGGGTGCCGGCGGTTTGCGCGGCACTACTGGTGATGACCGGCGGCTGGGTGCCGGCGGTAGTCTTAGCTCCTCCGCCGCAAGCCGACAGTGCAAGCACCGCGGCAAGAAATGATGTTGTTGCTGATACCGTGAGTTTATAACGCATTTTCAGGCCTCCAAGCACCTAATTATCACACTACGGCGGATAAATTACAATATGCGCATATGCGCCATGTCGTATCAGGCATCCTGTATCCGGTTCCATGGCCCTTCGATTCAGTTTGCCGACTGACGTGCTTCCTGAAACTAAGTCCGCCTCTACAGGTATTGTGTAACTTCGCAATCGAAGTATAATTGAAGTAAGGAGGTGTGTTCGGGACCTGCCGGGACACGGCGGGGGAAGGAAAGACCGGGCGGACCAATATCATATTTTAAAGGAGGATATCATGCGCTATTCACCGGAATATTATACGAACCTCAAAAAACGCTACCCGAAGGTAACCAAAAGTTTCGACGCCCTGGCGGCGGACTGCTCTGCGGCCGGGCCTCTCGATGAAAAAACCCAGCGCATGGTAAAACTGGGAGTCGCCATCGGCAGGGGCGTCGAAGGCGATATCCAAAACCTGGCGATGCAGGCGCTGGCCGAAGGCGTCACGCCCGACGAGGTCAGGCATGCGGTCCTGCTATCTGTTACCACAGCCGGTTTCCCCACGATGATCGCTTCCATGCAGCTGGTAGAGGAGATAATCTCGCAGCTGACCACCTAGGAGGCGGGGGCTGCGCCACAGCGGTTATTTGATGATACTTATGGGTCTTGACATATCTAATGAACGGCGTATACTCAGAAGTGTAGGGGTGGATTAACAAACCGCCCCAATAAGGTGAAGGAGGTAGTACTGGATGAGATTGTTGGCCTTCATATGCCGATGGAATTTTCCTGGTACGTGCTCCTCGCCGGCGACTGGTGGTCTTTCATAGCCGGGTCGGCGAAGAGCTCTAGAAGGTTTCTAAGCTCCTCATAATTTTTAAAGCTCCGAAAAGAGCATCTGGTTGTGATAACCAGGCTGGAGGAGTAGGGAACGAAGACAAGGCCCCGAGGGTTAACCCCGGGGCCTTTTTATTGCCTTCCTGCATCCGATGAAGTATTTGGCGATATTTAACAAGAGCGTAACCTGATGTTGAGCGTAAACGGTCTTGACAGGTTGGTATATCAAGTGTTAATTTTCGTATACATCACAGGTAGGTGTATGGAGGTCCTTTCCTCCCCTTTTCTATTATTCGAAATGACAAAGACAGGGAACTGTCGATGGCCTGACCTGGCGGGAAGAAACGCAGGTAGGAGGAAGCGAAGGATAAATGCAAAATACTCTAAAGCTAACCGCGCAGAAGAAAAGCGATCCGGAAGGATATATCACACTAACTCTTAAATTTCATAAAGAGGCCCGAAATTGGGTTGGGGAATGTCAGGAATTAGGAACATCGACATACAATCGTTCGATTTATGAATTAAAGAAGCAGTTAATTGAACTTGTCTGCTTGCAGCTCGATGCATTGGAAGATGTTGGAGAGGCACAGAAATTTTTCAAAGATAACGGGATTGAATTTCATCTTAAAAAACCAACCGTGGGGACGATTGAAATACCCCTCAATGAAAAAACAGACACATTCTTTGCAACTTTACTGCAAAGAATCCCTGCAGGCCGATGCTGATAGATGCCATATACCGACCTTCCAGCCATCACCGGAGCCCAACTGGTTCGTTTATTGGAAAAGGATGGCTGGAGACAAGGCAGGTTCTCGACACATGGTCTCACGATGAATAAAAAATACCCCGATAGAGTAAGGGTTACAACTATTCCACAAAAGAAATCAGCTTTGATCGACTATACACTTTCGCTAATTTTGGGCCCAAAGCAAACAGGCATCGGTAAACGTGGTTTGTTGGACTTATTGAACAAATACGGATTATCATAAGCGATGAGTAGTCCGAATATGCGTAGTATACTGATATAGCTATGTCATTCTCCATACAGGGACTTTTCGCCTCAACCTTCTACCTGCTTGTTTTGATCAACCCGCTCAGCAAGGTGTTTTATCTCGCCTCGGCCGAAGGATCCCGGCATGGCCGCGAACTGCGCATAGTGTCCACCGACGCCTCCGTAGTGGCATTTCTCATCCTCTTCAGCTTCATCATCCTGGGGAATATCGTATTTACCAAAATATTCCACATCGAGATATATTCTTTCCAGATCCTGGGGGGGCTGGTGCTGTTTACCCTGGGCTATAGGGCCCTGACCAAGGGTGTATTTTATGAAGCTGACGAAAGCCGCAAGATCGTCGAACATGCGGTCATACCCCTGGCCTCCCCGCTGATAGCCGGCCCTGCCACCATCACCGCCGTGATCGCCCTGACAGCCCAGGAGGGCATATTCCATACGACCCTGGCAACTTTCATGGCTATCCTGATCAATTTTGTGTTTATGTTGTTATCGATAACTCTGTACAAAGTCCTCAAACACTACAACCTCGTTGGGGCCCTCATCCGCGTTACAGGTCTGATCGTGGCCATGATTTCCGTTCAAATGATACTGGCAGGCATCAGCACCTGGGTTGCCACTCTGTAGCCCGCCTGGCGGATGGCAGTCTCGTTTCCTACCCCCACTCCCCCCTGTCACCCCGGGCCGCGACCCGGGGTCCATTTTTGTGCCTGTCATTGCGAAGCCACGCAGTGGCTGCGGCAATCCCGTGCCCCACCCTTTTCGACCGACAGACGATTGCTATTCGCTGCGTAAAACTAAATTGTCATTCCGGCGTCCGCCTAGGCGGACCGGAATCCAGAGCCGATTCCACCCCCACTCCCCCCTGTCACCCCGGCCCGCGAGCCGGACCTTGGGTTGTTCCCCGTGGAATCCAGTAATAATGAGCGTTCAATCGGTACCTATCTCTTGACAAAATAGATACTAACTACTATACTAAGTATACATTAGTTTTCAAGATGTATACTAACTATGAGAATTACTGAGATAGGCGAACTGAAAACCCAGCCGGGAGGTTTCAAGGCTTTTATCCCCGCTTCATTCCCGCCAACAGCGGGTTTTGACTTCAGCTCTGCTTTGCTGCGCAAAAATGAGGACGCCGGCAGGTTGATCGGCAAGCTCGATGGTGTTACCAGGGAACTTCCGGACATGGATTATTTCCTGCTGATGTACCTGCGAAAAGATGCGGCTTCCTCCTCACAGATAGAAGGCACACAGGCCACGATGGAAGATGCTATCGAGGCGGATATTCAACCTCGCGCGAAAATGCCCCCCGATGTTGACGATATCCAGCACTATATCAAGGCTCTGCATTATGGCTTAAAGCGAGTTGGTAAAGATGATTTTCCTCTTACCCTGCGCCTTATTCGCGAGTTGCACCGTGAATTGATTCATAACGCCAGGGCAACCAGTCGGGTTGATCCCGGCGAATTCAGGACTGAACAAGTATGGATCGGGGGCACCCGCAGGGACAACGCCCGCTATGTACCGCCGCCTGTGGATGAGATGCATCGTGCCCTGTCTGACCTTGAGCGTTTTATCAACACATCCGATTCATTGCCTGTAATCATTAAGGCAGGCCTTATTCACGGACAATTCGAAACCATCCATCCGTTCAAAGATGGCAACGGCAGAACAGGCCGTATGTTGATCAACTTTTACTTGTGGCAGGAGCATTTTCTGGAGAAGCCGGTGCTGTTTTTGTCATCTTATTTTAATCGCAACAGGCAGCTCTACTATGACAAACTCGATGTTTATAACCATGGCAGAGTCGAAGAGTGGGTAAATTTCTTTCTGGATGGTGTTATCGAGATTGCCTTGGAAGCTATCGAAACGGTCGATAAAATCGCCGCTTTGCATCAAAAAGATATGGCGGTTGTACAGACGATGGGCAAGCGTGCGGCAAAAAGCTCGATGAGAGTTTTAACCAGCCTTTACGTCCAGCCGATCGTCAGTGTCGCCAGGGTTCAGGAATGGACTGGGTTTTCCACACGGGCTGGCGCTCAAAAATTGATTGATCGCTTTATCGAAAAAGGCATCCTGAGCTACAAAGGCAAAGCGGTAAAATACGGTCAACTCTACGAATATAAGCCTTATCTGGATATTTTCCTGGCAAAAGACAGGCATTCTAACAGCTCATAATTCGAAGGTTGTTCGTTCTAATATAACCCCCGGCTATCGTCGTTTGTCATCCCGGAGCGGCCTCGGGCGTCTTCCCCGAGGTTCTCGCACTCGAGCGTGTCCTCTAGGGATCCAGAGCCGATTCAACCCCCACTCCCCCCTGTCACCCCGGGCTGAGTCTTCGATACCGCTCCGGGATGAGCGTCAATCGTAGGGGCCCGGCGCGCCGTGCCCCTACCCCAAAATGATGGAAATGGATGCTCCGCCTAGGCGGACCCCTCCGGCATGACATTATTGTTTGTCGGCGCGATCCTCCAAAGGCGGACGTGCCGCAAAATGATGGAAATGGATTGTCGGATCGAGTCCGATCCGCCTAGGCGGAACAACGGTGGTGAAGGGTCATCCCGACCCGCGAGTCGGGCCTCAGGCAACCGCCTGAGGCCTTGGGTTGTTCCCCAAGGTTCTCGCACCCGAGGCTCGGGTGCCTTGGGTGGTGCCCCAAGGTTCTCGCACCCGAGGCTCGGGTGTTCTTGTCCTCGAGCGTATTCTCGAGGGATCCAGAATAAGTTCGTTGTCATTGCGAAGCCACGCAGTGGCTGTGGCAATCTCGTGCCCAGCCCTTCTCGACCAGTCCGATCCGCCCGGGGTGAACAACGAGAGCGGCGGTACAGACAAAGCCGCTGATGATTGCGCATATTGAATCATCATAATTAACATGTTACTATTAGCTCATACAATCTTTTATCTGGAGAGTTGATATGGCTGAAACCACTCGCCTGACCGTTTGCCTCCCCCATGACGTGGCTGCGGTTGTGCGCAAGAAAGCAAAAACACAAAACGTCACTATCAGCCGTTATTTGGGTGAGTGTGTGGAACACAGGGTGGCAGAGGAAGAGCAGCAGCTTATGATGGAAGGATATAAGGCACTGGCAAAAGAACACATTGCATTCGCGAATGCCATTGAAGATGCTGTCCATGAGGTATCAACCAGGTCCCGGGAATAGTTACGGAGGCATAAATCAATTGCAGATACACCGGGGCGATATATTCTTGGTGAATTGGTCAGGCGGGCGCGGTCATGAGCAAGCAGGGGAACGCCCGGCCCTCGTCATCCAGAACGATATAGGCAATGAATTTGGCGGAACGACAATCGTCGCAGCCGTCACTACATCTAAAGAAAAGCCATATCCGTTTATGGTTAATCTCTCCCGCGGCTCCGGGGGATTGGACTATGACAGCTCCGTAGATTGCGCCCAGCTTGTAACTATCGATAAGTCCCGATTGGGAAAGCGCCTGGGAAACCTGACCGGGCCGGCCATGTCACAGGTTGATTTGGCGCTCAAAAAGAGCCTTGAACTCAAATGAGCGGATCAGCCAAAAAGCAAACATAAATAGGCGAAGGGGCCCTTAACAGGGCCCCTTCGTCATGATACTTCCCCCCCGTCCCCCCTGTCACCCCGGGCCGCGACCCGGGGTCCATTTTTGTGCCTGTCATTGCGAAGCCACGCAGTGGCTGCGGCAATCTCGTACCCTCACCCTTACCGCCCGACAGACGATTGTTGTTCGGTGTCGTTAAATATAATTGTCATCCTCGGGCCGAGACCCGGGGTCCATTACCTCTGTCCGCCTAGGCGGATCGAGCGCAGCGAAACAATATTAAATGTCGTCGTACCTGAAGTCTGGATTGTCGGAGCACTCGAGCCTCGAATACAAGAACCTCGGGGAACAACCCGGAGCAAGTCCGACAATGACAATTTGAAGACCCCCCCAACTCCCCCCTGTCACCCCGGGCCGAGGCCCCGATACCGCTCCGGGATGAGCGCCGATCGTAGGGGCACGGCGCGCCGTGCCCCTACGATCGGCGCTCATCCCGGAGCGGTATCGGGGCCTCGGCCCGGGGTGACAGGGGGGAG
>CAIMVG010000011.1 GCA_903844845.1 uncultured Dehalococcoidia bacterium | reverse complement strand
TGGGATTGTCGAGAACATCATTGACGTAATGCATGAAGCGAATATACCCGCTTCGGTAATAACTTTCTAGATAGATCTGCTTCAATCGGGCTCCCTGTCTTCACCCCCCAGAGAGTCCAATATGTTTCTGAACTTTTTCATTAGATGCTCGTGTCTGTGTGGAATAAGAAGGTTTACCCTTGGTCAGCCCATGGATCAGGGTGAAATCGTTTCGAAGCTGGAAAGTTCGCTGAATTCGATCACTCTGCTCATCGCTTTATTCGACACTGTGCATCCGGCTTCGACGGCGGCGGCTATAGGATTAAGCCCCCCTGCAAGCACCACCCCCACCTTGTTGAGGCCCACCGGCACCTGGCAAACCGGTTTGCAGGATCCCCCCAGGATAAGCGGCCCGTTGATTCCTGCCTGCTTGAGGTTGGCTATGATGGTTTCTGCCAGTCCGAGCGACATCGCCGGTATTTCCCTGAAGTTAGCCAGTATCTTGCCATCGCCTGTACCGACCGCATGCCTGATGCTCGTCATGCGTCCGGCGATAAATATCTCGGAAGGATCGAGCGACGACCCGGAATACTGGATGAGGTCTGAAAAACGCCAGGGCTTTCGTTTATCGAGTTGGAGAATCCCTCCGAACCGGGAATCCGTTGGGATGCCGGCTTTCAGCAATACCCCGTTGAAAACGATACTGCAGACAGTGGCGAAACCGATCTGTCCGGCGGGTATTGATACGCCGGCCAGTTTTTCTCCTTCGCGGGCTACGGCGACAAGGTTGCTGACGCACAGGCCCGCTTTGAAACAAGGAGCCATCGCAGCGAAAGTGCGCTTGAGCTCTGCTGCGGGGAAAAGCGAAAAATTAATGGGGATCAGGCCCGAACGCGTTCGGGGGTCGAATGTGGTCTGGTAAGCCAACAACTCGATTTTGTCGATAACGAACCCGACCTTGTCGCCAACCAGGGCATTACCCATCTCTTCCATCCCGAGATCGGTAACCTGCCGCCCGTCTCGCCGGCTGACTTTGGAAGTCAGTCCGCGTTCATCGAGAAGCCCGAGATGGTACCTCACCGCACGTTCTGAAAGGTCGATGCCGTAATCATCTTTTAACAGCCGGGCAATCACTTTAGATCCCATGGCCTTGGGCGAGTCGGCCAGTATGCGCAGTATGGCCATTTTCTCGCGCGCAACTTCGTGGCTTTCGTCCGAAACTAACTTGCCATCTGATTCTCTCAACCCGAATCCCCTTTTGTCGATAAACGGAGAAATATTACGTTTTTTTGTAACTTATCCAAGCATACCGCAAGCACAGCTCTGCCGTCTATACTCCAGCGTCATTAACTTTGTTTTAAATCGCGGCCGCCGCGCTTTCACCTGCCATAAAACCTGTCGAGAAAGCCGCCTGAAGGTTATATCCGCCTGTCCCCGCATCCAGGTCCATGACCTCCCCGCAGAAATACAAGCCCGTGATGATTTTTGAAGCCATCGTTTCAGGGTCGATTTCATCAAGCGAAACCCCGCCCCCGGTCACCACCGCCGTCTCCATGGAATAAGGGCGTTCGATGTCGAAGCGCAGAGATTTGACGCTTTGTAAAAAGAGTTCGCTTTCAGGCGAGACAACTCCGTTATTAACCATATGATGGGTAACATCGGTCATTGCCGAGAGGGATTTTATTAGCGCCTGCGGCAGGACGCCCTTGAGGATGTCCAGGTAATTGGAGCTGCAGTATTTGGCCCTCGCCTCCTCCAGGCGGGACATAAGTTCATCGATCGTGATATTCGGTGTCAGGTCGATAGAAACGCTGACAGGGCCGTTTTCCAGCGCTTTCACGATATCGATGCTTGCCTCAAGGATAGCAGGTCCGCTGAGCCCGAAATGGGTAACGACTGCGTCGCCAACGCGGCTCTCGATAACGGGGGCTACAGGGATCTTGCTCGCTAAGCCCCGGCCCACGTTGGCCTGAGGTGTCAAAGCAGTGTCGATTTCATTGGAATGGCAAGAGAAAGCAGTTACCCGTACCCCGCGTAATCCCGCACCCTCCAGTTTTTTGTACTTTCCCGGATCTTTCACGACAAGCGGTACCAAACCCGGGCGTAGGTTGGCTATCGAATGTCCGGTGGCGGCTGCTATTCTGAATCCATCTCCTGTGGAGCCCGTCTGCGGGTGTGAGGCTCCACCTGTTGCAACGATGACCGTCGTGGATGGTAAATCTCCTTCGCTCGTCCGAACACCGCAAACTTTTCCTCTATCGACGATTAAACCCATTACGTTTGTATTGGGCCGAACCTCAACGCCGCCGCGTGCCAGGTAGAGTTCGAGTGCCCGCACTACGTCATGCGAGCTTCCAGAAGCAGGGTATATCTTGCCGGAAGCTTTGGTTTTAAATGTCATCCCGTATCTTGCGAAGAACTCCAGGAGTTCGCCGCTGAAGAAGCGGTTGAAAGAGGGAAGTAGGAAACGGCCGCTGGCGCCAAACTGGGCCATGAAATCGTCTTTGTCTTTGGTGTTTGTGAAGTTACAACGCCCATTTCCGGTGATGAGTACCTTTTTCCCGGGACGGTCCATCTTTTCAAGGAGGAGAACCCGCGTACCCAGTTCTGCGGCTCGCCCGGCAGCCATCATGCCGCCGGCACCCGCCCCGATGATGATTATCTGTTTGTTACATGCCATGCTGGAATTGTGAAGTATATAAGCCCGGGATGTCAAAGAGTTGAGACTCAGATTCCGGCCTAATCGTGTTTTATCAAGTTATCATAATCAGATCGTTTTATCACATGGGTAGCCGGGCTCGTTTTTCAGTACATTATGGAAACGACATAATATAAGTGTGCGGTGATTGCACGATGCAATTTTGGTGAAACCCGGACGATTGTACATATGTTAATATTGTATCGAAAATACAAGTCATCCGGGGGTGCCTCATGAAATGGATCACACGTTCTCACGTTCATGTCGACCGTGTCGCCTGCCCATGGCTGATAAGACGATTCATAGATAGTCAGGCCGAATTTCTCTTTGTTCCCGCCTCCGTGGTGAATCAGGTTGCCGTCGACACCAAATCAATCCCATTCGACGTGCCCGGAGTCGAGTTAGGTCACCATCAAGGCCGTTGTTCTTTCGAGTCGATAATCCTAAAATACGAATTAAAAGATCCTGCTTTGTCGCGCATGGCGAAGATAGTGCATTCGGCGGACGTGTCCGGCGACCTTGACAAGGATCCAATCGCGAATGGGCTCGAAGCGATTGCGGCGGGCTATAGCTTGCGTTATCCTGAAGACGAAGAAAATCTGTCGCATCAGTTTGAAGTTTACGATTCGCTCTACACATGGTGCATGTTTCAGACGGCAAAAGAAGAATAACATATCGCTTTTTTCTCACATTCCCCAGTTTTCGTGCTTTAGGTCACAACCGGGGACGAGAGCTCATGTTATATTATTAGGAAAGCACTAATCGCCCTGTTACGGGAGGTTTTCTATGGCAGATAAGGACAGTAGTGGAAACCGTCGAGTAATCACTCTCGACCTCGCCGGAATGAGCTGCGCGAGCTGTGCGGGCGGAGTTGAATCCACCCTGGTACAGACAAACGGCGTTCTGAAAGCCACCGTTAATTTCGCTGCTTCCCGGGCAGCACTGGAGTATGATCCGGGCAAGATAACACTTCCTCGCATCGCCAGGCTTATTAAAGAGATGGGATATTCTGTGGTGACCCGCAAGACCATCTTCCCGATAGAAGGCCTGCACTGCGCCTCCTGCGTGGCCAACTCTGAAGAAGCGATAATAGAAGTGCCCGGCGTCGTTTCAGCCGCCGTCAATCTAGCGACTTCACGCGCAACCGTCGAATACGCTGGAGATCTGGACGTCGCATCCCTGAAGCATGCAGTCTCCGAGGCCGGGTACGAACTTGGCGAGGAAACCGCCACAATCGAAGATGTCAGCCTCACTGCCGAACGGGACATAAAGAACCTGCGAAGCCGTTTTACCGTTGCGCTTACGCTGGGCGCTGCCATAATGATCCTGATGTACCTGCCTAACTTGTTAGTTCATTTGCCTGAATTTTCGGGAAAACAATGGTTTATGGACCATATGGGCTACATCATGTGGGCTCTTGCCACCCCCGTCCAGTTCTGGGCCGGATGGCGCTTCTACAAAGGGGCCTGGGCAGCGCTTAAGCACGGGCGCGCAGAAATGAACACCCTTATCGCTGTCGGCAGCTCTGCGGCATATTTCTACAGTGTCGCCGTCCTGCTGTTTCCGAGAGCGTTCACTTCCGGAATGATAGAAGCGAACCTTTATTTCGACACCTCCGCGCTCATCATCGCGCTTATCCTGCTCGGGCGTTTCCTGGAAGCCCGCGCCAGGGGCAGGACTTCCGGAGCCATCAAGAAGCTTATCGGTCTCCGCCCCAGCACCGCCGCTGTGATACGCGATGGGCAAGAGATAAGCGTCTCAGTAGACGATGTGCAGGTTGGTGACGTGGTGCTGGTGCGCCCCGGCGAGAAAATCCCGGTGGACGGTATTATTAACGAGGGCTACTCCGCCGTCGACGAATCCATGATAAGCGGCGAGAGCCTTCCTGTGGATAAGAAAGCCGGCGACGAGGTCGTGGGCGCGACAATCAATAAGACGGGCAGTTTTCGTTTCCGGGCGACACGCGTGGGCAAGGACACCACCTTGTCCCATATCGTACGTCTCGTAGAAGAAGCGCAAGGCAGCAAGGCCCCTATTCAGCGCCTAGCTGACATAATCGCAGGGTATTTCGTACCATCGGTCATCGGCATTGCCCTGGTCACCTTCGCTATATGGTCTATTTTCGGGCCCGAACCCCGTCTCACCTACGGGCTCCTTAATTTCGTGGCAGTTCTTATCATCGCCTGCCCGTGCGCGCTCGGCCTCGCGACTCCAACCGCTATTATTGTTGGGACGGGCGTCGGGGCAGAACACGGCATACTGATAAGGAGTGCGGAAACGCTGGAAAAGGCACATAAGATCAAAACGGTTCTTTTGGATAAAACAGGTACCATTACTCAGGGTACTCCAGTGGTCACAGATATTATGCCTCTAACCCCATTCAGCCGCGAAGAAGTCCTTCAGTTGGCGGCTTCAGCCGAGGTATCTTCCGAACATCCGTTGGGAAAGGCCATTGTTACCGAAGCCCTTACAGGGAGACTAGTCATCCTGCCGGCGACCGATTTTAACAGCCTTCCAGGCATGGGTATCGAAACAAAGGTTGAAAACAGGGAACTGGCTCTCGGCAATCTCAAGCTGATGCAGGCAAAGAACGTTTCGCTTGCGGAGCTCGAGGACCTGGCCTTGCGACTCTGGGAGCAAGGTAAAACTGTTATGTTCCTGTCCGTGGAAGGAAAGCCCGCAGGGTTGCTGGCTCTTTCAGATAGCCTCAAGCCTACTGCTAAAGAAGCTGTCAGCGAGATGCACCGCCTTAGTTTGGAAGTGGCGATGGTCACCGGAGACAACCAGAGGGCCGCCTCGGCCATCGCGAAGCAAGCAGGCATCGACCGTGTGCTCGCCGAAGTGCTTCCCGAAAACAAAACCGACGAGGTCAAAAAGATACAGGGCGAAGGCAAAGTGGTGGCGATGGTGGGTGATGGCATCAACGATGCCCCGGCGCTGGCACAGGCTGACGTCGGCATCGCTATCGGTACCGGGACCGACGTGGCCATCGAAACGGCGGATATTACGCTTATGAGCGGCGACCTGCGCGGTATCCCTGCGTCCATCGCCCTCAGCCGCCGTACGATGAAGACCATACGTCAGAACCTTTTCTGGTCTTTCGCCTACAATGTTATCCTCATCCCCGTAGCCGCAGGTGTGCTTTACCTGGCGTTCCATACTAATGGAGTCCCGGGCGGCCTGCACTTCTTCCTGGGGAACTATGGCTTTCTTAATCCAATATTGGCTGCCGCAGCTATGGCCCTCAGTTCGGTTACGGTTGTTACAAATTCTTTGAGACTGCGCAATTTTGACCCGGGTAAGCCCACGGGCTAATATAGATAACAGGAGGATTTAAAAATGGCGACTTCTATTGACCCCGTTTGCAAGATGAAAGTGGACGAATCGAAACCGGCGGCGGTTTCAGAATACAAGGGCAAGAAATACTATTTTTGTGCCGTAGGCTGCAAGAAATCTTTCGACAAAAACCCTGAAAAATACCTTGCTCCAGGTGGTTCCTGCGGAACTTCCGACTGCAAGTGCTGTTAGGAAACAGCGAATGGGCGACGTGGAACAATTGATTGTCAGCCCGGACACGAGACGTTCGAACCGGGTTCCTCCGGGTCAGCACCTGGTAAAAAAATGGCCGGTTTTACATTACGGCAAGGTGCACGAAGTTCCGGTCGACGAGTGGCAGTTTGAGATCACCGGTGAAGTCGAGAAAGTCTTAACTCTTGGTTATACGGAGTTTTCGGCACTGCCGAAGGTTAGAGTCTTTTCCGATATTCACTGCGTGACCACATGGTCGCAATTGGATAACACTTGGGAAGGCCCGAGCACCGCGACCGTCGTCGGTCTGGTCAAGATAAAGCCTGTGGCGAAGTTTGTCATCGTTCACGGTGCCGGGGGTTTTACGACTAACCTGCCGCTGGCCGATTTTCTTGCTGAAGACGCGATATTTACCTTCTCTCACAATGGCATCCCTCTGACGGCTGAACATGGTGGGCCTGTGAGGCTGGTCGTACCCAGGTTGTATTTCTGGAAGAGTGCCAAATGGGTCAAGGGAATTGAATTCAGTTCGGTAGACAAGCCCGGTTTTTGGGAAAAGGCAGGCTATCATAATCACGGCGATCCGTGGACGGAAGAACGCCGTCAGAACGGCAGATGATAACCGCCTTACGAAAAGCTCTAAAGGAACGGGAGGCGAAAGTCTCCCGTTCCTTTTCTCTTCTCAACGATGCGCACTCTTCTGTTTAGGCTAAGCAGATACCAGCACTGAAGTGTTGGCAAAACCTGAATGAGTTAGTTATGCACCCGTTGACTGTATATCCTTCGGTTGTAGTAAAATGTAGTTGTGGAAAATAGGGCTAAAAATCGCATCATCCTCATCCCGTTCATATTGTTGTTCCTGGCCGTCGCAGTTTATTCTTATGTCGTTATTCACCAATCCGGGACCGGCCACAACTACTATCCGGGATTACCGGCGTTCAGCGTGAGGACCACTGGCGACTTGTCTGGTACCGAGTCATTTACAACCTATTCTACCCAGGCTAGATTCGTGCGGGATGATATTGTTATAGACCGCTTGGACGGGATAAAAAAATCAGGCTACATCTTTACGGCCGTTGACTCGAACTCCCCTATATACCTTTTGTTCCCTATCGGCACCGCCGATAATCTCAAACTTATGCCCGGTGAAGTTTACAGCTTGGATTATGAGGTACACTACGGTTGGCCCACCACTATGGGGTTGAAAGTGACCGAAGGGTCTGCGCTTATTTTCGCCGGTGTTACCGACTATGCCGTAAACCAGACCGTCAAATTGGCTGGCACTTTGCCGGTTAGTGTTAATCAGGCCCGCGTTTTGGCGGGGAATTACATTAACGGGACGGACAGCGCTCCTTGGGTGAGAAAAACCAATACGGAGATAACATTCGCGCTGAACGGCCGTTCAGCTGACCTCCACCAGGGGCAAACCTATTTATTAAATGGATACGAAATAACTCTTTTGATTGCCGAACAGACCGAATATAAACCCGGCTGGCTTGACGTCGCTCAACCCGGTATTTCGTACACCATCGTGCTTCAATAACCTGCTTTTTTAACCCCTTCTGCTCTCCTGTGTCGTCCCAAAGGTCATCTGTGATTCCACTCTATCACTTTAGACGGCCTTTAGCCCGCAAAAGCAAAACGTGTCGTTAGTTGACTTACGTATTAATCTTGTACGGAGCGATGCTCTACGATATACCTATTGCTTTTTATAACTGCACGGATATAATTGAATCATCTCTGACTCCACTTAGTAGGGGGCACGAATATGGTTAAACGCCGTTTCGAAATCAATCGCCGAGACTTCATCAAGTCAGTTGCCGGGGGCACGGTTCTTCTCGGCGCGGCTTCGGCCCTCAAACCCGCCTCCATTTTCGCGGATGTGATAAAATCCCAATCCGCGACGGAAACTTCCGCGCTCACTTTCGGCGATGAGGGGCATACAGACTACGGGGAATGGCGAACCGACGTTGCGGTATCGCCTAACGCATGGTTGCCCGGGCAGACGTTGAACATTTCGGCCGTGCTCAGTGTCACACAGGAACACATAGCGGCCCTGACGAAAGCCGTAAATATAAAGCCCGACGGTTTTTGCCTGCTGGTCACTGCCGAACGGACTTTCGATTCGGACGGCGTCTTCCGGCAGGCGAGCGACGAACGAATGTCCACCCTTTTAACGCCCTCCGGTTTGGCTATAGAAGGCGGTATTACCGGTGCCGCCACGAACCGCTTTGGTTACGGGTTTCGCACTCCGGTGGATATCTACGCAACCAAGATTATGGCAGAAGCAAAGCTGGTTCTCGGTGAATACCAGGTGCCTTTTGCAGTAAATGCAGTCCTTCCCCAGGGCCTCCCGCCCGGTATATACCGTCTCCGCCTGGATTATGGCTTTACCGTCAAAACTTCTCGTTATAATCTTAACGGCGAGACTTTTGCCCGACGTCCATTTTTCAAGGCCGTCCCGACTATGTCGCACATCTTTTCCCCGCCCATCCCCGCCACAGGCACCCATTACAGCGGCCGTTTCGTTAATGCTGCGGGCATAACCCCCCGGGTATTTTGGACCATCCTAGGGGACTATAATTCTAACGGCTATAAAGGAGTTGTGGCCGATGAGGACAGGGGCGTTTTCGCGTTGTCGCCGCGCAACCTTATACCGGACGAGGTCATCCTGCCGCTGTATTCCACAGACAACAAAACTGTGCTGTCATACTCGCTTGAGCCCCAGTTCTTCGCCGATACTATCGAGGCCCGCTCCAATCTCCCCTGGAGCCATACCGCGGGGGCGCTCTCCGTGCAGGTCACGGGACCCGACGGCAAGGTAACTGACATCGGCACTGCTCCTTTCATGGGCACACATCTGCTCTGGCCCTCGACGGGGAAAACTGCTTTCACCGCTTGGAAACCCACTGGATACGGCCGATACACAGTCAAGTTGTCGGGCTGGTGGGCGGACAAGTGGGGCAACCGCTACACTGGCGGCGGGACCTACCACTTTTGGATAGCCAAACGCATGACCATGGCGACGGCCACGTTCCAGGGGTTCGCCTATCCTATCGGCACGAAATACGGGCGCGATATCGCATTTGCACCGGCTGTTCCGGCGGACGTCGATATAACAGCCAGCCTTTATATAAACTCGGATCAGAAAAATGTCAAAACGATCACATTCAGCGGCGTTGCCTCACCAGGAGGCATCTACGGGGTGGCCCAGGGCGCACAACAGCTTCTGCTCGATTCTCCCGGAGAATACCATGCGAAAATTTTTGCAAAATACACAGACCAGTCAGGGCATCTCTGGGCATGCGCCATGCGCCACGCAGGGGTGGTTTATGCCCCTGACAGCCCGATAATCGCGCGTGGGAAGAAACTCGCGGTCGGGAATACTTACGTTGACCGCGGCGAAACCCATTTCGAGGGTTGGGTTGAGAGTGCGGACGTCAGCCACCTCGTCCACATCAATTATCCCTTCCAGTCCGGCGACGTTCTCCTTATGGGCTCAGACCAGCAGGGTGCGGACAAGATAATACCGACCCTTACCTGGGAATCCGCCGTTAACCCGGCGCCGTACGATACAGGTCTGGCCACCATCGGTGCCACAAATCTAAAGATTACTACATTCAACGGATACTCTCCCCACCTCTTTCCGGAATACATCTCGGATTGGAATTATTACTACGCCGGTGCGCCGCGTCCTGGTTTTATGTCCCGCTTTCTTGTCAGCGAAGACGGTGCCCGCGCCCCCTACTGGCCGGTTTGCCCCAACAGCTTCGGCGCCCAGGTGAATGCTTCAAACAACGGCGATCTTCCCGGGGACATCTACCGGCTGGTCGGCGGAGTCGTAAGGAGGGTTAACTTTATCGCACCGGCTTACGCGGGCTACCTTTCCAGCGGGTTTTTGATGCCGAGGGGAACGAACAACAACCGTATAATTTCAGCAGGCGCGGAAGACCTCATCGGCTCGTACGGGCAATTGTCGCGCTTTTTTCTTGTAAGTACGCGGCCCGGCATGGTTTACGAAACCGGAACTTCTTTCACGCCTGTGGCCCAGATAGACCCTATCCTTCCGGCAACGGTAACATACACGCTTATGTATCCGGACGGCAGGCAGGTGACAACTCAGGCGACGGGCGACGCTTTCGGGAATTTTGCAGGGCCTGTGAAGTGGGTGCTCGATATACCTGGAGTATACCGGTTTACGATACAAGGCGATTGGAATGGCCACAAAGGCTACATGTCGGGATTATTCGGGACAAACGGTGAGATTTACGTGATCGAAAAGGTCCGTCCTGTACAACCTTCCACGCTGGTATTGAATTTGCCGGAACAATCTACCTTCGATGCTGCTAAAGGGCTGACGATTATCGGTTCGAGCACTGCGCTGACGGTGCACTACGCGGCAGTGACCCCGGGTGCGGTTGTCGATCAGGGAGCGCTGCCGGTTGCCAATGGCAAGTTCACGTACCAATTCGACCCGGCTGCTATTAATCGCAAGGTCATAACCTACGACACCAAAAACATCGTGACCGGCAAGGCTGAGATAATGGACGTGGTCCAGTTGACATTCTTCTCCGAAGAATTTTTGCCGGACGGCACTTCGTATCACGCTTTCGTCCGGGTTCTGCTGCGCGGCAACACCGTTATACTGGCATATTAGCCCTGGGTTCAGGCTCGCCCCTTGCGCGGCGGTCGCGTCAGTCTTGTGCGTTGTAAGCCGTGCCGTCGGCGTAAGTCTCTTTTTTGGTCGTCGGCAATTTGGCTTTGAACTGGTCAACCGCGAAAGCCGTAGCGGCCAGCCCTTCCCCTCGGTGCCCCGCACCGACAGCAACGACCAAATTGATGTCGTTGACCGAAAGCAGCCCGACGCGGTGATAGATAGCCATAGAATTGATTGGCCACCGCTTCATCGCTTCTTCTATGATGGATTTCAGCCCTTGTTCCGCATTCCCGGTGATATCGCGGTATTCCACTGATCGTACTGCTTTATCGTGCGAGTTGTCCCTTATCAGGCCGACATAGGTAGCGACGCATCCGCTGGTCCTCGTCCTGACCAGATTGATTACACTTTCAGGAGAGATGGGCTCATGCACTATCTTGGCGAACATATTGTTTGCCGGGCTTTTGGTAGTTGGATCGATCATGTTTGAATGTCCTCTCGATGTATTTTAAAGGTGTAGCCGTATTGAAAATCGGATGCAGTATATCATAATTTAACCGGGTAGCCACCTGTTGTATTTGACTGAATGCCTACATAATATTAGAATATATGCATATTAAGATAAAGCAGCTTTTAAAGCCGCTAATTGAGGAGAGATTAAGATGTTGTTAGACGTAACCGATGCGACCTTCGAGGCTGAGGTAACAAAGTCGGCAGTACCGGTACTTATAGATATGTGGGCGCCATGGTGTGGCCCCTGCCGGATGGTTGAGCCAATTCTTAAAAAGCTTTCGGAAAAATACGATGGAAGGGTAAAGTTCTGTCGTCTCAATGTGGATGAAAACAAGGTAGTCCCATCGCGATATTCGGTCCGCTCCATACCGAATATGCTTTTTATAAAAAATGGGAAGGTTATGGACACCGCCGTCGGTGCCTTGGCCGAGAATGCGCTTCAAAAGAAAGTGGATTCACTAATTTCAGCAAACTAAAAGTATCGGTTGTGACAAAGAGAGGGAGCACCCCCTCTCTTTGTTTGTGACAATTATTTGAGACGGTGATAATGGAGTTCGCATTAATAAACGAGAACGTTTGTTGCCGTGACAAACTGTTCGACGAACGTGGGAGCGTTTACTATAGAGGCTCCATCGACAAAATCAGCCGCGTCCAGTTTCCGGGAGGCTGCGCAAGGGCCGCATGCAAGGTATTTCCCGCCATTCGATGAATAAATATCCAGCAGTTGTTTGAGGGGAACAAAGTTAGGCGCAGCGATTTCTTCGGCGCAGCCTTTTTTAAGCAACATTACTCCCTCCACCTGAAAACCCAAAATCGCTTCGATTCCCGCGGCCTGTGCGGCGACGGCCAGGACGAAGGGTATGGTGGCCCTTTCAGGGGCCTCGGGGCCGTGAGTTACTACCAATACTAGTTTTCTTGGCATCTTAAACTCCTTTTTTCTTTTAATCCGCTTTGTGTATGTTTCACTCGATGCTTGATTATTTTATGCTTATTATTGAAGAGTTGTCAGCATTGCCTTTCGCCTATGTTCCCGGCGGTTGTCGGGTTGGCGGGAAGCGTGTAGGATTGCCCTGGGGCAAGTTTGGCGGCAAGCCGGTCGGACGGTTCCCGATAGGTGGCGCGTTTGCTCCGTTAGGCGGCCTATTGATGCCTTCCCCGGGAGTCCCCTGTTGGTTATGCAAGGACTGAAAGAATATTACAGACCCGGCAACCGCCGCCACAGCTGCGGCCCCCAACGCCAGTTTGGTCGGGATTTTAGATAATAATAAGGCCGAAATCACCGCCAGCGGGAAAAGCCCCGGCAGGTAAAACCGGGCCATAACCATGAAAGGCCGGGTATCCATCTGCATGTTTGCGGTCCATTCGTACGCGACATAGAGTACGAAAACCCCGGCGAACCAACCGAAAAGGAGTAGCAGTATGTCCCATGTCAAAGGAGTGCTCAAGTTGGACCAGGAGTCCCGGCGACGCCTTAAAGCCGACCAGGCGGCTATCGCCAGCCCGGGCACGGCGACAAAGAGAAGCGGGAAACCGGTGAGCAGGGCATGTGGGGCTATCCTTAGGTTGGTTTTGATAATATTCCAGAATACTGATTGGCCCGCCTGTGTAGACGAGCCGATGTGTTGAAATGCGAAACTGATGTCTCCCTGGGTGTACTGGTATCCATAGTCGAAAGGCGATCCGAAAACAAATTTATTGTAAATGAGGAGGAAAGCAAGGGGCATGACCACACCAAAGACACCGGCTGCGACTTCGATTAAACCTCTTTTGTCCTGCTTTTTGAAGATTGCATGTATCTCCATTGCGGCAAAATGCAATGCAAAAATAACGGCCACCGTTACGTTGGTATAGCGCGTCACTACAGACCATGCAATAAGCAGGAAAGCAAAAAATAGCACAACTGCGCTGGCGCGCCTTCGCCTCTGTCCTCTTTCCAGTAGCCAGCAGATGTATAATGCGCCTCCTAATGCTAGAAATGCCCCCGCGGCAAAACTGTCCATGTAACTTCGGTTCAGCATCACCAGGCTTACCGGTGTGAACAGCATCAGCAGTGAACCGATACAGGCGGCTTTTTCATCGCGCAGCCGCTTCAGCAGTGTGTACGTTGCCACGACCATTCCTAAAGCAAGCAATACGTTCCCCCATCGGGGTATCCCCAGGACTTGGAACGGTATTTCATATATCGGGTAGCCTGGCGCTTTTTCAAGGGCCCATTTGCCATTGCCGATGTTTACATATTGGAAAAGTTGCCCTCCCTCTGCCCCCGCCGCACTCGATTGAATACTGTGGATGGCGTCGCTTACCACGAGCTTTCCCTGGGCGAAGTTTTGGACGGCGTAGTAGTAAGCCCAATCGTCGGGTTCGAACATGTGGGCGGGAGCACTGAGGCAAAATGTGGTTGCGATGATCAGACCTGTGGCGGCAACGATGCGCCATAGATTGATGTGTTTATTCAAAAACCCCCGAAACGCAACCATTTTGTCATTATAATCTATCAGTGCTGCCCGGTCTTCCATCAGGTTTGGATCAGGGTATTCTGTCACCAGGCATTCTTCTCAGAGACTGTATGAAATGGCAATCTGCCCGTTTTGCCTGCCGGTTTTTTCATCCTTGGGCAGATAAGAACTGATATAGTCGACTTTGACCTGGGCGGTCGATACCGTGACATTAAGAAAACCCGCATTAGGAAGGACACTTCCCGATTTATAAGCGTCAGAGTTAAATGCAGTGTAAGTGAAATCAGCCGGGATTGGGACTTCCTGATAAACCACGCCGTCCAGCACTTGATGCGCGAACAGGTGGTCGTGGCAGTGGAAGAATATGCTTACGCCGTTTTTAGCCATCAATTGGTGGATGGGCATCGCCCAACCAGGGCGCATGGAATCAAACTGCCATGTGCCTTTTGAACCGTTGCCGCCCCACTCGTATTGACCTGCTTCCTCGATACCGCCTCTTCCGGTTCCGAGTACATGATGTGAAAAAACAAACTTATATTTTGCCTTCGACCCTTCGAGTGTTTGTTTGAACCAGTTATACTGGGTATCACCCAGCGTAACCTCCCACATGTCCTTGGTCTTGGTTGTCTCATTGCCGGCGACATTATCGACCGCAACAGGCGAGTGCCAGTAGAAATCTATTAAAACAAAAAGGGCGTCTCCCCATGTCCAGGCGTAGTAGTCTCTGAGTAAGCCGATGAATGGAACGGGTTCTGTATCCCCGCTGTAAAAGGTACCTGGCGCTGGCAAAGGGAAATATTGTGTCCGGGCTTGCCCGACAAACACCGCGGCGTTGTTAGCCGTTCCGTCCAGAAGATAACGTGCAGCCTGGTCATGGTTGCCGTTAACCAGGAAGATGGGAGATGAATTCCCAATCGAGTTTAGATAATTACGTTGATTGGAGTAAAGAGCGTTCACGGCTGGCTGGCTCAGCTGGTTTTTGCTGATCATGGGGTCCACACTGAAATCGTCGCCCATGAGAAAGTAGAAATCAGGGTTAGCGTTTTTCACATTAGCCATCGTAAGGTTGTACAGGTCCGGGTTGAACATAGTGGTAGTTCTCTCTGGATGCGAATCGCCCTGGACTCCGAAATTGAAGGTGCTGCCGGGAGTTCGTTGGGTATGGAAAGTTGATTCCGTTCCGGCTGAAAAACCAATTTCTCCCGTGACATGGTGGCATACCCGGTAGAAATACCGGGTATTCGCCTGCAAGTTATCGATATCGATCTGGAGGGGCTGATTTGGCTGCGAGGTGTATTTGGAGGTCTGATCGTTGTAAACCCCGGTTGTATTACCATACTCGATATACACGTCGGTTTTCACTGACGATAAAAGACTCATGCCGATTGTAACATCGGCAGGACGCCCGAGTATCACATTACCGTTAAACGGATTGCCGGTGGAAATTATTGAGGTTGTGGTTGGCGAGGGAGCAGTCGTAGGGGTAGAATCGGCAGCGATCGGTGAAGTTGTGGTGATTGTTGTTGTCACGGCGGCAGGTTTAGAGGTAACGGCTTTGTGAGCGGTGGTGAGCAACGCCGTTGCGTTTGACGTCAAAGGACCGGAAGCAGTTGCGCGGGAGCCTGCGGCAGCGGTGGAGGTGTTGATGTCATTACAGGCTGAAAATACGGGTATCGAGGCCAGCGCGGCGCCTCCTATCACTATTCCGGCCTTTTTCAGAAATTCTCTTCTTGAGATTTTCTTTGGAATGCCACAATCCTCGTCTGATTTGTTCACTCGATACACTCCATTTTCATAACCATTGATGTGTTGTTGAATTTCATCCAGCCGGTTAGCTGGCATTGACAGAATAAGAATATGCAACTTCACCATTTTTCTGTGTAGCTGTCTCTTCCTTTGGAAGGTAAGTCATGATGTAATCAATTGTCGCAGACGTGCTTGTCACTGTGATACGCATATGGCCGGAACTGCCTAAAAATACACCATTGACATAGCCGTATTCGCTCGCGTGGTTGGAACTGCTGGTCGAGCCTGGCTGGGGGCATTCTTGGTAGATTACTCCGTTAAACGCTTGCTTGCCGAAGAAATGATCATGCCCGTGAAAGAAAACCGAAACATGGTTATCTACAAGCAACTGATGTATGGGTTTACCCCACCCTGGCCGGTTTTGGTCAAATCCCGCGCTGCCATCGGTATTTTGCCCTCCCCATTCATAGAATTTAGCCGCCTCGCTGCCTCCTCTCCCATTTCCCGAACCGGCAGGCAGGCTTTTGTTTGTTGAGGGGTCAAATCCGCCCACCAAGTTATGGCAAAAGACAAATTTGTATTTAGCCCCGCTCGTTTCCAGTGTGGTCCTAAGCCAATCGTATTGGTTCTTGCCTAAAGTCCAGTCCCAACCTGTGGAAGGGGTTTTCACAGGCTTCGTATGCCAGTAAGGATCGAGTACCACAAACAGGGCATCGCCCCATTCCCAGGCATAAAAGTTCTCCCGCAATCCGACGATCGGCTCCTCGGTAGCGTTCCCTGTGTAGAAGCCGTCAGGAGAAGGGTTAGGGTAGTAAAGTTTGCGGGCTTTGGTGGCCCAGATAGCCATGTTATTCTCTGTGCCGTCTAGGGAATAGCCTTGTTCGCCGTCATGGTTGCCTAAAACCAGGTATAGCGGCACTGACCGAGTGAAGATGTCGAAATAATTGCGTCTGTCGATACTGATGGCAGTCACGGCTTCGTATGTTGAAGGGGGTTTTGAGGCCATGGTCCTCCCGAGGAAGCTGACCTTGTCAAGGAATGGGGTATCCCCCAGGTCGATATTGAAATCAGGCTTCTGATTAAAAATATTCTGGAACGTCAGTTTTATTTTGTCGAGGTCTGTATTCTCGTCCCAATGCGGGTCTGCATCGATTGTAAAAATAAAATTTTCATTTATTGCCCGTTGGGTATGGAAAACAGATGTCGTGTTAGCGTAATAATCGGTGCTCCCCGGTACACGGTGCCGTATTCGATAAAAATACCCAGTATTGCCGTCCAGTCCTGCCAGGTTTATCTCCCCGGGGACTGATGGCTTAAGGATTAAAGAATTCGTTTTCCCGTCGTAAATACTCGTATTTTTACCGTACTCGACGTAGCATTCGCAGTCTGCGCTTGTGAGTAGGTTCATGGTGACCGCATGATTTTCAGGCCTGCCGAGTATCACAGTGCCCGGGAAGGCTTTCTCCGCTACTGTCTGCGTGATCGTCGTCGCAGGGGTAGCGGTCGGCGTGGCGTATGTCTTTGTGGCTGGGGCAGTGGTTGGTGTGGCACCTTTTGTCGTCGCGGAAAACTGGTTGGTGTCGGAAGATTTCGCTGCCGTAGTGCCATCAGTCGGAGTGCCAGTGACAGTTTTCGTTATTAACGAGGTTATCGCGGAAGATGAGCAGGCATTCAAAAGCGTAATAGAGCCAGCCGCGCCCGCCGCTAGCCCTGCTTTTTTGAGGAAATCCCTGCGCGAAATTCCTTTAATTATATGCTCTTTATCGCTTCTTTCAGTCATATAACTTCTTATTCTTATCCTACAATATTTGCTCGAGCAGTTTTCCGGGTGTAAGGTCCAGCCCTTTAAGGGCAGCAGAGTCCGCGGCAAAGCGCTGGGCCCGGAATGTAGCACTCCTGGTATCCCCTGCGGTCCCGGTCGGGATTGTCTGCCCTTGGGTTGTTATGCCGGTATCGGTTACCGGATTAACATATCTCCAAACGGTTTCACCTGCACTTGTGACTTCAAAGAATACTCCCAGTGGTCCATGGCAGATAAGGGTATTGCCGTTGGCAAGGCGTTGGGCGCTGGAGATTTTATCCGCAAAGAAATCCGTCGGGTTCTTGGCTTTGTAGATCCAGGTTTGTTGAGTTGGGCCGAATGCTGAGCCGGTGCTGCGCGTGTATCCGCCCTGTGTGTTTACCGGGGGGGTAATTTCGTCCGCCGATGAGTAGTTCCCGCCCGGTCGCGAATTGCCGTTGTTGAATATCAGGATGTCGCCCTCACCCGGCAATCCGCTTTCTATCCAGGCCGTGTTGTGCGGCGCAAAAAGCTTTTGGTCTGATGTTGTCCCCGCCCCGTAACCCCGGGGATTTCCCCACCTGTAAATGATGTCGCCGCCCATCCCGCTGTTCCCTCCTGTGTGGCCTGCGGCCTGTGCGGTAGTCGTGCTGTGGTCGATGACCCATAATTCGGATTGTTCGTGGCAGCTCAATACGATCTGGTCCAGTTTCGGATTGTAATCGATGGCATTGATGTGGATCCAGTCAGCTTTTCCGCCAAGCGCGAAGTTGATGTCCATCAGTTCAGGATGCGCCGCAACGGTGCCATAGTTCAGCTTGCTTGAATCGGCCTCCTGGATCAGGTGGTCCCAGAGGTGCCACTCCCAGACGACTGTGCCTCCGGTAGAGCCGGATGGTTGGATTTCGACGATTTTCTCGGGCCATAATTTGCTTTCGCTTAGGAGTGTCGTTTTTCTGCCGGCGGCGACGGCTTCGGCCTGCGTTTTGAACTCCCAGCATACAAGCAGCACGTTGCCGTTCGGGAGGGGTTTGATATCATGATGGGGTACGTAGCTGTCGCTCATATACTTGAAGTCCCACATAAGCATCCCGTCCCATCCGATTTTTTGAACTCCACCTCCAGTCGGGCCACCTCCCGCGTCAGATAGATGGACTGAGCGCCACAAAGTCCCGCCTTCCAGCAGATAAACGGATTGCCCCGGGAGATAACTGCTGGGCCACGCGTGGACAAGTTTACCATCGATATCGATCAGATATGTGTTCTTCGAAAAATTTGGAGCGAACAGAGTGTACCCCCCGTATGTTCCTTCGCCCTTGTAGGTCAGGCCTACGGTCACGCTTGAGGAAGGCGTGGTTGTTGCTGTCGCAGCAGTTGTCGTTGTCGTGCTGGTTGCCGTGGTAGTGGGGGCGGCTGAAGTTGTGTTTGAGGTGGATACGGTTGAAGTAGTTGGAACCGCACTTGTCGTCTCAGTAGTGATGCTGGTAGTTGTGGCGATAGTAGTAGTTGCCGTGGTTGTCATAGTTGTATTTTGGGCGCTGGTGGTCGGTGAAATCAGTGCGCTGGTTATGGAGCTTATGGATTTACTGCAGGCCGCCGTGAGCATAGTCGCCCCGCCTGCCGCCATAAAGGCGAGGAATTTGCGGCGCGTAATCTCTTTCCGAGAGAATTGCTCTGCCACTCTTTTTAACTGGCTCTCCATCGGCTTACTCACTGTTTTCATATTATTCGAACCTCCATTTTTGAGCTCACGGCTATCCAACGATAGATACTGTTCCGTTAACGGGGCCTTATTTTTCTATTACTGTTCCTGATGTCAGGTCCCTGCCCGCAAGGCCGGCGTAATCTGCCCCGTAGCGATACACCCGGAATACCTCGTTCATGAATTGCCCTGCTTTGGCGCTGTCTGGCGGGATAACCCCGGTACTTGTCAGCGGACCGGTCTTCACGACGGGGTTGATGTATTTCCATACGCTTTCCCCTGCAGAAGTGACCTCGAACAACATGCCGTGGACACCGTCGCAGATAAGCGTATTGCCGTTGGGAAGGCGTTGTGCCCCGGAAATTTCATCGGCATAAAATGAACTGGGCGGATTGGCTTTGTAAGTCCAGTTGAGTGTTTTCGGGCCGTATGCCGATCCTGCTGTTAAAGCGTAGTTCCCGTTCGAATCCACCGGTGTTGTTATCTGGTCTACCGTGGTGTAACCGCGTCCTATGCCATTATTAAAGATGAGGAGGTCCCCGGTTCCCTGGCATCCCTGTGGTATCCAAGCTCCGCAGTGCTGCTGGAAAAGCATCTCGTCGTTCTGGGTGCCTGCTCTGTATTGTGACGGGTTACCCCAGCGATAGATCAGGTCGCCGCCTTTCCCGTGGTTGCCGCCTGCATGGCTTGCGGCCTGTGCGGTAGTCGTCGTATGATCGATGATCCATATTTCGCTGTTGCCGCGTACGCTCAGTACGATCTGGTCCAGGGTAGCGTTATAGGCTATCGAGTTCATATGGTTCCAGAAGACAGGGATCTGCCGCCCTGAGTTGGGGTCGACGAGTTCGGGGTGGGCTGCCACGGTTCCATAGTTGTTCTTGCTCGCGTTCAGGTCCTGGATGAGGTGGTCCCACACGTGCCATGACCAGACAATTGTTCCTCCGGCGAGTTTGGTCGGTTTTACTTCATATACTGAATCCGGGAGTATGTAGCCCATCTTTTGCACATCTGCCATCTGTGATGGGTCAAGTCCGGCGGCCACAGCCTCGGTATAAGTTTTCTTTTCGACCACGAGCATCAGAACGTTGCCGTTGGGGAGATAAACAAAGTCATGGTGCTGCATATAAGTATCGGTGGAAAATGCCAGTTCCCAGACCTGGTTGCCCTCCCAGTCGAACTCTTCGATGCGGCCTCCCTCGCCCCCGCCTGTATTTACATCCTTGTTCATCAATGAACAGGCGCGGATGAGGTGCCCGTTTTCCAGCAGGTATGCCGATTGTCCCGGCGGATATTTACTGGCAGTCCAGGTATGCACGGCGCGCCCCTGGTTGTCCAGAAGATAAGTGGATGTGTATTGTTTGGGTGCCATCAAAGTGTATCCGGGCCAGGCTCTGGCTGAATTGTTGAGAAAAAGCCCCACCGTCCTCCCGGCAATGGTTGTGGTTGTGGTAGCCGCTGTCGTCGTGGCTGCCGTGGTGCTTGTTGTCCCGGCCGCAGTGGTGCTGGTTGTCGTGATTGCCGCAGTGGTCGTGGTCACGGCGGCCGTCGTTGTCGCCGCTGTCGTAGAAACCGCTGCGCTGGCAGTCGGGGTAACCGTTACATAGACTGTGCTGGCCGGAGGGGTAGTAGCAGACGCGCTTGTCGAAGTGGCCTTGGCAGCGCAGCCGCCCGGGAAAACGAAGGAAGATAAAGCTAACCCTCCTACAGTGAGTCCTGCTTTTTTCAGGAATTCCCTGCGCGAAAGTTCTGCCGGCTTGTTTGATTTTCGTTCTTTCATGGTCCTGCTCCTGTTTTAAGTATTCCTAGGAAGTCGAGTCTCTTCGTGCGACACGGAAACCCACTTCGCAATGCTGGAATTCTTCGCCGCCAAGGTAGTATGCCGGGTCCCGGTTGGAAACACGGGAATGTCCGTTGTCTATCGAAGGCAGCAGTTTATCGGGCTCGCCGTTGTACCAGTTTCCTCCCCGTAGCGTCCGGTAAAATTTGCCGTCTGGCATGGGGCTGGCCTGCGCCAGGTCCGGGCCGGTGGGATCTTTGGCGAGGCTAACTTTGTAATAATCGGTGCGGTACCAGTCATTGCACCACTGCCATACGTTTCCGCACATATCGTACAGGCCGAAGCCGTTGACGCTGTTAGTAGTCTGGTATGTTTCCTGTGAGGAAGGCCAGCCGAAATCACTTTTTTTACGCAGGCTGCCGTCGTAAAAACCGACAGGTGTGGTCAATGGGACCGGGCCTGTTTCGTAAGGATCGCCGGAGCTCGGCCAATTGGCTTTACTCCGGTCGGCGTCATTGCCCCATGGATAGTTGTAATAGGGGGTGTATTGTCCTCCGCGGGCGGCATATTCCCATTCGGCTTCAGTCGGCAAACGGTAGCCGTTTTGGGTAAAGTCGCAGACCCAGTTGGCTTCATAGCAAGGCTGATAACCGTTTTTGATGCTGGCCCAGTTGCAGTAAGCGGCTGCTCCGAACCATGTAACACCCGTGGCGGGGTGCTTCCCCCGGTTGTTCTGCACCGAAAATAACTTGCCGTCCCAGCCGATGGTGGCATGCTGGTAGGCCGCTTGTGTCAAGAAGAGCAGGTCTTTTCCCCCAATGGGGTATACCAGCCCGGTGCTTACGTTAACGGACGGCTGCGGGCCTCCTGTGACGTAGTAGGTGCCGCCGGTGACGTTTATCAGGTTTTGGGAAAGGGCAGAGTTAAGGTAATCACAGTATGCCTGGACCGTGATGTCGTTTTTGCCGATGTAGAACGCGCTGACGGTCACCGCATGGATGGGAGTTTCGTCGCTTCCATGCCCCGGATCGACATAATCATAATGGTCTCCCATCATGAACGTGCCGCCTGGTATAGCTGCCAGTTCGGATTGGGCTGTTGTTGTAGTCGTGGTGGAAGCCGGCGGGCGAGTGGTTGTCACAGTCGGCTGGGATGTTGACGAGGTTGGCGGAACCGCGGTCGTCGTGGCCGCGGCCGTATTTGGCGCCGCAGGTGTTGTTGGAGCGTTGGCAGTTATTGTGACAGTTGTGACGGTCGGGCTCGGAAAAGCAGTTGTCCCTGTGGTTGCAGCCGCTCCGGTTGTCAGAGAGTTTTTACAGGACGGCGCTAACCCGATGGATGCCAGAGTGATACCGCCTATCACCACCCCCGCTTTTTCCAAAAATTCCCTACGGCTCAGGGCATTTTTGGAATTGTCCTTTTGGTTACGCATTTGCTTTACCTCGATCTCCGGATTGGTGTCTTTCTGAATGCTTGAGACAATGATATAACCCCAAAATTTAGTTGACTAGTGAAATATTCACGATTTGTGGGGTAATGCCGTGAAATTTGCACGAAATATCATGCGTTTTGCATGGGGAAATGTGCGTTTTGCGGATACTAATACCGCATAGGAATGGGTATAATGTCTGCATGCAGCCTAAAAAGGACATCATGTCTTTACTGCGGATAGCCTCGCTTCTATGGGCGGCCTATCTAGGGGTTTCTGCTGTTATTGATTATTCTCTTAAATCCCCCGGGCTTACCGAGATGTACATATATATCGGAGACGGGGCTATCACGCTCCTTTTCTTCGGGATTTCTTTCTGGCCATGGGTTCAAAAACGCCTGGGCAGGATATTCTTGCCTGTCATGATTCTCCTGATTTGCGCTCTGCCGGTTGTTGTCAATCAGATTGCTTTAAGGTATTTGTTCTCCGGCCCTTTGCCCGCCCCCGGTACTTTGCTCGCAAGCGTTGCGCCTTTCCTGCTCATCGCCCTTATATTGATCGCATGGCAATACGGGTGGCGTTGGGTGCTTGTATTTAGCCTGGGGGTCGCTTTTTTAAATATAATTTTACTTGTAGTTTTTTATCCGTATAAACAGGAGCCTTTCAGTGCTGGTTTGTTCGTTATTTTGAATCAAGTGGTGATATTCATTATTGTCGGCTTTTTCATAAACGTGGTCGTAGGGTGGTTGAACATCGAACGGCGCGAACTTCAGGAAGCAAATCTGAAACTTTCGAACTACTCAAAAACCCTTGAGGATCTTGCCGTAAGCCGCGAACGGAGCCGTATCGCTCAGGAATTGCATGATACACTCTCCCATACGCTCAGCGGCGTATCCGTCCAATTGGAAACCATGAAGGCATATTGGGACTTCGAGCCCTCCACTGCCCGCAAGATTCTCGATCGTTCCCTGGCGGCGACGCGTTCGGGTTTGGAAGAAACCCGCAGGGTGTTGATGGCGTTAAGGGCGAAACCGCTGGAAGAGCTAGGCCTTTCGGAAGCCATCCGCAAGCTCTCCGAAGAGGCGGCAGCCCATGCTGGAATCAAGCTCGAGTTGAGGATTGCCTCCCGCCTCTCTCCGGTATCGCAAGATATCGAACAAATCCTTTATCGTGTGGCGCAGGAGGCAATCGCCAACTCGATAAAACACGCCGGTGCGGCGTGTCTGACTGTTGCGTTGCAGATGGAAGGCGACAGGCTGATGCTGTCTGTTGAAGATGACGGGAAGGGTTTCGATCCCGCATCTGCCGTCCATGGACAGCACTTCGGCTTGTTGGGTATGCGGGAACGAGCTCTGGCGGCTAGTGGCAAACTGGACATAATCAGCCTGCAGGGGAAGGGAACCGTTGTCCGCCTGACGATATAAGTGAGACAAACACAATGAGAATTATCATTTGCGACGACCAGGATATAGTCCGTGATGGTTTAGAGTTGCTTTTAAAACTCGAAAAAGACATGGAGATTGTCGGGGTCGCGGGAGACGGGGCAGAAGCAGTTGAAATCGCTGTCCGAACAAAACCCGACCTTGTCTTGATGGACTTAAAGATGCCGGTGATGAATGGCGTCGACGCGACCCGGGAGATAAGAAACAGGTGCCCGGGTGTGAAAGTCCTGGTGCTGACTACCTACGGCACGGACGATTGGGTCCTTGAAGCTCTCAGGGCTGGAGCGTCTGGCTATATGCTGAAGGATGCGGCCCGTGAACAGGTAGTCGGAGCAATCAGGGGAACCGTGGGCGGCAAGACTTTCATAGACCCTTCGGTCGCAGGCAAGGTTCTCGGGGAATTGTCAGGTATTACAAAGAAATCCTCAGCCGCTCTCACGGGAAAGCTGACTCAACGCGAGATTGAAGTCCTGCAATTACTGGCGAAAGGGTTGAACAACGACGAGATTTCAAAACAGCTGTTCCTGTCGGAAGGAACGGTTCGAAACCACATAGCATCGATCGTCGCCAAGCTCGGCGTATCTGATCGCACACAGGCTGCTGTCGTCGCCGTTCAGCATGGATTGGGATAACCGGCTGATTTCAAGCGCCAGCAGCCGTAACGGGTTCTGGTTTTCGAAAAGGCGTCTGATCTCGTGGTGAAACGAACATCACCATTCGATGCTTTTATCCCGTTTGGCCTTCTGAGCTTTCGCCTTACTTTTAGATTGGGCCACCAGGCTCAGTAAACCTACTGCCGTCATCACTGCATCCTGTTCGTCCGGCGCCAGTTTGTGCTTTTCAGGGATGTTTTTCAGGATTTCCAACGCTCTCTCAGTTTCCATGGCTCATTTTAACATCATTCGCTAAGGGAAAATGCCACCTGTTGCATTATTTCGCCTATTCCCGTTGGTCTACCCGGGCGATTTTATTATTCATTAGGGCCTTTCGGTCCATGCCGTTCAAACGTACACTCATTAAAAATACGATATTGAGAGGTAAATGATGAATTGCTGGGAAGCCAAAAAATGCGGGCGGGAGGAAGGGGGCAGCAATGCGGTAGAACTGGGCATCTGCCCGGCTTTTATCGCCAGGGGTACCGATTGCGCCAGGGTCGCAGGGGTATTATGCGGCGGCAAAATCTGGATGGGCGCAGAGTCGTCTGAATTACATGAACTGGTTTTTCCGGGAACCAGCCGTGCTCGGACCAGGGTTACCACATCGAAAGTTACTCCGGAATTGGCCCGGGTTTTGTGATATTTACGGCTAAAACAAATTCACAATAGAATAAATACGTATAGATTCTACAAAGGTATCAAATCAAGGCAAGTAATTGAAAGAAGTTATCGCACAAAATACATGGGTAAAGGTGAAATTATGAAAAAGTTTTTTACCAGTCTGCAAACGAAACTGGTTATCAGTTTTCTGCTGCTTATCTTGGTTATTACCGGCGGGACCTTCCTTATCACCAATACGCAAAGCAAGAAAGCTTTGCTCGATTCTACGCGTGACGACATGCTGCAAACGGTGGCCCTGGTTTCGACCCAATTCACAGCCGCGGATTTGCAGACCCTCTCCGGTTTTAAGGCGGGGGATGACGGGTCCCCCGCTTATCTCAGCATGATTCGGAGACTGCGCGACATGCGCTCCCTGAGCCCGAACATGGTGAACTTCTATATAATGAGCATTGCGGGCAACAATATTTCATTTGTCGTTGATGACGCCGTGTCTGGTCCGGCTCTTGTAGGCGATGTATACACTGACCCTGACCCTAGGCTGTTCGACGCCGTTGCCGCGCCTTCGGTGTCGGATAATTTCTATACCGACGCCTGGGGTACGTTCATTTCAGCTTACGCGCCGCTGAAGGATGCCAATGGCAATACCGCCTTCGTGGTCGGCGGCGATATGGACGCCTCACAGGTCATCACCCGCCAGAACTTCATCGGCACCACTATTTACTACATCATGGCAGGCGCTATTCTTTTTGCCGGCTTCATGATTGCTATCTTCTCGGTCACTATCATCAAGGACATCAAGAAACTCGATAAAACCGCTGACGAGATCAGCAAGGGCAACACCAAGGTCAGCGTTGACGTTCACCGCAGCGACGAGATCGGAGACCTGGCGGATTCCTTCGGCCGTATGGTGGCAAGTCTGAAGATAATGATGGACATGGATGAACAACCCGGGGATAAATAGTTCGTTTCTGGAATTGGATGGATTGTTATGAGTATACTTTCAGACAAAGTGGCAGCCCTGTCTGTCAACTATTTCGGCCCGGCGGCGCGGAAGTTTCTGGAAAGGCAGACAACCGCCCACATGAACGGGATCGCTTTTGATGACCTTCAAAAGAATGACCTTGCAGAGTTGGCTAAATGGATAAATGTATCGGGTTCGCTCATCATCGATAAAGTAAAAGCAAAAGAGCTTTCTGACAAAGTCGTTTCGATGTAAAGATTGAATCCTGATCGTCGCGATTGTCACGGACACGTGGGGATCTTTTCAATGTTGATACGGTTCCGGGTTTAAAGTTAATAGATGTGCATGGAAGGCCGTCCAATGACGGCCTTCCATGCATTCATAGACGGTGAACGTTTCACCGAAGAGTAAGTAAGTTTGCTGAACTCGCCCGCACAAAGCCTCACCAAATCAGATAATTAGGACCCGGGAAAATGGGCTTGGGTCCTTTGTATCTTCATCCTGCTTTTTTGTGCGGATAGGATTTTTCATTCCAGATTGTTATATAATATTATAATCAAACACAATGGGCGCTCTGTGATGAATGAACAGGACTTTTATCAAGAAAACACATACCCATCTCTGCCCCTGCGGGTGAAGGCTATAATTGTGGCGATCGTGGTTCTCGCCACGGTTATTGCGCCCGCTTGCGAAGGCGGAGCGAAATCGTCGACAGCCTATCAGACTACAGCTGCGGGGATTCAAACCGCTGAAACTTCGATAGCTTCTGTAAACATAACGGCAAGCCTGACCTCGGCAACGGTAATCACGGCTGCCGCTTCCTCTATCAACACAGGCTCAGCTGACAGGTTCACAGTTCCCTGGGCGAAACCCGCCGGCACTTCACTCCCGTATCTAACTTTCTATAACTCGTTAAGATACACCAACGATTGGCTGTGGGTTAAACAGGAATCCGCAGACACCGTTAAGATTGGATTTACGGATTATGCCCAGTTGGCGATGGGCAGTGTCTGGTCAGTGGATTTCTCCAAATCTGGGTCCGTTGTAAAAAGAGGCGATACTTTCGGGTTTATACAGGGCGAGGATACGATGGATGTCAATCTTCAGTCCCCGGTAGCAGGCGTCCTCATGTCGGTCAATCAGGCTGTGCTGGCAGATTATTATTTAATTAACTGGTATCCCTACGATGCCGGGTGGCTCGTTACGATGAAAATGAGCAATCCCGATGATCTTAACCTGCTTCTGACTGCCGCCCAATACGCCCGGCAGTGTTGCCCGCCCTGTCACTGCAACAATTAATGGCTTTGTTTTACGCTGTTTGCGCCCGTTTCGGCAAACAGGTCTGCATGAATTCTTCATCATGTCATTGCATTAGGGATATCTGCAAAGAATATATCGATGGGTATTGCCGGCGGATAGTATTTTACCCGTTAGGGGTCTTGACCATGAGTGTGGAAGTCCGGGTCTGGATGCCGTCCTTCGGTGAAACGGGTCGCCTAAATCCCCTGTGGTTCCGTGTTTAAACCGCCGATCTGGTTCAACTGGGCGATCACTTCCCGTGCTTTCGCGTCTTGTCCGGCTGGGACCGGTATGCGGATGGTGAAAGTATTTCGCATGGTCGTCGAGGGGATGGAATAAGTGATCTCGATTATCCTGTCCTTTTCGTTATACTGGATGTCATCGAGTTGCGCCCCCCAGCCCTTCCAAAGATGAAGCTGGCGGTTCACAAAGGCCCCGTTCCTTGTGATAAAAACTTCGCCGCGGTGATTTTCATTTTGCAGATGGTCGTAGGTTGTGGTGATGAGGATTACCGCCGCCAGCAGTGTCCCCAGCCCGAGCGCCATAACAACCATGATGATGCCGCTGTCACGGTGGAACAGGAAGAAACCGATACAAACGATAACAGTGATGCCCATGACCAGTTTGTAGAGGTTCCACTTGTCCCTGGTATCGGCCCTGTACGCTTTTTGGGTATAGGTCTGCCATTCTTCCGCCGTATAGGTCCAGTGTACCAGCATGTCCTTCTTGTCCAGCATCGTATCAAGTGATTTGGCGCGGCCGGCGTACATAATGGTGACGATGGCCATCGTTATCGCCAGTATGATGCAGGCGAAAGATATCGCGAACCCGCCGTTGAACCCGTCCATCCCGAAAATGGAGGGGGCGAATATCCCGAATACAGATGCCGCTGTAACCCCTGCGCATACCCACATGGTCCGTCGAGCTGGATTAATCATCATAGGCGAGATTATATCATAGCGGTCAATCCCTGCAGCAATGTTGTGCATCGGAGGTTCAGGCGTCGGGGTAAATATAGTTTCTGGCGGGCCTCGCTGCCTATGAAAAAGTTCAGAAACATATTGGACTCTCTGGGGGGTGAAGACAGGGAGTCCGAGTGAAGCAGATCTATATAGAAAGTTATTACCGAAGCGGGTATATTCGCTTCATGCATTACGTCAATGATGTTCTCGACAATCCCAAACGTACTACCATCGAAAAACGCCTTGAGATAATTCAGTTTCACGATGACTATGGCGACGAAGCCACCCGTAGGGCGTATGGCAAAAGCCGCTCCACAATATATAACTGGAAGAATAAGCTCAAGGAAGCCAAAGGCAAGCTATCCGCCCTGGCCCCCGGCAATAAAACACCACTGAGCAAACGCCACAGGGTAATCCATCCATTTATTGAGAGCTTCATTATCGGCTACAGGACTCAACACCCGGGAGTGGATAAGCTCACTATAGCCCCAGCACTAAAAGTGGCTTGTGAAAGAGCCGGTATCAAAACAGTGTC
>CAIMVG010000010.1 GCA_903844845.1 uncultured Dehalococcoidia bacterium | reverse complement strand
TGGGATTGTCGAGAACATCATTGACGTAATGCATGAAGCGAATATACCCGCTTCGGTAATAACTTTCTAGATAGATCTGCTTCAATCGGGCTCCCTGTCTTCACCCCCCAGAGAGTCCAATATGTTTCTGAACTTTTTCAGGGTTTGATGCCTTTCAGATTGAATATTTGATATTAGTGCATTTTATGGGTATTTTAGTTATATTTGGCGCTGATTATGCTCTATTTCCGGTGTGATACCTTTGAGATAGCCGAAAGGGACATAGTTGTTAGATCGTCCTAATCGATTATTTGATATATATCTCCTGAAAATGTTAAAGTATATTATCGTAGGGCTCGCATCGGGCCCGTTTTCTTTTCCCCACACTTTTTTGACAGGGGGTGGTATTTTTGTACGAGATACTAGAAAGACAGGACCTCACCCCAATCATCCACATGTTTAAAATCAGAGCACCGGCAATCGCTTCGAAAGCACAGGCCGGTCAATTCATCATTCTGCGCCAGGGCGAAAATGGCGAACGCATTCCTCTTACATTAGCCGATTGGGACAGCATAAAAGGCACTGTTACCGTGGTTTTCATGGAAGTAGGTTTGAGTACCATGAAACTTGCCGCGTTGAAAGCTGGAGATTGCATCACAGATTTTGCCGGGCCGCTGGGTCTGCCTACTCATATTGAAAACTTCGGCACCGTCATTTGTGTGGCTGGAGGTTTTGCCGTAGCCACCATAATGCCGATAGCCAGAGCTTTAAAACTCGCTGGCAACCGCGTTATCACGATTATGGGCGCTCGTTCCCGGAGTCTGTTGTTTTGGGAACAAGAGGTGGGTCGTTACAGCGACGAGTTAATCGTCACCACGGACGATGGCTCCTCGGGTCGCAAGGGGCTGGTTACCGAACCGCTGCGCGATATTCTGGCTGCCGAGGGAAATGGCGTGGCCAGGGTTATCGCCATCGGTCCGACTATAATGATGAAATTCAGCGCCAAAACCACGGAACCTTTTGGAGTGAAGACAATTGTCAGCCTCAACCCGATCATGGTCGATGGTACGGGCATGTGTGGTTGTTGCCGCGTGACAGTGGGCGGGGCTACTCGTTTCGCCTGTGTCGATGGTCCTGACTTTGACGGACACCATGTAGACTGGGACGAATTGATGGCTCGTCAACGAACTTATCTTGAACAGGAAGCACGCTCGATGGAATTGTGGAAGTGCCAGAGGGGCGGGTGCACCCAGGAGGCCCAACATGGCTAAAGTCGACAGGATGGACATGCCGAGACAACTTGCCGAAGCCAGGGCTAAAAACTTTGATGAGGTAGCTCTGGGTTATACCCCGCAGATGGCTGCCTCCGAGGCGGGGCGCTGCTTGAACTGCATAAAAAAATATTGCGTTAGCGGTTGTCCCGTTGGAATCGACATCCCTGGTTTTATTTCCGCTTTGCGTGAGAATGACATTAAGCGGGCGTCGCGTGTCCTCAAGGAAAAGAATGCGCTTCCGGGCATATGCGGGCGTGTTTGTCCGCAGGAAACACAATGCGAAGCTTATTGTTTGCTCGGTAAAAAGGGAGAACCAGTGGCGATTGGGCGCCTTGAGCGGTTTGTTGCCGATTGGGAAAGCAACAATCCTTCCCCAGAACAACCGATTGCTATTACACCTAGCGGGAAAAAGGTTGCTGTGGTCGGTTCCGGGCCTGCCGGGCTAACCTGCGCTGCCGAACTTGCCAGGCTGGGACATAAGGTCACTGTGTTCGAGGCCCTTCATGTTGCCGGGGGGGTTTTGCTTTACGGTATTCCCGAATTCAGGCTTCCTAAGACGATCGTTGGGCGTGAGGTGCAGTATATCTCATCGCTTGGAGTTGAAATCAGACTTAACTCTGTCATAGGCAAAATCGATAATGTTGATGAACTTCTTTCCAGTGGGTATGATGCAGTGTTTTTGGGAACCGGGGCTGGGTTACCTATCTTTTTAGGGGTTCCAGGCGAGAATCTCAGTGGAGTTTATTCCGCCAACGAGTTTCTCACGCGGGTAAACCTGATGAAGGCTTATCGATTCCCCGAATTCGATACACCGGTAAAGATTGGTAAAAAAGTCCTTGTTATTGGTGGCGGCAACGTTGCCATGGATGCCGCACGCTGTGCATTGAGGATGGGAGCGGAGGAAGTTTCAATCGTTTACCGCCGATCTGAAGCGGAAATGCCAGCGCGTCGCGAAGAAGTTGAGAATGCCAAAGAAGAAGGCATCAAATTTCGTTTTTTGACCAGCCCAAAAAGTTTTACCGGCGATCCGAAACGCCAATTGACAGGAATGGAATGTCAAGAAATGGAGCTCGGTGAACCCGATTCTACTGGCAGGAGACGCCCGCTGCCCAAGCCTGACAGCGATTTCATTCTTGAAACAGATGTAGCGGTAGTCGCGCTCGGGACAACGCCTAATCCGCTGATTGCTCAAACCACCTCAGGACTGGAAGTAACGCGCCACGGAACCGTGATTGCTGACGAAATGACCGGGAGAACTAAAAAACTTGGTGTGTGGGCCGGGGGAGATGTTGTTACCGGTTCGGCTACGGTAATATCTGCGATGGGTGCCGCCAAGCGAGCTGCCGCCGATATAAACGACTTCCTGCGGCGTGAGTCGTAAAATCGGCCTTTCAAAAAGCACACGAACTTTGTTCATGGCGGCTTTATTTGTTTTCGCTGTGCATTTTTCATGCTAACACCTGGCAACCAGTTCGTTCTTGAACGCCGTTTTCCCGGATCTTCTTCAGCAAAGCCGGTGCCAAACGCCTCCGACGACACTCCAACCTATTAAATCTTGTCCATTTTCAGGTTGCACGCCTTGTAGGCTCACCGGCTGGAACAGTGGTAATATTTACTTTCGTTGGTGTCCTGTTGTTGTCCGTGCTATCCTGAATATATATACTGTTCACACATGGCTAGGCATAAATAAAGGAGGCGGAGATGCCCGAAGAACATCCTTTTATCGTTAAAACGGTAAGATCCGGGCCTGCGGAAGTCATCGACTCCGGAACGGTTATATCGTTTTCCGGCAATCCGATTTCATTGAATTATACTGACCTGGGTATAAAGATTGTGTTTGAATTCAAAGTGGGCGACGAGGCGCGCGGCACATATGTTGACAGCGGCGTCCCCGAACCCGGGACCTTATTGATGAGCCTGTACAATTTTGATGACCGTTTCGGTGCAGGAACTATCAAACCTATGCGGATCGGAAAATTCGAAGGCCGCCGTCTCTATGTTCAATTGCGTGTGTATACGCTTCAGGGAAGTCCGGATAAAACTCTTCAGTATACAGTTTACAAGGGAGAGGAGGTGAGCGACAGTGACCATGCCTAAATCCTCACCTCGCAAAGGCGCTATTATCGAACTTGAGCAGGAAGATCTAAAAAGTGATGTGATTATCCACAAAAATCTGACGCAGGATGTTCTCCTGACCACGGAAGACAAAATGAAGCTGACGCTCATCGAGTATCGTGAGATATTGGCATCGCGCTCCGAGTGGGTAGGCGCTGGCGTACTGGCTCTATCTTTCATGACCACTCTGTTGTTCAGCGAGTTCAAAACAATTGGGCCAATCACGCCCGACACATGGCGGGCTCTGTGGATCATTTTTTTCATGGCATCATTCGGGCGCTTCATCCTTGTTCTCTTCAAGATGTACGTGAATCGCAAAAAAGCCAGTATCAATTACGTCATCAAAAAAATAAAGCAGTCAGGGAGCCAGGAAGACGACGGGGAGGATTGAGTCTACCAGTTTCTAAATGTATGACTAATCGAAGACCCCTACCTGAATTTTCAGGTAGGGGTCTTTCTAAATGGCTAGATTACTTATACGTTAAACAGGAAGTTTATAACGTCCCCGTCCTGGACGACATAGGTCTTGCCTTCCAGCCTCAATAGTCCACGTTTCTTGGCTTCGGCAATGGTACCGCATTCAAGCAGTTCTTTATGGCCAATAACTTCTGCACGGATAAAGCCACGTTCTATATCAGAATGTATTTTGCCGGCGGCCTTCTGAGCGGTCGAACCTTTTGTAACTGGCCAGGCTCTGACTTCGTCGGGCCCCACGGTGAGAAAGGATATCAGGCCGAGTAGTTCGTAAGATGCTTGAATTACGCGCTCCAGTCCGGTTTGTTCCAGGCCATATTCCTTGAGGAAATCCATTTTGGACGCTTTGTCCAGGCCGGAAAGATCCATCTCCAGCTTGCCGCACAGCACGATGACGCGGTGGTTCGGTTGCGCGAACTTCTGGTTGAGCTCGATTTCCATCTGTTTTGACCTGGAGAGGTGTGCCTCACCGATATTGACTATCGTGATAAGGGGTTTAGCCGAAAGAAATTGATATCCTACAAGCAGATGGTCTTCTTCCTCTGTCAGTTTCTGCTCTCGGATAGGTATATCTTTTTCGAGTTGGTCACGCAGTCGGTGCATAAGGTCTTGCTCGGCCAGCAGTCGGGGCTTCTCCTCAGGTTTGGCTCCACGTATAGATGATGCTATACGATTGAAGCGTTTTTCGATGATTGCCAGGTCTGAAAAGGCGACTTCCAGATTCATTTCGCCGATGTCGCGTGCCACATCGATGCTGCCAGACGGGTGGGGTATTGCAGGATCTTCGAACGCACGGACTACGTTGATAAGCGCATCCACCCCGGCAAGCTGCGTTAACAGTTGACCCGCAGTTCCACCTCCCTTGGCCAATGTTTTTACCGAAGCGCCAACGTCGAGGTACTGTATCTCCGCCGGGGTGGTTTTTTTAGGGTTGAACAGCTTTGTAAATGCGTCCAGGCGGTCATCGGGCACTTTTGCCATGCCAATGTGTGCTGCCGAGGCAGCACCGAAGCCGCCTGTTTCAGCATTATTGCCGGTGAGAGCATTGAAGATGGTGGTGCGCCCGCTGCCGGAGAGCCCGATGATCCCGATTCCAAGGCTCATGTTATTTAATCACTCTTTCGGCTTGCTTCAAGGCTAGTTTTCTTTCGCCGGAGTTCAGCTTTTCGTTAGCTGCCAGTTCCAAAAGCGCAAGCAACGCGTCGTGGGTACCTATATTGCCCATGTTCTTGATGGCATTTGAGCGCAGTCCGCTGGACAGACCCATATCGGTCGCGATGGCTGATAACTTTCTGATTTCTGTGAGTACGGGTTCGGTCATTCAATTCTCCTAATTCTTTGACTCATTTTACTAGCAGATGTGTAGGACTGCAAGAATTATATCTTGGGCATGTTGCGCATGGCTTGAATCGGGTTGTTCAAGGGTCGAATACCTGTAATTAAATAGAGTTTCATTAAATAGAGTTTCTATGAAAAAAGGGGGGATAACACCCCCCCTTTTTTGTTGCAGACTGATGCAGCTTAAAGTGTAGAGCGGGATGAGCGGCCCCGCACCATAATGGCAATGATCACGAGCAATATGATAGTTCCTACGACAATTAGTGAGATCTCGCCTGCATCGAGGCCAGTTGGTGTGGAGGTCGGAGTCGAAGTGGAGGTAGTGGATGTCACGGGGGTTGTCGATGCAGTCGTGGTCACGGTGCTGGTAGCTGTAGTAGTGGCCGGGGTAGTGGTTGTCGGCGGGGGGCCAAATGTTAGGAAAGTTCCTCCAGCGCCGGCTGTAAATATGCCGCTGGCGGAAGTCCCCCAGAATGAGAGAAGATTCTTAGCGGTTCCGCTTGTAATAGTGTTCCATGAAGCGCCGTCATAATGCAAGATGGTTCCGGAATTGCCGACCGCGTAGATATTTGTGGCTGACGCTCCCCAAATTGATTTCAGATCAGCGGAAAGACCGCTGGCGAGCGGCTTCCAGGTACCGCTTAATTCCAGGATAGTACCGCTGTCGCCGACAGTAAATACACTGGTCGCTGAGAGGCCCCACACAGCGTTCAAATTTGTCGTAGCCCCGCTGGTGCTCGGATTCCAGGAGGTTCCGTCGAAGGTCAATATTGTCCCACCCGCTCCCACTGCGAAATAATTGATAGCTGAACTTCCCCAAATCGCGTTGAGGTTTTGGGTGGTGCCGCTTGTGACGGCTGCCCATGAAGTGCCGTCATAATGCAGGATAGTTCCTGCTGCTCCAACCGTATAAATATCCGATGTGGAAGAACCGAAGACCGAATTGAGATCGTCGACCGTTCCGCTAACCATCGTGCCCCAGGTTGAGCCATCAAAATGCATGATTAAACCGCCTGCACCCACGACATAGATATCGCTTGATGTATTTCCCCAGATGGCGCGCAGTCCACTCGTTGCAAGCCCGGCAGCGGTCCATGAGGTTCCGTTATAAGTAAAAACACTGCCGGTGGAGGTGATGGCAAAATAATTCGTGGCTGAAGTGCCCCAGATACATGGAATATCATCCGGCACGTTGTTAACAGTGGCACTCCAGGATGCGCCCTTATACATCAAAATTGTACCGGCTGAACCTAAAGCCACGATGTTCGAAGCTGAACTGCCCCACAAGCCAACCAGGTTTTGAGTGACTCCGCTGGCGGGAGAACTCCAGGTTGTGCCGTTATAACTCAAAATTAAACCGCTATTTCCAACAGCCACAACATTTGAGGTTGATGTGCCCCACAGGCGGTGGAGGTCGGTTGTAGTTCCAGTCGATTGTGAACTCCATGCGGTCCCGTTGTAGTGTAAGATGGTTCCTGCTACACCGGCGGCATAAACGTCGCTCGAGGTTGTTCCCCATATCGCCGTTATGTCGTTGGTAGTTCCGCTCGCCTGAGGGGTCCATCCAGTGCCATTGAAATGTAAGATGGTTCCATCGATGCCCGAGGCGAAAATGTCAGATGCTGAACTGCCCCAGATTGCCAGGAGATAGCTGGTGCTGACGTTAGGAACAATGGTCCAGTTGCCGCTGGAATACTTTACGATTGTGCCCTTGGCTCCAACAGCGAATACATCACCGCTAGAATTGCCCCAAATACCGAACAAGTCGTTAGACGTGTTACTGGTTAGAGCTTTCCATGAACTGCCATCATAGTGCAAGATTGTTCCGCCTGCTCCCACCGCGTAAACATCGGACGAGGAACTGCCCCAAATGTTATAAAGGGTATCACTGGTCCCGCTGACCATGGGTTCCCACGTAGTTCCGTCATAATGCCATATGGTGCCCTGTGAACCGATTGCGAAAACATTGTTTTGGGCACTCCCCCAGGCGCTGATCAGGTTGTTAGCCGGAGTGACGGGCGTAGGATTCCAAACATTTGTTGAATCGGCTGCAAGGGCCGTCGCCGACAGCACTGCTATTGCCAGTGCCGCCATAACGAATATGCTTAAAGTGCGAAACAAACGTTTCATGTCAACACCTTTCAGAAAACCTGATTTATGAATAATAATCTTGACACATTATAATGCCATGTAGTAAAGAATGTGTAAAGCGGACCATGTTTGCACTCGGCCAGGGCCATCACCCGGGTCATTAGAATTGCAGAACGAGTGACTCAAGACTGCCCTGCACCGGATGACTATGTTACAATCATCAGGGAGCTTGAACTTTGATACATATCTTTTACGGGGCTGATGATTTTTCGAGCCGCGAGGCTCTTAACGAGCTTAAAATGGGTCTATGTGACCAGGACGTGCTCGTTGCAGGAAGTTCAAGATTTGAGGGCGCTAAACTTCGTGCGGATGAATTTGAATCCGCAGTGCAATCTATTCCGTTCTTCGGTGAAAAGAGACTCATCATCGTCGATGGACTACTCGGGCGTTTCGAAACCAGGGAAAAACGTAGCGGAGTCAAGAAGTCTGCTAAAGCCTTAAAGGAAACGGCACCGGACTTGCAAACGCAGTTCGTCAGAATCATCAACTCTACCCCCGAAAGCAGTGTTCTGGTGCTGATAGAAGGGGATTTGAAGCCTGCGGGTATTTTAAAAGAAATTTCGCCTAAAGCCAATATCCGTATTTTCCCCCCTCTCAAAGGGATCCAGTTAGAAAATTGGGCTAAAAAGCGCATAACTCAGGCAGGAGGAGAGATCAGCGATGAAGCCCTTAAAAACCTCGTTAGGCTTGTCGGAGGAGACCTATGGATAATGAAGGGCGAGATTGAAAAGCTCGTCCTTTATGCAGGGGGACGCGGGATAGATGTCGAAGACGTTAAAAAACTGGTCGGTTTGTCGCGCGAATCCAGTATATTTACTCTCGTAGACTTTATCATCGAAGGGAAGCTGAACCTGGCTAACCAATGTACCATGGAACTCTTGGAAACCGGAGCTGCTCCTTCGTATGTGTTTGCCATGCTGGCGCGCCAGTTGAGGCTTCTGGTCCGCGCCCGTGCACTCATGAGTAATGGCCAACCCGATAATTCCATTCAGGGCGCATTAGGTTTGGCGGATTACCCTTTTCGCAAGACAATTGAACAGGCTTCTCGCTATTCTGCGCCTCGCTTGAAAGTGTTTTATCATCATCTTCTGGATGCCGACCTCTCTATCAAAACCGGCAAGTACGATGATGAACTGGCTCTAACGATACTGGTTTCCGATCTTTGTACACGGACCATATGAAACAGGAGGTAGCAATGGAAGTGAGAAAAGCAGTGATCCCGGCGGCAGGCTGGGGGACACGGTTTTTACCTGTAACGCGTGCATATCCGAAAGAACTGCTGCCGTTGATCAATAAGCCTCTGATTCAATATGCCGTTGAGGAAGCTATCAATTCAGGAATCAAAGAAATAATCATCGTAATCGCCGAGGGAAAATACTCTATCCCAGACTATTTCAAACCGGCTCCCGAGCTCAGGGCGCTGCTGCGGGCCAGGGGAGAGAACAAACTCGCAGATACTCTCGAAAGGCTGGACAATCAAAATGACATAAAGTATGTCACACAGCCGGAGAGGCTTGGGCTGGGAAATGCGGTGCTCATGGCACAAAAAGCTGTTGGAGACGAACCGTTTGCCGTTATTCTTCCCGACGATGTCGTCGATGCCCGCGAGCCCGTTATTGCCCAGATGCTTAAGATCTTCAAAACATATGGAACAAGCGTGGTCGGTGTCGAGTGCATCGACACTGAAGAGATTCACCGTTACGGTGTTATACGCCCGGAAACTGTAAGCCCGAGGGTACACAAGGTGTTAGCTCTCGTGGAAAAACCCGCTCCAGAGGTAGCCCCGTCCCATCTCGGCATTGTCGGCCGGTATATACTCACACCTCAGATTTTCCCGGCAATCGAAGCTACTCAGCCAGGAAGCGGGGGGGAGATCCAGTTGACCGATGCAGCTGCGCTCCTGTTGCAGTCGCAGCCGATTTACGCGCTGGAATTCGCCGGGCAGCGGTTCGATACCGGCAATCCCCAGGGCTGGCTGGAGGCCCAGATTGCTATGGGGCTCAAACATCCTGAATTTGGCGATTCCCTCAGGGAGAAACTGCGGAGGATGATTTAATTTTTGACAGCCCATGTACCTTAATTTACAATCTTCTATTATTTGTTTAGGAACAGGTGACTGAATTGACCGGTGATGAAATCCGCTCAAAATATTTGTCTTATTTCGAAGAAAAGGGGCACAAGGTTATTGCCTCTTCTTCCCTGATACCCCATGGGGACCCGACTCTCCTGCTCACCACTGCTGGGATGGTACAACTCAAACCCTATTTCATGGGGTTGGCCAAGCCTCCCCACCCAAGACTGACTTCATGCCAGAAGTGCTTCCGCACTACCGACATCGAATCGGTGGGGGACGCAAGCCACCTCACGTTCTTCGAAATGCTGGGAAACTTCAGTGTAGGTGACTATTTCAAAGCGGGGGCTATTGACTTTGCCTGGGAGTTTATCACTGTCAGACTTGGCATCCCGAGGGAGCGCCTGTGGATAACCGTATACCTGGACGATGACGAAGCCATCCAATTGTGGCGTGACAGAGGCGTGCCCTCCGAGCGCATAGTCAGGTTGGGGCATGAAGACAATTTCTGGGGTCCTGCGGGCGATTCCGGTCCCTGTGGCCCATGCAGCGAGATCCATTATGATTTCGGCGAAGCGGCTGGCTGCGGCAAGGCTGATTGCAATCCATCCTGCAAGTGCGGGCGCTTCTGTGAGATCTGGAACCTGGTGTTCATGCAGTTCAATCAGGACAGGCAGGGTGAGAGGACTCCGTTGCCAAAGCCCAATATTGATACTGGCATGGGGTTGGAGCGCATCACTGCCATCATACAGGGCCAGAATACCGTTTATAAAACGGATATATTCCAACCCCTGCTCAAGCGGGCAGCTGAACTGACGGGGAAAATATATGGTGCGGATGGGGAGGATGACCGCTCGATGCGGGTAGTCTCAGAACATGGCCGGGCGGTAGCTTTCCTGATCGCCGACGGTGTTCTGCCATCTAACGAAGGCAGGGGTTACGTTTTGAGACGGTTGCTGCGCCGGGGGGTTCTTTTTGGGAGACGACTGGGACTGGACAAACCGTTCCTTGTCGAGATGGCTGCAGCTGCCATCGAGCAAAAAGGCGGGACTTACCCTGAGTTGCTCAAACGTCGTGATTTCATACTCGATGTTGTCAAAAATGAAGAGGACAAGTTTGCTGGCACGCTCTCGACGGGTCTGGCGCTATTGGAAGAAATCATGCAGCGTGATGAGAGTAAGCTTCAAATGCGTATCACTGGTGAAAGTGCTTTCAAACTTTATGATACTTTCGGATTCCCTGTTGAGATAACACATGAGATCGCGACTTCCCGGGGATTTGACGTAGACCTTGAAGGTTTCGAAAAAGAAATGGGCAAGCAACGTGAGAGGGCGCGCTCTGCAAACAAATTTGGGGGGAGCGAAAAAGCCAACCCCAAGTTTGCCGGTGAGTTTGAACCCACTCGTTTTACCGGGTACACAGGGTTGATGGGAAGTACCCGTATCGCGGGCATCCTGGTAATGAACGAAGGGGTTACCGAAATCGTTTCAGGTCAAAAAGCGGGTGTCGTTCTCGAAGATACTCCGTTTTACGCAGAGATGGGCGGACAGGTAGGCGATACAGGATATATAAGGGCCGAGGGTGGCCTTTTCAAAGTGTCCAATACCATCAAGTTGGACACCCGTACGGTTCTGCACCAGGGCGCACTGGAAGAGGGCAGTTTGGCTGTCGGGGAACCGGTCACCGCTGAAGTTCACTCCGAGCGCCGAGCTGATATCTCTCGCAATCATACAGCTACCCATCTGCTCCATTACGCTCTCCGGCAAGTGCTTGGAGAGCATGTTCAGCAGAGAGGTTCCCTGGTAGAGCCCTCCCGCCTGCGTTTTGACTTTTCACACCTGACTTCCCTCACAGACCAGGAAATTACCAACATCCAGGAAATGGTGAACTCCGAGATTCGCCGCAATCATCCGGTTTACGATAAACAGATGTCCTATAAAGAAGCAGTGGCGACAGGTGCTATAGCTTTGTTCGATGAGAAATACGGGGATGTTGTTCGCGTTTTATCCGTCGGGCTCCCCCCGATAAGTACCGAATTGTGCGGGGGAACACATGTTTCGGCAACGGGGGAGATCGGGCTTTTTGAAATAACAACTGAAACCAGCGTCGGTTCAGGCCTGAGGCGCATCGAAGGGGTGACCGGAAGACAAGCGTTGATTGAAAATCAAAACCGGGTGAACACGTTGAAGATTCTTGCCGATCTGCTGGACACGAATCCTGCCGGTATGCTGGCCAAGGCTCAAACCTTGGTTAAGAGGACCAGTGAACTCGAAACGCGTATCGAATCATTGGAACGCGATGAGGCGCTCAAGGCGGTTCCGTCCTTGTTGAATCGTATCGTAGATGTTAGCGGCGTTAGACTCGTCGCTTCACGGGTGGCCCCCTGCCGTCCGGAAACATTGAGGGATATTGGTGAGGCGCTCAGAGATAAACTCGGCAGCGCTGTTGTCGTATTGGGTACCGTGAACGAAGGCAAGCCATTTTTCGTCGTAACTGTCTCCCCGGATCTCACCCTAAAAGGTTACAACGCAGGAAACATCATCCGCCAGATAGCCGCAATCACCGGAGGGGGAGGGGGCGGAAAACCGAACTATGCGCAAGGCGGCGGCAAAGACATCTCAAGGATAGATGAAGCAATCGCCGCGGTCCCTGGCTTGCTTGAGAAAAAATGATGCTGGAAGGTAACGTGGATCATGGAGCAATTTCATGATTACCCACTGTGCTCAAAAGGCATTCGATGATTCTTGTGGAGGCGGTTTGGTGTTTTGCGAATAATGGCCTTGGACGTCGGAGACAGCCGTATCGGGGTGGCCTTGTCCGATCCCCTGGAAATGCTGGCTTCTCCGTTGACTATCATCAGGAGGACCGTTGAAAGCGACGATGTCAAAACTATCGTCAAACTTGTAGCCGAACATGCCGCCGGCAAACTTTTAATAGGATTGCCGCTTTGCCTGTCCGGCGAGGTCGGGATGCAGGCACAAAAGGTCAAGGCATTTACAGAAATGCTGTCCAAATCCCTGGAAGTCCCATTCGAGTTTGTCGATGAAAGTTTCAGCACGGTTGCAGCGCGTGAATACATGAGAGAGACGGGCAAAAAGAAAGACCGTTTCAAGCAGAAAGATGACGCTGTGGCTGCCGCTGTAGTGTTACAATCTTATCTAGAAGAGGCTTTTGCGAGAAATGGCTGAAGTATCAAATAACACCGGATCGGTCGCATCTATATTCAAAAATTATGTTGAAGTGTTGAAGCCCCGCGAAACCCTCCTTCTCACTTTCATAGGAGCGTGTTCGGTCATTATCGGGGCAAACGGAACCCCCCATGTCGGATCTCTGGTCATGGCCATCCTGACCATCCTGATAGCTTCGGCTGGAGCTAACGGTCTCACAAATTACCTTGATCGGGATGTGGACGCCAGAATGGTCCGTACCCGGGGACGAGCCCTGCCCACAGGTAGAATCGAACCGCGGAAAGCGTTTATCTGGACGCTTTCGCTTATCGTTATCGGGCTCATCATGGCCTGGTTTTTGCATCCCTATGCTTTTGCGGCAGACGCAACAGGCACGATAGCAGCATCGGTTTTCCGCAAACGTGTTATATGCGTCTTTCCACAGGGGGCAATAGCAAGCTGCGCGCCTGTGTTAATGGGCTGGTTTGCAGTCAATAAAGACTTCACCCTTGAGACGGCACTGCTTTGCCTGCTCATCTTCACGTGGCTGCCCCTCCACGTTTGGAGTGTTATGGTTTCACGCAGGGACGATTATCTTGGCGCCGGGCTCACTTTTTTCCCGATGAATGTTTCCGTGCGCACCGCAGTCAGCGTACTGCTGCTTTTTGCACTGGCGCTGAACGCAGCGGCGGTCTGGCTCTATTTTGTGGCGGGGTTCTCGATAGTTTATCTGGCGGCTGCTGTTGGCCTGGGGGCGGCGATGCTTTATGCCACCTCGAGACTGCTGGTGACCAATGCCTCGAATGATGCCTGGAAACTATATAAACTCTCGAGTTTCCCGTATCTTGGGTTAATTTTCCTTGCGATGTGTGTCAGCGTCTGGCTATAAATTAAAACTCCTGGTTTAATCATTCTTTCCTTATTATCCGTTTGATTAAGTGTGCCTACATATATATTATGTATCTAATTCCCTTATCAAAAGAAGGATTAGATTTTGGGTAATTTTAATTTGGTAACTGGCAGTTCTGCCGGCGAGGCTCGTGCGGGAGAACTCATGACACCCCACGGGGTCATAGAAACCCCTGTTTTCATGCCGGTTGGCAGTCAGGCCTCGGTAAAAACACTGACGCCGGAGGAGGTTGAGGCTCTTGGCGCCCGGATAATCCTTTGCAACACCTATCATTTGTTTCTCAGGCCAGGCGTCGAAGTTGTTAAAAAGCTAGGCGGCGTTCATCGTTTTATGGGTTGGAAGGGTGCCATCCTTACAGATTCTGGGGGCTATCAGGTGTTCAGCCTCTCGGCTCTTTCCAAAGTAACGGATGAAGGCGTCAGTTTTCGTTCCCATATCGATGGCTCTTCCCATTTCATCACCCCGGAGATGGCTGTTGCTCTCCAGGAAGGATTGGGATCCGATATTGCAATGGTGCTTGATGAACCATCAGCCTCCGACGCCCCTCTCCCCAAAGTCCGCGAAGCTATGGAGCGCACTCATCGTTGGGCTGAGCGGTGCCTGAGATCCCATACGCTGTCGGGACAGCAGCTTTTCGCTATTGTCCAGGGAGGCTTTTCTCGGGAATTGAGAAGGCAGTCAGCCGAATACCTCACCTCTTTGAATTTCCCGGGGTACGCACTCGGCGGGCTCAGCCTGGGTGAACCCAAGGAACTGACGTGGGAAACAGCCAGGACGACGTTAGAATATCTTCCAAGAGACAAACCCCGGTATCTCATGGGTGTCGGTTCACCGGAGGATGTGGTGGAGGCGGTCAGCCTGGGCGTGGACATGATGGACTGTGTGTTACCGACACGGGTTGCGCGGAACGGAGCGCTCTTTACCAGGAAAGGGCGTCTAAACATCGATAACGCCTATTTTCGGGAAGCTGATTCTCCCATCGAGCAGGGCTGTGACTGTTACACATGCACGCATTTTTCGGCGGGGTATGTCAGCCACCTTTTCCATGCGCAGGAGCTGCTCGCATACAGGCTGGCCACGGTCCATAATCTGCGTTTTATGGCCCGGCTTATGCAAGATATCCGGGGGTCAATCATCGATGGTTCATTTGAGACGTTCAGGAAGCAGTTTCTGTCTGCCTATCGCACGACAAACGAAGGAGTAAGACTGGAACAAAAACAGAAATGGGTGAAGGCGCGCAAACCTGAAATAGACTGAGACAAAATCATAGCCCCTGCTATAATTGTGATATGACTACTACATTTTATATCCCCACTAAGATCATTTCGGGTACCGGGGGCTTCGGCCAGCTTGGGAAAGAAGCGGCCCAGGTTGGGAAAAAAGCATTGCTTGTGACAGGAAAACATTCGATGCGAAAAAGCGGTCTGCTTGATCGCGCGGTAGCCGAACTCAATAAATGCGGCGTTGAAGTGACGGTGTTCGATCAGGCGGAACCTAATCCCCGTTCAAGCACGGTAGACGAAGGAGCGCAGGTTGTGCGCGAAAAAGCGCTGAACCTTGTAATAGCACTGGGAGGCGGTAGTGCGATTGATGCCTCTAAAGGGATTGTGGTGGCTGCTATCGGGGGAGAGCCGGTCTGGCATTATATCGAAACACATGAAAAGGTTCGCGGCGAATATCCGAAACTCATAACGGTACCGACGGTCGCAGCCAGTGGTTCTGAATCTAACTGTGGTGCAGTTATTACGAATTGGGAAACACATGACAAGTGCGTTTTGAGTGACCTCTGCGCATATCCTGTGGTTTCAATTGTGGATCCCGAATTGACCCTGACACTCCCGGCAAAACCAACAGCCCAGGGCGCTATCGATATCTTTTGCCATTTAGTGGAACCATACATAACCGCAGGCCATCCCCAAGTGCTCACGGACGGTATCCTTGAAACGGCCATGAAGATGGTTGTTGATAATCTCCCCAGGGTTTTAAAAAAACTGGATGACCTGGAAGCGCGTTCGCAGCTCAGCTGGGCCAGTACTGTTGCCTGTTCGGCCTTTGCCGACCTTGGGGGTGGGGATGGCGCGATGACGATGCATGGGATAGAGCATCCTCTCAGCGGGATGTATGATATGGCTCACGGAGATGGTCTGGCGGCGCTGCTGCCTTTCTGGCTACGCTCGCTGTCCGATGTCCGCGGGTCCAGGTTGGACAAATTGGCTCGTTCGGTTTTTGAGGAAGTTGATGGAGTTGCCGCTGTCGAAGGTTGGCTTCAGGCAACAGGTATGAATTTAAAATTAAGGATGTTGGGAGTGGAAAAAGCCAAACTGGGGGATCTGGCAGTCAACGCTATCAGGACGGCTCCGTGGCTGTCTGCCCATCCCAAGAAACTGGATAAAACAGTAATCGAATCAATATATCGGGCGGCCTGGTGAAAACTTCTTAATGAATATTATCTTCCCAGTAACTCCACTTCAACTTCAGCAAGAGCTTGAACGGCTGCAGAGCATGTTTCTGAAACGCTGAGGTGGATCAGGCCGTCTTCGCATTTGACTGTGTGTATCGGGAAATTCCTGCATGTCTCCGGGCGATCATCATATATCGTACATTCGGCTCTGTTTGATTTGTAAAACCGGCATGGTTCTTTCATATAATATGTGCCTTCGATTTTTGTGAAAGCGTCCTGCCATTCAGTTTTATGAATGCCGAGGCCTTTCATCTCATTTTCTGTTACCTTCACCCCGTCGAAAATCGTGCAGCATGCGCCGCACCGTTGGCATATAAACCGTTCCCTGAAAGCGTCGATAACTTCCACGGTTGCAGGCAGTTCAGATATAGACATACGAATATTATACGAAGCCTGCGGTTCGGCTGTCCAGAATTTCTTTTCTCTGCAGTTTTTGTGTTTAGGCCCTCGGGTCGGTCCAAAACCCGGCAATACAAAATGGGCCGTGAGCAACAGCGGGCAGTAAGGAAAAACTTGAAATTTATTTTGCAAAAACATACAAAACTCTTGACAACGTGCCTATTTAACCTCGTTTGTTCCCTTGACAACAATCACTACCAATGGTATTATTACCTTTGCCTTGTGAAAACAGGCGATTATGTTGACGATAGATACATAAAGGTAGTTACGGTGAATAACCGAGCAGTGGCTTGGTGAATACACCAAGCCACTTTCTTTATGCCTCTATCCGAATTAACAACTGAATATATAAAAAACAAGCTAATATCAAGTTTGAAGTGGGTCAAGCAAAACAAGGCGCACGGTGGATGCCTTGGCATCAAGGGCCGAAGAAGGGCGTGGCAAGACTGCGATAAGCCTCGGTAAGCTGTCTAGCAAGCTTTAGCCGGGGATTCCCGAATGAGGCAACTCACTCCGGTAAAACCGGAGTACCCCTGGCTCAACACATAGGCCAGGCGGGGGCAAGCGGGGGAAGTGAAACATCTCAGTACCTCGAGGAAAATACAATATTCCCTTAGTAGTGGCGAACGAAAGGGGACCAGCCTAAACCGGGTAAACTTAGTGGCTCTGGAGCCTATGTTTATCCGGGGTAGTAAGACGGATTAGGTGTGATTCAGAACGCACCATGAAGTTACAAACCAAACTCTAGCAGAAGGTCTCTGGAAAGAGCCACCGCAGACGGTGATAGTCCGGTAGGCGAAAGAGGTAGGCTTCAGATCCTGTTCTTGAGTACCACGGAACACGTGAAATTCTGTGGGAATCTGCCCTGACCACAGGGTAAGGCTAAATACCCTTGATGACCGATAGTGAACAAGTACCGTGAGGGAAAGGTGAAAAGCACCCCGAAAGGGGAGTGAAATAGACCTGAAACCGTGCGCCAACAAGCAGTCAGAGCTTAGACGCAAGTCTTAGTAATGGCGTGCCTATTGAAGAATGAGCCGACGAGTTAATCTGTGTAGCCGGTTAAGTGATTAAGTCACGGAGCCAGAGCGAAAGCGAGTCTGAATAGGGCGAATATGGTTGCACGGATTAGACCCGAAGCCGGGTGAGCTATCCATGGCCAGGGTGAAGCTTCGATAATCTCGAAGTGGAGGCCCGAACCCTTTAGCGTTGCAAAGCTATGGGATGAGCTGTGGATAGGGGTGATATGCCAATCGAACCCGGGGATAGCTGGTTCTCCCCGAAATGTATTGAGGTACAGCCTCGGATGGTGGTTAACGGAGGTAGAGCTCTGGATGGAATAGGTGGGAGAGTATCCTGTCAACTCCAACTAAACTACGAATGCCGTTAACTTAGTCCGGGAGTGAGACTACGAGGGCTAAGCTCCGTGGTCGAGAGGGAAACAGCCCAGACCGTCAGCTAAGGTCCCTAAGAGCATGCTAAGTGGCAAAGGAAGTAGAACTGCGTAGACAGCCAGGAGGTTGGCTTAGAAGCAGCCACCCTTTAAAGAGTGCGTAACAGCTCACTGGTTGAGTGGTACTGCGCCGACAACCCAACGGGGCTTAAGCATGTCACCGAAGCTACGGCATTCCGATTTATCGGGATGGGTAGGGGAGCGTTCTTTTAGCAGCGAAGTCGAATCGTGAGGTTCGGTGGAGCTTTAAGAAGTGAGAATGTCGGCATGAGTAGCGCAAGATATGTGAGAAACATATCCGCCGGAAACCCGAGGTTTCCTAAGCAAGGTTAATCCGCTTAGGGTTAGTCGGGCCTAAGCCGAGGCCGTGAGGCGTAGGCGATGGACAACAGGTTATTATTCCTGTACCGCTGTGGTAGAGGCAAAGGGGTGACACGGGAGGTTAGTTCGAGCATTCCCATTGGACATGGAGTGTCGCTCATCGGAGATGATGCTGGGGCAGGCAAATCCACCCCGGATATAGTTGAAAATGAGAGGAAGTTGCGAAGAGATTCAAGACGATTCGAGTAACGCCAGGCCGTCTAGAAAAGCCTCGTTGTCGATGAAACCATAGCGCCCGTACCTAAACCGACTCTGGTGGGTGGGGATAAGAGTCCCAAGGTGATCGAGATAACCATCTTTAAGGAACTCGGCAATCTAGCCCCGTAACTTTGGAAGAAGGGGTGCCTCAACTCTGTTGAGGTTACAATAAATGGGCCCAAGTGACTGTTTAACTAAAACACAGGTCTGTGCTAAAGCGTAAGCTGATGTATACAGGCTGATACCTGCCCAGTGCTGGAAGGTTAATGGGAGGAGTTAGCGCAAGCGAAGCCCTGAACGAAAGCCCCAGTGAACGGCGGCCGTAACTATAACGGTCCTAAGGTAGCGAAGTCCCTTGTCGGGTAAGTTCCGACCCGCACGAATGGTGTAACAACTTGGGCGCTGTCTTAAAGATGGACTCGGCGAAATTGAAATACCCGTGAAGATGCGGGTTTCCCGTCACAGGACAAAAAGACCCCGTGGAGCTTTACTGTAACTTGTCATTGAGTCTGGGTTTATCATGTGTAGCATAGTTGGGAGGCTTTGAAGCCGGGGCGCTAGCTCCGGTGGAGCCAACATTGAAATACCAATCTTGATGAACCTAGCCTCTAACCTCGGAGCAAGCCGAGGGACAGTGGCTGGTGGGCAGTTTGACTGGGGCGGTCGCCTCCCAAAATGTAACGGAGGCGCCCAAAGGTCCCCTCAGGGTGGATGGAAATCACCCGTAGAGTGCATTGGCATAAGGGGGCTCGACTGCGAGACTTACAAGTCGAGCAGGGACGAAAGTCGGGCAAAGTGATCCTACGGTACCGCGTGGAAGGGCCGTAGCTTAACGGATAAAAGCTACCCCGGGGATAACAGGCTTATCTTGCCCAAGAGTTCACATCGACGGCAAGGTTTGGCACCTCGATGTCGGCTCGTCGCATCCTGGGGCTGGAGAAGGTCCCAAGGGTCCGGCTGTTCGCCGGTTAAAGCGGCACGCGAGCTGGGTTCAGACCGTCGTGAGACAGGTCGGTCTCTATCCGTGATGGGCGCATGGAAACTTGAGGGGGTTTACCTGTAGTACGAGAGGATCCAGGTGAACAAACATATGGTGTGCCAGTTGTCTCGCCAGAGGCATCGCTGGGTAGCCAAGTTTGGTTCGGATAAGTGCTGAAAGCATCTAAGTACGAAGCCGGCCCCAAGATGAGGTTTCCCATCTCTCGCAAGAGAGAGTAAGGTCGCAGGTAGATAACCTGCTTGATAGGCCGCATGTGTAAGCGCAGTAATGCGTTCAGCTGAGCGGTACTAATGACCGAGGGCTTGACCTGCTTCAAAGTTGATATTAGCAACTACTATCGCTTAATAGACTCCCATGGAGTATAATAAGTGAGAGTTATTTAAAAACTGAATATTAGACAATCAGGCTTAACAGTGAAAGAGTCTTCTGGTGATTAGAGCGAGGTGGCACCACCCGTTCCCATCCCGAACACGGTAGTGAAACGCCTTAGCGCAGACGATACTGGGGGGGCAACTCCCTGCGGAAAATATGCCATTGCCAGGAGTCTTTTTCTTTCTTCTTACGAAGGCTGCTAAGCCTTTTTTGTTGTTTACTTATTTTTCCATATATTTTTGCAGGAGTCCGAAACACCTGATAATGTAATTTGACCCCAATCCACTTTTAGTATATCTTGGCTGGGTGACTGCAAACGCAGAAGACCGGCGACAAGCACTGGTTAAAGCCGCGAAAATCGCACACGTAAGCCATGGTCTGGATTATGAAGAAGAGACCGCTGCTGCGGATTCTGCTGCCGCTCAGTTGTTGGATTTCATGCGCCGCAACGGGGATTTCGCTTTGGGTCTGCTTCAAGCAGCATCCTATATGCTTTCGGGGACCAGGGCTGAAGACTTTGATATGTTATGGGAAGTCAATCGACTGACTGATAGGGCCATCAGTATGGCCCCCGGCAATCCGGACATAATTCGCAGGGCCTACACCATCTTTCAGAGGATGACCCCCGGATCCGGCGCTTCCCGAGATGACATAATCATTACCGACACCAACTGGGAAACATTGCCGCAGCGCGAATTACTTGATTGAACTGCTTCTTCTACGATACCATTGCTTGGGACATGCGTATAGATTTACCAGGTCAACGGGATTCTGCTTCTTGCCGGCTCTAAGTTGCGCCCCACTGCCTCAAGTCTTATAATCGTTTTACGGTTTCTTTCAGCCGTAACCACTGACAATGTGTCAGGGCGAGGGCCATTCGGCCCTCTTTTTTTATACAAGGACATGAACGGTAATGGCGGATATTCAAACGGACACAAAGGCCGAGCGTGAGAAACGCCTTGTAGCTCTTTCATCGGTGATTGCGGCCATATTTCTAACCTCGTTCAAATTAACCATTGGGCTGTTGACTCGTTCACTGGGCATTCTCTCCGAGGCAGCCCATAGCGGATTGGATCTGGTAGCTGCGGGTGTTACCCTTTTTGCAGTGCGTGCTTCCGATCGCCCCGCCGATGCCGATCATCCTTATGGTCACGGTAAAGTTGAGAACTTTTCAGCTTTGATTGAAACGTTGCTCCTTTTTATAACCTGTGGTTGGATCATTTATGAAGCGACGCAACGCCTCTTCTTCCAGACGATCGAAGTTAAAGTCAGTTACTGGAGTTTCATCGTCATGGGTCTTTCCATAGCTATTGATTTAACGCGCTCGCGAGCCCTGATGAAAGCAGCTAAAAAACATGGCAGCCAGGCGCTTGAGGCCGATGCACTGCATTTTTCCACCGATGTATGGTCTTCAGCAGTAGTTATCGCTGGACTCATCGCTGTCAGCATTGGAGAACTCATAAAGAGCAGCAACCCGGGTCTGGCATCCTGGTTCTTCCGTTCCGATGCTATCGCGGCACTTGGTGTTTCGGGGATCGTTATTTATGTGAGTGTCAACATGGGGAGTCGAAGTATCAGGACTCTCATGGATAGCGCTCCAATCGGAATCAATGCGGCTGTTGAACGGGTAGTGACCTCTATCCCGGGAGTTATTGCCGTTGACCGCATCCGTTCACGCCAGAGCGGGCCATCGGTGTTTGTCGATATGACTCTTGCGGTTTCCCGCACTGCCAGCCTGGAAGAGGCTCATTCCATCGCTTCGGCGGCCGAGAGCGCAGTTCAAAAACTTTTACCCCGCACCGATGTCATGGTACACATCGACCCGGTTGCCCGTGATAGCAACAGCCTGGTTGAGAAGGTTCATTGTGCGGCAGCACGTGAAGGGATCAACGTCCATGGGCTTCATATGCATGATGTTCGAGGAAGTCTAAGCCTTGAATTGCATGCGGAAGTTCCTGAAAACCTCAGTGTACGCCAGGCTCATGAACGTGTAAATGTGCTTGAGAAAGCCATTGCGCTTGAAGTGCCGGAACTAACTGAAATAGTCGCCCACATCGAACCGGTTGGTGACCATGAAATTCTTACCTCAGCAGTACAGGCTGGGTCAGGCGAGATACAAAGGGCGGTTGAACTACTTCCTGAAGAGATATCGGGTTTAAAGGAATGCCATAAAATTACTATCCTGCGAAGTAAACAGGATGTGTCTCTTTCATTCCACTGCATAGTGGACCCCGAAATGCCTATTAATGACGCCCATGACCTGACTTCACAGACGGAGGCGAAGTTGCGGGAACATTTCCCCGGGCTCGGCAGGGTGGTGATCCACGTTGAACCACCGGAATAGGACTGAAGTTGATGAAAATCATCCTCTTTTGGTTTGTAATAGGTAACTAACGAACATCGCATTTGACTATTAATGATATTTTTAGTATTATTCTTCTTTAAGTTCGGTGGACGTGCGGGAACTAAGACTATAACAACCGTACGGAACTAAGCACCGCACTTGCCCGTTTCCCAGGTTATCTCCCTTTCTTCCTCACCTGGGAGTAGTATTTTTACTCGGGTATTCTTATTATTTTTAGGAGGTCAGACGAGAAAATAACCTGTTCGTATTCCCAAAATCCCGTGTGCAATTCCGTTTTTGCACCTGCAGGATCCCACGACACTGAACTATGTAGACGCTGCCTCGACCATTTCGAAATAAATAAATGGAGGACGGTATGTACAAAAAGATCCTAGTGCCGCTGGATGGCTCCAAAACAGCCGAAGGAGTCTTGCCGCACGCGAAGGCTCTAGCGTATTCAGAAGGCGCCGAAATCATCATTTTAAATGTTGCTTCAAATCCAGCCTTGGAGTTTGCATTCTCCGACCCCTCGATAGCCGAGCGAGCGGTCGAAGATCAAGAAACCAGAGCCAAAAAATATACCGCAGAGATTGAGCGCCAGCTCAAAGCCGATGGCTACAAAGTCTCCAGCATCTTGCGTGATGGCGCTCCAGATGAGGTTATCCTGAAAGTAGCGGACGACACCAAGGCCGATGTTATTGCTATGTCTACCCATGGCCGCACCGGCCCGGCTCGATGGCTGATGGGAAGCACAGCCGACCGTATCGTGCGTAATGCCCACATTCCCGTACTTCTTGTCCGGGCGAAAGCCTGATCAGCGTTTATTTTCAATTTGCAATCGGGGTTTTAACATCCGACACCTGCTTACGATGGGCCAAAATATTTAAAGGAGGGATAAATGGCTAGCACATCTCAGCCCACCGCCGCGAGTGCCACAAAGGGCATACAGAAAGTCATATTCGCGTCTGCCGCGGGTACCATGATTGAATGGTACGACTTTTATATCTTCGGCAGTCTGGCTACAACTATCGCCAGCAAGTTCTATCACACCGGGACCGCCGTGGGTGACCTCATCGCCTGGTTGGCAACTTTTGCAGTCGGCTTCATGGTGCGCCCATTCGGCGCTATCGTTTTCGGACGTATAGGCGACATAATCGGGCGTAAATACACATTCCTTGTTACGATGACCATCATGGGCCTCGGCACATTTGCCGTTGGTCTGCTGCCCACTTACGCCACCCTGGGTGTTTGGGCCGGGATAATCCTTATCGCACTGCGCATTTTACAGGGGCTGGCTCTAGGAGGGGAATACGGCGGGGCCGCTACCTATATAGCCGAGCATTCTCCGCAAGGGCGGCGAGGATTCTTTACCAGTTGGATACAGACCACGGCCACTCTCGGGTTGTTTATCTCCCTGGGAGTCATACTCATAGCGCGCCAGGCCCTCGGTACGGCCGCTTTCAACAACTACGGTTGGCGTATTCCGTTCCTGATTTCCATCGTACTTGTTATCGTTTCGCTGTGGATACGCCTTTCATTGCGCGAATCCCCCATGTTCCAGAAACTCAAAGATACCAAGACTGTCTCCAAGAACCCGCTTAAAGAGAGTTTCGGCAATCCTTACAATCTTAAATGGGTCCTTATCGCTCTATTCGGTGCCACCATGGGCCAGGGCGTCGTGTGGTACACCGGGCAATTCTATGCTCTATTTTATCTCCAGAAAATCTTTGGCGTAGGCCTGGTTGATTCAAATATCATTATAGGGGCTGCGCTTCTGCTTGGCACTCCGTTGTTTATCTTTTTCGGCTGGCTTTCTGACAAGATAGGGCGCAAGAAAATCATGCTCACTGGTATGGCCCTGGCCGTTTTGACCTATTATCCAATCTATGGGGCTATGGCGGCATTCGCTCCGGTCAACTCTACCAAGCCTTTCCAACAGTTTCTTTTTGCCTACCAGGGTTATCACCCCGTGGCTTTGGCCCTGCTTATCTTCATCCAGGTGGTCTACGTTACCATGGTTTACGGGCCTATCGCCGCTTTCCTTGTAGAATTGTTCCCGACCAAGATACGCTATACCTCTATGTCGTTGCCGTACCACATCGGCAATGGCGTATTCGGGGGACTGGTTCCCATCATAGGCCTGTCGCTTATCAACAGGACCAATAATAACTATGCCGGTTTGTGGTGGCCAATGCTTATCGCTGCAGTCTGTTTCTTTGTGGGCCTTTTCCTGGTCAAAGAAACCAATCACATCGACATCGAGAATGCTGCTTCCTCTACATCAGCCGTATCCGAGGCGGCTGGAAAACTAGAAAAGAAATAAAAATTCACGCAGTTTGAGAAAAGGGGAGGCGAGAGCCTCCCCTTTTCATATATTAAGCCTTGTTTTTACTAGGACCCCAAACTGCTGAAACCACGCATTAATCTTACTTCCTCGCAGGTGAAAACGCTCCCGGTAAGGTAGGCAAGTAGTTATGCGCGGGGTTTCTGATATCGGTAGCCGACCCCCCTTACGGTAAGTATCATCTCGGGTTTCTCAGGATTTACCTCGATCTTCTTCCTCAAATAGGCGATGTGCCACTTAACGCTCTCAAGCGAGCCCCCAGTCCATCCCCAGATGCGGTCCCACATCTGCTGCAGTGTTAATACCTGGTCGGGATGTTGCACCAGGTACGAGAGCAAACGATATTCAGTGGGCGTCAGGGATACTTTTTCCCCGCGTACGAAAGCTTCATGTTTGGCAAAATCAAGGCTCAATCCCGAATCCGAGTAGTTGCTGGCTGGCTCCATTGGGGTCATGTAGACCCTGCGCAACAAGGCCGCTACCCTGGCCAGTAGTTCCTGGCGGCTCATGGGTTTTACAAGGTATTCATCAGCTCCGAGGTTGAGGCCTCTGACTTTATCGAGTTCCTGCCCCTTAGCACTAAGCATTATTACCGGAATCTGGGAGACTTCACGAATGCGTTGGCACAACTCGAACCCAGTCATCGCTGGCATTGCTACATCCAGAATAGCCAAGTCAGGCTGGTGTTTGAAGAATTCACGCAGACCCTCTAATCCGTCACTTGCTGTAAAAACGTCGTAGCTGCCTTTTTCAAGCCATTCCCTGAGAAGTTCTACCAGGGCCGGTTCATCATCTACGACCAGGATTTTCGGCTTTTCCAATATAACACCCTCCTTTCAATGTACAAGCTTCTGATATGATGCATTGTAGGAGTACCCAAATTCGAGAATAGCACAATCGTGAGACGCAGTCCACAGGTTTCTGTTGTATTTGACTGCCTGAGTCCCCTCCTTGAAATTTTAGTTAGAACGAGGTGATTAGTTTGGTTATTTAAAATAACCGAGTATTCATTTTGTCCACCCGTTAACGGTCTTAAAGGGGCTGTCATTCTGATTTGCAGTAGGTAAAGTGATTTCAAAGCTAAAATTCTTTATGAGTAATAGACGAATACAAGCTGCAACAGCCTCGGCGTCATAAATAATCCCCGATTGTGAAGAAACTTCTTCAAGAGCAGCGTCGATACCGAGAGAGGCCCGGTATGGGCGGTGTGAACTCATAGCTTCCACAACGTCCGCCACTGCCAGTATCTTGGCTTCAAGAAGTGTCTCGTTTGATTTTAGCCCGCGGGGATACCCTGAGCCATCGGCCCTTTCGTGGTGCTGCCTGACTATCTCGGCAATCGGCCATCTGAAGCTGATAGGGCTGAGCATTTCGAAGGCCACTTGCGGATGCATTTTAATGAGGTTGAGTTCGGCTTCGGATAGGCGCATTGGGCGGTTAAGGATCTCGAAAGGGATAACAATTTTGCCTATGTCATGGATCGAAGCCGCAAGTCTCAGGCCGTCAATGTGATATTGCGCAATACCCATCTCTTCAGCGATCGCGACGGCGAGGTTTGTAACCCTTGCCTGGTGGCCGGAGGTGTATGGGTCTCGCATCTCCATCGGAATGGTCAAAGCATAAACCATATCCTGGACGCTCCTGTCTAATTCGCTGGCAGCGGATCCGAAACCCTTATCCATACACTCCAGTTTTTCTCGCATAGCGTCTATTTCTGCATTCAAACAGCTGTTGGAATGTGACATGGAAGCGATTTGGGCTAGTATAGTGATGTTCTGCATTTTGAGCGGAGTAATTTCGGGGGATACTGCCACCAGTACCCCAAAAACGTTGGCAATGCTACCTAGTGGCGCGCAGACGTATGACACGGGCCCAACAGGCGCCGTGGAGTCTCCTGGGAGGGGTAGAAACAGTTGCGCCAATATCCCCGGCTCAGTTGTTACTGCGACATTTCCAGATGAAAGCACGCGTTCGATGATTTCACTGTCGCTTGGTAATATCGATGTCTTAACCCGTCCCCTGGGCAGGGCATAGAAAACAGGGGCACCCCCCGACGAAAGTGTAACATTCGACGCGTCTAATGAAGATCCAAGCTGCTGTTTTGTAAAGAATACGCTTGAAACCCCCATTATCCCTAGTTCACTGCCTATCTGGCGAAAGATTTCAACGGCTGTTTTGTCCTTGCAGGCGGACGCCGTGACACGACTGATGCTATCGAACCATGCTGTGTTGGCGTTACTTAGGGATTCAGAGGAAAGCAGGGTCGTTTTGTCTTCTTGCTCCAGAATTCTGCTGTTTTTAACCAAGCGTTTATCTTGTTTAGTTGTTGCTGATATTATGTTTATTGATCGCATAGTACTATATGCTATCAGAACAATCTTGGTTACCGGTTGGAAAGTCGTTTGGATACCGTTTAATTTTATAAAAGAATGTGTGTTTTAATGTGTATCGACGGATAATACATAAGAAAAGACAGGACCGAAGAACATATGAACCAGCTTAAATAGTTATCAGCAGATAGAGCACAAAGCCCGAAGTTGTTCAACGGAAATCTCCGAAAGTGAAACTTTGAAGACCTCACTGAACGCAAGAATCAGTCTTTGTGTAACTTCTTCTATCGGAACCGTGTGTCCTATTTCAGCTTCGATGGAAGTAGCTGTTTTACCTGGCAGGCCGCAGAGATTGATAACCTTGAAATTTGAAAGATCGGGGTTAACATTGAGTGAGAGTCCATGCATACTGATTCCGTGGCTGACTCGTAAACCCACAGCTCCGATTTGTTTTCCATTCACCCAGATACCCGGGTGCTGGGCTAATTTATCGGCTTCTACCCCGTAGCTTGAAAGTACGCTGGATTCCATAAGGTTCAGGTCTGCGATGTAAGTTTTGGCTCCCCTGTGTTTGAGATTGATTATCGGGTGAACGATAATCTGCCCCGGGCAATTGAATGTCGCATCTCCTCCGCGGTCCGAATCGTAATAAGCGATGCCTTTTTCCCCCAGCTCGGATAGAGGGATTAATACATTTTCCGGTTTGCCAAATTTTCCCATCGTAACAGTCGGGGGATGTTGGAGGATTAACAGAACGTCATGGGATTTTTCATCAGATATGAGTTTGGTCAGCTTGTGCTCCAATTCCATCGCGTCCAGAAAAGGAATCAGGCCGAGGTTGGAGTACAGGTAGGCTGGCGGCTGGTGGACTTCCATAATTTACTTATTCGTACCTTCGTTGCTGGATCCGTCACACATTCTTAAATGCGGCCTGCAATACCGGTATTTTTCATGAACTCCCAGCGGTATTCCCAAGGGGTTTTTGACTTTTTTCTGCGGGCATATCAGTTCCTGAATTCTGTACAAAAGAGAGGGGCCGAAGCCCCTCTCTTTGAAAGCAGGGATTTCCAAGTCTAAAAGCCGGTTATGCTCCCAGTTTTTATCTGTGCCAAGAGCCAGAAACCGAGTAGGAGGAGGAAAAATCCTGAAACATAGCGAAGCGGTTTGTCCATTTTTTCCATCAAGTGTGTCGCCCTGCCCATGCCTAAGCCCAGCATTATTGCGACGAGGGGAGCCACGAATCCGATGGCGAAGATAATGAGGATGATGGTACCCTGAAGTACCTGGCCGCGCAGCGCAGCCAGACCCAGTACGATGGGAAGCTGCAAAGGAGAGCACGCGGCAGCGCATCCGGCGGTCGCGAGGCCGACGGTAGCTCCCAGGAACAGAGCCCCCAGAGTCCCGCCAGGGAGTTTATCGGTAGATACCTTAAAAGTGGGGAAGCGTAGCGGCAGCCAGTCAAGAGCTGAAAGGCCGATAAGCAGCGCTACTAACCCAAGGAGTTTTTTCACCCAAAAACCGAGTACGCCCTCCGTTGCCATGATGTTCACTCCGGCGTAACTGACTATGGCACCAAGAGCGCCCAGTGCTACAACAGATGAAAGTGTGAATGCTCCAGCCGCCATAAGCAATTGTCGTTTTTTATTAACCTTGCTGGACCCCGTGTAGCCAAGAATCACCAGCATGGCGGGAAGTCCGCCGCAGCCGGCGGTAGTAGCGGCTGATGATAACCCGAAAAGAAAGGCAGCTACCAGCGCCAAAAATCCGAATGTTTGACCTTTCAGGACTGATTGAATCCATGCATCCATATTTCAAAGCCTCCCTTATTAGCCCCTGAGGAATTTGCGATCGAGGTACGCGTTATATATCGAATCTGCCGTTATATCTGCCCTCATCGTGAACTGAAGGCTTGATGAAGTGTTGAACAGCCTGATGGTGAGTGTCGGGTACGTAAGAGAGGTGTTTGCCGGCAAGGTGAATACGCCGACATAAATTCCGTCGGTAGACCGTATTTTTGCAGCCGCCTGCACCGTCAAATTCAGGATGGAAGTGTTAATCGCGGTGTCGCTGGAGGGAGTAAAGACCATGACGAAGTCATTATTGGAGTTCCATGCTTCTGAGATGCTTGTGATGGCAAGGGGGGCTGTTCCGGTATATGTCGGTGGCGGTTTTTGCGTTACGGACGGGTTCTTTTGGTTGGCGTTGAACCTGATGGTTGAATTCGTGACCAGGCCGATTGACACAGGGCGATCGCGATCAAAACCACCGTTTTCCATGCGGGCCAGGGAACGACCGGTACTTCATGGCCCTCGGGCGGGTTGGGGTTTGCTTTGATCTCACCCGTCTCGGGGGCTTTTTTATCACTCATTGTTATTCTCCTTCCGTCTCGTTTTACTATGTTTCAAACTTAAAAACTTGTCCAGCTATACATAAAAATGACAACATCGTCTTTTGATTCGTCTCCGACGCCCCGGACCGGGTAATTCGCGCTCGGCCCTACCTAAGCTATCTCCTTCAGATGCTTGAGTGTCTTTAGACTCTCTCCCAATGTCCAGGGTAAGTTGCGTCAGGTCTCGAGGGCTTGTTTTAGTTCTTCGTATTTCGGGTATTTTGTATTCGAGAAGATGTTTCCGTCGATACTCATTATAGGTAATGTGTCCAGCCCTTTTTCCCTGACAATTTTCAAAATATCCGGGTTCTTTACGAATACTTCAAGATTGTATGACATATTTGCCCGTTGAATTGTCAACTCCGGGAAGTCTTTTTTCAATTTCTTCAGGGTTTCATTGAATTCGACCAGCGTCATATTCGGTTCCACGCCGCATACACCGGATTCGCAGCACATGGTGCCTTCAAAGATTGCCAGCTTTTTATGAATCATTTATTTTTCCTCATTTCATCGTTATCCTAATATGCGCATTTCAGCTTATAATATACCACACAAAAATGAAAAGTCAAGAACTTTTCAAGTGTTTTGGGCAATGTTAACTCCCCTAATTATGGGCCACAAGTTCCCTGTATGCCTGTGCCGTCAGAAGACTGTTGAGTTCGGAAGTCCTTGTCAACTGGATCACGAGCATCCATCCGCTGTTATAGGGGTCATTAATTACGGGTTCCAGAACTGTGCCCTGAATAACCAGAGAGTTTAAAAAATCGTTTATTTGGAGAACGGTTCCCGAGACCGGGGTTAACAGGTCGGCACTCATTTTGTATCCTTCAATCGTTCCGAAGCTATCTCCAGCGGTCATTTTAAAGCCAACTTTTGGCAATGAAATCTTGAACGGTTCAAAGAGTATTTCGTCCAGAGTTGTGGTGATTCCGAGTACGGCTATGCCGGTTGCCGTCGATATCGTTTTGACCCATACATGGTCGGCAGAATAAACCCGGTCCGTCGCAACAACACAGGCGGTGCCGGTAACTGTTATAAGCGGCGGTAAAACGCTTGGAGGGGTATACGAATAGGCCGGGATAGTAGGGGTCGCGCTAATCGTGGCGGAGGTTGATGCCGCGGTAGTGGTAATGGAGGGGGATTGTGTCGTAGCCTCGGAGGTTGGGATGGTAACGGGTTGTTGAGAAGCGGTCATCTCTGGTGAGGTCGTTTCGGATGCCTTTGTCGTGGTTGAGGTTGTTGTAGGGCTGCACGCGGAATTGATTCCGAGTGATGCCAGTGTTACTCCTCCGAGGATAATACCGGTGTCTTTTAGAAAATTCCTTCTGGAGATTTCTCCGCTACTATTTCTTAATTCGTCCGACATGCTATTCCTCCCGATTTAAACCTTTACCCCATCCCTACTCTAATCTAGAATTTATCCCCGGGGTTATTTAGCCAGGAGATTAATGTACTGTTGGGATGTGAGCAATGTGCTCAATTCCGCAGGCTTGCTAAGTTGAACGACAGTGAGCCACCCGGTTCGATAAGGGTCATCATTAATTTGAGCGATCACCCCCTGTTCGCTCGACTGTGCCAATACCCAACTGTCAACTTCGATGACCGCACCTGTGATGGGCGTCAATAAATCGGAAGCCATTTTGAACCCTTCTATGGAACCGAACATATCACCTTTCGAAAGTATTGTTCCGACTGGCGACAAAGATATTTTATGTGGTTCAGTGAGGATTTCGACCATAGTAGAGCTGATTCCCATAACTGCTACATTGTTAGGCAGAGGTAGAACCCATATGTGGTCCTGTGAATAAGACCTGTCGGTGGCAACCACACAGGTTGTCCCGGGTACGGGCTTCAACGGTGGTGTGACTGTCGAAGGTATGTAATTATAACCGTTGGCGGGAGGTGTACTCGAAGTGACCGTACTGGTTAGGGGAGTCGTGGAGGTTGGAACGGGCGTACTCGAAGTCGGAGTTGTTGAGGTGGGAACGGGCGCACTCGAGGTTGGAGTAGTTGAGGTCGCAATGGATGATGGGGAGGTCGAGGTTATAACCGTGGTTCCGGGCGGCGTGGTTTCAGCGGTCGCTTTTTGGGAGGTGCCGGACGATTTACAAGCGGCAGGCAAAGAGGCAATTGCCACTCCCGCTGCTGCTACTGCAGCGTGCTTTAAGAACTGCCGCCTGGAAAAGGTTATAACACGAAATGTATTTCTTTTCCGGGGATTTTGTTTTTCTTTATTCTCTGACATAATATCTCCTTAATACTTTTACTGCATGTTAATAGATGTCGTGGACAAGGGTTTTTTTACGCGTTCGTATAATTCGGAGGCCCTGAAAGAACTTCTAACAAGGGGAGCGGATGCCACGCCTTTGAATCCTTCCTGCAAGCCTATCTGCTCGTACTCAGCAAATTCCGCCGGAGTCACGAAAGTAATCACGGGGTGGTGTTCGGATGACGGTGCAAGGTACTGTCCCAGTGATAAGAGGTCGCAACCCGTAAGCCTCAGGTCGCGCATAACCTCGATAACCTCATCCCTGGTCTCGCCTAAACCCAGCATCAAACCAGATTTGGTAACGATGAGCGGGTCGCATTCCTTAGCCATTCTGAGCACGTCCAGAGAACGCAGGTAACCCGCCATAGGCCTGACCCCCGCATACAATCGGGGCACGGTTTCCAGATTATGTGAAAAAACGTCCGGGCCCGCCGCTACGACCGTGTTTACCGATGCAGGGTTGCCCTTCATGTCCGAAACAAGCACCTCGACTTTAAGTTCAGGCATTTTGTCATGAAGCGAGTGTATAGTGGCTGAAAAATGTGCTGCGCCCCCGTCTGGAAGATCGTCACGGGTAACGCATGTGATTACTACGTACTTCAAACCGAGTTGGCTGACCGCTTCTGTCACACGAAGCGGTTCGTCGGGGTCGAGAGCCGGCGGAAAACCCTTCTTTACAGCGCAGAATGTGCAGTTACGGGTGCAAACTTCACCCATAATCATGAATGTGGCCGTACCGTTTGAAAAACATTGGCCGATATTCGGGCAATGCGCTCCTTCACATACAGTGTGCAGCTTCAGTTGCGAAAGCAGCCGTTCAACATGGCTGGTCTCACCGGCTCGCGGCAACTTTTGCTTAAACCATTCGGGCAGCCTCTGGCTCACTGCACGCTCCTTCCAAATTTTCTCTTGAAATAGGTTCAACTTCTACACTAAACACTTCGGAAAAGGATCGAATGACCTTTTCCTCGACTTCCGTCATGGTAATATTTTCCCCGAGTTCGCTTGCAATACTGGCAGGGACTTTGCCGGGCATCCCGCATAAATTGATCACTTCGAATGAGAGGAGATCCGGATCCACATTCAAAGAGAGGCCATGTTCGCTGATACCATGACTGAAGTGCAAGCCGAGCGCACCTATCTGTTTGCCTTTCACCCATAAGCCCGGGTGTTCCGACCATCTTTCAGCCGGGATATCATAACCCCAAAGCACCCTGAGGGCCACCTCCTCCAGGTTGGTTATGAATCCTCGCAATCCCCCTGGTTTTCTTTTTAAATCCATAACCGGGTGTATCAGAAGTTGGCCGGGGCAATGAAACGTCACATCGCCTCCCCGGTTTGAGGTATAAATGCCGATTCCTCTGGTTGCCAAAACTTCGGGAGGGAGAAGTATATTTTCAACCTTCGCAAATTTCCCCAAGGTGATCGTTGGGGGATGTTCCAGCACCAGCAAAATATCGCCGATTCTGCCATCGAATCGGGCGGTTACCAGTTTTTGCTGTAAAGCTGCAGCTTCCGGATAGGCAATCCGCCCAAGCCGGCAAAGACCGCATCTGCTCAATATTTCATCCACCATTTTGTTTTAATATCCACCGCTGATGGAAATGGCTTCGCCGGTAACGTAGGCGCTTTCTTCTCCCGCCAGAAATGCCACCAGCGACGCGACTTCTTCCGGTTTGCCCAAACGGTGCGCAGGGATAGCATCCAGTATGGATGCCATCGATTTTTCGGGTATACTTTGGATCATTTTAGTATCAATCATTCCGGCGGTTATGGCATTGACTGTAATCCCCCTGGATGCCACTTCCACTGCCAGCGAGCGAGTGAATCCGATGATCCCCGCTTTGGAAGCCGAATAATTGGCTTTGCCCCCAAACCCCTTGAGGCCGGTGATAGACGAGATATTGATGATACGCCCGGATTTTTGCTTGATCATCCCAGGGAGGAATGCGTGCGAAAAATTGAAAATCGATTTCAGGTTCACATCCATGACATGGTCCCACTGATCGCGCTCCATCTTGATAAAAACCTGGTCCCGCATCACGCCTGCGTTGTTGACGAGAACGTCAACCACTTGGTATTTGGCAAGGATGGTGTCGGTTAAGGCATCGACTTCTTCCAGGTCCAGCAGGTTGCAGTGGTATGAAGCAGCGCAGGGATATCTTTTTAAGATGCCGGTCGGGTCCGCTTCGTGCTCGAAATATGTGTATGCCACTAAGTAGTCGTCTTTTAACAGGCGCTCTACAATAGCGGTCCCGATCCCGCCGTTTCCGCCGGTAACAAAAGCTAGTTTCTGCATCGCGCTCTTGCCTTGTCGCAGCTTGGAGTGAGACAAATGTCTGCCAAGCGGCGCTTTGAGATGTGTTCCAATTCGGTCTGAAATACTTTCGAGAAAGAAGCCTCGATTTTTTTCATCAATTCGGTCCCCGAACCGGCCCGCCCATAATCCACCCTAACATAGATGCTTGTGATTTTATATAAACGTATAGTTGATTATTATATGCGCATTTACAATTGAGTGCAAAAAGATACTACATCCAATAGCTCTTTTTGTCAATCCAACTTTATGTTTTGAAGACCTTACGACCCAGCGCCGCCAGATCTTTAAGGCCTTCGGGTTCATGGTCGAAAAGGGGTATGCCCAGCAGCGGAACAGGGAATTTTTCCTGAAGCAGCGGCAGATATTTCTCTTGTTGCCTGCGCCGGCTGTCGAAAAAAGCATTGTCGCCGGATTCGCGCGGTATAAGCATGTTGACTACTGCCAGACCGGTGTGAATCCCTACCTGTTTTTTCAGATCCTCCGATGCCCGCCAGGCTTCTACGATAGGTGTGAATTCCGGATACATAACGAAGGCGAAAGTACTCTTTTTCGGGTCGCGCATGGATGCGATGACCGAGTCGTATTCCTGGACGGTCCCGTCCGATGTTTTTTTCGTGAGGGACCCGAGATCTATATATCCGTGCCAATCAGACGGCAATTCAAGCAGCCTGATGGTATGCCCGGTAGGGGCGGTATCGAACACCACCACCTGGTACGGTCCCGGAACCAGGTATGCCATGAACTTTTCGAAAGCTGCCATCTCTTCTGCGCAGGGTGAATTAAGGTCTTCAGTCACCGATGTAATCACTTCATCCCCGAGGTCTTTAACAGCCGCAAGGATGCGGGCCCGATATTCATCCAGCGCCTTTTTCTGGTCGATACGAGCGGCATAAAGGTTAGGTTCGCCCTCGATTAACCTGGGTTCGTGCCCGACTGCCTGCCCGAAGATAGCTTCAAGGTGCGAAGCAGGGTCGGTAGTTAATATAAGGGTCTTGAATCCCTTTTCCGCCATATGCAATGCTGTCATACAGGCCACAGTGCTTTTCCCTACACCACCCTTGCCGGTAAAGAAGACGTACCTGGTTTTTTCACCGGCCGCAGGGACCAGCAGCGGATTGATCTTGTCGCCGTCGAATACTATAGAAATACCTGAAGACTTGTGCCGTACTGAACCTGCGGAAGGCAGCTCCCGCGCGTCATTTTCGTAAAGAAAGCTGCCCACCGCTTCCAGTAATTTGAAACCATTAAGTTCGGATGGCATCAGGGGGAAGCGAAACCTTTCGATAGCTTTGAATTGGTCATCGATAATCGCCATGTGGTGTTCCTGTTCGACCAGTTTTTTCTTGAAGAAAGCATCTGTGCAGGCCTCTGCCGGGAACAACCCGTTTATAATCAGCAGGTTGATATTTATCCCCAAGGCCCCCAGTTCCTTCTGGCTTCTGGCGGTTTCGAGTATGGAAAGATTTTCAGCTTTGAGTACGAAGACGAAAGATGTTTTGCTGGTGTCCTGGAGGTACGAAACGGCCTTCTCATATTTCAGTTTGGCTCCCTGCAGGGAGGCGCTGGGACCGATGCAGGTGGAACCCCCTTTGGATATCTCCTTGTCCCAACCGCTCGGCAATTCGAGTAGGCGTATGGTGTGCCCGGTCGGGGCGGTATCGAAGATTACAACGTCGTATTGAGGGTCATCCATGAATTCAATAAATTTGTCGAAAGCCGCCACCTCTTCGACGCAGGGGCTTTTCATCTGTTCCATGATAACGGCGAGCTGCTTCTCCTCGAGGATACCCCGCACCGGCGCGATGGCTCTTTCACGATATTCTTCGGATGCCATATCGGGGTTGATTTCAATGGCATGCAGGTTCGGTACCTTCTCAATAGCAGTTACCCGATGTCCGATGGTTTGCCCGAATATATCGCTGAGATTCGGAGCAGGGTCGGTGGTGACCAGCATCGTTTTATAACCCTTGCCCGCTAGCCACACAGCCGTAGCGCAGCTCATAGTACTCTTTCCTACCCCGCCTTTTCCGGAAAAAAACAGGTAACGGGTGGTACCTTTCTTGGAAGGGAGAACATAATCCTTTATCATTTTTCCTGCTCCTTTTTTATTAAAGGTATTTTATGCTATAATCTAACATGCGCATTAAGAAATCTGATTGGAGTCTACATCGTCAATATTTAATTGTCAATAGATTTCTTGGTTGGCACAGAATAACCATCAACAAGCTGCCTGGCAAGAACAAAGCGGAATCGCGAGGAGAAATCAATGACTGATGGAAAGAATGAAAAGTCCAGGTTGCCGCTTCTCGACCGTTTTCTTACCCTGTGGATTTTCCTGGCCATGGGGATCGGCGTAGGTCTCGGATACTTCATTCCCGGGGTAAGCCGCGCTATCACACAATTGTCGGTTGGCACGACTTCCATCCCGATTGCCGTTGGGCTGATATTGATGATGTACCCGCCCCTTGCGAAGGTCAAGTATGAAGAATTAGGCAAAGTTTTTCGAGACTGGCGCATCCTCGGGTTGTCTCTGATTCAGAATTGGATTCTTGGTCCTCTTCTCATGTTTTTTCTTGCGATATTATTTCTCGGTTTCCTCTGGCCATCCCCGGATTACATGGTAGGTTTGATAATGATCGGGCTTGCCCGCTGCATAGCCATGGTGATCGTTTGGAACCAACTGGCAAAAGGGGACACGGAATATGCTGCGGGGCTGGTGGCATTCAATTCGATTTTTCAGATACTGTTCTACTCGGTGTACGCGTATATATTTATCACGATATTGCCTACGTGGTTCGGCCTGGCCGGTTCAACTGTTCATGTGACAATCGGCCAAATAGCTGAAAGCGTACTTATATATCTGGGCATCCCTTTCTTTGGCGGGATGCTCACGCGTTTCATTTTCTTGAGGACTAAGGGGCGCGGATGGTATGAGAGCAAATTCATCCCCAGGATCAGCCCGGTTACTCTGGCTGCTTTGCTCTTCACCATCGTCGTGATGTTCTCACTAAAAGGCAAACTGATCGTTCAGATCCCCTTGGATGTTTTACGCATCGCAGTTCCGCTTCTCATCTATTTCGTCGTAATGTTCCTGGTATCGTTCTACATGGGGAAGAAGATCGGAGCGACTTACGAGAAGACCGCGACTATCGCACTTACTGCATCCAGTAACAACTTTGAACTGGCGATAGCCGTATCAGTGGCGGTTTTCGGTATCGGTTCGGGGCAGGCATTTGTGGCTGTTATCGGGCCGTTGGTGGAGGTGCCGGTCCTTATCACTCTTGTGAATGTGGCCCTCTTTTTCCGAAGAAAATACTTCGTGTCCTCAATGTTAGAATCGGGAAAGGTTATACCGTCATTAAGTGGTGATTGAAAATCCCGGAGGCTGGGGCTCTCAAGCGATCGAACATTTATTACCGGATAGTATATCCCTGGGCTCCGTCGCTTGGAACAGCAGTGGCTTTCCCATCAAGTGATTCCGTAAATATTTATCAGCACCCGCTGCGCTTTTAGCGTGTGGGTTTAATACTTCAAATTTCGGCTTAATGCCAGCATCCAACCGCTCACGATAAACGTGCTTGCTCCCAGGAGAATCAGCAGGGGGCGCATCAGCACGTTGCAGTGCATCAGTCCCCCCGGGCAAACGCCTATCAGCATGGTCGGGATAAGGATTGCCGATACACCGAGTACGATCCCGATAAATGAAAGGCCCCAAAAGCCGCTTCTCCGTTTCATGGAGAACACCGAGGCCCCTACCGCGGCCAATGGCGCGCCTACGACTAACTCTGCAGATGCCGATTGCTGGCATGGCATTTTGGACGCCAGGTCGGAGCTGAAAGATTTGCATTGGGTGAATTGCGGCACGATAGCGATCGCTGCCGCAAGTACTATCAATGTGATCCCGAAGAATTTATTCATGTTATCCTGTTATTTTGCCTCCGCGCCAATACTCATATTCCAATGGTTTTATTATCTACTCGATAAATTTACCTTGATTGAGCTCAAATAATCATAAAATGGATATGAATAAACATTACATTTTCCTTAAATCTGTTGTTGAGCGCATATCAAATTAACGGTAACATAAAGGATTGTCGGGCTAAGCAAACAGGGATGAGGGACCAAAATCCATTGTTGGGTAAGGCGGCACGAAAATCACTGAAATTGCATCGTTAAGACGGTCGGTTGTTTGGATTCAGAGGTGGATTTGGTGGACCCGAGGGGGCTCGAACCCCTTACCTTTTGACTGCCAGTCAAACGCTCTACCAAGTGAGCTACGGGCCCAAAAGACAAAACTTAATTTAACACAAATCTTACGTTCTTGCAAGGTTGTCTTCGTGGATTGAATGCGGTTGCGGTATGCCGGGTGGTTGAATGCGGTTCCGTGATGTCCTATACTTTCGATTGGAATCCCGCACGGAGGTAAAACCCAAAATGACTAAAGCTGTTAAAGAGTTGATAATCGTATTCCTGGTCGGGGCTGGCGCTCTGACGGTCTTGTGGGGATTGCTGCACCAGGTCAACACGTCGATGATACCCGGACAGGTGATATTAGCCAAGCGTACGATGTGGAGTGCGGTGGGTGCCGGAGCCGCCCTGATCGTTATCGGCGGGGCACTTTCGTTTGTGTTGAAACCCGCTAAATAATCAGCGCCTGGCTTTCCAGGTCGTACCTCCGGCGGTATCTTCGATAAAGACGCCAAGGTCTTCGAGGCGTTTTCGTATATCGTCGGCCAGCTGATATTGTTTGGCTTGCCTTAACCCGTTCCTGGTGTCCAGAAGGAGCTGGATGAACTGATCGGAACCACCGGCAGTTTTTTCAACGCCTTTCAGGGTCAACCCGAGTACTTCGCTGAGTTCCTTGAGCAAATTCTGAGCCTGGGAGATATCCTCACCTTCGTCGCGCAACCGGTTGAGTTCGCGGGTCAGGTCAAACAGCACCGCCAGTGCTTGCGGCGTGTTGAAATCATCGTCCATGGATTCCATGAAACGCTTTAGCACCCCCGCTGTATCAAGGCTGATGCTTTTGCCCCCCGAGGTACTCGACTCCAGCGCTTGCCTGAGTCTGGCTGCGCCCTTCTCTGCCGCTTCCAGCGCCTCCGGGGAATACGTTAACGGGCTGCGGTAATGTGACCCGAGGATAAAGATGCGTATTGCGTCTACGGAATATTTTGAAAGGGCTTGCTTGATGCTTATGATATTGCCTATGCTCTTGCTCATTTTCTCTTCGCCGAGCCTGAGAAGGCCGTTATGCATCCAGTATTTCACGAAAGGTTTTTTCCCCGTGAAGCTTTCTGACTGTGCTATCTCGTTTTCATGGTGAGGGAAGATAAGGTCCTGGCCGCCGCCGTGGATATCCAGCGTATCTCCGAGGTATCTTAGCGACATGGCGCTGCATTCGATATGCCATCCAGGCCTCCCCTTGCCCCAGGGGCTGTCCCATGAAGGTTCTCCGGGCTTGGCGGCTTTCCAAACTACGAAATCCATGGGGTTCTCTTTTTCGTCTCCCGGCTCAATGCGGGCCCCCGCCATCATCTGGTCCAGTGTACGGTGGGCCAGGTTGCCGTAATTTTCCAGCCTGGTTACCCGGAAATAAACGCTGCCTTCAGCCGGATAGGCGAAACCCTTGTCCACCAGCCCCTGGACTATTTCGATAATCTTGGGGATCTCCTGGGTGGCCCGGGGGTAAAGGTCCATGCGGCTGACGTTAAGGGCATCCATGTCCGTCATGAAATCGGCCATGTTTTTTTCAGCCAGTTCGGATATGCTGACGCCCAATGCCGCGGCTTTATTGATAATCTTGTCGTCGATATCTGTGAAGTTCTGTACGCACCTGACTTTATAACCGCGGAATCTGAGATAGCGCCGTATCGCATCGAAGTTGATGTAGCTCATGGCGTGGCCTATGTGGGCCTCGGACTGCGGCGTGATACCGCAGACGTACATCTTTACTTCTTCGCCCTGCGGGATAAACGCTTCTTTTAAGCCTGACAGAGTGTTGGTGATTTTCATTGTTGAATATTATAACAGGACTCATGCCAAAAAGGCGATGACGGGTGGAAATTAGGGGACTGCACCGTGTCGATGCCGTGCGTGAAGGTTGTTAGATTTTCTCAATCGCGGCCACGGCCCATGCCGCCATCCCTTCTTCCCTGCCTATGAAACCCAGTTTTTCAGAGGTGGTAGCCTGGATGCCGATGTCGCCGGGTGAACAACCAAGCGCCCCCGATAGTGCGGCGCGCATGGATTCGACGTGGGGTGCGATTTTGGGGCGTTCGGCCACGATTGTAGCGTCGATGTTACCTACTTTGTAACCGGCCTCCCCGAGGATAACTCCGACGCGCTCCAGCAGGACAAGACTGGAAATACCTTTTAATTCGGGGTCGCCGGGCGGGAAGTGTTTGCCGATATCCCCCAGCGCGGCCGCGCCGAGCAAGGCATCCATCACCGCGTGAGTGAGGACGTCAGCGTCGCTCCATCCAGCAAGTCCCTGAAAATGAGGTATCCTCACGCCGCCTAAAACCAGCGGCACGCCTTCAGCAAGCCGGTGTACATCATAGCCCAGCCCGATTCGCATATCAGCCCTCTCTTCTCCGGCACAGGATTTCAGCCAGCGCCAGGTCAGCCGGCGTAGTGATCTTGATATTGTCATACGCTCCCATGTATAGCTTGACGGAGACCCCCGTAGCCTCAACCAGCGCCGCGTCGTCGGTCGCTTCGGTGACGTTTTTTGCGTAAGCATCGCAGATAATATCGTAACGAAAAACCTGCGGGGTTTGCACGGCCCAGAGGCGTGAACGCGGCAGTGTCTCCTTGACATAACCGCCGTCATCAACCAGTTTAATCGTATCTGTCACGGGAACCGCCGCAACGGCGGCCCCGGTTTCCTGGGCGGCTTCGAGCCCGTTGCTGATCAGTTCCGGAACGAGCAAAGGCCGGGCTCCGTCATGGATTAAGGCCCATTTGCACGAATCCAGGCTTTTAAGCCCTGCCTCTACCGAGTCCTGGCGCCGGGCCCCTCCGGAGACCACGTTGGCAAGTTTTGTGAAGTTTTTATCTTTGAGGAGGTGCCTGCCCCGCATGACGTTATCACGGGCGAGGACTATGACAAAGCGGTCGATATAAGGTGAACCGTTAATGGTTCCCGCGACCCGTTCCAGCACCGAAATGCCGCACAGGGGCGCAAAAATTTTATCGATGCCCCCCATGCGCTCCCCGTGCCCCGCCGCAACGATCACCGCCCCTACTGTTTGAGATTTATACATCCGTCATTACTCAAGATGTTTTATTCTTCTTCCTGCCCGCAGGGTTCCGTGGTTTTCCCGATCAGGCCGAGCTTCACCGCCTCGCGGAGAGTGCTGACCGGTACAGGTTCGATGTCAGTCACGTGAATGCCCGAGAATCCGGAGCGGGGAACCAGGCACTTTTTGAACCCGAGGCGCGCGGCCTCGGTCAGTCTTCGTTCGAGCTGGGAGACCGATCGTATCTCACCCGAAAGCCCCACCTCCCCGATGGCCGCCATCGTCGGGTCTACCGGCTGATCTTTGAAACTGGAAGAGACCGCGAGCGCGATAGCCATGTCGGCGGCGGGTTCTTCCACTTTTATCCCGCCTGTCACGTTTACGATGATGTCCTGGTTGTTCAGCTTCAGGCCCAGCCTGCGGCTCAGGACTGCTGTGATAAGCAGGAGCCTTCCGAAATCCAGTCCGTTCACCGTGCGCCTTGGAAGCCCGAAACTGGTAAGACTGGTAAGTGCCTGAACGACCACCAGCAGCGGCCTGCTACCTTCGAGGGTCGCCGTAACGACGGACCCGATGGAATCACCCTGCCGCTGTGACAGGAAAAGCTGGGAGGGATTGTCTACTTCGGCGAGCCCTTTTTCCTTCATCTCGAAAATCCCTACTTCGTTGGTCGAACCGAAACGGTTCTTAACGGCCCGGAGCAGTCGGTAAGAACTGAACGGCTCGCCCTCGAAATACAGAACCGTGTCCACGATGTGTTCGAGGACTCGCGGTCCGGCGATGGCTCCGTCCTTGGTGACATGCCCGGTGATGAAAACAGGCGTCTGGCTTTGTTTCGCCCAGCGCATCAGCCTGAGGGTGCATTCACGGACCTGCGTAACGCTGCCGGACGAGGTTTCGAGTTCGGGCAGGAAAACGGACTGGATGGAATCGATTATCGCCATACATGGTTTCAGCCTATCGAGGTGCTCGATGATGCTTTCAAGGTTGTTCTCCGCCAGGAGGTATAATCCTTCCCCTGCGATACCCAGCCTTCGTGCCCGGAGGTGTGTCTGGTGAAGTGTTTCCTCCCCGCTTACGTACGCCACTTTCCCCTTCGAGGCGGCCATGCGGGAAGCGGCTTGGAGCAGCAAAGTGGATTTGCCGATCCCGGGTTCCCCGCCGATAAGTACCAGCGAACCGGGCACCAACCCTCCTCCGAGGACACGGTTGAGTTCTGCGATGTCCACGGGCCAGCGCTCCTGTGGCGTCGCCTCGATCTTCGATAGTTCCTGGGGGACGCTGAAAGGGCCCGCTCCGGACATCTGGCTGGAAGCAACCGGCTTTATTGTTTGTTCCGCAAAACTGTTCCAACTTGAGCAGACGGGGCATTGCCCCATCCATCGGAGGCTCTCCTTGCCGCACTCTTTACATACAAAAACGATTTTTGATTTAGCCACGTGTTGACTTTAAACTATTTGAACTTTGAACGCAAGGAAGGGGCGAGTTAAATCATCCGGGTTCCTTGATATAAAAACAGAGCCCCGGTTTGTCCGGGGCTCTGTTTTTATCCAGGTGATTGGTGTCAGTTATTACTTGTCTCGCTGGCTGTCAGGGCCGGTTCTGCAGCTTTCTTCACGTCTATGAACAGCTCGTCACCGTTCTCCGCAAGGTCGACTATGACCGTATCGCCTGTGCGGAACTGTGAACGCAGGAGGTCTTCGGACAGTTTGTCCTCGATGAGGTCCTGAATAGTGCGGCGAAGGGGACGCGCTCCAAAGACTTCGTCGTAGCCTTTTGCGCCCAGCAGGTCCTTGGCTGTTTCAGTGACCTCAAGCTTGATGCCCTTTTCCAGCATCTGTTTGGTGACTGAAGCAAGCATGAGGTCGACGATCTTGCGTATCTGTTCCTTTTCGAGGGGATGGAACACCACTACACCATCGATACGGTTGATAAACTCGGGCCTGAAGGTTTTCTTAAGCTCGCCCAGAAGGTTTTCCTTCATGCGGTCGTATGACTTCTGCACAACCTTGCTTTCGTCTGTGTGGGAAACGAATCCGAGGGTGTTGCCCTTGCGGATAAGCTCGGCTCCGATGTTGCTGGTCATAATAATGATGCTGTTCCTGAAATCCACCCTGCGTCCCTTGGCGTCGGTAAGATGGCCGTCGTCGAATATCTGCAGCAGGATGTTGAAAACGTCCGGATGAGCTTTCTCGATTTCGTCGAGAAGGATCAGGCAGTAACTCTTGCGGCGGACGGCTTCGGTCAGTTGCCCGCCCTCTTCGAATCCCACATATCCGGGGGGTGCTCCCACCAGGCGGGATACCGCGAATTTCTCCATGAACTCCGACATGTCTATGCGGATCAGTGAATTTTCATTGCCGAACATGAACTCGGACAACGCCCGGGCCAGCTCGGTTTTGCCCACCCCTGTCGGGCCAAGGAACATGAAGGTGCCGATCGGGTGGCGAGGGTCCTTCAATCCGGCCCGTGCGCGCCTGACGGCGCGGGAGATGGTCTCGATGGCCTCATCCTGGCCGACGATACGTTTGTGAAGGGCCTCTTCCATATGCAGAAGGCGGCTTGTCTCATCGTCGGCAATCTGCACGACGGGGATACCGGTCCACATCGCGACGACTTCAGCAATATCTTCTTTTTTAACCTCGGGTTTTCCCTGTCCCTGGCGGACCTGCCATTCGCCCTCGATGCCTTTTATCTCTTCTTCCAGCTGTAGTTCCTGCTGGCGTTTTTCAGCCGCCAGGTCGTACTGCTGGCTGGCAAGCGCAACTTCTTTTTCCTTACGCAGTTTGCTCTCTTCTTCCTTGCGTTCGCGCAGTATGGCAGGTTTGCTGCGGTAGCGTATCCTGACGCGCGACGAAGCTTCGTCGATAAGGTCGATGGCTTTATCAGGAAGGAAACGATCGGGAACATAGCGGGATGCGAAATCGACGGCCGTCTTTAGTGCTTCGTCCGAGATGGTTAACTGGTGGTGTTCCTCGTAACGGGTCTTGATGCCGCGCAGGATCTTCAAGGCGTCTTCGAGAGAAGGTTCATCAACCAGGACGGGCTGGAAACGGCGTTCGAGGGCCGGGTCACGTTCGATATATTTGCGGTAATCGTCCAACGTGGTAGCGCCGATGCACTGCAATTCGCCTCGGGCCAGGGCCGGCTTGAGGATGTTGGCAGCGTCAACGGCGCCCTCCGCCGCACCTGCTCCCACAAGCGTGTGAAATTCATCGATGAATAGTATGCAGTTGCCCGCGACACGCAGCTCTTCGAGGACTTTCTTGAGACGTTCTTCAAACTCGCCGCGGTACTTGGTTCCGGCAACCACAGAAGCCATGTCGAGCGATACGACTCGCTTGTTCTCCAGCGTTTCGAAAACGTCGCCGGAGACTATTCGGTGCGCAAGGCCCTCAACGATGGCGGTTTTCCCAACGCCGGGTTCGCCGATAAGCGCAGGGTTGTTTTTGGTCCGGCGCGAGAGGATCTGTATTACGCGTTCGATTTCTTTATTTCTGCCGATGACGGGGTCCAGCTTTCCGGCGCGCGCTTCCGCCGTGAGATCGCGTGCCACCTGATCCAGCGTCGGGGTCTTGCTGGGTGACTTGGCGGCGCGGCTCTTGTTCGCATTCTGGCTGAGGAACCTGGTGATCTCTGCGCGGGCCTTTTCAAGGGTGACGCTGAAGCTGTCCAGCACGCCGGCGGCGACTCCGTCGGCTTCGCGGAGAAGCCCGAGTAGCAGGTGTTCCGTGCCGATATAATTGTGCCCCATCTGGCGGGCTTCATCGATGGCAAGCTCTATGACACGCTTGGCGCGGGTGGTAAGCCCGGTGCCCGCCGATGTTACCTTTTCGCCGGGACCGATAACGTACTCCACGGCGGACCGCATCTTGGGCAGGCTCACCCCCATGTTTATCAGGACGCGGGCGGCGACGCCTTCCTCTTCTTTGACCAGTCCCAGCAGGATATGCTCAGTGCCGATGTAATTGTGGTTGAGGCGCTGTGCTTCTTCCTGGGCCAGGCTCAGAACCCGGCGGGCTCTTTCTGAGAATTTGTCAAAACGGCTGGCCATTTCATTACCTCACAGGCTGCGATTGGCATCGCAGATACAAGATATTATACGTCAACTTGCCGGAAGCGTCAAAGCTGGCGCTCTAATTATTTATACTTAACGATAAAATTTACGCTCAAAAACATGGCAAAATACTTGTGTTAGGATGCCGGCACGTTTATAATCAGCGTTTATGATAGCATCGAACCCGGAGTTCGTTACCAAGTGCATCATTCCCAAGAGGGGTGAGCATGTCGTCGCAAGGCGGCGCCTCAACGACCTTCTGCTCCGGCGGGTCGACAAGCGTATCCAGGCGCTTTCAGCTCCGGCCGGATACGGCAAAACTACCCTGCTGATTGACTTCGCTGCCGAACTTGAAGTTCCGGTGTGCTGGTACTCTCTGGATGTGGCCGACCGGGATTCGAGCATACTTGTCGAAGGCATAGTAAATTCCATCCGGGTCAATTTTCCGGGGTTCGGTCAAACCACGCTCAATCGACTTGCCCTTGCAGGCGATCTGTCCCGTTCCTCCAGGGAACTGGCAGGCACTTTAACCGGGGAAATTCACAAGACGATTCCCGATTTTTTAGTCCTCGTTCTGGACGAATATCATAATGTTCAGGACAGCCCCGCCGCCAATGACCTGCTCAACCTGTTCATTGAACGGGCTCCTGAAAACCTTCATCTCGTAATTTCCGGCAGGACCTCCATGGATCTGCCGGTGTTAAACAGGCTGAAGCTTCGGGACGAAGTCGCCTGTCTCACTACTGCGGACCTCGCATTTAACCCCGACGAAGTGAAGGACCTGCTCGATAAATCGCGCGGGCTAAACCTTAACGAGAAAGAAGCCGGCGACCTCTCTGCGAAGACAGAAGGCTGGATAGTGGGCATCCTGCTCAGCAGCTATGTTTTGCACGGGAGCAAGTCCCGGGACCAGGTCTTCGGCCTGTCGCACGAGGATGTATTCAGGTATCTGGGCAGCGAGGTATATCTCAAACAGCCGCCCGAAATCCAGGATTTTTTGCTCGGATCGAGTACCTTGGAGACGATGGAGCAGGCGACGTGCGACAAGCTTCTGGAACGGGCCGATTCGCTTTCGATGCTCAGGGAGTTGGCAAAACGCAGCTTGTTCGTCCAGTGTGTCGATGGAACCGGGGCTTCATACCGTTATCATGCCCTGTTCCGGGAGTTTTTACAGAAGACCCTCATGGTGGAAAACGGGGGGCTCTTCGTTTCTCTTCATTCAGCGGCAGCAAGACACGCAGAGAATGCCGGGCGGTGGCAGGATGCCATCGATCATCTTCTCACTGCGAACGATTTCACGCGGGCCAGGTCGTTAATTGCCTCTTCCGGGCCGAACTTCCTTAAATCCGGGAAATGGGGCACAGTTTCCAGGTGGATAGAAGCACTTCCGGAGATGGAACGGGCGTTGGACCCGGAATTGACGATATTATTTTCGCAGAGCTTGATACACCTGGGAGAAAACGGCAGGGCCGCGCAACTTCTCACGCAGGCATTGGACAGTTACCGCGGCGACTCCCACTGGTTGTTCCGGTCTCAGGCGCTTAGCTGGCGTTCGGCCGCCCTGCGTATCACCGGGCATTTCAAAGAAGCCGGCAAGGACATCGAAGAAGCCCTCGCCCTCCTCAATTCACATGAAAGCTCCCCCGACATTCTGGGTGATGCATATCGAAGGCTGGGAACCGTATGCGTGGAGCAGGGGCAGTTCCAACCCGCTTTAAGGCATTTCGAACGCGCGCTGGATTTGTATTCATCCCTGCTGGATGTCAGCCAGATGGCCGATATCCATAATTCCATCGGCATCCTTTACAAACGCCTTGGCAAACTCGACGATGCCAGCGTTCATTTCGAAAAAGCCCGCAGCGGCTGGCTGGAGACCCGGAATTACGGCGCCCTTGCTGCCACGCTCGGTAACGTTGGTTATATCTACCAGCGCCTGGGGCAGTTCAAACTGGCCGTCGAAACCATAGAATCCGGTATCGAAAAGGCCCGGGCAACCGGGTACCGCAGGGTCGAGGCGGCCCTATTTATCGGCCGGGCCGAGATCCTGCGTGACCTGGACCGCTATGACGAAGCATTGGATTCATATAGAGTCGGCCTCGACATCGCCCGCGAGGTGATGGAATCTTATTACGTTATCTGGGCGAAGGCCGGACTAGGTGAAACTTATCGCCTGGCAGGGGATAGCGAAAAAGCCGAAGTTCTGATCAAGGAAGCCATCTCACAGGCTAATTCGCAGGGACAGGGTTACGATTCCACGATTTTCACCGCCCAGCTTGGTATTATCGAGTACGAGCGAGGGCATCTGGCGGATGCGGAACGTATCCTCGGCGATGTTTGCCTGCGGCTGGAAACCATGGGGGACATGGACGGGCTGGCGAAGGCCCATTTCCACCTCGGCCAGGCCGCTTTTCTCGGGAAAAAATATGATTTAGCCATGCAGCATTTGAAAATCGCCTCGACGCTGGCAGACGGACTTGGATACGATGCCTTTTTCGCCGTAGAAGGCCGTAATGCCGTTTTGCTTCTGGAATACGCAGTGTCGGAGGGGCTGGCTCCGGAACGATTCTCGAGGGCCCTGTCCAAAATTAAGCTACACCGTGTTGAAAATGACAGGGTCGATCATGCCGGCAGCCGCTCGGGGCTCTCCAGGAAGCCGGAGATCGAAGCCTTCGCCCTCGGAGAGACGAGTGTCTCTCTGGATTCGCGTCCCATAGCGGAAAGCGATTGGCGAAGTCTCCGTGCCAGGGAGATCCTCTTTTTCCTTCTTTCGTCGGAGAGGGCGCAGACCCGCGAAAGCATCACCGCCGCCGTCTGGCCTGACCTTTCGCCCGCCAAGGCGACCAGCAATTTCCACATCAACCTTTATCGCCTGAGGAAAGCGCTGCACCCGCGCATAATCACGATGGAACAGGGCAGGTATCTCGTCAACCCCAATCTTGAAGTATGCTTCGATGTGGTGGAATTTGAAAAACTTGTTTCCAGGGTAGACAGCGCCGGCATAAGTGACACTGAACTCATTCCTGCTCTTGAGAAAGCGGTTTCTCTCTATAAAGGTGCATTCCTCTCGGAAGTGTTCAGCGATTGGGCCCTGGAAAAAAGGCGGACCCTTGAAAACCAGTATGTTAAAGTTCTCATGCTGCTGGCGCGGATTTCGAGCACCCGGGGCCAGCATAATCGAGCCGTCGGTCTCCTCGAAAAACTAAGCGTTATCGACCCGTATCGCGAAGAAACATATTGCCACCTTATCGAAGAATACCTGGCGATGGGCAACGACATTGCGGCTTCAACGGTTTACAAACTGTACGTTGAGACCATTTTGCGTGATATGGACTGCAGGCCTTCGGTTCAGATGCAGAATTTGTACAAACGCATTTTGACCGGCCATACCAGTAGAAACTAGCACCGGTTTTTCTCGCTTTTGTGAGGGCGCCTTGAAAAAAGACGTCCTTTTTTGTTGGTAAGAGGTTGGTAATAGGCCGGGTATTAATATCTTCCCGATACCGAAGAATCGGAATCGCGGAGGAAAAAATGTTAAATCGTTTATGCTTTTTGACCGTCGCCCATTCAAAGGCCGTCAAGCTCCTACGAGTAGCAGTTCTGGCAATGGCCCTGATCGTGTTGTTTGCCTTGCCCCACATGGTGAGCGCCGGCCCCGATATCTTTGGCCCCTAGTAACCGACCTTCTTATTTAGCCAGGGGAAGCCCTCACAAAATATTTTCTGTTTGAAGGGCTTCCTTGGCGTTGGATGGCGTTTCACCTGTTTACTAGAGGCGACATAATATGCCGGACACTCCAAGAAAGCTGCTCGTTGTGGACGACGAACCTGTGGTGGCCGAATTCATGGCCAGGGTTCTTGGCATGCAGGGGTTCACTATCGATATTGCAACCGATGGGGAAACTGCCAGGAGCTTTATCTCCGCCAACGGCTACGAGGCCACCATCATAGATATGCGTCTCCCCAAATTGAACGGGCGTCAGCTTTATGAATACATTAAAGTGGCGTGCCCCCGCCTGGCGCGGCATGTTGTATTTACCAGCGGCGCACTGCTCGATGGGGAGATGGCGGATTTCCTGGCCGGCGAAGATCTGTTTTTTCTGAATAAACCTTTTGGTACAGAGGACCTGAAAGCTGCTGTGGTAAAAGCTTTGCGTGACCCGGGCTCGATGGTTTAGACGGACCGGTCGGGTTATCCGGAGTCCAAGGGTATTGTCTTCAGGTAATCCGCCAGCAGGGCAGGATTGATATGCCCTTCCAGCGGCTGTTTACCGCGGCTCCTGTCGCGGTAAATGGTAATGCCCTTCAACCCCAGGTTGTACGCTTCGATATATATATCTGCTATCGAGCCCCGGGTAGCGCCACTCGGAAGGTTGACTGTTTTCGAGACTGCATTGTCCACGTGGCGTTGAAAAGCCGCCTGTATCGCGATGTGCCAGGTTGCCTCAATCTCGGAGGCCGTAGCGAACAGCCGCCGCATTTCAGCCGGCACTTCCGGGATATCGGCCAAAGTCTCACCGTTTGCCAGTCGCTTTACTATCTTTTCAGAATAAAGCCCGCATCGTTCCGCCGCGCGGATAAATTCGCTGTTCACCTCGAGCAGGTTGTGTCCGCTCCTGATGCGCCGCATATAAATCAGGGCGAAGAAAGGTTCGATGCCGTTTGAACATCCGGCTATCAAAGAGATCGTGCCGGTCGGGGCGATGGTTGTGCAGGAAGCGTTTCGCATGGGGCGTTTTGCGCGGTCATACAAGCTGCCCTTGTAGGCGGGAAAGACTCCCTTTTCCGTTCCAAGCGACTCTGAAGCGAGATGCGCTTCGTCGTTTATGAATCCCATGATCTTTTCCGCCAGCACTACGGCCGAAGATGAATCGTAAGGTATGCCGAGCCGGGCAAGCATATCTGCAAAACCCATAACGCCCAGCCCGATCTTGCGCGTCCTAAACGTGCCGGAGGCGATGGCTGGAAGAGGATATTTGTTCACGTCTATGACGTCGTCGAGGAATCTCACAGCCAGCCTGACTGTTTTTGATAATTTGGCAAAATCCAATCCGGGCGGGGTTTTATCATCCAGCATCCGTCCCAGGTTGATGGAGCCGAGGTTGCAGGATTCGTATTTGAGCAGCATCTGTTCCCCGCAGCCGCTCACGCCCTCAATCTCACCCAGTTTGGGGACGGGGTTGCCGGCCTGGATGCGGTCCAGGAAAAGGAGTCCCGGGTCTCCCGTTTTCCATGTTTGTTCAACTATTGCACCGAAAACATGCCTGGCTCGCAGGGTGCGCACTGTTTTTCCGGTGGCCGGGTCGATAAGGTTGTAGGGACGGTCTTCTTTTACCGCCTGAATGAATTCGGAAGTAACCCCGACGGAAAGGTAAAAATTTGGCAGCGCGTTCCTCGTATTCTTGGTGTGTATGTAGGCCATGATATCGGGATGGTGCACGTCAAGAGTCGCGGAGTTGCAGCCCATGCGTATCCCGCCCTGCTTGACTGCGGCCGTGGCCGCAGAGAGAGGGGCAAGGAACGACGTCGGTCCGCCCTGTTGGATTTTATTCGATTTTTCGTCCCGCGGCTGCAGGCGTGAGAGGTTGAACCCCGTTCCCCCGCCGCTCTTGTGGACCAGGATCGCTTCTTCGACACTGGTCTCAAGGGATGAAGGCGAATCGCCCACCGGAAGTACGAAACACGATGACATCTGCCCCGAAAGGCGGCCGGCATTGAGCAGCGTGGGAGAATTGGGCAGGAATTCAAGGCGCGACATCATGCCGAAAAAAGCGTCTTCCCAGGATTTTACGTCTGCCTGCCTGCCGTATCGGATTTCCACTGAGGCGACCACAGAGGAAACCCTCCTCAGCAGATCGGCGGGCGTCTCGTTCACGCTGCCGCGCTTGTCGCGTTTGAGGTAACGTTTTTTGAGGATATACAACGCATTTGCCGAAAGGGCCGGGACCGTGTCGGGAGTCTTGTCTTTCATCAGAACAGTCGCAGGGGTTTTTCGCCCGTACGTTTCATATCGAGCGTCAGGCATGAAATCTTGTTAAGGTGTTTGCGGGCCAGGACGGCTGCTGCCTCCACCTCGGCGGCGCTTGCAGCGGGCCATGGGTTGTCTCCGGCAGGAAAATAGGCATCGATGCGGAGCGTGATACTTCGGTCGACGGTTGAGATGAATTCTGCGATTTTCTCTATCTCTGTTGCTTCTATCAAGCCCGGGATCAGCACCGTTTCAGCCTGTATTTTTTTCCCCGAACCGGCCAGTTTTCTGAAATTTTCGAGGATAACCGCGTTGTCTTTGCCGGTATATGCCCTGTGCAGGTCTGGGGAGATGGCCTTGATGCTGAAAATCACCTCATCGATGTCGCTCATGTCGGCCAGTTTCAAGCCATTGGTCAGCATCACGTTGTAGGAATGGAATTTATCGTGCAGCGCCTTCGCCAGTTTGGGCATATCGGGGTCAAGAGCGGCTTCCGTTCCCATAAAAATGACGCGGTCTACTTCTCTGCCTTTAAGAAGGTCCAGTACCTTGCCTGGGGTTAAAAAGTTGCCTGGTGGTTTTTGAGGAGGTTTGCGAGCTATCGATTCTATAGGGTCGTCGAATAGGCCGAAATCAAGTGTTTCGTAACGCGTATAGCACGAGCGGCATGCGAGCGTGCATTTCGTCCAGAAATGGATGTCTGCCGATTTGAAAGATGGTTCATAAACGACGTGGTAAACCTTCATATGCTTCCTGCCCGGGAGATTGTTGAAGTTTTCTTCCCGGGACTGGGTGGTGTCAGCGCATCCAGAATTTTCTGCCCTTGACCTTGGCCTGGATCGCGGGCTCTGTGTCGTGGCCATGGGCGCATTCCAGCACCGCAGGGCGTTTCTGGTCTTTACCTATCACTATGCCGAAGGTTTCCAGCAGGGTTTCGGAGTTGAGCACCTGTTGCGGCGGGCCGAAAGCGACCACCTTGTGTGCGAGCAGCATGATTTGCTGGCATAACGCGGCTTCTTCCTGGATGTCATGGGTGGCTACAATTATAGAAGCTCCGCGGCACATCTCGTCATTCATTGCGTGCAGGTATAATTCCCTGCCTGCCGCGTCCAGCCCGGAAGTGGGTTCGTCCAGTACCAGCAGATCGGCGTGATGAGCCAGAACCTGTGCAAGATAAACTCTTTGCTGCTGCCCGCCGGAAAGAAACCTCAGAGGCGTATCCGCCTGTTTTTCTATGCCCATCGTATGCATGGCGCTTTTCACCATTTCATTGTCTGCGGCGTTCATTTTGCCCACCAGCCCGTGCAGGGGGAAACGCCCCATGCGCACCACGTCTAAGGCCCGTAGCGGAAGTATGAATCCCGCGTTGTGGAACTGTCCGAGATACGCGATACGCCTGGCGCTGTTTCCGGGTTTTGTATTGAAAACTGTCAAGTCCCCCCCGAGAGGGGGTATCAGGCCCACCGATGTCTTGAGAAGCGTCGTTTTACCGCTGCCGTTGGTACCGATGAGCGCCATGGCCTGCCCCTGCGGCAGTTCGAAGTTAATGCCCTCGACGATTATTTCCCCGGGATAACCGACTGTTACATTCTTTGCCCTGGCAAAGATTGGTTTTATGGAGCCAGCCTGTGAGGTAGTCATATCAGCCGCGGCATTATTCATGGGCCGCTTCCCCCTGGGCGTTGTTACGGCGGCTGTGCGCGTTCTGGATGGTGAAAACGATGAAGAAAATGATAGTTGTCACCAGTATGATTGAAGCGCCGGTTGCAAGGTTGAAGTAATAACTCAGAAGGAGCCCGGTATAAACCGAGACGATGCCGAAAAGCGCCGCCCATGCCATCATGCCGCGGATGCGCCGCGCCAGCAGTGCGCCGGCCCCGGCAGGGGCTATAAGGAGCCCGAATACGAGCAATGTCCCCACAGTTTGGAAAGATACGATGATCGTTGTGGCTATCATGAAGAGCATGATGTTGTGGTAAATCTTCTGTGAAAATCCTGCAACCTGTGCCTGTTCGGGATCGAAGCTGAGCAGCAGAAAAGGGCGTGCGCATATGAAGGCTGTGATTCCGATAACGATGGTAGCGGCAAGCTGAATCCAGATCGCCGAGATGCCGATCCCCATTATCTCCCCGAAGAGTATCGATGTCAGGTCGCCGCTGAAGGAATTCGAGCGCGATACGATAACCACGCCGAGCGCCAGCATGCCGATAAACAGCAGCCCTATGGCAGTGTCGGAGGAAAGTCGTGAGCGCTGGGTAATTACGGTTACTCCGCCTATCATGACCACGGCACCGATCGCAGCGCCGATTATGCCCGGGAAACCGAGCAGAAACGCCAGTGCGATCCCGGGGAGGACGCCGTGTGCAAGCGCGTCGCCGATAAACGCCATGCCGCGCATGATTACGAACGTTCCTGCGACTGCGCAGGCTATGGAAACCAGTATGCCGGCTACCAGCGCCTGCATCATAAAAGGATTCGAAGTAAATGGGGTGATCAGTCCATTCATAAGTGGCCTATTTTAACCCATCCACTATGGTTTGCGCCAGATTGGTCTCAAAAGTGAAATACGAGCCGTCCGCCGGCAGAACGTGGGTGGAGAGTTGCACCACCCTGGCTCCAGTTTCCTTCCCTATCTGGTTGATTACGACGGCCGAAGTGCCGAGTTCGGTGAAAATTGCCCCTACACCGTTAGAAAGGATGTCCTGTTTCAATGCCGCGAGGTCGGCAGCCGATACGTCTGCCTGGTCGCTCAGACTGGGGACGAGGGCTCCGATGAGAGTGAATCCGTAGCGTGCGGAGAAATACCCCATTGATTCGTGGCCCGTCACCAGTTTGCGGCTGTCAGGCGGGAGGGCGGACGTCAGGGCGGTTATCTGCTGATTGAGTGTATCGAGCCGAGACTGGAGGGCTGTTGACTCCGCATCGACATCGATACCGAGATTGGATTTAAGGTAGCCGGAAAGTGCCGCGATGATGCTTTTCAGGGCCAGCGGGTCGGTCCACAGGTGGGGGTCCGGGGCGCCGACCGTCTGGTCCGGGTCGCCCGAAGGAACGCCTTCCCCGGGGCCTACGTGCCTGACGGTGATGTAGTCGGAGGCCGTGAAGAATCTGACGCCGTTGGATTGCGCCTGGGCCAGGGTTTTCTGCATTCCGCCTTCAAGCCCCAGCCCGTTCTGGATGACCAGTCTGGCTTTGTTGATTGCTTCGATGTCCCTGGCGGAGGGGGACCATGTATGCGGGTCAAGCCCGTTAGGGATGGACACTATAACCTCAGCCCGGTTACCCACCAGGTCTTTGACCAGCGACCCCAATATTGAATAGGTGACGACGATGGAACCTGTTGCCGGGACGGGGCCCGCGCACCCGGACGAAGCCGGGAGTATCAATAACGCGGATGAAAGGGCCGCTCCCAGGGCGAGCAACCACTTTTTCATACCAGCCCTCCGGCGGAAACAGCCTGGCAGTTGCGGCAGAGCCCGGTGAATTCAAGGTGATGCCGGCTTATGGTGAAACCCGTTTCGTGCGCCAGCCTTTTCTCGAGTTCGTCCAAACCGCAGGTCGGTATGTCCACGACCATGTCGCACCCTGCGCAGATGAGGTGGTGATGGTGCTGTTGCGGGCCGCGGGCGTAGCTCTGTGACCTGCCGATATTGCCCATAAGGCATACTAATCCGCTTTTTGCCAGGAGTTTAAGAGTTCGGTAAACGGTAACCAGCCCTATTTCAGGGTGTTCGGCCGAGAGTTTGCGGTGAAGCTCCTGGGGAGTGAACTGGGAATGGATGCCGTCGATGGCCTTGAGGATTGCTATCCTCTGGGGGGTTATCTTGTTGCCGCCCCCTCGCAGTTTGCGCCGTTTCATTTCAAGCGGAGTCATGTCTGTAGTTGAAAATCCTTTTCAACTGGATTATAAACTGTGAGCAAACGGGAGTCAATAGGTTACGGGGAAGTCATTGACATATATATATAGTAGAAGTACCTTAGAAACAAATGACATAAGGAGGCGTCGAGATGCAGCAAGCTCCCGCCCGGTTCAAACAACCGGTTACCCTTTCAAATTACCTTGAGGCCATGAGCAAAGCTGCCTTTCAGGCGGGGATATCCTGGCAGGTCGTTGATAAAAAATGGCCGGATATCCGCGAAAACATGAAGGGCTTCGACCCGCTCAAGGTTGCTAAGTTCACAGGTGTGGATGTCGACCGTTTCATGCAGGACGGAAAGATGATCCGCAACCGTAAAAAGCTGGAAGGCGTCGTCCTTAACGCCAGGCGCCTGCTCGAGTTGGACAAAGAATACAAGGGGTTTCCAAATTTTCTGCATGCCCATGGCACTTTTGAAAAGACCGTGGCTGCATTGCATAAGGAATTTAAATTTTTGGGCGAGACGGGGGCCTATTATTTCCTCTGGGTGGTGCATGAAAAAACTCCTCCGCACGAGGAATGGATGGCGGCCCACGCCCGGGAATGGTAGCGTCATAAACTGCCAGGTATCCTTCACCCAATTATCGTTTGAAAAGCCGCTGCAAGTTATTGACACGAGGCTCTCCTATGGACTATATTATCTCGCTAGTATGGCCGGGTAGTTTGGTCTGGCTTAGTGTCCCGCCCATTCCGGTGGGACTCAAAATAAGGCTGAAGGAGAGCAAGTAATGCTGAAAAAGACACTGTTACTGACATTTGTGCTCTTGGCCGCCCTGGGAGTGGGTATCTTTTTTTCGTATACCCACATTGAGGGCAACCTGTTCAACAACCGCAACGCTCAATGGGGCATTCTTGCCTCCGTTGTAGTTGGTCTGATACTGGGGGTGGCCAGGGGACTGCTCAAAAAGAAGAATGAGATAAAGGGTGAACTCGTCACCCGCCATGGCCTGGGATCTTTGATCTCCCATTGGGCCACAGCGTTCGGCATCTTCGCTGCGATTTATTCCGGCGTCATGCTGGGGTTCTTCGTCATGAGCGGGAAATCCGTCTGGATCCTACCTGTCTTCGCTAAAACTCAGGGTGCGGTTACTTCCGCGCTCAATGCTCACTACTTTGCCGTGTTGATGATCCTTTTCGGTGCGTTTTTCTTCTGCGCCGATTACGTCGCAACTCGGGATTGGACCCTGCTCATTCCCAACTTGCAGGATGTTATCCAGGGCTTCATCGGGAAGTATTTCCTGCGCCGCAAGTGGGAGAAAGAGGAGAAATACCTTTCATCTCAGAAGAGTGCCGCCATGCCTTACTTCGCTATAGGCCTCGTGATATTGCTCTCCGGCGCTGTTAAGGTAGCTGCCCATGTCTGGCCCATAACTGCCAATGTTTGGGGCTGGGCTACCGTCATCCATGATGTGTTCATGGTGTTCATCATCCTCTACACTCTGGTGCACGTCGGTATCGTAGTGGTGCTGGGTGATTGGCCGGCTTTCCGCTCATGGTGGACCGGCACAATGTCCAAAAATTTCGTCGAGCATCATCATCCCGTCTGGTTTGAGAACCTGACGACTCGCACGAATAAGAGCTAGGAGACCGACATGAATAAAAAGCTGCTTATTTTATTAGCCTTTGCACTGATTGTAATTCCTGTGGCTGCGTCTTGCGGTCGAACGGCCCTTACCGGCCAGAAGCTAGCCCAGCCCATTCCCCATGCGGTCGATGTGCGCTTTGCGGATTGCCTTGCCTGCCATGTTACCGAAATGGAGAAGGCGAAAGCGCCGTTTGATCATGTGGCCCTGGGATATACCGACAAAGACTGCTCGAGTTTGCCGATTTGCCATGCGTTGCCGACAGGTTCCGCCACAACCACTCCTCCTACCACTACAAAGCCGGCATCGACGACTCCTGTATCGACGACTCCTGCCGGCAGTACGACTCCCGCTGGCAGCACGACTCCCAGCGGCAGCACGACTCCCGCGAGTTCTACTCCCGCAGCGACACTGCCCACGGCAGCTATTGCCATTACTACTCATACTGCGGCCCAGCTCGCTTCGTACAAGGGCCTTTGCCAGATGTGCCACGCGCCGGGCACGACCAACTCCAATCCCTATACTCCTTCCTGGGATGGTAAAGCTAACGGTTCTACCGCTAACACAGGCGTATACGCGGTTGTTGCCGGGTCACCTCAAGACCATACTCCGTACACTGTTGATCAGTGCACGCAAGCCGGCTGCCACACGGCGCCAAAGTAATAATCTGGTTTAAAATTAGTCTTTTACTAAAAGGGGGCGGTGAACAACCGCCCCCTTTTTCGTGTTTTGACCCTCGGAGAAGCGAGTGCTAGAACGATTGGCGTTTTTAAGCGTTTGAAATAGGCTGCCTAAGCCCAGATATAGCCATTGATCCGAAAGGGGCGGCAAAAACCGCCCCTTCTATGTTTTTGACCAAAAAAGCACTCAGTGTTAGAATGATATTTATTCTTGTTGATGAAGTTCATAATTGTTAATACAAATAGGGGGTGCGGATATTCAGAAAAGGTGTAGATGAAGCGATAATAGATGTGGCTTTTAAAGGTTATTAATCGAACGGCGCGCAATATTTACCTTCATGCAACCACATATTTGCTATCCATATTTTTGCTTTCCTTGCACTAAATCCTACCTAACTTTCGGTGCTTTTAACCTCTCCGTTTTTCCGGTTGCCGGATTGTTGGGTAGCGTTATTGATTGAAGCCAGAAAGTAAAAATATTCTATTCCTTTCCTTATCGAAAGTATGGTTTTAGGTATTATTAATATCCTGCAGACAAGTTTTGAGCGTATTTTATCTGTTCCTGTTCAAAATTAAGAAAAACATCACGGATCCGAATAAAACGAGGGAGAAATTTTAATGAAAAAAGGATCATTGTCAGTACTGGCCATCACGGCCTTGACGTTGGCTTTACTTGTGTCCTCCTGTGGCGGAACTAAGGCCACTACATCGACTGTTCCGCCTACCACTACCGCCGCTCCCCCCGTCACCACATCTGCCACGCCTGCCGTTACCACTAGCTCAGCCGTAGCGACTACCTCGACAACCACGTCTGCTAAACCAACGTCGTCGACACCCGTCGCTTCGACACCTGTTGCTTCGACGACCACAACGAAGACCACCACCTTGACCACCACCACCTCCGCACCATCAACCCCGACTGTCGCAACCGGAGGGATGAATCTTGGTGCTAAACCTACAATAATGACGCATCCAACCGGAGGGGTTTACGCAGATTGTCTATCCTGCCACGGCCAAACAGGTATCGCGGCAAAGCTAATAGATGAAACTTCGCATCCGTGCCTTCAGTGCCACAACGGGTTGCAGCAGCTTCCGCTTGCCAGCCATGATGATTCACTGACGAAAAACAAGCCAGCTTTGAATGCAACGTGCATCCTCTGCCACCAACCCGCCAGTTAAAAATATTTTTCTTATGAATCTGCCATCCGCCCTAGGGCGGATGGCGGCTTTTTTATTTCGGGACCGTGTCTCCTGATCGGCACGATATTTCAACCAAATGTCACTTTCATCATAGGCATGACGAAATGTACTTCTCCAAATTCGTTGCTGCCGACTGCTTGTACTCGGTGGGGTCCCCCGGGTGAAGCGTGGTGGGCATCTGCCTGAAGCATTTCGATTGCCCTAAAAAATCTTTGTGTTATAATTGCATACGTCGGTATTCAACATAAATCTCTATAACTTCTCTCGAGGTTTTATATATGTTCAAACACAAGAAATTCATCATCGGTGGAATCATCGTGGTTTTGGCCGCGTTGGTTTTGGGATATGTCGGTTTCATGGGCGTAGGTACATATTATTACAACGTGAGTGAGTTCATATCCAAGGAAAGCACGCTTTCGGGTAAAACGGTGCGCGTGAGCGGTATCGTTGACTCCGCGGTCCCTCCGGTCAAGGATGGTTTTACTTATCGCTTCACACTTCTCGACATCTCCAGCCCGGACGTTAAGATTGAGGTTGTCTACAACGGACCTACACCTCCCGACACTTTCAAAGTTGGCCAGCAGGCTGTGGTTGAAGGCAAATTCGATCCTGCGGCTGGCGTTTTCGACGGCAGCGGCATTATAGTCAAATGCGCATCTAAACAGCCTGCGGCTACGTAGGCATAAAGGAGCAGGGCATGTCCTTTTTAGGGAATGCGGCAATCATCCTGGCTTTCCTGGTGGCGATATATACCATAGCGGCCGCGTTGATGGATTCGCGCAAGAACAAGTATGGTTTTCCCACGAACGCCCGGTTCGGCGTATTTGCGGTAGCCGGGCTGGTAACACTGGCGGTCGCCGTCCTCCTGATTTCCCTTCTGACTCACAATTTCAGCCTGCAGTACGTGGCTGATTATTCCAGCCGGGAGACCCCGCTCCTTTATCTTGTTACGGGCCTTTGGGCCGGTAACCCTGGTTCTCTCCTTTTCTGGGGCTGGATAATATCTCTTTCCGGCGCGATCTTGCTCTGGCGTAGCGATAAAAATAACAAAGAACTGATGCCCGATGCCCTTTCCATCGTCATGTTCACGGTCACCCTTTTCCTTGTCCTGATTTTCATAGACAGCCCCTTTAAGGCGTTGTCCCCGGTTCCCGCGGATGGGCTTGGCCTTAAACCAGTCCTCCAGAATGTAGGCATGGTTTTCCACCCGCCGCTCTTGCTGGCTGGTTATGCCCTTTTTACGATTCCTTTTGCCCTGGCCATGTCGGCACTGTTCAATCGGAAGACCGACGATGTCTGGGTTACCACGGCTAAGCGCTGGGCTGTTGCCGCTTTCCTTCTGCTCGGTTTAGGCAACGTCCTTGGCATGTGGTGGGCTTACGCCGAACTCGGGTGGGGCGGGTACTGGGCCTGGGACCCCGTGGAGAACGCCGGCCTGATGCCCTGGCTGCTGGTCACCGCTTTCCTGCATTCCGGCATAATGTACGTCAGGCGAGGTATGTTTAAAACCTGGACGTTTATCCTTGCCATCACAGCCTTCTGGCTCACCATTTTCGGCGCGTTCTTGACCCGCTCTGACGTCAAGGGCTCCGTACACACTTTTGGACAGACCCCCATGACCCCCGTATTTATCGTGTTCCTGGTGATAACCCTGGTTGGCTCGGTTTGGCTGCTTCTCGACCGCCGAAAATTCATTAAAAGCGCCACAGGCGACGATTCTCTCGTTTCCGGGACCGGCACTTTCGTGGCGGTGAGCCTTTTGCTCGTGATATCCACGGTTTTCATCTTTATCGGGACGACACTTCCCGTATTCACGAATATCATCCCCGCCAAGGGCTATTTCAACATGGTCAACCTGCCGCTGTTCCTGTTGATAATCGCGCTGGCGGGGGTTTGCGTTTTGGTCGGATGGAAGGTCCCCGACCTCAAACAGCTGGGTAAAAAACTTCTATTGCCCTTAGGTGTCGGTATCCTTGTAGTCGTTGCCCTTATCATCGGCGGGGTCAACCGTTGGTATGCCGTGGTTCCTTTCTTTATCCTGGCGGCCGTTTTGGTAGCTACTTTTGTTAAATGGTCTGCGGATGTGGCTGCCCGCATGCGTGGCAAAAAGGAGAATTTCGCGGTGGCTTTCGGAAGGCTGTTCATGGCCAGCCGCAGCCGCTACGGCGGTTATATAATCCATATCGCCATAGTGGTCCTGGCGCTCGGTATCGTCGGCTCTTCTGCCTACAAGACCCAGGTGGAGAAGACCCTCAATGTCGGCGACACGATTACTTTGAACGGGTACACTCTGAAATATAACGGGTTCGATTCTTCTTCGGCCCCCCAAAATGACGGCTCTGTTTGGCTGACGGTTGTCGCCAATATGGACATCACTTACAACGGCAAGGCGGTCGGCTCGATACACCCGTCCCAGGTGCTCGGATTCACGTATTCCGGGCAAACCATAACCAACATGAGCCTTGTGAGCAATAAGGTCGCCATACGCAGCAACCTCGCGCGCGATTTTTACGTAATTTTTGAAGATTTCGACGGTACGACTAACCAGGGGTTGGTGATGGTGATAGTCAATCCGCTGGTGGAGTGGATATGGATAGGCGGGGTCCTGTTGCTCATCGGCGGGGTGGTCTCATTCAGCGCGGCAACGCGCAACCTGACAACCGACGACAAATAATAACTGGCGATTGGCGCACTTTGAAGGGGGGGATGGTTTGTCCCCCCTTTTTCGTGTAAAAACTTCGGATCACTAGCCACAGGAACCTTAAAGAGCTAAAATGAAACGATTCGCATGAACAACGTTACAGCGCCCCCGCCGCCATCGCCCGCCGTGGAAACGGTCGGGCTCTCCAAGTCTTTCGGTAATTTTAAGGCTCTCCGCGGGCTCGACCTCAAAATCCCGGCAGGTAGTTCCCTCGCCGTGTTCGGCCCGAACGGGGCCGGCAAAACCACGTTTATCAAGATATTGGCGAGCATCATGCGCCCGACGTCGGGGAAGGTACTTATCGAAGGTTTTGAGCTGAAAGACGACGCGGAGGGCATACGTGCCAAACTTGGCCTCGTAGCCCACCAGAGCTACCTCTACGGCAACCTCAGCGCCTGGGAAAATCTGGATTTTTATGCCCGCATGTACGGCGTTCAAGACAGGGCCAGACGCATCGCCGAAGTTCTGGACCTGGTCAGCATGACGGGGCGCAGGTATGACCGCCTCTCTACGTTTTCGCGGGGCATGCAGCAGCGCATGGCACTGGCCAGGGCCTTGCTTCACCGGCCGTCTATCCTGCTCCTGGACGAACCCGAAACGGGCCTGGACCAGCAGGCGCTCGGGGCCATGTGGGACATTATCAGGCGCGAGGAAGCGGGTAAGCGCACCATCATCTTCACCAGCCACAGCTTTGAAAGGGCTCTTTCCGTTTGCGACGATATCATCATTATCGAACGCGGCCGCCTGGCGTTCAGGGAGCGGGCCTGCAATATGAACCTTGAATCTTTGAAAAAGAAATACGGCGAATGCACCACGGCGGTGAAACCGTGAAATTCTGGAGTTGCGTCCGTGCCATTGCCTGGAAAGATATCCTTTCCGAGCTGCGTACTCGCGAGATCATCTCGTCTGTGCTTGTTTTCGCCGTTTTGGTGCTCGTGATATTCAACTTTGCCTTCGACCTGAATCCCGATCTGATTGCGCAAATAGCTCCGGGTATCCTCTGGGTAGCCTTCGCCTTTTCGGGCGTGCTGGCCCTGAACCGTACTTTCATCCCGGAAAAAGAGGATAACTGCCTTGAGGGCTTGATGGCCTGCCCCGTGGCTCGCGAAGCCATTTACGTCGGCAAGGCTATCGGCAGTCTCTTTTTCATGTTGCTGATAGAGGCTATCATCCTTCCGGTATTCGCCCTGCTTTTCAACATCGCCGTTCTTCAGCCCGAGTTGATAGCCGTGACACTGCTGGCGACGATTGGTTTTGTGGCTGTCGGGACTATATTCTCGGCGCTTGCGGTGAACACGCGCGCGCGAGAGATGGTCCTGCCTATCCTCTTTTTACCGGTGGTCAGCCCGATAATCATCGCGGCGGTCAAAGCGTCATCGATTTCTCTGGCAGGACAAAGCTGGGGCGACATGACTATCTGGCTTGCCATAATAATTGCTTTCGACATCATATATCTGACGGTTCCTGTCCTGGTATTCCCGTTTGTCGTTGAAGAATAACCACAAGGAGGGGCGATGCGAGTAAGGATATTGTTGATAATAAGCGCGGTGTTGCTTATCGCAACCATCGGTCTGGATATGCTGCTGATTCCTCATCTCGACACTGCGAACACGGGCTTTATCCAGTACAGCCCTATTTTTTACTGGCACATCCCGGTAGCGTGGGTCGCGCTTTTCGCTTTCCTGTGCGTTTTCATCGCCAGTATCGCCTATCTGGCGAAGCGGAAACCGTTCTGGGACATCGTGGCCGCCACCTCGGCGGAACTCGGCCTGGTGTTCACTACCATGTTTTTACTCACAGGTTCTATATGGGCGAAATTCGCCTGGGGCACCTGGTGGACGTGGGATGCGCGCCTGACCAGTTCTCTGGTGCTGTGGATAATTTACGTCGCCTATTTTTTGCTTCGCGCTTATATCTCCGGGACGGAACAGAGGGCGCGCTTCTCGGCTGTATTCGGCATCCTGGGTTTCGTCGATGTCCCTATTGTAATCCTCACGCTGTTTGTGTCTAAACAGATGCACCCGGGGGACGCCGCTTTCCATCTCGACAAGCCGGGGATGGTGCTTACGCTCATATTGGGAGTGGTGGCTTTCACCGTTCTCTACTTTGCGCTGCTGTTCTTCGGTATCCACCTGAAAGAAGATGCGGCCGAAATCTCTGAAATAAAAAATATTGTTGAGGAAGAATCAAATGGATAACGCCGGTTTCGTCGTTGCAGCCTTCGGGGTCGTCTGGGTTGGGCTTTTCATCTACATCTTCATGCTGGTCCAGCGGGAAAAGGGACTGCGGCGCGACATAGCCTCTCTCAAAGAAGGCATGAAGAAAGCCTAGGCGAAGGGCGTCTTGACTCCACTAAACACATGTCATCCCCGGGCGTGACCTCGGGCGTTTCCCGGGGTTCTTGTCCTCGAGGCTCGAGGAGACCCGGGGATCCATTTCCCTTGCCTTGCCGCGCAAAGCTAGGCAATCAATAAATGTTTGCGAATCCTTGCTGTGTACGTCGTCAAAATAAAGCTGATCGCTGTCAGTCCCCGTAGTAACGCCCTCTTCTCCAGTACCAACCCGCCGCAGCGCCGGTTAAAATTCCGCCGAGGTGGGCGGTCCACGCCACGCCGGGGATGAATGTAAGTACAAGAAAACTGCCGACGATAGCGATCCACAAAGGCATGGGGGCCGGTATAGGGAAAATCATGACCCTCATCTGGGGCCTCAGTACTGCCAGCGCCCCTCCTAGTGCGAAAATAGCCCCCGAAGCTCCTATGGCCCCTGAATAGATATCACCAAGGAATCCGAAGTGCAAGGCGTTGCCTGCATAGGCTAACGCGACATACAGACACCGCCCATCAAACCGCCGGCTACGTATATTATCCAGAACCGCCGTACTCCAAGAAGCTGGTGTACTGCGCTCCCGAAAAAGTACAGTGTCCACATATTGAAAAGGATATGGAAAAAGTCCTGGTGAGTGAACATGCTGGTTAAAAGGAACCATGGATGTGTCCAGACGTCCACAGGCACCAGCGCCAGGTTGTTGACATAAGCGGGGTGGATTTGCAGCGCGATCCAGACAAGAACGTTTATCAGTATTAAAGCGAAAATATCTTCCAATGGTTTATTCTCCGTTCAGGGGCTGGGACCATATTGAAATCATCATATCAGCAGAACCCCGAAGTGGCAAATTGCGGCATTCGTTGGTGGTGTCATTGCGAACGCAGTGCGGCGATCCCGTTCCGCTCTCCTTAGCTCCCCGGTGTCATCCCGGACCGCGATCCGGGATCCAGAGTCTAGGTTTGTCTTTGCGAGCGGAGAGTGGCAATCCCGTACCCCCCGTGTCACCCCGGGCCGTGCCTCGGACCGTTCCCCGAGGTGCTTGTCCTCGAGCGTGTCATCCCGGGCCGGGACCCGGGATCCAGAACCAGGGGAGGGGGCTTGTTCTCGCTCCTTTCCGAAATAGAGGTTCGGGGGGAGGCTAAAAACGGAAAAGCCCGCTCAAGCGGGCTCTCCCTAAGCCAGATTTGGTAGCCTCCGCGGTTACGCCGCGTTAAACACCAATTCCTGCCCTCCCTGACAATGGATAGTAAAGGAATTGTTTCTGAACTCCAGGCTCTGAGAGGCCTGCAATATCTGGAAATAGGCGTTTTCCTGGTCGTTTATCGCCTGGTTGGTCGAAGCCATCTCTGTGCGGATTATTTGAGTGACAGTTATCTGGTTGTCCGTCAGCTGGACCTCGCCCCCATACCCGTTCACTCCGCCGTTGCCATGGACCTGGTCGGACGCGGCGTTGAAAACGAGCGTGATTGTGCTTCCGCTGATGACGGCTTTTGGGTTGGCCGCTTCGCCGTAAGACGCGAGGATCCAGGAAGTACCCGCCAGTCTGGTGGTATTGGTATCATTTTTAGCGGACCCGCAACCTGCCGCAAGTATCGACATTATCGCCGCAGCCGCCATAACTATTATTAAGAATCTGCGCATTTGATCCCCTTTCTTACTGCATTTTGTCTATGCCCTGATATGTTAACGCACTCAGGGATAAAAAGTTAGCAGGACTATTCTATTGTATTCTCTCTTGGCTATATATTCCCCCGCAGGGCACGAATGTCCTGTTTTTATAACTTTTCCAGGGTAACAGCGTTATATAGCTAGATGGTTCTGAATTCGCTTGAAGGTGGTGTCCTATGAAAAAGCGCTGGTTATCACTCATCTGTCTGGTTCTTGCATTCGTCACTGTTTTTTCATCTTTGCCGGCCTGCCGTCAAGGTGCGCCATCCTCTTTTCTTGCCGCAACCAGCTATATGGCCATCATTCCGAAGGTCCTGCAGAGCGGTACCACGAGTCAACTTTCCGTCGCGCTCATGAACGGCGATAGCCTCGCCGCCGGCGAGGTCGAGGTAAAACTGTCTAAAGACGGAAACACCGTCGCTTCTTCGAAACAGCATGTTTTTGGCAAAGATGTCATCGAACTAAAATTGCCCCCCTTGTCTGCCGGGGATTATGAGATAAACTTGAGTGGGCCAGGGTTCAACCAGAAAGCTTCTGTCCAGGTGGCGAGTTCGAGTCTTATCTTCCTTGAAACCGACAAGCCCATATACAAACCCGGGCAAGTTATCCATGTTAGCGCGTTTGCGCTTGACGGCGACCTCAAACCCGTGGTCCGGAAACTAACGTTTGAGGCGACCGACGGCAAAAGTATCAAGATATTCAAGCGGGAACTCGGCACCGACGATTATGGTATGGCCTCTGTGGACCTGCCCCTGTCCATGGAACCGAACCTCGGCACCTGGAAACTCAATGCCTCGGCAGCGGACGGGGCCAAAACTGAACTAGACGTAACAGTGGACACCTATGTCCTTCCGAAATATGAAGTAACCGTCACCCTGCCCAAAGACTGGTTTTTGGCGAGCGACCGCATCACCGGAAAGGTAGAAGGTATCTACAGTTTCGGCAAACCGGTCCAGGGCGAGGTGGAGATCGTCGCCACGCGTTACGTTGGGACGTGGCAGGAATACGCCCGTTTCACCAAAGGCATAGATGGCAGCGTCGAATTTGAACTGCCTCCGGTCGGTTACGTGGCAGGGGTCCCGGCCAGTGGCGGGCTGGGTAATGTGAATCTTGAGTTTACCATCCGGGAGCAGTCCACCGGCTACGAAGAGAGCGCCACAAAACTGCTCACTATTTCATCGACGCCCGTGACGCTCCAGATAATCCCCGACAGCATTTCGTTCAAGCCCGGATTGCCACTGAACGTCCTTGTTCTGTCGCAGGACCCGGGCGGCTTGCCGGTGCCTTCATCAGTCAATATGGATGTTACCTACCTCGATAGCGCTTACAAGCAGTTGAGCCGGGATACCAAAAAGATAGATACCGGCGCGTCCGGCATGGGAATGGTTACGCTTTTGCCTCCAGCTGGCGCTGTCGGGCTCACGATTAATACTTCCTCCGGCACCGCCTATGCCGGTAAGAACCTGCTGGCTGCGTATTCACCCTCATCGAGCTTTATTCACGTGGCCCAGGTAGGCGGCGCGGCGCTCGCAGTCGGTGCGACCGCGAAATTCCATATAAGCGCCACCAGGCAGGCGTCCAACTTCTATTATGAAGTGGTCGCGCGGGACCGTGTCGTATTTTTAGATTACACCACAACCGCCGACATCTCCCTGAAGGTCACGCCTGCCATGTCGCCTTCGGCCAAACTGCTGGTTTACCAGGTGCTCCCGAATAGCGAAATCGCGGCAGACTTCGTCCCGTTTGATGTTGCCGCAGAGTATCCGCAAACCGTCACCGCGGATTTCAACACTGGCGAGGCGAAGCCCGGCGATAGTGTTGACCTCAACATAAAGACGGAGAACCAGAGCCATGTCATCGTCACCGCAGTCGACAAATCGGTATTTATCCTCGCAGAAAACCGACTTAATCTGGCGCAGGTTTTTGCAGAGCTCGAGAAACTCTATATGGACCCGCAGGCTGAACTGCATGAGGTGACGCTGTATCCTTCCATCTTGACGACAGGGGCGAGCGACACCTTCAAAGACGCAGGGGTCATTGCGCTTTCCAACAACACCATCCCGGCCGGCAAGCAGTATGACTCCCCGAATTTCGGCGGCATGTTCCCGCCGGGGATAGGGGATGCCAAAGGCGGAAACGTGGCCGTCGCGGCCGCGCCGACCATAAAAGTGACCCAGCAGCCTGCGGTTACCGTCGACGCCGCGAACCTGGCGGACGTCCAGCGCATACGCCAGTATTTCCCGGAGACCTGGATATCGCAACCAGTGGTGACTGACGGCAATGGTAAAGCGACACTCAAACTCACCGTTCCCGACAGCATCACGACCTGGATGCTGCGCGCTGTCGCCATCTCGAAAGACAAAGGCCTCGGTGTGGCGGAAACTTCGTTCAAGGCTTTCCAGCCATTCTTCCTGAAGCTCGACCTGACGTATTCAGCCATCCGAGGAGAGGAATTCCCTGTAAAGGTCGCGGTCTATAATTACCTCGACAAATCACAGGACGTCGTTGTTACTCTGGACAAGGCGGGTTGGTTCGATATCGTCGGTGCCGCCGAACAGACCGTTCGCATCGCAGCCGGTGAAGTCGGCAGCGCGGTGTTCACTGTCCGCTCGAAAGGGCTCGGGTTCAATGACCTCAAAGTCAGCGCACGCAGCTCCCAGGCGGCGGACGCCGTGATACAGTCTGTTCTCGTTCAGCCCGAAGGCGTCCCGCGCGAGTTCGTCGACAACCTGGTTCTTTCCGAAGGTGCTTCCAAAACGCTCGATACTTCGATCCCGTCGGATGCAGTCCCCGATTCGGGCAAGGTCTACCTCACCCTTACCGGAAGCTATCTTACACAGACCCTGCAGGGCCTGGAGGGCCTTATCCAGATGCCGTATGGCTGCGGCGAACAGAACATGCTGAACTTTGCCCCGGATGTGTTTATAACTAAATACCTTGCGGCCAGCGGCCAGGTTAAACCCGAAGTCATGGCCAAGGCTGAACTCCTGATGGTCACGGGATACCAGCGAGAGCTCACCTACAGGCGCACGGACGGCAGTTTCTCCGCCTTCGGGATGCAGGACCAGTCGGGCAGTCTGTGGCTGACGGCATTTGTACTGAAATCATTTTCACAGGCGCAAGGCCTCATATATATCGATGGAGCCGTTCTGGATGCCGCCAGAAACTGGATAACCGCTCAGCAGAAAACCGACGGCTCATTTGAAGCCGTGGGTTTCGTGCACCACCAGGAATTACTGGGCGGCCTGTCAGGCAAAGACGCGCTCACGGCCTATGTGGCGATAGCGCTCATGGAAGCCGGTGACACCGCCGCCTCGGCCAGAGCGGTTTCATATCTGGGGACCAAAATCGGCAGCATGACCGACGTTTACACACTTGCTCTCACAAGCTATGCCTTCGAGATGGCCGGCAGCCCGAAAAGGGACGAAGCCAATAAAGACCTTATGGCGCTGGCGCAACTAGACGAGAACGGGCTTCATTGGGGGAATACATCGGTAACTCCGCCGGTTTCCACCACCCCCGGTAAGATCGCGCCCATCATGATTCAGCAGCCGAACCGGTCGGCCGTCATCGAAACGACTGCTTACGCCATGCTGGCCCTTATCCGCCGGGGAGATAACCTCAACGCCGGCAAGGCCGGGACCTGGCTCATTTCCCAGCGCAACGCCTACGGTGGTTTCGGCTCGACCCAGGACACCGTCGTGGGGCTCCAGGGACTTTCTGCATACGCTGCAGGGTTGAGGTCGGACGTAGACCTGACGGTCAGTGTCAAAGGCCAGGGTATCGACAAACAGGTGCGCATCACCTCGGCCAACTTCGATGTGCTTCAGATAGTCGAACTGCCCGCGAATCAAAGTGTAACGGTCACGGCTAAGGGCAAAGGGGAAGTGATGGCGCAGGTAGTGCGCCGCTGCAATATCCCCGCCCCGGACGAGGTCGCCCCTGTCATCGGCATCGACGTTAAATACGACGCTACCGATGTGGCTGTGAATGACCTTGTCAACGTCCTCGTGAACCTGAGTTTCAACCCGCCCGGGCAGGTTGAATCGGGTATGCTGGTGGTGGATATTTCGGTGCCGACCGGTTTCGCCGCGGACACGGCCAGCCTCAACGCCCTGTTGAAAAGCCAGCCGCTCATCAAACGCTATGACATTTCGGGCCGCAAGGTTATCTTCTACATTGACAACCTTAAAGCGGGAGCGAAGTTCAGTTTCAGTTTCAAGGTTCTGGCACTGTATCCCGTTAAAGCCAAGGGTGCTTCTTCGCAGGCGTACTCATACTACCAGCCGGAATTTAAAGGCGAAAGCCTCGGTGTGGACATGACTATTAAATAACTCAGCCCTCATTCCAGTCATTCACGCTGCGGCGGGGATCCGGGTTAACATCGTGGGGGGCCGCGGGAATAAAAAAGGGTGGGTTTAATCCCGCTCTTTTTTCTTTAATCGTCGGGCTTGCTTGCACCCTGCGGAGCACTAAATAGCTGACTGCTGTGGGCTGACAGCCGGTTTATTGCGCCGTGCTTGACCCCTTGCTACAATAGGTTGAACCCAAACCGGATTACGAGGAAAACCCGATGATTGAAAAGTATAATCCAGTCGAGATTGAAGCCCGATGGCAGAAACGTTGGGCCGACGATAAGCTCTATAAAGTCAATGAAGCAAGCACCGCCCCGAAGTGGTATGCGCTTACCATGCTTCCTTATACTTCGGGGGACCTTCACATAGGCCATTGGTATGCCATGGGCCCGTCTGACGTTTACGCCCGTTTTAAGCGTATGCAGGGCTATAACGTCCTGCATCCTATGGGTTTCGACGCCTTCGGTTTTCCCGCCGAGAACGCCGCCATCAAACGCGGTATCCATCCGCGTGTCTGGACCATGTCCAATATCGACAATATGCGCCGCCAGCTTAAGAGCATCGGCGCCATCTACGACTGGGACCGGGAAGTCATCACCTGCCTTCCTGAATACTACAAGTGGACGCAGTGGTTCTTCCTGAAGCTCTGGGAAGCCGGACTGGCATATCGTTCCAAGGCGCCGGTCAACTGGTGCCCCACGTGCAAAGCCGTGCTGGCCAACGAACAGGTGGTCAACGGGGAATGCTGGCGGTGCGAAACCCCGGTGACTCGCCGCGACCTGGAGCAGTGGTTCTTCAAAATCACCAAATATGCCGATGAATTGATGCGGCACGACGGCCTCGATTGGCCGGAACGCATCAAGACCATGCAGGCCAACTGGGTCGGCCGCAGCGAGGGCACCGAGATATCTTTCGCCCTGGATTACCCGGGTGTCGAAGAAAAAGAGATAAAGGTCTTTACGACACGCCCTGATACCGTCTTCGGCGTGACTTTCATGGTGCTGGCTCCGGAACACCCGCTGGTGGCTAAACTCACCTCGACCGCATGCAAAGCCGCGGTCGAGGCCTACGTCGAAAAAGCGCGCCATCATACCGAGATCGAACGTCTCTCCACCGAACGCGAGAAAGACGGCGTTTTCACCGGCGCTTATGCGGTTAACCGGCTCGACGGGGAGAAAATCCCCATCTGGATAGCCGATTATGTGCTCGCCTCTTACGGTACTGGTGCCGTCATGGCGGTCCCCGGGCATGACGAACGCGATTTCGCGTTTGCCAAAAAATACGGCCTTCCTGTAAAGGAAGTCGTGGCCTCACACAACTCGGCTGGCTGTGAACTGAAAGAAGCCTTCCTCGGCCCCGGTGTACTGGTCAACTCCTCAAGTTTTGACGGTATGGATAACACCATGGCCAAGGCGGCCATTTCCGAATACATCGAGAAACGGGACTGGGGCAAGCGCACGGTAAGTTACAAGCTGCGGGACTGGCTCATATCCCGCCAGCGCTACTGGGGCGCGCCTATCCCTGCCATATATTGCCCGACTTGCGGCATCGTACCCGTGCCTGAAGCCGACCTGCCCGTCCTCCTTCCCGAGGATGCCGAATTCAAACCCACCGGAGAGTCTCCCCTCAAATACAACGAGGGCTTCGTTAACACTATTTGCCCGAAGTGCGGGGGCCCCGCGAAACGCGAGACCGATACTATGGACACCTTCATGTGCTCGTCGTGGTACTACCTGCGGTACACCAGCCCGCATTTCGCTGCCGGGGCTTTCGACCCGGAACTGCTGAAGAAGTGGATGCCCGTCGATATCTACACCGGCGGGGCCGAGCACGCCGTCATGCACCTTTTCTACTCCCGATTCTTTATCAAGGCCCTGCGTGACATGGGGCTCGTGACTTTCGGTGAACCCTTCACTCGGCTGTTCAACCAGGGCACCATCACTGCCGACCACCAGAAGATGTCCAAGTCCAAGGGCAATGTCGTCAATCCCGATAAATACGTCGGCGACCTCGGGGCTGACACGGTGCGCTCGTACCTTATGTTCATAGGCCCCTGGGAGCAGGGCGGCGACTGGGACGACTCGGGCATCTACGGGCTGTCACGCTGGCTGAACCGCATCTGGGGCCTGGCGCTGGAACCATATGAAGGCATCGGCTGCGGCGGGAATGATGAGCCGGGCCTCGAAGACCTGCTGCGCGTGACTCACCAGACCATCCGCCGCGTCTCGGAGGACATGGACCGCTTGCGCTTTAACACTATGATTTCGGCCCTGATGGAATTTTCCAACTATATAGCAAAAGTCAGGGAAGCCGGCAGCGTCACCACCGACAATTACCGCAGCGCAGTACGCACGCTGCTGAGACTGCTGGCGCCGACCGCTCCTCACTTTACGGAAGAGGTATGGTCGAGGCTTGGATACGAATACAGCATCCATAATCAGAAATGGCCGGAGTGGAGCGAGAAACTGGCTGAAAACCGGGAGATCCCGCTTATCGTTCAGGTTAACGGCAAGGTACGGGAGAAGCTCACGGTTTCTGCTGACATAACGGAAGCCGAGGCCAAACGTCTCGCCCAGGAAAGCCCGAAGGTGAAAGCCCATACCGAGGGGAAAGCCGTCGTGCAGGTCATCTACGTGCCTTTCAAGCTGGTTAATATCGTGGTCAGGTAAGAGTGATTTTTAGGAGATTGTGTTGAGTATATTCAAGATATCATTCATCGGCGGAGGCAACATGGGCCAGGCCATCGCCTCTGCTGTAATAAAAAATCACCTTGCGGAGCCTAAAGACGTCTCTATCAGCGACGTCAGCCAGCCCCGCCTCGATCAGCTTAAAGAAGAACTCGGAGTTTTTACTTCGACCGATAACCTTGAGGTGGCGAACCGCGGCGAGATAATCGTCCTTTCCGTGAAGCCGCAAACGCTCACAGCCCTGATGGAGGAATTATCGGGCAAGCTAAACCCCAGGTCTCTGGTTTTTTCCATCATCGCGGGTAAAAAGATGGAAACACTCGTGGCTGGCCTTAAGCACCAGTCCGTCGTGCGCGCCATGCCCAATACACCTGCCCAGATCGGCAAAGGGATGACTGTTTGGTCGGCCACTAGGGATGTCACCCCGGCTCAAAGAACCAATGCCGAAGCCATAGTCATGGTCATGGGCAAAGGGATTTACGCAGGCTACGAGTCATATCTCGACCTCGCCACCGCCGTCAGCGGTTCCGGGCCGGCTTACGTTTTCCTTTTCATGGAGGCGATGATGTCGGCCGCAGTTGAGATCGGCATGCCCGATGAGATGGCTAAAACGCTGGTTTATCAGACCCTGCTCGGGTCCGCAGAGTACGCCAGGGCTTCGGTGAAAGACCTGGCCGAACTGCGGCGCAACGTGACTTCTCCGGGCGGGACGACCGCAGCTGCTCTGAAGGTTTTCGAAGAAGGCGGGTTCACGCCGTTGGTCCATAAAGCCGTCGCCGCGGCCTATCGCCGCGCGCAGGAACTTGGCGCTTAAGTTATACAGAAGGAGGGAATATGAACTGGCTTGATATCCTGATACTCGTTAGCCTGGCAGCTGCGGTCATTGGGGGGTTGGGCACGGGGCTTGTGCGTGGGATTTGCAATCTCGGAGGCCTGATTATCGGCATTTTCCTGGCCGGCAGGTACTATGAGACCTTTGGCAGCAACATAACTTTTATACACAGCAGGGACGTGGCCAATGTGGCCGCTTTTCTCATCATCCTTGCGATAATTGTGACAATCGCTGAAATCACCGGCAGGATCCTTCACAAAATACTTTCCGGCATTATGCTGGGTTGGCTTGACCGTTTTTTAGGCGGCGTAATGGGGTTGGGGGTAGGAGCGGTTTCATGGGGCGCACTGCTCGCCCTGTGGGTCAAATTTCTCCCCAATTTGAACGGAACGGTCTACCACTCATTTCTGGCAAAAGTTCTGCTTTATAATTTCCCGCTCGTCCTGAATCTACTACCGGCAAGTTTCGATGCCGTTAAAAACTTCTTCAAATAGCACATGTTATTCCCTCGAAGGCGGGAAACCAAAACCACGTCTGTCATCCCGGGCTGCGGCCCGGGATCCAGAATAAGGGGGAGCTCCCGTTACATTGTCATTGCGAGCGGAGCGAGTGTGGCAATCTGGTCCTCACATCCACCTGTCCTTCAGGCCAGACGTCTGTCATTCACTTCAATCCCGATTAACACTCCCTGTTGACTATCGAATGCTTGAAGCCGAGACGCCTTTCATCGTCATTCTCGAGCGCAGACTCGGGAATCCACATCCTTAGCCTCGTCGAAGCGCAGCAAGGCGAGCAACAAATGTCCTCGCGTCTGTTCTTCTTTTTTCAACCCCTTTTGTTCATCCCGGGTCGCGCCCCGGACCCTGGGCGGGTCCCCGAGGTTCTTGCCCTCGAGCGTGTCTACAAGGGGCCAAGAATAGTTTATCTGTCATTGTCGGACTAGCTCAGACAATCCATCTCTTTGGCCTCTCGGTTGACTGTCATCTGTTCTTAGATACCGGATCCCCTTCTTGTCATCCTCGGGCCGCAGACCCGGGGATCCATTTCAAATGCTTTGTCGAGCATCGCGAGACAATAATAAATGTCCCCTTTTCCCCACGTCCCCCCCGGTGGTCATTCCGGCGCGACAGCCGGGATCCAGAGTCGACATGGTATTTTCCCCTTCCCGTTTCGGAGTTGGTACTTGAATCATGCGTGAAAACCAATTATGATAGCTTTATCTATGTTCATCGAAAACAGCACAAAAAATAATTTAAAACCGTCCATCTCCATCGTTATCCCCTGTTATAACGAAGAACTGGTTATTGCGGCTTGTCTCGATTCGTTAAAGGCCCAGGATTTCAGCGGCGATTTCGAGATTATCGTCGCCGACAATAACAGCACCGACGGCACCGGCGATATCGCCCGTCGGCTGGGTGCTCGTGTGGTATTTGAACCGCAGAAAGGCGTCTGCGCCGCCCGTGAAGCGGGCACCCGTGCCGCGCTCGGCGAGGTGGTCGTTTCAACCGATGCCGACAACGTGTTTTCGCCGAACTGGCTGAGCGAAATCTGGAGCGGCTTTTCGAGAAATCCGGGAGTCATCGCCGTTGGCGGCCCCTGCAGGTTCATCGATGCCCCGTGGTGGGCAAGGTCGTCTCAGTCCTTCCTCTTTTGGAGCATTAAGTCTGTTTACCGCCTGACCGGCAAGGTCTGGTATATCACCGCCTGCAACACTGCCTTCAAGAGGGGCATCTTTCCGGGGTACAACACAAAGATCAGTCAGGGCGGGGACGAGCTGGATTTCCTGCGCAAACTGAACAGGATTGGCAAAATCGAATATGTTCCCGGCAATTACATCTTCACATCCAGCAGGCGCTTGCGCCGCGGTATGTTCTACGGGATGGTTGTTACCCTCCTCTGGTATTACATCGTGAACTACGCTATTTCTTTGATAATAGGCAAAAGCCTCTCCATATTCTCCTGGCCTGCCTTCAGGGCGGAGCAGGCAAGGGACAGGTGGCTATTCTTTAAGCGGGCGTCGGTGGCGGTGGCCGTGGCGTTGACGTTCTTCGTTTTTCAATCGCATAATGCTTTTGCCCATGATGCCGTCGTGGAGACCCGTACCAGTATAGTAAACACGGGGCACAGGCTTGTGAACACTGGCCACACGCTGTCCAGCCTGGCTCATCACATCCATGGGATTTCATGGACGCCCTGATACCTCTCTGTGGCCTTTTTATTGTCGGAATCATCTATTACCTGTTTTTTTCGTCGGAATCTCAGGTATTCGGCCGTTTCCCCTACCGTATAAATACCCGTGAAAAAATCATCGCACTGACTTTCGACGACGGCCCTAATCCATCCTCCACCGGTAAAATACTGGAAATCCTGGCTAAATATAACGCCAAGTCCACTTTTTTTGTTTGCGGCCAGAATGTTGAAAATAACCCCGATTTGACCCGGGCAATTTCCGAAGCCGGCCATACCCTCGGGAATCACAGCTATAGCCATTCGTTCGACAAGTATTTTGACGGGACTGCTTTCATTTCGGAGATAACGCGCACTCAGGATATACTCAAGAAAGCCGTTGGCCGGGCTCCGGTGTTATTCCGTCCCCCCTGGCTCTTCCGTTACCCCCGGCTGTTCAAGACTCTTAAAGCGAATGATCTGAGGGCCGTTTCCGGGCTTTTCGGCAGCGAGCTGGAAGTTTTCCGGCCTTCGGCGCAACTGATGGTTAACAGGGCCATGACCAGGTTAAAACCGGGAGTGATTTTGATTTTCCACGATGGTTATAACACCAAGGGCGGGGACCGTTCACGGACGGTGGAGGCTGTCGATTTGCTGATTCCCCGGATATTGGAGAACGGCTATCGGTTCGTGACCGTCGATGATTTATTAAACATCAAATCCTGATGAAAATGTCATTCCAATTTGAAAACCTGTTATTGTCGGACTTGCTCCGACAATCCATTTCCTGAGCCTCTCGGTTGACTTGCGGCTATTCTTAGATACCGGATTTCCTTCTTGTCATCCTCGGGCCGCAGACCCGGGGATCCAGAATCTGGCGCTGCATGGCTTCCCTCGTCCCCACTCCCGCCTGTCATCCCGCCCATACGTTTGTCATTCCCTGCAATCCAGATTGATACTCCCGGTTGACTATCGAATGCTTGAAGCCGAGACGCCTTTCATTGTCATTCTCGAGCCGCAGACTCGGGAATCCAGAATAAGGAGGCGGTGGGGTCAAAGAGGTAAAACGAGAGGGCGGGTGTATGAATACCCGCCCTCTTAACGTGTTCCCCTTGGATCGGTTTTCTACCGCTTCTTGATTGCGTCTGCCAGATGTGCCCTGATCTCTTTGACCGTTTCCTTGCGCCATTCATCCGCCAGCGGCGCTACCTTTTCTCTCATGGCCTTCCGCATTTCCTCTTCGGGCATTTTCTGCTGGGAAAGTTCGGTCCTTATCAGGTCGTAAAATTTGGAGGCCTCGACGGGGCGCTCGGTCCAGTGGGTCAGGTATTTGAAATTTCCGTCGAAGAAGGCAAACACGGGTATGGATTGAAACTTTCCGTCTTTGAGGAACAGGTTCATGATGTCCGGGTTCTTTTCCCTGTGGAAGAAACGCACTTCCATCCCGCTGGCTTCGGCGATTTTCTCGACGATGGGCAGGCCGCGATGGACGTCCGGGCACCAGTCCTCGCCGATAGCGACGATTTTGATTGCTCCACATTTCTTGACGGCATCTTTGAAGAATGATGCGTCGGAATCCGCCAGCTTGAAAGCTGCTATGTGCGGTTCGAACCTGGCTTTGGTTTCCCCCAATGAATTCAAGTATTCCTGAAAGGTAAGGCCCTTGGCGAAACGCTGAGCTGTGATTATGCTTGAAGTATCTGGCATAAAATCCCCCTGTTATTCTTTTCCTGCTCTTATAAGGTCACAAAAACATGCTCCCAGGATATCTACCATCCCGTTGCGGACCGGTTTGCAAACGCAGATTGTTTCCGGGAGGCGCTGGGTCTGGCAGGGGCAATAAAATTGCCCGGTGAGGCGTTTGACTTCGACCATGTCTTTTATCATAGCGTCTGCGTCAGGTGAAAGGTGATAGCCGTTCGCTGTGCAGTAGGTGGTCAGGCGGTCACGAATGACTTTTTCGTCGTTTTCACTGGTGTTGATTTCATCGTTGTTCATATGATTCAGTTTATGTTCAAATCGGCCCGGTTGTCAAAGGATAAGATGGCTCCTTGAATATGACATGCTCATAAACCTCGGGCATGGGATTGTCTTATTTATGTATTTAGCTCTTTTACGGTGATATAATCGAATCGGTCCGGATATTGGGAGGTTTTCATGAAAACTCTTATCATCTACCGCACGTTCCTGGGTTCGTCCAAGAAATATGCCGAGTGGCTCCATGAAGCGGTCCCATCTGACCTGATGAAATTCAGCAAGGCCAACGCCAAAGCCCTTGAAGCCCATGACACCGTTGTCATGTTCGGCGGCACCTACATGTACCGCCCATCCCTCCTCGGCTACATCAAGAAAAACTGGAAGGGGCTTCAGTCAAAACGGGTAGTATTTGTCACCGTCGCCGGTGCGCCTGAGATAGATGAGGTGAGCGTCAAGACTTATGACAAACTCCCTGAAAACATCCGGGCGGCTATCAAGCATTTCCACCTCCGCGGGAAAGCCGGCAATCAGAACGCGGAAGAAGTTACGAAAGACAAGGTGCAGCCCATAGCCGACTATTTATTGGGCAAATAGAGGCTTCAAGCCGTTGGCTGAACCTTTCTACAGCTACATCATCGAGGGTTTGCCGGACACTCCCGCCAACCTTGAATGGCTGCTGGCCCATTTTGAATGCAAGCAGTGCGGCCGGTGCTGCCGGATGCACACTATCGGGCTGAGGATCACCCATGCGGAAGCCGAGAGATTCGCACAGAGGCAAGGCGTCAGTGTACAGGAATACGTTGTCGGCCTCGTAGAAGACCGCGGGACATATATCCTCCCTCAACCCTGCCGTTACCTGGTGAACGACGCCTGCAGCGTGCATGACATAAAGCCTTCGGTTTGCCGCAAGTATCCCTTTCACCAGAGAAAACCTGTGGACTCGGATACCGCCTGGGTGGTAATCGCCGGCTGCCCGGGAAGCGGGGATATCCTCAGGTTGATACAGAATGGTAAGCAGCTTGGTTTGGAGTACCGGCCTTTCAGCAAGCCGGAATAAACTCAGAAGTATTTCTCTATACCGCCGTAGCCGATGAGCTTATTCTGTGCGGAGTTTTTGATGAAGTTGTCCAGCCTTTTTTTGAATTCCTCGGGCCTCTTTCGGGCGCCCTCGATATAAGCTATCCGTATCCTCTGGTAAGACGGAGAGAAATTCCCGTAATTAGTCCAGGCCTGTTTGTTCGCTTTGATGGCCTTCATGATGTCGGGAGGGAAGACGAACTCTTCGCCGAGGGCCTTCTCGGCTGACGCTTTTACCGACGTGTCCAGGCGGTTTTCCGTGAGGAGCTTTTTCAGGCGTTCCTTGTTGGGCTGAGAATATTTTGTGGAGGGGTTCCGGAGGGAGTACCGCTGTGCCGTCGAGTTTTCATCGACGCGTTTCACCTGGCTGTCTATCCAGCCGAAAGAAAGGGCTTCTTCTACGGCATCGTTATACAGGATCCGGGGCTTGCCGGACTTCAGGGAAGGGTTTATCAGCCAGATCGCCTTCTCTTTATCGTGGTTGGCTTCAAGCCAGTCGTGCCAGCCTTTCCTGTCGGCGAAATAGACTGTTTTGCCGATTTCCATGGCGCTGGCAGTTAATTTATCGGCTTGAACGAACCCTTGCTTGCGCCGCAAACAGGACAGCTCCAGTTTGCCGGTATCTGTTCGAAGGCCGTCCCCGGTGCGATTCCGCTGTCAGGGTCGCCCTTGACCGGGTCGTAGATGTAACCGCAGACCGAACACTTGTATTTTTTCATTTCTGGCTTGACCTCCGTTTTGGATTAGAAGACTCAGGATAGAAAAGATTCCATTACCGGAAAAAGTTTAACGGGGAGATTATGGCCTCCCCGTTAAAACAGCGTGCTTAAGTTACTTTGGGCGTTTCGCCGGGATGGCTCTTTTTCCACTTGGCCAGGAGAGCTTCGCGGTCCTCGGGGTGTGTCTTGTCCGGGACGGGGGCCCCGACGGGACAGATCTCTGCGCATTGCTGCTTGGCGAATGAACCCACACACTCGGTGCACAGGTCGGGGTTGATCTCGTAGATGTTGCCCCCTTCCTTGATGGCCTTGTTGGGACATTCCGATTCGCAGGCCCCGCAGCTGATGCAGTCGTCGCTGATTTTGTAAGCCATTTTCGATTTAACCTCCGATTATAATCCTTAATTAATAGGGATCATTTGAGAGCGGACACTTTTTTCTTCACTTCCACGGCGACGTTCGCCGGAACCCAGTCGTCCACTTTGCCGCCCAGCCTGGCGACTTCCTTGAGGAGGCTGGAGCTGAGGAACTGGTACTGGGGGCTGGCCATGAAGCAGACCATCTCGAGTTCGGGTGACAGTTTGTTCGTCATCATGGCGAGGTCGAATTCGAACTCGAAGTCGGCGCTGACCCGCAGTCCCCGCACCATGACGGGGGCTTTTACTTTATGCGCGAAACCCACTGTGAGGCCGCTGTAAGGCTGGACCTCGACGTTGGGTATGTTTTTAACCGCGAGGCGGGCCATCTCGACTCGTTCCGCCTGGCTGAACATGAGTTTCTTTTCGGGTGTGTCGTAGACGCCGATGATGACTTTATCGAATACGCGCGCCGCGCGCTGGGCCACGTCCAGGTGGCCGTTCGTTATGGGGTCGAAACTGCCGGGGTAGATGGCTATGGTCAATTCAGTTGTTCCTTTCGAAAAATGGCTATCGTGCTGTCTCCGTGCCGTATCTCGCGTTTCATGACGAGCGCTCCGTATTGCGGCTGGAATTTGAACCTCGACGAGTGCGTTATCACTACCGTCGTGTCCGGACCCACCGCCTTCGAGGCCGCCAGCTGTTCGATGATTGTGCCTATCCCGGTGTCTTTGTAAGGCGGGTCCATGAGCACTATGTCGAACTCTTCGTTAAACGAACTTATGGCCCTGCCCACTGTTGTACAGTGTACCCTGGCCTTGCCTAGCATCCCGGTTTTCTCGAGATTTTCCTTGATTATAGCACAGCATCTTGATTCCTGGTCTACGAAATCCACGCTTCCGGCGCCCCTGCTTAACGCCTCGATGCCGAGGGACCCCGAGCCGGAAAATAGGTCGAGAACGCGTGACCAGTCGTCTACCGAAGACGTCAGTATCGAAAAGATGGCCCCCCGCACCAGTTCCGTTGCCGGGCGGGTAGGGGTGCCTTTAGGCATCTTGATGGGGAATCCCTTGACTGTGCCTGCGATGACTCTCATAAAAGTAATTATAGCCTAAATCCCGATTTTTGACGGGACGGCTTTTTTCCCCCCGGTCCGTAGAGTGGCAGTTCCAATCCGGGGGCACGTCGTTGAATGGCTCGAAGATAAAAAGCGCCCGTGTGTAAACACGGGCGCAGCTGGCTGTTTATGTTTTTATTTGAGGTTATTTTCTGCTATTTCAGATGATTGCCGTCGCAGAATGGTTTGTTGGCGCTTTTGCCGCAGCGGCACAAAGTGGCCTTGTTGCGGACTTCATAGGTTTTGCCTTCCGCAGATTCGACGGCGATCCCGCCCTTTACCCATATCGGGCCCATCTTGTTGTATAGCGTGTCGTGCACGAGTCCGATGGAAGGTTCGAAATGCGGCTCGATGGGTTTCCCGTTCTTGTCCCAGGTTATGAGCCTCCCGGAAGGGCACTCGCCTGCTTCTTCGATAGCGGTTTTTCGGGCTTCCGCCTTATCTGAGTTATCGGTGAGGGTCCAGGTTCCCCCGGCCCTGTCGCAGTACCGCGCGCTGGCGCAGAATTCCCCTGCGTCGGTCAGCTTGAGGTCCGGCCCGTTGAAAACCTTGGCCTGTTTCAGGTAAGTCTGGTCGGAAGCCGTCTCCGTTCCGTCGAAATGTGCCTTCACATGACTGCCGTCGCAGTATGGCTTATTGGCGCTTTTACCGCAGCGGCACAGCGCGTAATTTTCCTGTGCCGGGAATTTCTGTCCTTCTTGCCAGCCGTGGCTTTGCTGGTCGGAGTCTACGCGTATTTTTTGCGCGGAAAGCGGAATCCCGCCAGATACGAGGTAAGGGCCGTTTTTGGTGACTTTTATCTTCTGTTGCGCAGGCGTTTTATCAGCATTCTTCTTGGTTTCCATTGTATTTCCCTCCGCTTTTTATTATATCACTTCGAAAAATGATACCCGCGGATCGGGCCTCTCCGCTATTTGAGTCCGTCACATTGCCGGCCCTCGACCTCGGGCTGTTCCCCGGGTTCTTATTTTCGAGGGATCCAGAGTCGTTTTGAAGATGTTTGTATTTCTCCAGGACGTTCCAACCTTAATATATGTCATCTCAGGTGGCGACCCGGGATCCATTTCCTTTTCCTTGTTGAGCGTAGCGAAACAATACTAAATGTCATCGCACCTGGTATCTGGGTTGTCGGAGCAAGTCCGACAATGACGGTGGCACGTGGGATGGGTCATCCCGACCCACGAGTCGGGATCCAGAGCAAAGGACAATCCCGTACTTCATCCTTTATTGATCGACAGAATTATGTTGTTCACTGCATTCAAAGCTATTTGTCATCCATTTCATTGCCTGGCGTGGATGCCGAAGCGTTGCCGGTATTGACATAACAGAGAGCGTCTTTTCAAGGAAACGAATAGTTTCAACAGTCGGGGAACAGGCATAGCATTCGTTTTTCGTTTTAACAAAACTAATATCCATCCTCCGGGTTCTTTTGTTAGTTTCTTCAAGATATTCGTGTCTCTTTGTTAATCAGCCCGGTATAAAGTGCCGGCAGGGTACAAACTAATAATAGCACAAATGTTCTAATTATCCAATACGAGTGATTGTATTATCCGGGAGTCTAGCCCTGGAAGATCGGGGAGTCACGGGGATCCGGAACCTGCGTTTGTCATTACTAAGCCACGCACAGGCTGTGGCAATTTTGTTCCTGCTTCTTTCGCCTGTCATCCCGGGCCGCGACCCGGGCCCATTTCCTGGAGACGGGGGTGGGGCTAGGCAAATATGGATAAATTATCGGTGCACATAACAATAGAGGAAATATTTTGTACAACATAGAACAGAAGGGCGTTATGCCTATTGACAACCACTATCGCTGGTGATATATTGGTTCAACAAAATGCTCAGAAAAATGTACATTATTCCGTAAAAGATATGTTAGAAGCTATTTCTATAACCGAGGCGAGGGAAAAATTTCTGCCGCTCCTGTCCAAAATCGAGAGCGAGCCTTATCGCTTCATGGTTACCAAATACGGGAAACCGGTCGCAGTCGTCATGGATTACGCCGAATATTCTCGCATGGTGGAAACCCTCAAATTGCTGGAAGACCGCCAGTGGGCCCATCGCGTCGACCAGGGATTGAACCAGGCCCGCGGGGGCGTAATGCTTGAAGTTAACGGAGCCAAACGTTCCCATGTATAAGCTTATGCTTACCCCCCAGGCAGCCGCCGATATCGCGAATATCGGGGAATTCGAAGCCGGGTTCGTCCGCAAGAGCCTCGAAAAATTGCAGTCGGCTCCCGGATTGGGACTCAAATTATGGGGCCGGGACGATATCCTTCTTTACCAGACGATGACCGATGCGAGGATCGTCTACCGTGTTTCTGCGACCGAGATACAGGTCCTGGGCGTGAATTCCCTGCAAGTCCCCGTTCCGGTCATCGATTCCCATCCCCATATATCCGCCCTGGTGCTGGCTGCGGGGCGCACAGCCTATGCGGATACGATGCCGTTCTCTTCCCTGGCCGATACCTTTCTTGCATCCGGCGTCGACGACCTGATTATCGTGGTAGGAGACCACGCCGAACAGGCCCGCGAAGAGCTCAGCCGCAAGAATGTGACTATCGTGGTGAACAATGATTTCAGCGAAGGCTTGAGCAAGTCCCTGCGCGGGGGTCTCAAGATGCTTCAGTCGGTGACAAGCGCCGTCATGCTGTCGCTGGGAAACCGGCCGTTCGTTTCACGCGAAGTGATATCCGCTTTGATAAAAGCCTACCGCGAAGGCGGTTCCAAAGTGGTCGTGCCCTCTTATTCCCAGATGCGCGGGCATCCCGTTATATTTGACGCCAAGCTGCTTCCCGAATTGCTCAAGGTCCGCGGCAACGCGGGCGGCAGGGACGTGATAAAACATCATTTCAAGGAGCTGACCGAGGTCGATGTGGGCGACGCCGGTGTGCTGGAGCGCACCTGGCTTAATTAGATTGTTCCGACGGTAGGTCCTGCCGGGGGAAACCAGGGTGTCGAGGTCAGCCAGCCCCGACTTAAAGATTAGCCTCCCCCTCCCGTGTGTTGCCCTGGATGTAATCGGGCGAGCGGCAGGATCTACCGGACAATGTTAAAAAGGTTTACAATATCCCGGAAGAAAGCCGCTGCAAGCGGCTTTACTCATGTCAGGGGGAACGATAAGCACTGATTATCGTTCTCATAAATATAGAAATACTTGTTTCAGGTTTCTTTTTTATAGTGTCGAAATGATATTGGCGAATGTCGCTTTGAGTTATCTAAGGAGAGCCGTTTTAGACCGATGACCGACCTTTATCTGGCGCCGCTCTGGATCTCGCTGCGAACAGTCCTGGTGGCTACTTTCGTCACTTTTTTTGTCGGCATCGCCGCCGCCCGCTGGATGGCGCGTTATTCGGGCCGCCTGAAGAGCGTCATTGACGGGCTTTTCATCATGCCGATGGTCTTGCCCCCTACCGTGGTCGGTTACGGCCTGCTGCTGCTGTTCGGCAAGAACGGCCCGCTCGGTAAGATGCTCCTCCATTTCGGAACGACGATAGTTTTTTCCTGGTGGGCGACCGTCATAGCCGCCGTGGTAATGGCTTTCCCCCTGATGTACATCACGGCGAGGGGCGCCTTCGAACAGGTTGAACCCAATATCCAGGATGCCGCCCGCACCCTCGGGGCCAGCGAATGGCGGGTCTTTTGGACCGTGACCCTGCCTCTCGCATGGCCGGGCGTCGCCGCAGGCACCGTATTGGCCCTCGCCCGGTCTCTCGGCGAATTCGGCGCCACATTGATGCTTGCGGGCAATATCCCGGGAAGGACCGCGACCATTCCGGTGGCCATCTATTTCGATATCCAGGCCGGGGAAAAATCCCAGGCCCTCGTACTGGTCGGCATCGTGCTGGTCATCTCGTTTGCCGCCCTGGCAGCCATAGCCTACTGGAAAGGCCGCACTCCGAGGTCCAAGGGTTTCCTCATCACGTGACGGAGTTATCGAACGCCCATGCTTAAAGCTGTTATCAAAAGGTCTTTGCCGGGGTTCGATCTCAACGTCGATTTCTCGGTCAACCGTGAACTGCTGGCAGTGCTGGGGCCTTCCGGGTCCGGGAAAACCATGACACTGCAATGCATCGCCGGTCTTACCAAACCGGATGAAGGGCGTATCGAACTCAACGGTAAAGTGCTCTACGATTCGGAAGCGGGTATAAACCTGCCCCCCCAGAAGCGAAAAGTGGGATTCGTATTTCAGAATTACGCCCTTTTCCCCCACATGACGGTTATGGAAAACGTGGCTTACAGTATCCGGCACCTTCCGGTAAACGAAGTGAACCTCAAGGTGGAACGGCTCATGAATATCATGAACATCATTCCGCTGACAGATCGTTATCCCAGGCAGCTTTCCGCAGGACAGCAGCAGCGGGTGGCGATCGCCCGTGCGCTGGCCCCCGACCCCGAAGTGCTCCTGCTGGACGAACCTTTCTCCGCTCTCGATTCACAGCTCAAAGAGCGCCTCGAACTCGAATTATTGGCCCTGCAGACGGAATACCACGGCAGCATGATCCTCGTGACGCATGACCTGGCCGAGGGATATAAACTTGGTTCTCAGATAGCCATTTACCAGGCGGGGCGCATCGCCCAGTGCGATACCAGGCATAAGGTATTCGCCTCGCCGGTAAACCGCACCGTGGCCCGCCTGACGGGGGTCCGGAACCTGATGGACGGGATAGTAACGCGGCTCGACGGGCCTTTCGCCTGGATCAATATCGTCGCCTGGGACGTTCCGTTGAAAGCGTTGTCCAGCCCGGACGCAGGGTTGGTTCCCGGTCAGAAAGTGACAGTGGGCATCCGCCCGGAATACGTCGACCTGAAACAAGCCGAAGGCGAGAATGTTTTCCCCAGCCGCATACTTCAGGCTGTGGAAGGGATATCAAGCGTTACGTATCGCTTCCACGTGCAGTCCGACCAGCAGGCGAAGCATTATATCAACGCCACGATTTCAAAATCGAACGCGCTCTGTTTTGAGGACGGGCAAACCTGCCTGCTCCATTTTCCGCCGGAAAACCTTATCGTCATCCCGGCCGCAAACGGATAGATCCAGGATTTACTAAAGACTAGGAGAAAAATATGCCAGTTAAAAATCTGAAAGTGCTGATCAGGGGCGGCGGTGAACTCGCAACCGCGATGGCCTGCCGTCTCGCCGACAGCCATTTCAAAGTCATTATGACCGAGGTCTCAAAACCCCAGGCCGTCCGGCGCAATGTGTCTTTCTGCGAAGCGGTTTACGAAGGCACGAAGACGGTTGAGGGCAAAACCGCCCGGCTGGTTTCTTCTGCCGGTGAAACGCGGGCCGCGTGGAAAGCAGGGCAGCTTGCGCTCATCGTGGACCCTGACGTCACTATCCTTTCCGATATCAAGCCCGACATAGAGATCGATGCCATAATCGCAAAAAAGAACCTGGGCACCAAAATAACTGATGCGGAACTGGTCATCGGGCTGGGCATCGGGTTTGAAGCCGGCAAGGATGTGCATGTCGTTATCGAAACTAACCGCGGGCATAATCTCGGCAGGGTGATACGTAAAGGCATCGCCGAAGCCGATACCGGCAACCCCGGCAACATCGGGGGATTCACCACTGAACGTGTCATGCGTGCGCCGGCTGACGGGACTATTAAAACCGTCAAGAAGATCGGTGACATGGTAAAGGCGGGCGACACGGTCGCTTTCGTCGGGAAAGAACCTGTGAAAACCGTTATTCCCGGAATCGTGCGCGGCCTTCTGCGGGACGGGACCCCCGTCACCAGGGGCCTCAAAGCGGGCGACGTGGATCCCCGCGGGAACAAGGAATACTGTTTCACGATTTCGGACAAGGGACGCACTATCTCGGGCGGTGTACTCGAAGCTATATTGGACCATTTCAATATTTAACGGAGAACCGGCATAGATATTCAGGATTTAAAGGCAGTAAATGACCTCTGGCGGGATGTTTATCCTTATCTGGCTTCGCAGATCATGGAGGGGTACGGGCGAACTTACGGCAGAGTGCTGGAACTGGGGCCATTTTCTGGTGGCATCTCCTTTGACCTGGCGGACCGTTATCCGGCCTTGGAATTCACACTGGCCGACGACAACGGGGCGTACCTGGATGTCCTGAACGAAGAGATAGGCAAGCGAGGACTGAGTGCTCGTTTTGAGATTGTCGACGCGTCGATGGACAATCCGCCATTCGGAGATGACAGCTTTGACCTGGTCATCCTGAGGGGCGCCTTCTTTTTTCTGGTAGACAAGCCGCGTATCTTGTCTGAAATCAACCGCATCCTCGCACCCGGCGGTTTTGCTTTTGTCGGCGGGGGCTACGGAAAGGGCATTCCGAACAGCGTTATCGAAGGTATCGCTGAGGAATCCCGTGTTTTGAATGACCGGTTGGGCAGGCGAAGAGTCGAAATCAGCTTTCTTAAGGACATGCTCAAAGCCAATGGGCTTGAAAATAAATCCTTGATAACCGAAGAAGGCGGGGTATGGATCCTGATCACCCGACGGTCCGATCTTGCCGAGGTGAAAACAACCTCCAGCCTGACCGAGGCTTTCGAACTGCGTCCGTCAGAGATCGTCAGCCTTGTAGGTGGCGGCGGGAAGACCACGATGATGTTTCACCTGGCGGATGAATTGCAGAAGCGTGGAAAAACGGTGATTACCACTACCACCACGAGGATCATGGAACCATCTCAATCCGAATCCCCCTGCGTCATCGTCGAAGAAGATGAAAAGATTTTGATTTCTCTTTTGAAAGAGAAAATCGCGCGGCACCGGCATGTGACGGCGGCCCGTTTAAGGCCGGGCGACGGGAAGCTCAAAGGACTGCTCCCGGAAACGATAGACAAAATCGCAGATCTGAAACTCGCCGATTATATCATCAATGAAGCAGACGGGGCCGGGCGCAAACCCATAAAAGCCCCCAATGCTACCGAACCGGTCATCCCGTCATCAACGACGCTTGTAATTGGGGTAGCCGGCATTGACGCTTTGAACACGAAGCTGTCCGGTGAAGTTGCCTTCCGCACAGAATTGATCACGCGTTTGACCGGTTTACCTGAAGGCAAATGTATAACTGCGGAAATAATGGCCACTCTCATCACAGCCAAGGGAGGCATCTCTCAGTTCAGCCCCGTGTCGGCGCGCATCATCCCTTTCATCAACAAGTCAGACCTGGTCTCCGGCGGTGCGGGTGTCCGGGACCTGGCTGCTGCCATACTTTCGCGGCGTAACCCATCGATAACGCGCGTTGTAACGGGCTCTCTTAAAAATTCCAAATCCGCCTACAATGTTTTTGAGACGGAATCGATTAAATAACGGAGGAAATCATGCAGAACGACATATATGCTGAAATAGTGCGGTTGAGTGCTGCGGGCCAGGAGGCCGCACTGGCTACGCTTATCTTGTCGGTAGGTTCGACCCCCCGGGAAGAAGGCGCCAAGATGCTCGTGAAGCCGGATGGCTCCATAATGGGCACCATCGGCGGAGGCGCCATAGAAAAAGCAGCTATTAAAGACGCATTGGAGGTCATCCGTGCAGGCAAGGCTAGAAAAATCGAATACCGGTTGAGCAAAGGCGGCGAACTCGGCATGCTGTGCGGGGGCGACGCAGAAGTATTCATAGAGCCTATAGGCGGCGCTCCTTCCCTGTTTGTTTTCGGTGCGGGCCACATCGCCGTTCCGCTCGCAAAGATGGCGGCTATCGTCGGATATAAAATCAGTGTTATCGACGAGCGCCCTGATTTTGCCACCGCAGCCCGTTTCCCTGACGCTGCCGAAGTCGTCGTCTCTGAAATAATTCCGGCTTATGCCCGCCTTAACATTGAGAAGGGTAGTTATATTGTTATCGTGACCCATGGACACAAGGGTGATGAAACCGCTCTCGAAGGGGCTCTGAAGACCCCAGCAAAATATATCGGTATGATAGGCAGCAAAACCAAAAATCAAGCAGTTTTCGCTCACCTGCTGGAAAAAGGATTTAAACAAACAGATCTTGACCGTGCGCATGCCCCCATCGGATTAAACATCAAAGCCCAGACTCCGGAAGAAATCGCTGTCAGCATTCTGGCGGAAATGATTTCCGTGAAACGGGCTTCTGGCGAAAAGTCGCCGGGATCTGTTTCAATTTAAACCCATATTTGAAATTTATATAAAAATAAGGTTTGAATCATAATATCGATGCGGGATTCGGGAGATAAATATGGTGGAAACCTGGCAAATTTCATACGAAGAGCTTAAACAATTTATCACGGCGCATCCGAGCATAGAAATCGATGCAACTTCGATCGTGATACCGGGTGACATAAGGCCGGGATTTTATAGCTTGTTCGACAAAGTGCGGGCAGGATTTGTCAAAGAGCGTTTCGCCTCCCAACTCGAGAAAAGCTATGTTCTCAGCGTTGCCTATTCTGAAGCGGCCAAGGCCGCGAAAGAAGAGATGCACCTTGAGTCGATTGAAATCGATGCCAGCCTAAATTGGTTCCTGCTTGACCCTGTTAACGGGTTGATGAGGGTGATTTTCGACCCCCTGTTTGAACTGTTGAAAGGCAAAGTCGATCTGGAGGGTTTCACCCGTACTGGTGAAACCGCTATCTCGGAATCATATAAGATGCTCTTTCGCGAGGGCTACGAACGATGGGGATCCCTGGCCCTGCTGAATCTTCTTACCCCGGAACGTCTGTGGGCTGGGAAAACGCAAGATTTTTACACGGGACCGACCATGGAAGGGGACATCATCGGGAGCAACCAAGGTGATTTTGTCCCGGATGTAGTTGAGTCCAAGAAGATTGTTTTCGATAACCTCGTGCGGGCATCATTCGTGGTCCCAAACCAGTTGATTTATTCCGGACGTACCCAGGCTTTCGTCAGTTTGCTCCTTCGGTGGTATCTCCCGCGGTGGAAAGCCCGTTTGGTCAGCGAAAAGATGGACTGGATAGACCTGAAACAAACGTATAAAGACTTCGGCAACGCAAATCTTTGGCCGGATATGATGGTGCATGTTACTGACGAGAACCCCGACGACCTGAAGATGATTGCGGATTATTACCGGTTGGCAAGACCTGATGTAATAATCGAGTTTATGGAAGAAGATGACTGGTATGACGCGAAGCGCGTTGAAGATATCGTACGCCACAACAGGGTGCTTAATCCGAGCCTTGGCAGTTACGTCGTATCACGTGTGAAAGTGCCGCCTGAAGCCTTCAAGCCCCAGGAAGCCAGTACCGTGGTTTTATCCTCAGGAACAAACCCGTCTGAAGGGATGGAGGGATCATTATCACCGGCCGAAACCCCGATAGCGCGTGCATTGAGCCTCGCTGAACTGCAGGACAAGATTCATGTTCTCGACGTGGGTTACGATGTGACAAAGCTTGAACCAATTGTGGAAGCCATCGTGCAAGCCACGGAAAAGGTGAAAGCTGAGAAACCCCGAGGGACACAACCAACTGGATAATTCCCGTTAAAACCAGGCACGCCAACAAAAATAAAAGCGCCCCGCCTCTTTGAGATGGGGTGCTTTTTTAATATCCTGTCCCTTTTTTATAAAACCTGGGGGTGTTGAATTTACCGTCGGCAACGTAACTCTGCGAATTGCCGATTATTACTAGAGTGTCGGTGGGGACGATTACCCCCTCCATCGCCTTGACTGTGGTAAGGACGATTTTTTCATCCGGAGAGGCCGCGTGGCTGACCAGACCGACGGGGGTTTCGGCGGTCCGTAAACCCGAAATGACACTGAATGTTTCCTTTAACCGGGATTGTCCCAATTTGCCTACGGGATTATAAATGACGATGACAAAATCCGCCTCCGCGGCAGCTTCAAGCCTGCGTCTTGTTACATTCCATGGGGTCCCCTGGTCTGTGAGGGTAATGCTGGCCCAATCATTGCCCAGCGGAGCCCCCATCAGTGAAGCGGCGTATCCCGCAAGGTTTAGCCCTGGGATGACGCGCGCGTTAAGAGAGATGTGGTTTTCCTTGATATATCCGAGGAATGTCGAGGCAATGGCAAATGTTCCCGGGTCACCTGAGGACACCACGGCAACATCCTTTCCCGACAGGGCTTTTTCCACTGCCAACCGGCTGACTTCAAGAGGACTTTGGCGTTCGAAGATGATCTCTTTACCGTTGACCAGTTCCTCAATCAGATTGAAGCATTCGGGCTGGCCGATGGCCGTCGGCACTTTCTGAATAACCGCCAGGGCTTCAGGAGTGATCAAACCGGCCCTCCCTGGGCCCAAGCCTACGATGTAAACTGTTCCGTTCATTTGATTCCGCCTGGACACTTGTGGTTAATTCCCACAGCCTGAATTATCGACGTTTGACAATATTGTTGTCAAAACGGCATTTCCCCCCTGGCCAATTCGGGCATAGCATAGAGCAGGGACACAGGCGAGTCAAGCTCGCAAACGTTGTTAAAATAATGTAGGCCTGAAATGTACCGATACGTTTGACCCTGCTCACTTTTCATGACATACTATAAAGTCGTTTGAATCCAACAATTCGAACTTCAACAAAACTCTCAAACCCGGAGTCATGATGAGCGAAGCCAAAACATCCCTTGTGTCCGCTATTTTACTGGCGGCCGGAAAATCTGAGCGAATGGGGCAGAACAAGCTGCTTCTGCCGTTTGGCGGGCGAACCGTTATACAGCGGACGCTCGACAGTCTGCTTGCTTCGCGCGCCGGTGAGGTAATAGTAGTCCTGGGGAACAAGGCCCAGGAGATAAACGCTTCCATCGGCAACCGCAGGGCCCTTTCAGTTCTCAATCCGAACTTTGCCAAAGGGATGAGCACTTCTCTCGTAACCGGCCTTGGTATGGTAAACCAGCAAGCCAGGTTTATCATTATTGCGCTGGGGGACCAGCCCCTGATAACGACTAAAGTTTATAACCAGCTGATCGAAACTGCCCTGAACTCAGAAAAAGGCATAATATTACCTGTTTGCAAAGGCGAACGTGGGAATCCAATCATCATTTCGACCAAATACCGGGCTGAATTGCTTGCTCAGACCGGCGATATCGGCGGACGCGAATTGCTCAAAATTCATCCCGAGGATGTCCTTGAAGTGCCTGTAGATTGCGAAGGCGTGGTAGTCAATATCAATACCAAAGAAGAATACGAAAAACGGCTCAAAGGCTTATAGCCTGAAAATCAACAATAGCCAGATATAAAAAAGCACTTGCTGCATCCCGGAGGTTCTGCATGCTGAAAAAGATACACGTCGAACAGGCCGTCGGTTTGACGTTAGGCCACGACATGACCAGGGTGATTCCGGGGAAATGCAAAGAAGTTGCTTTCCCGCGAGGCCACGTGATCCGTAAAGAGGACATACCCGTTCTTCTGAGTATGGGTAAAGAACATGTCTTTATTACTGAAGGTCAGGACGGCGAGGTCCATGAGGAAGTAGCCGCCAGGCGCCTGGCCGACGCTTTCGCTGGCGGTGAGTTCGACAGGTCTGGGGTTAAAGAGGGACGCATCAACCTCGTTGCAGCCAAGAACGGCGTTTTCAAGGTCGATCTGCCTTTGCTCGGTCAGATAAACTCAGTTGACGGCGTAGTCCTTGCTACAAGACATAATAATACAGTTTGCCATCCAGGAATGGTGCTTGCAGGGACAAAAATCATTCCTCTTTATATACCCGAAGCCGATTTACGCAAAGTTGAAGATTTGTGCAAGAAACAGGACCAGGTTTTAAGGATACTTCCTTTCAAACTTACGAAAGTGGGAGTAGTGGTCACAGGCAGCGAGGTTTATAAAGGCCTTATCCAGGACAAGTTTACCGATACTATCAAGCGCAAAGCGGAGGAACTTGGTGCCCACATCGAACACAGCGTCGTTGTCCCTGACGATGAGAACATGATTGCAGGCGCTATTCTGGACATGAAAGCACGCGGGTGTGAGATAATTTTCGCATGCGGGGGATTTTCGGTCGATCCCGACGACGTGACAGTAGAGGGCGTGGAACAGACCGGAGCCGAAATTATAGCTTACGGGGCTCCTGTGATGCCGGGCAGCATGTGCCTGGTGGCGTACCTCGACGGCGTGCCAATCCTGGGTGCGCCTGCGTGTGCTATCTGGAACAAAGCCACGGTCATAGAGGTTTTCTTTCCGCGTATGCTGGCCGGCGACAGGATAACCAGGAATGAGGTAGCTGAGCTCGGGCACGGTGGTCTTTGCCTGAACTGTGAGCCCTGTGTTTATCCCTTGTGTCCTTTCTGCAAGTAGAACCACAGGTCTTGTTAACAGGTTAACGTCAAGTCGGCGTCTTTCTTTGCAGGCCTTGATATCATGGTTCCTTGACAGTCCAGGTAACCTTCCTTATTATGATAAAGGCAACTGGGTTGCCGTTTTTTATTTAATGACCATGCCGATTTCTGTTGTCATCGTAGATTATGGGGCTGGAAATTTACGCAGTGTGGTGAATGCCCTGCGTATATTGGACTGCACCCCCGTCCTTTCAAGCTCTTCGGAAGACATATCCAGAGCCGATGCCGTCGTGCTGCCCGGCGTTGGGGCAGCAGGGGCTGCCATGAAAGAACTCGCCACCAAAGGCCTGATAGACCCCATCAAGATCCATGTATCTTCAGGCAAGCCTTTGCTGGGTGTTTGCCTGGGATTGCAGCTTCTTCTCACTGATACCGAAGAAGGTGGACTGGCCCCGTGTATGGGTTTGCTTCCCGGAAGAGTGAAGATGCTTACTGGCAGTGTGAAAATCCCCCACATGGGTTGGAACCAGGTTAAACAGGTGCGCCCACATAGGATATTCTCCGGGATCCCCGATAACTCCAACTTCTATTTCGTGCACAGTTATTATGCCGAGCCCACCGAAGTATCGGTTGTTTCGGGGACTACGGATTACGGGCTCACCTTTTGCAGTGTTTTGACGCGCGGTAACCTGGTCGCTACTCAATTCCATCCGGAGAAGAGCGGCGAATTAGGCCTCAAGTTTTATGCCAATTTTGTAGAGATGGCATCGGAGCCAATACAGTGTTGACGAGACGCATCATACCGTGCCTGGACGTAAAAAATGGAAGGGTAGTAAAAGGCACCAGTTTTGTCCAATTAAAGGATGCAGGGGACCCAGTCGAGCTGGCTGACTTTTATTACAAAGCGGGAGCTGACGAGTTAGTTTTTTTGGACATTACCGCGACGCCGGAAGGGCGCCAGACTATGGCCGGAGTAGTTGAGCGCATATCTGAAAAAGTATTTATGCCTCTTACGGTAGGGGGTGGGCTGCGCACAATCCAGGATATACATAAATTACTGCGCGCCGGAGCCGACAAAGTCTCTTTAAATACGTCGGCAGTCATGAACCCCACTCTCATTTCTGAAGGTGCGGACCGGTTCGGCAGCCAGTGCATGGTTGTGGCGATCGACGCTAAAAAGAACGAGGGTGAAAAAACCTGGTGGCAGGTATATGTATCCAGCGGGCAGAAACCTGTCAAACTGGATGCCGTTGAATGGGCCACGCGGGCAGTCGAACTGGGGGCCGGCGAAATACTGCTGACGAGTATGGATGCCGATGGGCACTGCACGGGTTACGACATCGAGCTGACCCGGGCCATTTCCGAAGCAGTGAATGTTCCTGTAATCGCATCGGGGGGCGCCGGTTCGCTTGAAGATCTTTACGAAGCACTGGCCGGGGGAAAGGCCGACGCCGTTCTGGCGGCGAGTATTTTCCACTACGGGACATACTCCGTAGCGCAGGCGAAAGAATTTCTCGCAAAAAGGGGTGTGCCCGTACGCCTTTGTTAACTTTAAGGAAAAGCGATTGAACCGCTTGTTTATAGTTGCACAGGCAGATTTAGCCCGGAGGTTTTCCCGCGAACTCGAGTCGGAAGGTTTCAGTTGCTACACCGCCGTGCCCTCCGAAGACGTCAGCCATATCGGGGCGGACGTAGTTCTCGTAGAAGTAGACGGGGCACAATCATTCGAGCAGACCGAGGAACTCTGCCGTTCCTTGAAACTGGACCGCCGGCTTCATCTTATCGCCATGGTCAGCAGGAACGCTCTTACGACCCGTGCGGGCGAACTCAAAAATTTTCCCTGTGACGATTTTGTCATGGAACCATACGACAAACATGAACTACTGCTGCGCGTGAGGAAAATCATCGGAGACGAAAGCCATGCCGCCGACCAGTTGCTGACCGCCGGAGACCTGATAATCAATACAACCCAGGCTGAAGTTTTCCTCAGCGGGAGGGCGATTGACCTCACTTTTCGTGAATACGAGTTACTGCGCTTCCTCGCAAGCCACCCGGGCCGGATGTATTCCCGGGATGCGCTGCTCAACTACGTTTGGGGGTATGACTATTTTGGAGGGGACCGCACAGTAGATGTTCATATCAGGCGCCTTCGAAGCAAGATCGAGGACGCCGGGCACAATTTCATTGATACAGTACGCAACATGGGTTACCGTTTCCGCAAGCAGGAGGAGGCCGACAGATAAAATCCGCCCGTCCATAGAACTGGTGCGTTTTCTACAACGCTTTGCGCGACTTGACAACCAACCACAGTTCCCTGAGTTTGAAATATATTTTTAACATAAGCGTAATGATTAAGAAACTATGAACTCCTAATTTTAGGGGTATGAATTACTAAAGATATTTCGCTGTTCGGTAAATTCTCTTTTAGTTGTTGATTGTTTCAAGCAGGCACTTTGTTCGGCACGTAACATTCTGGAAACATCTCTCCGATAGAATAAACTAAAATCTATTTTAGAGGTGTTGGTATGCCCATAAATTCGGGTGACACCGCCTGGCTTTTAGTCTCGGCGGCTATGGTTCTATTCATGACGCCGGGTCTGGCTTTCTTTTACGGCGGCATGGCGCGACGCAAGAACCTTCTCTCCACCCTCATGATGAGCTTCGTCATGATCGGTATCGTAGGGATCATCTGGGTTCTCTATGGTTATAGCCTTGGTTTTGGCCCTGACCTGGGAGGGTTCGTCGGCAATCTCGGTTTCCTGGGGATGAAAGGGGTTGGCCCGCTCCCCTCGGCTGTTTATGCGACGACCGTGCCGCAATCCGCGTTTGCTATGTACCAGGGAATGTTTGCAATCATAACAGTTGCCCTGATTACCGGGTCGGTAGTGGAGCGCATCAAATTTAGCTCTCTTATCGTTTTTGCGGTTGCGTGGATGACTTTAATCTATACACCGGTTGCCCACTGGGTCTGGGGAGGAGGCTGGCTGGCTAAACTTGGCGCCCTGGATTTTGCCGGAGGTACGGTGGTGCACATCAACGCCGGTGTCTCGGCGCTTGCCCTCGCTATGCTGCTTGGAAAGCGCAAAGGGTTTCCCCATGAACCCATGGAACCCAACAATATCCCGCTGGTGGTTCTGGGTGCCGGTATCCTGTGGTTCGGCTGGTTCGGTTTTAATGCGGGCAGCGCGCTAGCCGCCAATGGGCTCGCTTCATCCGCTTTTCTCAACACCAATACAGCGGCCGCGGCAGCTTCACTCACCTGGATGTTCCTCAGTTGGCGGCAGCGTAAACCGGCGGTACTCGGTGCTGTTACCGGCGCGGTAGCCGGGTTGGTGGCTATCACTCCCGCCGCAGGCTATGTAACACCCATGGCAGCTATCGCGATAGGAATAGTAGTGTCTTTTATCAGTTTCTACTCTCTCATACTAATCAAAAGCAAGATTAAGTTTGATGACGCTCTCGACGTTTTCGCCTGCCATGGAATGGGCGGAATCTGGGGGGCTATCGCGACTGGTATTTTTGCTACGACAGCGATAAATTCGGCGGGCTCCGGCGCGGTGGACGGCAACTGGATCCAGATCCTTAAGCAGTTGGCTGCGGTGGCGGCGGTAGCTGGCTTCGCGTTCATTGGGACGCTTGTCATAGGTAAAATTATCGATAAAACGCTCGGCCTGCGTGTCAAACCCGTCGACGAAATCGTCGGCCTTGATATATCGCAGCATGGCGAACGAGCTTACGGGGGGTTGATGAGATGAAAAAAGTAGAGGCCATCATCCGCGAAGAAAAACTGGAAGCCGTCAAAAAAAGTCTGGAGGATATCGGTTACATGGGCATAACCGTGACCGAGGTTTCGGGCCGCGGCCATCAAAAAGGGCTGGTATTGCAATGGAGAGCCGGGGAATACCGAGTTGACCTATTGCCCAAACTGAAAATCGAGGTGGTTGTGGTCGACGAGGATGCAAAGAAAGTAACCGCTTCGATTATGACTGCTGCCCGAACCGGGGAGATGGGCGATGGCAAGATATTTATCAGCCCTGTAGAAAACGTGATCCGTATTCGTACAGGAGAAGAAGGTATCGATGCTGTTTAGGCCTTTCAGACGGATTCAACAAACTGGATATGGAATCTGTTGCTAGCGTGACTGGCAATCCTGTAATATGGTGGAAATATTCAAGAGATACAATTTGGTGGCATACGGAAGAAGGCCTTGATGGCTTGCCAACCGTAGAAAAAATATATAAGGAGAGATATGAAACCTGAAGAAGTTCTAAAGTATTGCAATGATAACGGGGTCAAATTCATCGACCTCAAATTCAATGACTTGCCCGGACTCTGGCAGCACTTCTCTATCACGCTTGCCGAGATTTCCGATGATTTCTGGAAAGGCGGAATCGGCTTTGACGGATCCTCCATCCGCGGCTTCCAGGCGATCAACGAGAGCGACATGCTGCTTATGCCTGATGCTTCGACGGCAATCCTCGATCCCGCATGCGAAACTCCAACACTTTCCATTATCTGCGACGTCTATGACCCTTTGACCAAAAAACCCTATAGCCGTGACCCCCGTTATATCGCGCGCAAGGCTGAAGCCTACCTGAAAAGCACGGGTATCGCCGATACTGCCTATTTTGGCCCGGAATTCGAATTTTTCATCTTCGACAATGTCCAGTTCGAGCAGAACGAGCACTCGGCTTTCTATAATGTAGACTCGTCCGAAGGCGCCTGGAATACGGGCCGGGAAGAGAACATCGATACCGACGGCAATTCTCATAACCTTGGCTACAAACCGCGCTACAAGGAAGGTTATTTCCCCGTTTCCCCCATCGATTCATTGCAGGAACTGCGCAGCAAGATTGTCCTCAAGATGATGGAAACCGGCCTGCCCATCGAAGTCCATCATCATGAAGTCGCTACCGCAGGGCAATGTGAAATCGATATGCGTTATACAACCCTGGTCAAGATGGCCGACCAGATGCAATGGTTCAAGTACATCGTAAAGAATGTTTGCAAGGCGAATGGTAAAGTAGCGACTTTCATGCCCAAGCCTCTCTTTAAGGACAACGGTTCTGGCATGCATGTCCATCAGTCCCTGTTCAAAGAAGGCAAGAACACCTTCTTCGATGCCGCCGGGTATGCTCTTATCAGCCAGACGGCCAAGTACTACATCGGCGGCCTGTTGAAGCACGCTGATGCTCTGATGGCTATCTGCGCCCCCACGACCAACTCTTACAAAAGGCTCGTTCCCGGGTACGAAGCCCCGGTTAACCTGGTGTATTCCGCCAGAAACCGTTCGGCTTCGGTCCGCATCCCCATGTATAACGAGAACCCGAAAGCCAAACGGCTCGAGTTCCGCTGTCCGGACGCGACCTCCAACGGTTACCTGTGCCTGGCTGCTCTTCTCATGGCCGGTCTCGATGGCATCCAGAACAAGATCGATCCCGGGGATCCCCATGACATGAACCTTTACGAACTTCCCAAAGAAGAAGCGGCGAAGATCCGCACTGTTCCGGGCTCTCTTGACCAGGCCCTGATCGCACTGGAGAAAGACCATGACTTCCTTCTGAAAGGCGGGGTCTTCACCCAGGACGTCCTTGATGTCTGGATCGAGTACAAGCGGACCCAGGAAGTTGACGCCATCCGCATGCGCCCGCATCCCTACGAGTTCCACATGTATTTCGATATTTAACTTTCGCTTCAGAATAAAGAGGGCTGCCAATTTAACGGCAGCCCTCTTTTTATTGTTTCCGGAAGCGTTAGACCGAAAGGGAGCTTTTCAGCCCAGGTCGCTGTGTTATAATTAATATAATCATCGATAGGAGGTTGCCCATGCCTGCTAAATCAAACGCTGATTCAAAAGCCTATGTTCTGAAACAATGCAAAGAACAGGATGTAAGATTCATCCGCATCTGGTTTACAGACGTACTGGGTATGCTCAAGAGCTTCGCCATCAACGTCGAAGAACTCGAGGGTGCGCTTGAAGAAGGCATGGGTTTCGACGGGTCGTCGATCGAAGGTTATACGCGTATCGACGAAAGCGACATGATAGCCATGCCCGACCCCGAGACCTTCTGCATCCTCCCCTGGAGGCCGAGGGAACATAACGCGGTGGCCCGCATGTTCTGCGACATCCAGTTGCCGGAAGGAACGCCCTTCGAAGGCGACCCCCGCTACGCTCTCAAGAAGGTCCTGAAAAGGGCCGCCGACATGGGGTACACCTTCTACGTCGGGCCCGAGCTGGAATATTTCTATTTCAAGAAAGACCCCGAGGGCAAACTGCCCCAGGGCACCGGTTTCCTGGACGCGGGCGGTTATTTTGACCTGACCCCCCTCGATGAAGCCTCCGATCTCAGGCGCGACACGGTTCTGACGCTGGAACAGATGGGTATCGGCGTAGAATATTCGCACCACGAAGTAGCCCCTTCCCAGCACGAGATAGATATGCGTTATACCGACGCCCTTACGATGGCCGATAACGTGATGACCTACCGGCTGGTTGTAAAGCAGATCGCCTACCAGAACGGGGTCTACGCCACTTTCATGCCTAAACCGGTTTTCGGGGTAAACGGTTCGGGGATGCACGTGCACCAGTCATTGTTCAAAGGGGATTCTAACGCTTTCTTCGACAAGAATGACCCGTATCATCTTTCGAAACTGGCCAGGAGTTACGTCGCCGGCCTTTTGGCGCACGCTCCAGAGATAACCGCAGTCACCAGCCAGTGGGTGAATTCGTATAAACGGCTGGTCCCCGGCTATGAAGCACCCGTATACATTTCATGGGCACGCCGAAACCGCTCAGACCTGGTCCGCGTGCCCCAGTATAAACCCGGGAGGGAAAAAGCAACCCGTATCGAGTACCGCTCGCCGGATCCCGCATGCAACCCATACCTGACTTTCGCAGTGATGCTGACGGCAGGGCTGGATGGCATCGAAAAGGGGATGGTTCCCCCCGATCCTGTAGAGGAGAACGTCTACGAGATGACGCCGGCACAGCGGAAAAAGCGCGGCATCAAGACACTCCCCTCCAACCTCATGGAAGCCGTGGAGTTGGCTGAGAAGAGCGATATCGTGCGGAAAGCCCTCGGCGACCATATCCTGAATGCCTTCGTTGAGAACAAAAAGAAGGAATGGGACCAGTTCCGGGTGCAGATAACCGATTACGAGATCGCCCATTACCTGCCGATTCTCTAGCCGGCAGCCTGCTGGGCTCAAAGAGGGCTCTTGTTTTGTTATCTACAGGCTTTTGCCGTAAGATATAAATACAATGAGTTTTTTGGATGAAGTCGCGCTCGGGGTCGGTATCATCGGTGTGGTGGTGGTTGGATGGGGCGTGCTGGTAGGGGCTTTCCTGTTTCTGCGCGGTGAAATCAACGGTTTGGCCAGGCGAAACATCCAGGACGTTCCCCTCGAGACGATAAGGTTTTACGTTGGCCGCCACCTGCTTCTTGGCCTTGAATTTCTCATCGCCGCCGATATCATGCGAACTATCGCACAGCCCACACTGGAACAGGTGACGGTCCTGGCGGTCATCGTCGGGATAAGGACGGTCCTGAGCTTCTTCCTGACTCGTGACATCGAACGCATCGGCAAGTAAATATCCCCCTGCGAAATTTCTCGATTTAAGGGATTATTATGATTGAACGACCTGTTTTTATTACCGATTTCAGCCTTGACAAAACCGAGGAATTGATGTCCTCCTTCGGTGAGCCCGCTTATCGGGCCAAAGCCCTGCTGGCCTGGGTTTATCAGAAGCGCGCTGCCAATTTCAATGATATGACGGATTTCCCCAGAGCGCTCAGGGACAAGCTGATCCAGACGATCAAAGTTGCGAGCGTGGAAGAAATCGAAGTCCAGAAAGCCAAGGACGGTACCGTAAAAGCCCTGCTTGGCCTCTGGGAAGGGCGCACCGTCGAAACTGCCCTGCTTCCCTCATCCACCGGGCAATACACCGTTTGCGTTTCCAGCCAGGTGGGCTGCGCCACTGGATGCCCTTTCTGCGCGACCGGCCAGCAGGGATTCGAACGCAACCTGGCGGTGTCCGAAATATGCGACCAGGTGCTCTACTTCGCGAGGCTGCTGGGGGACAAAGGCACAATTTCCAACATAGTATTTATGGGGATGGGCGAACCCTTCGCCAATTATCTTGATGTGATGTCGGCGGTAGAGCATCTCAACGCGCCCTGGGGGTTTGGACTCGGGGCGCGCAATATCACAATTTCCACCGCCGGGCACATACCGGGCATCGAGAAGCTAAGCAAGGAGAAACTCCAGTTGGGACTTGCGGTCTCGTTGCATGCTGCGAACAATGACCTGAGGAACAAACTTGTTCCGCTTAACCGTAAATACCCGCTGGATAAACTGATCCCGGCCTGCGCAGCATACATAGAGGCGACCGGCCGGCGGATGACTTTCGAGTACTGCTTGTTCGAGGGCATCAACGACAGCCTTGTGCAGGCGCGTGAACTGGCACATCTGCTTCGTGGGATGAACTGCCACGTGAACCTTATAGCCGCCAACGAGACCCTGGGCTGTGACTACAAGCCGCCCAAACCCGAAGCCGTCCTGGCCTTCGAAGAAGAATTGAAGCGGCTCCGCATCACAGTTACCCTCAGGAGGAGTTTCGGCCGGGACATCAAAGGCGGCTGCGGGCAGCTGAAAAGCCGCATCGGTTCCTGACTTTCTGTCACTTCGTAAAATAAAGCGGGGAGCTTCTGCGCAGAAGCTCCCCGCTTTGGTGTTCACATGCCCTCCAGTGGGGCTCAGGGTTGAATCTAGGCGGGTTTGGCCCCCGGTAGGTCCATGGACTCGACTACCAGGTCCATCATCGAACTGATGCGTATGCCGAGATTATTCTTTTCATTGAGCATCTCTATCTGAAGCCGGCAGTTTTCGCATGGCGTTACCAGCACTTTGGCCCCCGTTTTGCGTATCTGCTCGACCTTTTTCTGTCCGCTCACCTGTCGTAAAGTGTCGAACTCGCTTTCCGCCACAAGGCCCCCGCCGCCCCCGCAGCACCACTGTTTTTCGCGGTTGGGGGTCATTTCGCGGTAATCTGCGGCTACGGCTTTCACTATATTCCTGGGTTCTTCATAAAAGCCGCCGTTCCGCCCTACCTGGCACGGGTCATGGTAGGTCACCGGTTCAAGCAGGCTGCCGGGTTTGAGCTTGATTCGTCCCTCTTTTATATAGTCATGCATTACGTCCACGACAGCGCGTATCTTGAAGGGAAGCTTCTCTTTCGCCCAGGCTTCGTACAGGAATTCCATCACGCGGTAGGCGTGTCCGCATTCCGATATGATGAGTTCCTGGACCCCGAGGGCCTTGGCTTCGTCCACGAAACGCTGTGCTATCTTTTTAGCCCTGGCGGTGTCGCCGTAGAAATAGCCGTAGTTGGCCGCTTCGAACAGCGAAAGGCTCCAGTCAGCCTTGGCCTGGTGGAAGATGATGGCCATCGGCAGGATGGTATGCGTACCGGCGAGCGCCACGTACAGGGAATGCGCCCCTTTTTTCCCGATGGGTATGGTGGCTGCGGGGTCTCCCACTCTGGCTTTGAATTCATCCTCTGTGTCCTTGAGGCCCTCTATCAGGATGTCGCGGAACATGTCGATGTTTTCGCCCTTCATGATAGCGGCGTCCGCCAGTTCACCGAGGATGGTTGCGCCGCGCCCAATGGCGACCAGCATGGCCCTGCCTATGGACGTGAACCAGGTGGTGTCTATCGAGAATGGGCAGTAGTACATGCACCGTCTGCAGGATGTGCAGGCGTACGAGGCGCGGTAAAGGTCTTCAAGCAGCTTGTCGTTTGGGGCGGTCGCCTCTACCACGGAAGGTATAAGTTTCCCCTGGATCGTGAAGTATTTGCGGAATACCTTGCGTATCAGCTGCGCCCTGGAAGCAGGCAGATAAAGAACGTCGCCTGTCGCTACGTACTGGTGGCAGGCATCTTTGCAGATGCCGCAGCGGGTGCATATGTCCAGATAATACAGCAGCTGGCGATTGGTCTTTTCATCCAGAATTTTGACAGCCAGGTCCTGTTCTTCGCGCGTAACCATCATTCACTCCTCAGGAGGTTTCCGGCGAAGCCCCCCATGGCATGGACCAGTTTGGAGAAGGGGAAATATATGAGGAGCATGTTGGCCGTAAGGACGTGAGCGTCCAGCACCCACTTATCCGCAGAAAACGTGATGGCTGTCGAGAAAGCGGGTTTAAAATGCAGCAGGCTGGACATGTAATCGCGGTAGCTAGCCAGGTCGAATGGATGAGTTAGGCGCAGGTGGTCTCCCAGCAGGACCAGCAGCAATATCAGCAACAGGAGGAGATAATCCTCCGGAACCGATAGCTCCCGGTAGGGCGATTTAAAGCGCCGCAGAAGGAAGTATGTGAAGGCGATGAAAAGCGATATCCCGATCGCTCCGCCTACCCAGCTGGCGAGTGTTTCCATCCCGCCGGCACCCAGCGCGTTATAAAGGGGCGTGATTTCGAACAGCAGCCTCAGGTGCCCGAAAAAGAGGCCGATCCCCGCGAGGTGCATGCCGATCACGAAAAACCACATCCAGCGGTCGGTGTCCAGCACCTGGGGGAAAAGAAGGCTGTCTTTACCCAGTTTCAGGGTGCGTTTAAACGGGTTTTCGGCTCGCGGGAACATCCCCTGCTTCACCGTGCTTTTCGGCGCCCGGCGCCACTGGATAACACGGTAGATGCTGCCGATCAGAAAAACGGCTACGGCTACGTAAACCATGATTCCGGCGACTATAAAGGAAAACCAGTCCATCCTACTTCAGCCTTTTGACATAAAACACGAAATTCTTGCCGTCTCTCTCGGTTTTAACAACCTCATTGCCAGTGGTGCGGGCCCATGAGGGGATGTCTGCCATGCTCCCAGGGTCGGAAGCGGTAGCCTTGATTATCCCGCCGACGGCAACTTTAGTGATGTTCTGGCTCACGCGGACCATCGGTAGGGGACAAAGAAGCCCCTTGAGATCCAGTTCCAGGTCGGGTTTCAGTTCGTCTGCCATAAAATCCTCCTTATAAAATTATTAAATGAACATTGTGAAAGCGGATTGGGATGCTTGTTCGATAAAGAAGCCTACTCCGACACAATCGGTTATTTCGGGGATGAATTTTTCGCGCTCGTATTCCATAACGTCCATCGTCATCTGGCACGGATACATCTTGACCCCGAGGTCAACCGCGAGTTGGCGCAGTTCGGGCAGGGTTGAGACGTTCTTGTTTTTCATCATCTTGTGGAACATCCAGCGGCCCATTCCGAGGAACCCGTAGCGGCTGGGGTTGGCTTTGGATATGTCCCCGCCATTGACCCAGCCAATCATGCGCCCGAAGAGGGAATGACCGGTCGAGACGCCTTTCTTTTGGAGTGCTTTCAAGCCCCAGAAAGTGAAAAACATGGTCACGTCAAAGCCCGCGGCGGCAGAGCCTGTCGCTATGATAAAAGCCGCGTACAGTTTGTCCATGTCCCCGGAAAAGACCACCATCGATACCTTTTTCTTTTTCTCTTCTTCAGCCATCGATTCCTCCTAATATTATTTCTATTTGCCTGCAAGCATTTGAGACAGGGCCTGGTTGCCGGACAGTTGTTCGCTGAGAACGTTACGCACCATATCGCAGGCCTCTCCTATTTTGCAGCTGGCCAGGCTGTAGAAAACCGTTGTGCCTTCACGGCGGGTGCCTACTACCCCCCGTTTACGCAGTATGGCCAGGTGCTGTGACACGTTGGCCTGGGGCAATTCCAGCCGTGTGCCCAGTTGCCCGACCGAAAGCTCCCCTTCTCTCAATTCATGAACTATCATGAGTCTTTTGGGGTCTGAGAGGGTTTTGCAGATCTCTGCCTGCATCTTGAAAATCTCTATTTGTTGTGGGCTCGGCACGTATGGCCTCCAATTGGTTTTATTAAATATTCAAACATGCGAATATATTCTAACAAGCCATTCCCTGCCTGTCAATACCCTTTATAAAGAATTTGAGTCTGATAATCCCTCCTACTCAAGAGGAGTACGACAATACGCTCATCTATTATGTATGTTTTGGGAATTATACCTGTTCGGATTTGAGAGAACGGTAAAGCTTGATGTGGGCTTTCTCGGTTGTGACGAGTCCCTCTTTTACAACACCGTCGACCACAGGAAGGAAAGCCTCGATAAGTTCTGGTTTATCTATTATCTCGACGATGATAGGAAGGTCAAGCGACATCCGCAGGATATTAGCTGTGTGGATCCGGGAACCTGCTCCGAATCCCGCGATACCTCGGAGCACCGTGGCGCCGGCCAGTCCGCGCCTGCGTGCCTCACGCACTATCCATTCATAAAGAGGGAGGCCTCCGTGCCGATCGCTTTCTCCGATAAAGATCCGCAGCAGTTGTCCTTCCTCTGGGAGTATCATTGGGCGCCTCCTATTTTATGCACCAGGTTGTAGCTCAACAGAGTGGCCGTGATGCCCAGCAATACCTGTACTGCGACATTCAGCAAGGCTGCGAATGTCCGGCCTCCATTGAAAAGAGAAACTGTATCGTAGCTGAAGCTTGAGAATGTTGTGAATCCGCCAAGCACCCCCACCAGGAGGAAAGCCCGGGAGTTCGGGGAGAGTATTCCCCGGCTTTCAGCCAGCCCGGCAATCGTACCAATCACCAGGCATCCGGCGATGTTGACCGTCATGGTGCCATAAGGGAACCAAGAATCCTGGACCAAACGTTGCACCCATCCGCTCAACAGATAGCGGGCGATGGAACCCAGGAACCCGCCGGTTCCAACTAATAATACCAGCGTCACTTTTTCTCCTGCAGGCAAAATGCCCTCAAAATGATTTCTGATGATGTAATGGAAATGCTGTTACCCTTGCCGGAGCTGGTCGAGAAATCCACGTATATTTGAGTATAAACTGACTCCCGGATTATTTCCATCGCTTTTAGACCAGGGCGATGGCGTCGTATCCGGGAGACGGACTATTTCTTTTTCAGCTTGTGTTTTAACTTGTCGATAGAGTAATATTAGCCACTTTCTGTGGATTCAGGGGGTCGCCATGCCTGATTGGCAAGTAACTGCCGCCACTATTTTTTGCGATATTTGTCGTGACGAGGTTACCCTCATGGTTTACAAGGACGGCAAGGTAAAGTGCACCGGAGCTTCGAGACGACCGGGTACAAGTAAGAAAACCTCAAACGTCACCTGTTCAACCGACACATGCTCTCGAATGGCAGAATATAAGGCAAGGTTAGACGCGGAGGAACAAAGTGCCCAGGGTTGAATTGGACGCACCCGCCGGAAGTATTTCATCCCGGGGACAACCTGTTATCCGTGTAGAAAACTTATCTCTTTCTTTCGGAGGGGTCAAAGCACTTTCCGATATCACTATTGATGTCAGAGAAAATGAGATTCTCGCTGTCATCGGTCCCAACGGTGCAGGAAAAACCTGCCTTTTCAATTGCATCAGCGGCTTCTATCATCCCCAGGAGGGAGAGGTTTTTTATCGAGGGCAGCGCATCACGCGCAAGCGACCGAACTCAATCGCCAAACTCGGTCTGGCACGCACCTTCCAGAATATTGAGCTTTATACCGGGCTCTCCACTCTCGACAACTTGATGGCTGCCCGGCACGTGCTTATGCATCAGAACTTTCTGTCCGGGGCGCTCTATTTTGGCCCGGCGCATAAAGAAGAGATCTGCCATCGCCGCACGGTTGAGGATATCATCGACTTCCTGGAGATGGAGCCAATCCGTAAAAGTAATGTAGGCACCTTGCCGTACGGCATGCGGAAGCGCGTCGAGCTGGGAAGGGCCCTGGCGCTTGAGCCGAATGTTTTACTATTGGATGAACCTATGGCAGGCATGAACATCGAGGAAAAAGAGGACATCGCCCGTTTCATCGTGGACATCTTTGAAGGGCAGGGGGAAACCTACTCTGAAACGCGGGTCCTGCGGGACGGGGTCAAAAGCATCGTTCTCATCGAGCACGATATGGAAGTGGTGATGGACCTGGCTGATCGGATTATTGTCCTGGATTTTGGAAGCAAGATCGCCGAGGGCACACCTGCTGAAATTAAAGCCAACCCTGGCGTTATTTCGGCTTATCTCGGAGAGAGAAAATAGACGGCTGTTGTGTTGTTAACGGCGGGTTACACCAGCTTTTTCAGCGGGGGAAAATCAGCTAGACAAACCGCCTCAGGTCAACCACAGTTTTCGCAGCCTCCCCGATAGTCCCTATCTCCACATACTCGATCCTGTCGGGCCTCAGCAAACACAAGTTCTGGAATTTCCTGGCGATATCTTTGGAAAGGGCCTCTTTATCGCAGTCCCCGGGTCGTAATTCAAATCTAAAAGTCATTTCGTCGCGCTCGTTGGGGCGTTCAACCGTGATCTGAGCCCGGGTAATATCGGCAAATCCAGAAAAAATATCAGCCGCCTGCTTGCCTACCACGAATTGTCCGCGTACCTTGACCGAGTCTCCTACCCTGCCTGCTATGCCCGTGAGACGGTGCGCGGTACGGCCGCATCGACAGCCGCCTGCAACGAATGAGGACAGGTCACCTGTTCCAAAACGGATGAGCCCCCAGGTCGGGTTGTTGATCGGAGTGACAACGACCTCCCCGACTTCACCCGCTCCGAATTGTTTGCCTGTGACCGGATCTACAATTTCGATAATATAATCGTCCATGAAATGCAGTCCGTTTTTCTCACTGCATTCATAAGCCAATGCCCCGCCGGGCTCGCTCACTGCATAGGCCTGATAGGTATCTATTCCGTATACCGACTCGAGAGTGTGCCGCATTGACGCAGTCAACATTTCACCGGTAAACCATGCCTTCTTTACGTTGAATTCTGCCCACGGATGCCCCAGTTCTTCGGCTTTTTTAATCACGCTGAGCAGATGGCTGGGAGTGCCGACAAAAACGCTGGCTTTTAAGTCCAGCATGGCGCGTATAAGGATTTCGGTGTTGCCCGTGCCCATGGGCAGCGCAGTGGCTCCGCAATCCCTGATAGCTTCGTGAAACAACATCCCGGCCGGGGACATGTGAAAGTTGAATGTGTTGACCGCAATGTCTCCCTTGCGCAAACCTGAAGCCCAGAATGATTTTGCAAACCATTTGATGCTTTCTGCATGCAAGGGCTCATAGATGGGCCCCGGGGATATGAAGATACGTGCCACTTCCTCAAACGGGACTGTCAGAAAACCGCCGAAGAGCCTTTGTTTTTCTAGGTCTATAAGGTCGTTCTTCCGTGTGATGGGCAGTTTTTGCAGATCAGCGACGGTTTTAACATCTCCCGGCTTAACCCCGGAGCGATCAATTATTTCTCTTGCGGAAACCGATTTTGCATATGCATTTTGAATTGTCTGAAAAAGCCCGGCTGCCTGGTGCCGCGCCCGGGCTTCCTCACTCATCGTCTCAAAATGATCGAAATAGGGCGATTGCATTACAGCCACCTTTTCCGTCTCTTATAGTGCTTGACGGCGCGGAAGCTCTTTTGAGCCCCTACGGCCGAGAGGCCGAGATAAAACTCCTTGATATCCTCGTTATTCTTCAGGAAATCAGCCGTCCCATCCAGCACGACGCGCCCGTTCTCCATGACATAACCATAATGGGCGATACCTAAAGCGACCCTCACGTTCTGTTCCACCAGAAGAACGGATACCTTACGCTCGGTATTGAAACGGCGGATTATCTCGTAAATCTCTTCCACGAGCAGAGGCGCCAGCCCGAGCGAAGGTTCATCAAGCATCATAAGCTTAGGCTGTGCGACCATCGCCCGCCCGATGACAAGCATCTGTTGTTCGCCCCCGGAAAGATACCCGCTCATTTTTCGGCGGAGAGCTTTCAGTCTGGGGAAATAGTCATATACCATCTCGATATCGCTTTTTATAGCGCCGCGGTCCTTGCGGTTGTATGAACCCACAATCAAGTTCTCTTCGACAGTGAGGTGCCCGAACACGTGCCTGCCTTCGAGAGCCTGGATAATGCCCATTTTGCCTATCTCTTCGGCGTTTTTCTTATGTATCTTTGCCCCGTTCCACTCAATCTCGCCATCCGTGACTGCCCCATCTTCGACGTGGAGCAGCCCCGAGATGGCCTTGAGAGTTGTGGATTTTCCAGCCCCGTTAGCCCCCAGGAGCGCCACGATGCTGCCGTCTTCGACCTGCAGGGACACCCCGTGCAGTACGCGGATGATGTTGAGATAGGCGACCTCTATATTGTTGAGCTTGAGCATGACATCTTCTCTAAAGGAGCACCGGGCATTTCCCGGTGCTCCCGCAAAGGCATTATGACTTGGGGAACCAGGAATAATCTTCGTATTTGATATAAGGAGCGGCTATCCAGTTGCCTATAGAGGTGATGTTGCCCCCGGTGATACGGTACATTTTGAGAGACTTGGAAAGCCTTTGGTCCCCTGGCACATAACCGACTTCAGCGGTCATCCCCTCGACACCATACCCGTTCAGCTTTTGAATCCCTGATTTTTCTATCGCTCTCCAGGAATTGACATCACCCTTGGCCAGAACATCGTAGCCGACATTATCCAAAGCCTGCTTCAGTATCTGGGCAATCACCAGGCCGGTTGACCACGTGGAGAGATAATCCATGTTACCGAAGTCCTGGCTGTTGTACTTTTTGCAGTACTCGGTTGCTTTGGCAATCCCGGGAACGTTGTCAGTCCAGGTCACGGTCGAATAGACTCCATAAACACCTTCGGAGACGTCCGCACCCGCGAGCTGTACTAGCGCGCTGGTAAAACTCGCGTGAGCGCATCCAACAGTTATCCCCGGGTACAAGCCCAGGCTATGGGCGTCCTTGAGGATAATCGAAGTCGGTTGAGGAGTGCTGGAAATGAACATGACATCCGGGTTTTGGGCTTTGATTCTGGTCAGGCTGTCTATGGCGGAGGTGATTGTGGCCGTATGCTGCTCATTGGCAACAATCTGGATCCCGAGAGTGTCTGCCATCGCATCAGCGCCGTATTCCGCTCCTTTGCCGGTTGAGTTATTTAAAAGGTGCAACGCCATCCTTGGTTTGCCCGTGCCCTTCCAGATGTTGGCGAGGTAATATTTTGCGAACGCGATCCAGTCGTCACCATAATCCGGCATCTGGCCATAAATATGCTTGGGCGGATGATAGAGCGTTTGGGAAGTGAAAGTCGAGATTCCGGGGAACTCAGCCGGATTGGCTATGGCCATGGCGGCGGTCATTTCGGCGGAGGCGTGCGTCGTGAAGATCAAGCAACCCGCATCCATAAACTCAGGGACGATTGTGGCGACCACGGCCGGGTCATACTTGCTGTCCCGCCAGACCGGCTCGATCAGGTGGCCATTCACCCCCTTAAGTTCGGTATTGATGTAATTGAAACAGTCAAGCAGCCCGTCCTGGCCGGGTTTGCCCTTTTCCGCTGCCGGTCCGGTGGAAGGGGTCATAGACCCGACTTTGAGCGTTTGTCCCGTCTTGACTTTGGCGCCGCATGCAGTGAACAGCGGCAGACTGCCTCCTGTGGCTGCAACAAGTCCGAGTGCGCCCGCAACTTTCAGAAATTCTCTCCGGCTTACCGACATATGTTGCATTTCTTCCTCCTATTATTTCGAACTTAATTTCGAACTTAATAATGATAACCCCGGGTGCCGTTTACATACTTCCTCCTCTGGTTCAGTTAGTATGAAAAGGGCCAGAGCCGGTAAGAAGTCTTGAAAATCTGCCATCGGTGGGCCAATCCGCGGGGTTCGAAAATGATGAAAAGTATGATTGTCACACCAAAAAGCATCGGAGCTATTCCGACTACAAAACCGCTCGATAGGCCGGGAAAAGCCGCCTGCAGAGTTGGAGAGACATGCGTCACAAGCACATCCAGGAGCTGGATGAAGATAACACCGAAAATCGGGCCGACGGTAGTACCCAGCCCGCCGATAATAATCATGCCGATGTAAAGGATGGAATTGGTAAACGGAAAACTCTCAGGGTTTATATAGCCGGTCCAGTGAGCGAATAAAGACCCTGCAATGCCGGCGAAAAAACATCCTGTGAAAAAAGCCAGCAGTTTATATCTGAAAGGGTTGACTCCCATCACCTCGGCAGCCAGGTCGTTATCCCTTATGGCGACAAATGCACGCCCGGTCTTTGTGCGGCTCAGGTTTTTGGCTACGAAGATGATAATAATGGTCACAATCAATATCAGGTAAAATTTATCAGACTGGCTTTTAAGTACCAACCCCAAAACTTTGGCCGGGGGGACGGGCAGGCCGTTGGTCCCGCCCGTGACGCTATCCCAGTGGCTGATGACCCAGAGGATGATAAATTGGGCCGCCAGAGTACTGATAGCCAGGTAAAACCCTTTGATTCTAAGCGACGATATGCCGAACAACATGCCGATCAACCCTGCCATTATCCCTGAACTGAGCAGAACCAGCGGAAAGGGGAGACCGAAACGGGTTGTCAAGATAACAGAGGTGTAGGCGCCTACCGCCATAAAGCCCGCGTGACCGATGGATAACTGGCCGCAGTAGCCCGTTAGAATATTCAGCCCGGTAGCCGCGATGATCGTTATAAATATGAGATTGGCGACGCTGAGCCAATAATTAGCCAAAAACAACGGCATGCTGAACAATACAGCCAGTAAAAGCAATAACCAGAACCAGTGGGTTTTGGTCCGGAATACAGCCATATCCTCGCCGTAACTGAAACTTCGTATGCCGGTAGGCAGGTCCAATCTTAAATCCTCTCTATGCGTTCTTCACCGAACAGACCAAAGGGTTTGATGAACATCACGATAATGATGATGATGAAAGGGATAACGTCGTTCACGCCGGGCCATGTGAGAGGTGTCAAATACCCGCCGCCCACCATCTGGGCCAGTCCGATGATCGGCCCGGCAACTATCGCCCCCAGGAAGGAATCCAAACCACCCAGGATAACTACCGAAAAAGCCCTCATACCTGTATCCACCAGGCCGAACGTGATCCCGCCAATGCTGGCCATGAGGACCCCGCTTATTGCCGCCAGAGCTCCCGCAAGCATCCATGACCTGGAGAATATTTTGGTCACAGCTATACCGCAAGCCTGTACGGCCTTCTGGTCATCAGCCGTCGCGCGCATCACTATACCTGTGCGGTTATATTTGAAATAAAGCGAGAGAAGTGCAAAAAGCATCAGCGAAATGACGGCCGCCCACAAGTACTCCTGAGAAACTATGGCGCTTCCGATGTGAACGGGATTCTGAGGGAAAAGGCGGGGCAACGCAGCTATTCCCTTCGGCCAGAGAAAACTCACCAGGCCGGTTATCACGAAAGACACCCCGAGCGTGACCGTGATCAGCGAAAGTATGGGTTGTGCTATCAGCGGCCGCAGGATCACCCTCTCCATAAGCCATCCGACTGCCAGCGAAAAAACGAGCACCAGGATGAGCGCCAGCCAGATCGGGATCCCTTTTTGGGCCAGCATGCTGTATGCGAACCAGGCAAAGAGCAGCAGCATTTGCCCCATGGAAAGATTGGCGACGCCGCTGGATTTCCAGACCATGACGAACCCGAGCGCGATCAGGGAGTAAACCAGCCCGACGGCTATTCCGGTTACTGTGAACTGTAAGAACATGGACATTTAGCCTTCCGGCACCTCCCTTACCTTGATGCTCGTAGTTACAACACCGCGCCGGCCGTCACGGTATGTCACAGGGGCTTCCACCTTGACCTCGGCGCTCGAACCATACATGCTCTCGATGAGTTCCTTGTAACGTTTTTCCATAAACTCGCGCCTCAGTTTGCGCGTCCGTGTGAGTTCCGACTCGTCCGGGTCGAATTCCTTATGCAGTAAAACGAAACGCCGTGCGCGAGAAACAGAAGGGAGGAATCGGTTGACCCGGATAAGGTCTTTCTGGATAAGGTCAGCCACCTCTTTCTTTTGAGAAAGATCAACGAAAGTGGTGTAGGCCACGCGGTTGCGCTCAGCCCATTTGCCGACCTGGGTGAAATCCATGTTGATAATAGCCGAGACATAATCGCGCTCACGCCCGCCCACGACCATCGCGTCCTTGATATAGGGGCTGAAGCGCAGGCGGCTCTCGATATACTGGGGAGCGTATTTGATGCCTGAAGCAAGTTCACCCATATGCTCCAGGCGGTCCAGGAAGATGATGTGCCCCTGCTCGTCGATGTTCACCGCATCTCCGGTTTTACACCATCCGTTGGACATCGTTTCGGCGGTTTTTGCAGGGTTTTTATGATAGCCGCTAAACATCGAGGAACTTCTCACCAGCAGTTCGCCGGTATCCATCAGTCTCACCTCGGTTCCTCGCACCGGCCTTCCAACGCTCTCGAAGCGGATTTCACCTTCACCATGCGAAGAGATGTAACCGGCCTCGGTGCTGGCATAATTCTGTCGCAGCTCGATGCCGATAGCATGGATTAGGCGAAATGTATCCAGGCTTAAAACAGAACTTCCGGTGACCGCGAAGCGGACCCGGCTCAGTCCCAACTGGTCTTTGAGCGGGTGGAACAGCAACATATCCGCCACGCGATACAAAAACCGCCAGCCTAAATTGGGTCTGGCGCCCGCCAGTTTGATGTCTGCCATTTTATAACCCATAGGCATAATCAAGTTATAAACAAAACGCTTAAAAAAGTGGGCGTCCAACATCTTGACCTGGATATCGCTGACGAGACTTTCCCACTGGCGCGGCCCGTAAATGACGAAATTGGGGCCGACCTCCCGCGTATCCATCGCTATCGTCTCAGGTTCTTCGGGAAAGTTGAGCCGCGCACCGGATAGAAGATGGGGAACCGTAGCGAAGAAACTGTCTCCAACCCAGGCGGCAGGGAAATTTGAAATCAGGTCGTCTGCTTCGGTTAGCGGGAACCTGTCAAGGAATGCTTCTGCTGTGGTTATCAGCGACCGGTGGCTCAAACGTGCCCCTTTGGGTAGGCCTGTCGTACCGGAAGTGTAGTATATGAAAGCGATGTCATCCGGGTTTATTTTCGAAATATTGGCCTCAAATAGACCGGGGTGGTTCCGCTCATACTCAGTCCCCGCTTGCAATACTTCGCTGAAGGAGATAAGCAGGGGTTCATCGTAGTTCTTGAGGCCTTTAGCTTCCCAGTAGATGATGCGTTCGATGTTTGGCAGCCTGGATTGTAACTCCAGAAATTTATCTACCTGCTCCTGGTCGTTTACGAGGGCGAATCGGGCTCCGGAGTGGGTGGCGATATGTTCAACTTCGGACGGTACCGAGTCCACGAAGATACCTGTGACGATCCCGCCTGCCGCCTGCACGGCGAACTCCCCCCAGAACCATTCTGGTTCGTTATCACCGATGATTGCGACAACGTCCCCGGGCACCAGTCCCAGGCTGATCATACCGAGTGAAAAATATTTTACATTCTTTAAATATTCTTCCCATCCATAACGCCGCCAGATGCCAAACTTTTTCATGCACATAGCCGGTTGCTTCGGCCATTTTTTGCCGTTAGCTTCTATGATTTGCGGCAGGGAGGTTGCGTCTATCATCTATTTGGATAAAACTCCCGGTAACTAAAAACCTCCCTTTCGGGAGGTACTCTTGACATTACATGGATATTTTTACCTTGTGAGTACAACACCCGAGCGCATCGATTTGCGCCGGGTAAATGTGAACTTTAAATGTCCTTGAAAATGCATAATGCCCATGAACCATCCTATACGATGGCGGGATTGTAACATGGTGCTTTTCTCCTGTCAAACAACGCATATTAAAAAATGAGTGCTCACCACCGGTTTGCGGAGGGAAAAAGACCGTGTCTTGTTTTTACACAATTCTTCATCTATTATTAGCTCTGCGCCCGGCTGCAGGAGGTGAACCATGGTCAAGATTTCTATCCAGGGAGCCCGCGGTTCGTTCCACGATATCGTAGCTCGTTCCTATTTTCCGGACGAGACCGAAATCATCGAGAGCCCTACTTACCAGCAGGTATTCGAGGACATCAAAAAGGGCACCGCGCAGTATGGGGTGGTGGCCATTGAAAACTCCAGTTATGGTTCATTCCTGGACAATTACGATCTGTTGCTTAAATATGATTCCTCTATTGCCGCCGAGGTATACCTGCACATCGTACATAACCTTATTGCTTTCCCCGGCGCTGATATTAAAAGCATCACCGAAGTTTACAGCCACCCGACTGCCATGGCGGAGAGCCATCATTTTCTGGACCAGCATCCTCAAATCAAGCGCATCGAGACCGATGACACCGCGGGCGCTGTTCGAATGATTAAAGAGCAAAACTTACACCATGCAGCAGCTATCGCCCCAAAACTTACTGCCGAACTATATAGGATGCATGTCCTGTCGCGTGATATAGGTACCAATAAGAAAAATTACACCCGTTTCCTGATCATCGCCCGGGACGGAGCCCCTCTGACAGATAAGCCCAATAAAAGTTCCCTGGTCATTCGGGCGAAAAATATCCCCGGAAGTCTATTCTTGTGCTTGAAGTGCTTTGCCGACGAGGGTATCAATCTCACCAAGATCGAGTCACGGCCGGTCATCGGAGACGTCTGGCAATACTACTTCTACCTGGACCTGGAAGCCGGAATAGATGCTCCGGAAGTGCAGCGCGCCCTGAAAAACTTAGGCAAGGTTGTAAGCATGGAGCGGATGCTGGGTAGTTATGAAAAAGGTAAGATGCTGGAAAGCTAGTCTTTTTCCCCTGGCGATAGTGCGACGGCAGCACCATTCTCAAGCAACCATTTAAGCAATCAGTATGGTGGGCGGTAGAGGATTTGAACCTCTGACTTCTTGCGTGTGAAGCAAGCGCTCTAACCACTGAGCTAACCGCCCGGAGTTACGCCTATTTTACATTAATGGGCATAGGGTGTAAAACGTAAACTCTCTTGGATTTGCAGAGGCGATGGTTGGGTCAGGAGAGAGGCAAGCTAGTCGACAGGAAATAGTTCGGCGAGTTTAGAGCGCAATTCCTTGTATTCCGCTACGGCTTTGCGTCCTTCGTCAGTTAGCTGGGCATGCCCTCCGCCGGCGCCTCCTGTTATTTTTTGAACCACAGGGTAAGGAGCCAGGCGGTTCATCGCGTCTATCCAGAGCCATGCATTGCGGTAAGTGAGCCCCATCGAGCGGGCAGCGGCGGCTATGGAGCCGAGCTGCTCCAGACGTTCAAGCAGCATGGCACGGCCGCCACCGAGATATAACTCCCCATCTTTTTCGATCCATACGCTTGCCTGGGTGGTATACCCCGCCTGAGGATGCCTCCCGAATCGTGAAGGTTTGCGGCTGCCTGCTTTTGATTTATCGCTGTCTGTCATAGGCTATTTTGATTTCCGGTCATGTCGCTATATTACATAAGGTGTAACAACATGTCAAGGGATGAAGAGAATACCATGAGAATCAAAGATAATTTCCATACTGGAACGGCGTACTGTGGTCATATTATGATTTTGAAGAAGTATTCAGGTGGAAGCGGTGCAGCAGTCTGTGTGCAACCGGGGCTATGAGCACGCCCGCCGCCACAAGGAAAATCATTCCTGCAAAAAGAGCATATAGCGAGGCGAATATCTTGGCTGAATTGCTGGTGAGGGCATTTACAGGCCCCATACCGCCCAGGATCATGGAAGCGTTGAGCAGGGAATCTACCCAACCGAGTCCGCCGAGGGTGTGGTAGCCAATCACCCCGATTCCCAGCGAAACTGCGAGTATCGATATCGCTATTCCGATGTGGCGCACGAGCCGCTTTACGAAAGCGGGGAAAGGCAATACCGGTTGTTTGTAATGTTCGTACACCCTTGTCTCCTGAATGAAACACGCTCCCCTGGCGCGGTTTTGGCTTATTTATTCATTATACACCGGGAGCACGAAGGTGAAATTAGCTGTTACGGGGGTGTTTCGTCGGATTCTACGAGGGCCGGTTGCCGGTCGCGGTTGAGCCACCAGAAAAAGGCCGTTATCGCGAACCCGGCGAGCAGATGTCACAGGGGAGGATTCCCGGTTTTACGCCGGTTGCGGTCGTTTTCTATAGACTATCCGGGCCAGCAGGATGCCGACTTCCAGAAGAAGGATCATGGTCACCGCCAGGATGGTCTGGGTGACCGGGTCGGGTGTGGGGCCTACAACCGCGGCTATGATAAATGCGAGCACTATCCACCATTTACGGCGGGAGGCCAGCCACTGGGGTGAAACGACTCCAAGCCTGGCAAGCCCCAGGATGACAAAAGGCGTCTCGAAAATAATCCCGATTATTAGAAGGATCTTACTTACTATATCGATATAGTTTGAAAGCGATGGCAGCGGTTGCGCCACGTTGGCGTTGAAGCCGTAGAGGAACCCAAGTGCCGGGGGGAGGGCCACGAAATAGGCGAAAGCCACGCCGGCCAGGAACATGAAGGTGATGGCCGGGATGACGGTGAAAACGTAGCGTTTTTCTTTGGGCGTCAGGCCGGGTGCGACAAAGGCAAAAATCTGGTAGATGATGAAGGGCATCGCCATGATGAACCCGGCAGTCAGGCTAACCTTGAAATAAACGCTCACCGGTTCTATGAGGTCGAGAGTTACGAGGTTGATCCTGCCTGCAGGCTCTTTCAACAGTTCGATGAATCGGTTTCCGAAGATCATACCGATGCCCAGGCCGCCTGCGACGGAAAGCGCAGCGTAAAGCACCCGGTTGCGCAGCTCTTTAAGATGCTGCATGAAAGGGGCCCGGCCTTCGATTCCCGCTATTGCGACAGGTTCATCTACCATGTTCTACCCGATTACTAGTTTATGTCGCCATTCCCGGGGATCACGGCGGGTGCCGGGGGTGGGGGCACCATCGAGGGCGGAGCAGAAGCCCCGGCCGGGGCCGGAACCTCTGCGGTCGCCTGTTCGATGCTGGCTGCGGTTTCTTTGACGCCGGTTTCGATTGTCTTGGAAACAGCGTCGCCCTGGGCTTCCAAAGTGGTCTTTATCTCGTTCGCCTGTGCGGAAAGTGTGCTAGATATTTCGGTTGCACTCTGTTTAAGGCTCGCAGAAACATCCTTTGTGCCGTCGTCGATTGTCTTGGAGATGGTCTTGGCTTGCTCGTCGAATGAGGACTTGAGCTCGGCCACGTCCTTTTCGAGGGATTTCTTGGCCGCCATCAAGTCTTTTTTAAAGTCCGAGGCTTTGCCTCCCTCTTCGTCGTCCAGGTTGATGGCCTTGGATATCTGGCCCGTGAGATTGGTGGTCACCTTTTGGATGTTCCGCACGAAACGGGCGCCTTTACGCGCGTAAGAAGGCAGTTTCTCAGGGCCTACTACCACCAGGGCGACGATCAGGATGATGAGGATCTCCCCCCATCCGATATCCATGCCTAGAAAACTCAAGGTTTTATCTCCTGTTAGAGGTTATGCTTTTAGGTCGACTTGGTGGTTTTTTTCTTGCGGCGGACGACTACTACTTCTTCGCCGTCGTCATTCTTCTGTGACTCGCGGAAATTGCGCATGGCCTTTCCCGTGTCCGAAAAAATCTGGGGCAGTTTGCCGGCGCCGAAGATGATGAAGACGATGACGAGGATGATAACGAGCTCCATGGGTCCGAGTTTGAAAGGCATTATTTTCCTCCTACCTAATTTTGTTCTCTATTTCTATATGGAAACAATGATGAAACGGATTTGTCGGTTAAACAAAAAACAACCCAGATGCCGCCTGGCACTCCGGGTCCATTCGCTGGCTGACGCCAACGATAACTCTCATATCTCTGCCCATGATACCTGATTTGCGGCCAAGGTCAAACATTTCGCTGCTCTCTTCCCGCGTGACTTTCAGACTGATGACACTGACACCGGGATTCTGTATCCCCTGAAATATTATCGGTCTGGGCGGACGGGTTTTCACCCTTTAACACTGTCAGGCAGTGTTCCTTCCGCGCATCCATTCTGTAATCACGACAACAGATTGTAGCGTTTTGTCTTTACCTTTGCTTTTTGCGGCACCTCCTGCCCTATAAAAGATTACCGATGTATAGCGATTTGTCTATTTTGCGCAACAATTCACATTACCATTCTTTTCCGGTGTTGTCAACTGCGCAGTCCTGTTTTGCCTGGTTGGCAGGCACTAAAAGCGATTGACCAAACCAGGGGGCGGGACTACAAATAATCAGGAAAACCATGACTTGGGCAGGAACTGGATCAACCCCACTGCGGCATAAGCCATGATCAGGTATTTTGGGAGTTTTCCTGCAAAAAGCGCGGGCAGGAATTTGCGCATCGGCATTTTGGCAGCCCCGGCGATAAGGCCTCCCACATCGAAAGGCACGAGGGGCTGGAATGCCAGGAAAACGATGGCCCAGGCCCCGTAATGGTTTATCCATTTTTCCACTCGGTCGAAACCGATAAAATCACTTGTTATAGCTATCTTGCGTCCGGCGTAGCCGGCGTAATATCCGCTCAATTCCCCCAGGGTCCCCCCTGCCGCCGCGGAAAGTGCTGCCAGGGCAGGATTCCATTCTTTGGCCACGACGGTCATGACTATCACCGCAATGGGCACGGGGGCAAGTACCGTCAGGTTGGCGACCAGAGTGACTACGAAAACGACCGCATATGCCAGCCAGGCATACTTGTAAATGGGCAGGTTGAGTTCTTTCACGAGCCGGTTGAAGTAGTAAGCCACAACGAAGCTCAATAGGACAACTGCCAGCAAAATGCCGGCTATTTTGATGTAGTGTATCCATCTTTCGCGAGTCATAACATTTCGGATGATACACTAAACCAGAGGTTTTCTGCAAAGCTGGTTATGCTGCTGAACCGGAGGCGTACACAGGAAAGCGCGTGATGGTATATTGTGGAAATGGGAAAGACCGTTAAACCCATTATCGCCGGGTGGTTGGACATAATCGCTGGGGTAGTGTGGTTATTGGCCGCAGGTTTCGCCGTACTCGTGGCTATAGGGTTCTCGGTCGGGTTCGGTGCGCCGCATGGGATCTATCTGTTGCGTTTTTGGATAGTTCTGGTGGTGCTTGCCGTGATTGGATTGATGGATATCGTCGGGGGTATCTGCGCTATATGCCGGCGCCGCTGGTTTTTGGCGCTGATCGGATCGATAACAGCTATTCCGGTCGGTCTCGGTATTGCCGCCCTGATTTTAATGCTGCTGTCGAAAGATGAGTTCCGCGAACGGGACTAGGCTGCCTCTTTGCCTTTTCTGGGCGATGAACCTGCAGTTGCCAGCTTCTCACCGGTGTGATTTTTTTCCCAGAGGTCGACCAGTTGGCACAGGAATCCGTCATAACACTGGCCCGGTGCCCGGTTGGAATCAAGTTTGGTCTTAGTCGTCTCTCTTAGACCGATAGTGGTCCGGCGAAGCTTGGTCATCCTGCCCTCCTAAAAAAATCCATGGCACAAGCCATAAAATACCGTGTTATTTTACATGCATCTCAAACGGGTTAGTCCCTTATGTATATTATGCTATACCGTTACAACCGGTTATGCTATCCGTATTTGGCTGAAGTTGTTGTAAGAATTATCCTACTTTGTGTCTCTTTATAACAGTTTGTAGGACTTCACGGGGGGGCAAACGGCTAACCGTTCGGGGTAAAAGGAAGCGGTGTGAATCGCGCGATTGCTAGGAAATCGGAGCTAAAGTTTAATCTTTGCGGATTATCATGCTGAAAAAGGCTATTATCAGGGCTACCCCCAGCGCTAATCCGAAAGAGCCGGAAACAGGGCGATGTGTCGAAAGTACCCGCGCACCTATCGTTATGCATACCGCCGCGAGGGCCAGTAAGAAAACATATCCGATGATGTCTTTTTGCAGGATTTTGATTTTCATGTTTCTTTCCTCCGGATTTTCGACAAGCGCACGGTGATACTTCCAGATTTTATATCACACCCTGAAAGCCGGGTCAAGCCGGATTTGATAAAATTGTAACATAATATTTCAAATATTTATTGAAACCCGGAGTTCCTGCTGTTAACATAAGCTGCCTGGCACGACTCAGCTTGATATGCCGGCGACGGAGGCAATTTGAACGACGAACTTGCAGAGATTTGGGACAACGCTATTTATAAGGAAATCGCCTCGCAGGCCCTGTATATCGAAGCCGGGCGCGATACGCAAGACCCTGCGGCTGTAAAGATGCTGGAGGAGTTGGCTTCCGAAGAATTAAAACATGCCGGGATACTGCGCAAGATGAAAGAATCGGGTTGGGAGCCCCGCGACCTGAACACCGCTGTACTGACCGACCTTAAATTAAGCGATTATCTGCAGGGCCCGGACACCCTGGTCGGGGCGGGTTTGCAGGATGTCCTTATTTTTGCCATGAAGCGTGAAGAACAGTCCGTGGTCTTCTACTCCCGGCTTATGTCGGTATTCCGCCTGGAGGCTGCCAAGCTGCTTTGCGCCCGCCTCGCTCAGGAAGAACTCAAGCACAAGATGAGGCTTGAGATGGAATATCAGGAATTGCTGCCCGAACGGGAATATTAAGGTTTCACTTTTTTTGTAAATCCGGGTGGGCAATCACGGCCGGCAGATGCTAAAATATGCTGGTCGTGGATCTGGTTAGAACTAATTTACAGGAGGGATCCGGTATGCGTACGTCCGATACGAATAATGCCCCGCGCTGGGAAATCCGTATGTTCATGGCATTCATGTGCCTGATCGCTCTAGTCGTCGTTCCCCTGTCGTTTTCAGCCTGCAAAACGACAACTACCGGCAGTTCGCTTGGTACAACCTCCGCGATGACGAACATCTTCACCACGGGTACGAACACAATCACCCTTACGACCGGTAAACTTCAATCAAACGTTTGTTATGCGTGTCACAACGCGTCGACGCCGGGGATCACACAGCAGTTCGAGTCCAGCGTTATGGCTCAAAAAGGGGTGACCTGCTTCGACTGCCACCAGGTGCCTGCCGATTACCCGGGCGCCCAGGCCCACTTCGGCACATACCGGCTCGTTTCTCCCACCCCCGCGACCTGCCAGAAATGCCATCCTGACCAGGTAAGCCAGTTCCAGCAGGGCAGGCACTCGCTTCCGGCTTTTGTCGCCGTGAACGGCGTGAGTTCGCTGACACCGGCGGAACTCGCCATGTACCAGGCCGTCCCGGAAGGCGGTTTCGACCCCAGCAAGACCGAACATCCGCTTGCCGCCCTCGAGGGAAACAACCTTCTGTCTTATACATGCAATACCTGTCATCAGATAGGTCAGCCGAACGCCGACGGGTCCGTAGGGCGTTGCCAGTCATGTCACCTGACCCACACTTTCAGCCTCGAACAGGCCCGCAAGCCCGAAACCTGCAGCGCCTGCCACATCGGGCCTGACCATCCCCAGTGGGAGATATTCCAGGAATCTGCTCACGGCATCAAGTACGCCACTCTGGGAGCGGCCTATAACTGGAACGCCGCACCGGGTGCCCTTACCATCAAGGACATGCCTGCTCCTACCTGCGCGGTTTGCCATATCAGCGCCATCGGGAATGTTCCCGGGTCTCATGACGTCGGTGCCCGCCTGACCAATTTTCTGGCAGCCCAGTACACCACCGCGAGGCCGGACGCCGCTGCCAATGGGACGAGGATGCAGATGGTGTGCCTGCAGTGCCACGCGTCCGATTTCGTAACGAATTTCTACGCCGGGGCCAACCAGGTTACCTCTACCGTGACGGGCATGCTGAAGCAAGCCGACACTATCATCGCGCCGCTGAAAGCCAAAGGGCTTTACACCACGACGCCGTTTGACCAGCCCATCAAGTTCATCTATTTCGATATATGGCACGACTACGGCCGCACGGCCAAGTTCGGGGCCTGGATGCAGGGGCCGGACTACTCGCAGTGGCACGGGGCGTATGAAATACTACGGAACCTCGCAGTATTGCAGTCCATGGCGAACGACGAACTCGCGGCAGCATCCAAATAATTCTCGGGTGCGACAAAAAACAGACGGAGAAGGCGAGTAGCCTTCTCCGTTCTTGTTTAAAAGCGGCAGGCGGGATTTTCTAGGGGGCGTGCGTTTCTGGCTCCATGACCGCTTCCGCCTCGGATTTTGGGAGCACCCTGGTCTGCCCCTCCGGCAGGTTCCCCAGCGTCAGGTTGCCGATACGTATCCTCTGGAGCGTTTGCACCCTGTATCCCAGGCTCCCGAACATGCGCCTGAGCTGCCTCTTGCGCCCTTCATGCAGTATAACGCTGTAGGTCAGAGGAGCCCCCGGCGTTTCCTTTACAGTTGTGGGCCAGGTGACGCCGTCCTCCAGTTCCAGCCCCCGTTCGAAAAGGTCTTTGTCGAACGGATCGAGCCTGCGGTCCAGTGTGACGAGGTACTCTTTTTCCTTCTCGAATCTGGGGTGTGTCAGCCGGAATGTGAGGTTACCGTCGTCGGTTAGCAGGAGAAGCCCTTTGCTGTCCAAATCCAGCCGGCCGACCGGATAAAGGTTGCGTTCCCGGTATTCCCGGGGCAGCATCTCCAGCACTGTCGGGCGGCCCCTGTCATCGCTCGTGGTGGAAAGCACCCCGACCGGCTTGTTCAGCATGATATAGACATGTTCACGCTTTGAGATTCCGACTGGCTTGCCGTCGAGGTTGACGGTGTCCCGGACCGGGTCGAAATCCTGCTTGAAGCTTTCGACCAAAACGCCGTTTACCGATACCCTTCCCTGTTTTATGGCGTCCGCCATGGCCCGCCTGGAACCGCAGCCTGCCAGCACGAGCGTCTTAAGGACGGTCAGATTTTCCAAAGCGTTGCCGTTCTTTGGAGAAAGAGTGTGCTCAGGGGGTTTCCGACATCACGGACGCCGGCGCGTAGGCAAGGCCAACCACGCTGGGCCCCGTATGCGCGCCCAGTACCAGAGAAATGGGGCAGGTTGGCAGCCATTTGCAGGTAAAAATCTTGTCCACGGCTTTTTGCAGCATCACAGCCCCTTCGGGGTTCTGCCCGTGCACGACCTGGGCGCGCAGGGCGGTGCCGGGCGCATGCTGGCGGGCGATCACATTCGCAAGGGCGTCGATGGCCTGCGGGAAGTTTCGCCCCTGTCCCATCTGGGAGTAGATGCCCTTCGTTTTTTCGACGCCGATTATTGGTTTGATATTCAGTATCGAAGCTACCATGCCTTTGAGGTGGCTGATGCGCCCGCCGTGTACCAGGTAGCGCAGTTCTTTAAGAGTGAACAGCGTATCGGCGGCATCGCTGATGCGTTTCATGGTTTCCAGTATTTTTTCTTTGGGCCATCCCAGTTTGATCGCCCGCGCCGCGGCCAGCGCTTGCCACCCGGAGGTGACTGAAAGGGTCTTGGTGTCGAACAGGGTAACTTTGGCCTGCGGCACCAGCCTGGCGGCCAGTTGGGCGGCGTTGTACGTTCCGCTGAGGCCGGACGACATGTGGATGGATAGGATATCGGGGTCTTCGGCCGCTACCGTCTTGTAAGTCTCGGCGATCAGCCCCGGTGAAGGCTGGGATGTTACCGGGAAATCGTTGCTCGACCCCAGCATGGTATAGAATTCGTCACGGGTGAGGTCTACCCCTTCACGATAAGTCTTTCCTTTGAATGTTACACTGAGCGGAACCCGGAATATCCCCAGGTCGGCAGCTTTTTCCTCGGGGATGCACAGGTCCACACCGCTATCCACAACGATTTTCATTTTCTATCACCTCGTGTTATTTTTAGCCGTTAGTATTCTAACATTACCCGCAGGGGAAATGTGCTGTTTCAAAGAAATAAATCTCATAAAAGAGAGAGGTACTGCCCCCTCTCTTTGAACTATGGCCCCATTGGCGCTACATGAACCTTTCGAAGCGTTCTTTTTCGGCTTTGCATATCGGGCAAAGGTCAGGCGGTTCGTCCCTGGCGCACAGGTATCCGCATACCTTGCACCTCCATACGGGCTTCGAAAGGCTGCTGGTTTCGGGGGCTCCTGGTGTATTTTCCGCCATTTTCATCCTCACAGATCGTACCGGCCTTCTTTCCGGGATGGTTCCGGTGTTCTTTTCGCCCAGAGAAACTCTCCGGGTAACATACAATCCTCAGTAGCAGGTGTCGAAAGCCCCGAGGTCTGCGTCCCGGTAATCGCAGGGGCAGATGATGTCCAGGTCCTCGTTTTTTACCCCCTCGGCCAATCGGCAGGGGCAGGCCTGGTAGCCGTAACGGGCTTCGTTTAACAGCAGACCTTTCACCAGCGATTTCGTGAAATCGGCGTCGGGATTGAGAAAATACCCGGCGGATTTGGCGTCTTTGGTCAGCTGTCCGAACAGCCTGTCGATATCTGCCTGGCCGGGAGTGATTTCAGGGCTCATGTTTTTAAAAGGTTGCGCAGTTCGTCTTCCTGGTACCCTATGATGCAGCGGTTGTCATCTACGACGATAGTAGGGAACGAGCGGCTGGGGTTCCAGCGCTCCACCTCGGACATCACGTCGCGCCGTGCGTCCCCGACCAGCAGGTCCACGTCCTCGTAATTGTATTCCACGCCCAGTTCGTCCAGCAGGTGTTTGGTCTTCTGGCACCACGGGCATGTGCTCAGGGCGTAGAGCATGATGTGAGGGCCTCTTTTACCCGGTACGTGCTTGGCCATATTCCACCTCCGCTATTTACTTGATTTAAATTATAGACCCACCATGTTTCGATTGCCAGTGATTGACTGCGGGCAGAACTGCTAGATCAGTCGTTTCCGGTGCAGCAGGTAGAGTGTCCCTGCCGAGATCAGCCCGCCTAAAATAATAATCGCGACAAATGCGGTCATCGATCCCTGTATCACACCGCCCGTCATCGCCGCCATGAAAAGTACGGCGGTTACCACGAACGGCAGGGTTGAACCCAGTATGGCGTTGATGGAGCGGATGGCCCCGTTGGCGCGGTACCCCGCCAGGGTGTAATCGGCGTCCTTGAAAATTTCGATGGTTTCCTTGCCGGTGTCGAGCGTGTCGCAAATCTTGTTCATGTGGTCCATCAGGTCGCCGTAGAAGACCGTCATGTCCACCTTTGAAAAGCGCTTCAGCTTGTCCTCCAGTTCCTTGAGCAAGGCCCTGAGAGGGAACATCACCCGGCGCTGCGTCAGGATGTCGCGCCTCAGGATGCTGATCTCTTTGCCTACCTCGACGCCCTCGTCGAAGACCCTGTCCTCTACTTCGTCCACCAGGCTGATTATCCTGTCCAGCGCAGGGAAGTATGAGTCCACGCTGCGGTCGAGTATCTGGTAGAGCAGAAAACCCGATCCCTGGGCCATGTTGTTCTTGCGCGCTTCTTCACTGGCTTCGCATTCCTGCCGCACCTCGGCGATGGAACGCATGATTCCGGGGTGCAAAGTCACGAGAAAATTTTCACCGACGAACGCAGCCCACTGGAAGATGGTGTTTACCCTGGTGGTCTTGTCGTACGCGGGCATATGGAAGATGACCGACAGGTATTTCTGGTATTCGTCTACTTTGGGCAATTGCCCGGGGCTGAAATAGTCTTCGATGTCCATGGGGTTGAAATGAAAATTATCGGCGAGGTATTTGCGGTCTTCCTGCACGGGGTCGGACATGTCCACCCAGGTAAGGTCCCCCATTTTAACCGTATAGGTCATACGCTTTTTTTCGCCGTTGGCCTTTTGTGGCATGACCATATCAGTATCCTTTCCGGTTATCGAATTGCGCCAGAATATAACCCCGTTCAGGGGGCTGAATTACATTATACCCCTATTTTGATTATTTGCCGTGGTTGCGGTAGAACCATTTCTTCATCAATTCCACCAGGCACAGGTATATAACGACAAACACCACCAGGATGAGCAGGAAATCCAGCGGCAGCGGCACAAAACTGAAGAATTTGCCCAGGATGACGAAGGGCAGCGCTAGCGCCACCGCCAGGACGATGACGATGTTCCATACGAGGAATTTGCTCGGCTGGCTGCGCAGGAAAGGTATCCTCCGCGTCCTGATGGCGAATATGACCAGTGTTTGTGTGAAGAGGGACTCGACGAACCATGCCGTCTGGAAGAGGGCGGGACCGGCATGGAAAGCGAGCAGCATCACGCCGAAAGTCAGGAAATCGAATATCGAGCTTACCGGCCCGAAGAACAGCATGAAACTGCGCACGAAAGGTATTTCGAGGCGCTGCGGGCGCGTGACGTATTCGTCGTCGACATTATCGGTGGGGATCGAAAGCTGGGCGAAAGAATACATCAGGTTATTGAGCAGTATCTGGATGGGCAGCATGGGGAGGAATGTCAGGAAAAGCGAGGCCGCTGCGGCGCTGAACATGTTCCCGAAGTTGGAACTGATGGCCATCAGTATATATTTCATGGTGTTCCCGAAGGTCTTGCGGCCCTCGATCACGCCGTCGCGGATTATCTTCAAGTCGTTGTTGAGCAGGATGATTTCAGCTGATTCTTTAGCGATGTCCACGGCGTTGACCACCGATATGCTCACGTCGGCTACTTTCATGGAGGGGGTATCGTTGATGCCGTCGCCTATGAAGCCCACGACATGGCCGTTGGCTTTAAGAGCCCTCATGATCCGGCTTTTTTGCGCGGGGGTCACGCGGGTAAAGATGTCGGCGCGTTCGACGACTATGGCGAGGGCGTTGTCGTCTATTGCTTCGATTTCGGTGCCTTTTACGATGTTCATGGGTTCGGTGGTGGTCGTGCTCACCATGCGGCCAAGGCTGGAATCGAACGTTTTCCCTCGCCTCGCCTGTACCACCTGGAAACCCAGCTGGCTGCAGATATTGCTCGCTACTATCTCGTTATCGCCTGTGAGGACTTTTAGTTTGACCCCGGCCTGGCGCAGAAGTTCCATCGATTCGCCGGCCGTTGCTTTCAAGGGGTCCATGAATGCCACAAAACCGACGAAAGTCATGTCTGTTTCGTCTGCCACTTTATACGCCGGTTTGGCTTCCATCGCCCTGTAGCACACTCCGAGTACCCTCAGGCCCTGCGAACTGAGGGCCCGGTATTCCATGTCCAGCCTGTCTTGTTCGTCACGGTTAAGTTCGTCTACGCGCCCTTCCAGTTCGAAAGTAGTACAGACTTTCGTGATCTCCTCGGGGGCGCCTTTGGTTATCAACAGGGATTTACCCTGGTCTTCTATCACGACAGACAGCCTTTTACGCACGAAGTCGAAGGGTATTTCGTCTATCTTGCGGTAGAGGTTTGCCTGAATTTCGCTGTGTTTCATGATCGCTTCGTCGAGAGGGTTGCGGAGCCCGGTCTGGTTATAACTGTTCAGGTACGAATACAGCAGGACTTTTTCCGACTCCCTCCCGGCGATGTCAACATGTTTTATCAGTGTCACCCTGTTTTCCGTCAGGGTGCCCGTTTTATCTGCGCACAGCACATCCATGCTTCCGAAGTTCTGGATCGCTGCCAGCCTTTTTACGATGACGCCCTTCTTGGCCATGTTGGTCGAGCCTTTGGCCAGGTTCACCGACAGGATCATGGGAAGCAGCCCGGGCGTAAGGCCCACCGTGAGGGCCACTGCAAACAGCAGCGATTCAAGCACCGTATGCTTGAACATCGCGTTGACCACAAAGACGAACACGACCAGGACGATGCTCACCTCTAATATCAGTACTCCGAAGCGCCTCAGGCCGCGCTCGAACTCGGTTTCGGGCTTGCGCTCGATGTTGCGCCGCACTATTTCGCCGTACTGTGTGTCGCCGCCGGTCCGGACGACAACCGCTGTGGCGGTTCCGTTGGTGACGGACGTGCCTGTAAACAGGTAATGCGTCCAGCGGCTGGTGTCGGCCTGGTCCACGCCGGTCGGCAAATCGTTGAATTTTTCGGCAGGAAAAGATTCCCCGGTAAGAGCGGACTGGTCGACGAAAAAGTCCCGGGCATTCAGGACCCTCGCGTCGGCGGGGACCACGTCGCCTGCCGACAGGGCTATAACATCTCCGAGCACCAGTTCGGTCACGTCGATTTCGACTTTTCTCCCGTCCCTGATCACGGTTGCGGTGGTCGCCACGCGTTTTTTCAGGGTCTCTGCGGCCCGGTTGGCGCGGTACTCCTGGGTGAAATCGAGGGTCACGCTTATCAGGACGATGACCAGGATGATAATCAGGTTGGTGAAATCCCCGAGCAAGCCGGAAAGGATTCCGGCAGCCAGCAGGATGATCGTTATCGGATTTTTAAAATGCGAAAGGAAATCCAGCACGACGGGTGTTTTACTCTGTCCCGTCACCGTGTTTGCCCCGTATTGCTCGAGGCGTTTTTCCGCTTCTTCTTTGGTCAGCCCGGCGGTCGAGGTTCCCAGTTTTTCAAGCAGTTGAGTGCCCTGAAGCGAGAGGATTTCCTGCGCGTTTATGGTCGTCTCTTCGGCGTTCGGTTCCAATATTTTCTTATCGGTCATGGCCATCTCCGCGCTTTTAGTCCAGGACAGCCGTCAGTCCGGTTGTCGGCTTAGCCGCTATTTTGATTTTAACTCTAATTATTATTCTGTGTCAGAGACTAAAAAAACCCACCGGACCACATACTGGTCCCGTGGGTAAAATCCACTGCCTTTTAAGCCCGGCGCACTCTAAAAAGAGCGGCCTGTTCCACAGCGTTTGGTATTATGCTGCGAATAGCTATGAGATGTCAAACCAATTCATATAAAAAGAAATCTCTCAAGCTCGTTCAAACAGGCCATAATCTCGCTCGTTCTGATTGATGCCGACCACTGAGCCCGTAAATGGGCCTCTGAAAAATATTGTTGAAAGAGACCCCGCGTCATCCTCGGGCGTGACCTCGGGTTGTTCCCCGGGGGCCTCGGATGTCCCCCGAGGTTCTCGCACTCGAGGCTCGAGTGTTATTGCCCTCGAGGTTCGATGTATCCACTCCCATCACATGGCCGAGCGCAGCGAGACAATAATAAATGTCCTCGTTCCTTGCCCCATACCCAATCCTCGCAGTGTCATCCTCGGGCGTGAGACCCGGGGATCCATTTCCATTGCCTTGCCGAGCGAAGCGAGACAATATTAGATGTTCTCAGGTGTCCCCCGCGTCATCCCGGTCCGCGTGTCGGACCTCGGGCTGTTCCTCGAGGTTCGAGGAGATCCGGGGGCTGCTTCATTTCCTCTCAAGGTATTTCTTCTCCCCGTTTTAACGGGGAGAAGACTATGATGAGGGGTCCGATAATTTTCCCCACAAGGCTGGCTATCCCATCGCTGACAGCTGAGTGCTGACAGCGTTCAGCACAGCATTAAGCCCCTTTCCAGTTCTTCATTATGGCCTGTACCGAACGGTTCATTTCGATGGAGAAATCGGCCCCGAATTTTCTGCGGTAAGTGTGCTGCCCGATATTCTCCGCGCCTTCGATTTCGGTGCGTCCCTTGAACCTGGCAGTCGTTTCACCCTTGAACATCTCGTCGAAATCGCCTGCGGTCAGGCGTTTGTAGCCGTCTTCGAAAACGACGAACTTGCGCTCGAAACGCGAGGTCAGCTTGTGGGCGTTCCCGGTTTTTGCCTCGGGGTATCCGAAGCACAGCATGCATATCGGAAAAGTATATCGTGGAAGGTCGAAAAGCGACTGGTGGGCTTCGTAGTTTTCCATGATGTCGCCGATGTAGCACGAGCCGATGCCCAGTGATTCGGCCGCTATGACTGCTGTCTGGGCGGCGATGACCGCGTCACAGCAGGCCAGCATCAGGTCGCCCTCGGCGGGAAGCCGCGGCGTGAGGCCTGTTCGGGCACAGAATTTTTCCACGTCACACGCCAGGAAATAGTCGTGCCATCTCTGGTAATCGGCGAGGAACAGCAGTACCCAGGGGGCGGCGGCTATAAAAGGCTGGTTGTCGCAGGTCCTCGCAAGGGTTTTCTTTTTCTCTGTATCGTTAACTTCGATGATCGTGTAAAGCATGAGGTTGCCGGCGGTAGGTGCCCGCAGTGTTGCGTTGATTATCGCTTCTTTATCGGTTTCCTCAAGCGGGCGTTTGTCATACGACCGCACGGAACGGCGGTTCATGATGGTATCGATAGTAGGGTTCATCTGAAACCTCCTTTGGTTTTTCATATCGCCTAGGCGGCGAGGCAAACCTGCACTGGGGCGCGCTCGAGGTCGGTGCTCTTCAGCGTATTTTGTTTGAAGAGGCGGGCCATGGCGCCGACGAACCGGTCGGGTATAATTTCCAGCCGCGTGTTGTAGAATGTGACTATATCGTTAAAATAACTTCGAGCCAGCGCGATGCGTTGTTCGGTCTCCGCCAGCGATTTTTGCAGCGTCAGGAACGACTGGTCTGCTTTCAGCGCAGGGTAACTTTCGGCGATCGCCGCTATTGCGTTGCTGTACCCCCTGACTTCCTTCGTTTCGCCGTATACCTCGGCCTGGTTGCGAAGCTCGGCTGCTAGCAGCTGCGCCGCTTTTTCATGCGAGCTGTAACCCTCGACACAGCTCGCCAGGTTGGGTATCAGGTCGGAACGGCGCTTGAGCTGGATGTCCACCTGCGACCACGCCTGGTTTACTCGGTTTCTAAGCGTAATAAGGCTGTTGTATACGGTCATGGTCCATCCGGCTGCCAGTGCGGCAAAATAAATCAAAGCGCCTGCGGTAAAAGGCTGCCAGGTCAGCGGGTTTCCGGTCCCTTCGGGTGGATTGGATATAAAAACCGTTCCCAATGTTGTTAACAGTCCAAGGATGACCCAAAGCCAGGCCCACCTGACATAAGATGAGCTGATCTGTTTCTCGGTCTTGATGGAGATGATATACAGGGGCGCGTTGGCGTCTTTGGCGATTTCGGCGGCAACGATGTCTTTGCATTCCTGCGCCTGTCCTATCACGTAGAGCATCGTGTGAAGGAGCAATGCGTTTTCTTTGAAGCGGCGCTTGTGCGTGGAATCGGGCACAGCTGCTCGGGGCCCTTTGGCATAATAAAGGGGGTCCGATTCCTTGCAGTTGCGGGAAAAAACGTTAAGGTCGGTGATGGATGCCCCTTCAGGATTTATGCGGATCACGCCGGTGTCGTCCTGGAGGTAAAACGGCGGTTTTTCACCACCGCTGGCGACGGTCGTCCACCCGCTTTCGCTCCTTGAATGGATGCCTTTCGAATCGGTGTAAGTCACTGTGCGCGACCAGTTCTCTTCCACCTGCCAGTGGTACTCAACGCAGCGGACAGCGCCAAGGTAACTGGTGAGCGGTGTTTCGATCTCCGCTGTTCCTTTTAACTCGGTCAGGCCTATGAAAACCCCCTGTGTTTTCGATGTCGGCAGGTCGTCGATGAGCCGTTTGCGCCGAAGGCATGTAAGAGTTCCGATTAGCAATCCGAAAACACATAAAGAACCTATGATGAGGGGTGTTGTTTGCATCGTTATTCTCCTAAGTCAGCCAATGATACTTTAGGGGTATTGGTGAGTCAAGGGTTTTCCGGACTCCGCTGTCATCCCGGGCCGTGACCCGGGATCCAGAATAAAGGGGCAATCCAGAATAACAAGGTCACTTTACAATTCGATGCTCTTCACTCGTTTTCACACGAATTGCACAGTATCTTCATCAGGTCTTCATAATCTGGCCGTATACTGAGTCAATAGGGATGCGGAAAGCATTCTCACACTTCCCTTCCCCTGTCATTGCCGGGCGTCGAGGCCCGGCAATCCAGAATAACAGGGTCTCTTTACAATTTGATGCTCTTCACTCGTTTTTACACGATTTGCACAGGTTCTTCATCAGGTCTTCATAACCTGGTCGTATACTGGAGTCAATCGAGATGCGGAAAGCATCCTCGCTCTTCCCTTCCCCTGTCATTGCCGGGCGTCGAGACCCGGCAATCCAGAATAACAAGGTCTCTTTACAATTCGATGCTCTTCACTCGTTTTCACACGATTTGCACAGTATCTTCATCAGGTCTTCATAACCTGGTCGTATACTGGAATCAATTGAGATGCGTAGAGCGTCTCTTCGGAAAGGAATAATAATATGATGTGGCATGGTTTTGGGTTCGCTGGTGGTTGGGGAGGGGGCATGATGTTTTTCTGGCTTCTTCTTATTCTTCTGGTAGTATTCCTATTTTCCCGGAGGGGCCGCTGGATGGGCGGCGGATGTTGTTCTACCGGGGGAGATCTACACGGTTCCAGGGATGCGCTGGATATCGCTAAAGAACGCTATGCCCGGGGTGAAATTTCCGAAGAAGATTTCCAGAAGATCAAAAAGGGCCTGGGTTAAACCGGCAAGACAAACAAAAGAAAGGGGGGTGGATAAAGTCCCCCCCTTTTCTTTTCACTTACCTCGGATAACCACTCTATCCCCCGATTGCCATATAGGCAACCGCGTAATGCAGTGCAGCCCCTATAAGTATCATAACGTGGAAAATCTCGTGGAAACCGAATCTTCCTGGTAACGGGTTCGGCTTCTTGAGAGCATACATGATTGCGCCTGCACTGTAAGCCAGACCGCCGGCGAATAATAGGAAAAACGATTGGCGGGGCATGTTTTGCCACAGGAGCCGCAGGGGAATGACGGCCAGCCACCCCATCGCCAGGTAAAGCACTGTTGAAAGAACGCGGGGAGCCCTGATAAAAAACACTTTTAAAATTATCCCGGCCGCGACGAAGCTCCACGATGCGATAATCATGCCCCAGCGCCATGTTCCGGTGAGGAAGACATAACAGATAGGGGTGTAAGTGCCGGCTATCATGAAAAAAATCGCTATATGGTCCAGCTTGCGCCATATGTTGGAGGCGTTCTCCGCTTGTTTAGTGAAATGGTATATCGAACTAAAGCTGAACAAGCTAGTTATGGCCAATCCGTAGACAACCGAGACTGCAACCAGGTCGGCCCGCCCCCAGGCACGGATCACGAGAAATATCAGGCCCGTGAGTCCGGTGATAACCCCCGCGAAATGCGAGTAAAAAGAAAACATTTCGGCACGTGCTGCTTTAATAGTAGTCCTCCATCCCGCCCCTTGACGTGGGATCCGTGTTTATTGTCATTGTCGGGCTTGACCCGACAATCCATTTCCTTAATCCGCCTAGGCGGATCCCGCGGACAAACAATCAATGTCCCCCGCCCCCGGCCGTTATCCCGGGCCCGGAGTCGGGATCCGTTAACCCTTCTCGTTTTTTGCGGTATCAGTATAGCTTATCTCAATTGATAATCTAAAGTTTGCCGTGGCGTCACTCGGGTGTGCTCGATTTAGACTCTTTGAGTTTGACAGTTTCGTGCCTACGGCATAGTATTTCAAGAATGGATGTTGCCCCTTCAGATTTGGAACTTTCTTTAGTTCCTGAATGTCCGGTTGCGCCCGTTTTATGGGGCGCCTGGGCTACCATCGGGCTTGGACTGGCCACGGGTCTGGTATTCTTTGCCGCCCAGACGGTCGTCCTCTTCATTTATCTCGCGGTTAAAATCGCGTCAGGGCCTGTTCCGGATTTGCTGGCATACTTGCAGTCCCTCTCATCTAACGGGCTCGTGGTTTCTCTCGCTACCGTCGTTTCAGCCCTGGCCGGGATTGCCTTTATTATTCTGTTCGTGAGGGTCAGGGGGAATAAGAGTTTCTCGGGTTATCTTGGTCTCGGAAAGATCTCCTGGAGGCTCGTGATTACCGCCGTCGTTGTGTTTATTGTTGCCTTCGGTGCCATTCTGGGGCTGGAATCAATGTACTCCTCCCTATCACATTCGGCTTCGGCCGGGGCGGCAAATTCCAGTTTTATGACGGATACGTATCAGACGGCAGGATGGTTGCCTCTGTTGTGGGTTGCCGTGGTATTATTCGCGCCGGTTTTCGAGGAAGCATTTTTCCGTGGATTTCTCTTTGCCGGGCTGGAGCGTTCGCGCATCGGCGCGGTGGGGACTGTTCTTCTGACTTCCCTTGTCTGGGCGTCCCTGCATCTTCAGTATAATTTGATGGGGATGGCGACTATCGTCATCCTCGGGCTGGTGTTGGGGACAGTGAGATTTAAAACCCGTTCCCTCTGGCCGACGATTATGATTCACGCCCTCTGGAATGCCACCGCCCTGGTGGCGACGGCGGCCTCGCTGAAAAGCTAAACTTTTTTCAGGCTCGCCAGTTTATCTTCGAGTGTCCGGTTTGAGGGTTCCACTAATACGGACCCGTCCGGAAAAACTATCGTCGGCACGCTGCGGTTGCCGTTGTTGACTTTCTCGACATAACTACGCGCTTTTTCGTCGTTCGAGATATCTATCCATTCGAACGTGACGGCTTTATCGGTAAGGACCCGTTTGGCACGTACGCAGTCGGGGCACCAGGTTGTCCCGTAAACTTTTATTTTATCGTCACTCATATTGGTCTCCTTTTTCATGTAATTCTCTCAGGTTGTCATTGTCGGACTTGCTCCGACAATCCATTTCCTTAATTTTGTCCGCAGACAAACAAAAAATGTCCCCCCGCCCCCCTTGTTACCCAAATCTTGTTGCTGACAGCCGACCGCTGACAGCTGAAAGACTCTTATCTTGCCCCCGGCAGTTTTCTTTCCAATTCCGCGTCTCCCGGTTCTACCATGATAGACCCGTCCGGGAATACTATGGTAGGGATGCGGCAATCGCCGTCGTTCACGCTTTCGACGTATTTCCGTGCGGCCCTGTCTTCGTCGACGTCGAACCACTCGAAGTGGATGTGATGTTTATCGAACATCCTCTTGGCCCTGGAGGTATCCGGGCACCAGGTGGCCCCGTAGATGCGGATCGATTCGTCAGCCATTGGTCCTCCTTGAAAGGCGTTGCATGATGATGGTACACCGTGCAGGTTGAGGGCTGGCCTATTTGTCCGGGTTTACCACCCCGCGCCCCGTCGCTCTGGCAAGCTGGAGCCGTTTGATGAGCATCAGCGAAAACAGGCTTAAAGGATAGATTGTGAAAGTACTCAACCCCTTCTGGATGAAAGCAACGAAAGAGATTACTAGAACGCCGACTGCCGTGCTCAAACCCGATTTGTGGGTAAAATAGGAGGTGATGGATGCAGCGATAACCCCGAAACAAAGGGGCACGAGCATCACTGCCAAGATGGCTCCGCCCATGGAAGTGGCTCCCTGGCCTCCCTTGAACTGGAGGAATGCGGACCAGTTGTGCCCTGCCATTGCGGCGAGGCCGGCAAGCATGGCGATGGAAGTCGAATGAGTGAGCGCTTTGGCTAACAATACGGCTGTCACGGAGAGTGATATGTCCATGAGGGTGGCGAGCATGAAGGTCAGTTTTCCGAGTTTGTGGAATACCAGCGCAGGGCTGATGGTTCCGTCGGCTCCGCAGCGGACGTTCTGCTTGGCGAACACTTTCATGACAATCCAGGTCGATGATATCGAACCCAGCAGGTAACCGGCGCCTATGCTCAGAACATCGTACATATAGTTATTCCACTTAGTTCTATTATAGAATAAACAAAAAGCTTGCGATAAATCAAGCTTTTAAAGTGAGGACACTGTCAGGTTAAACTATTTATATGCCGCTTTCTTTCGGCATGCAGACATATATCCAAAAAATATGTTCGCCCCTTGCTTCGGCGTCTTTTCCCTCTTTCAAAATTCTTGCCTGTTCTTCGTTACGCGGTGTATTATCCGGGGCGAATACCTCGACGATGATGTCTCTTCGTGTCGGTTCCAATTTTCCGGATTTTTCTATTTTAGAAATTCTGCTCTTTAATCCCATATTATCCTGTTCTGTACCCTGTTTTCTAATCTCATTCTTGTTTCCTTAAGGATCTGTCACCATTCTGAATATCAGCCAGTCGATCTCTTCGCCTCTGGCTTCCGCCTCTTTTCCTTCCCGGATTAATTTTGCGTTGAATTCGCCGCATGGGGTTCCATCCTCGTTGATGGCGGCGGTGATTTTTCTAGGTAACGGTTTCACATCGTTGATTTGTTCCAGCTTTCCTACCCGATGTTCCTGTTTCATTTGATCCCTCTCCAAACTGATTATTTTTATCTTAAGGATGCCGGGTTCGGATGGTCCTTTCCCGTCTTTTCTTCCAGCGCCCGAATCCTCTCCTCCAGTTCTCCCGCCGTGAAAATCGCCACCAACGCTCTGGCTACTTGCGCAATCGTTTGTGCTTTCTTGTAATCGGTTATCTTGCCGTTGTATATATCTGCCAGGACCCCTTCCATCATCACGAATACCGGTACGAGACGGGATGGCATAAGTTTTTGCGCCCGAATAGCGTTGGATTTGTTCCGGCCACCTATCTTGCTGACTTCGGCATGTTTTGAAGCGAGGGCTGGTGAATGCGCGAAACAGAAACCGTCGGGCCCCGCGTTTCCTTTGCACGTTTCGCCATTGACCTTTTTGCTGTTGCAAAGGTGTTTGCCCTCTGGTTCCATTTAGTATTCCTTTTCCGTAAGTATTTCTTCCCTCTCCTTCGTCATGTACCAAAAATGGTAACTTCAGACTAATCCAGTTTAGCATAATAAGAACAAATGTTCTACTTAGCAACGATGTTAGTCCTGGGGATGTTCGGCGGGGTGTTAATAAAAAAGGCCCCTTCTTTACAAGAAGAGGCCCCGGCTTTAAAATCCTGACTGCTGACTGCTAATGTCCTACTCGTATTCCTTCGGTACGGCGCATATCATCACGAACGGTTCGCTGTAAGAGGTATTCTTGTATTGATGCGTCTCGCCCGGCAGGATCAGCGCGAAATCGCCTTTTTTCACGTCCAGTTCGCGGTCTTTGCCGACCACGGCGCCTTTGCCCTCGATGATGTAGTTCAGATGCTCGAACGGATGACTGTGGAACGGAGTATGCCCGCCCGGTTCGATAGTGAAAACCCTGACCGAAAAAGAAGGTGTTCCGTCTTCTTTCGAAATGGGGATCTGTTTGGTGACGCCTTTTGCGCCTTCCATCTTGGGTATTATGCTGGATGTTTCTTTCAGGTTGGTGATTTTCATAAGACTCCTTTACTTTAGAATAATACTACTTTCATTTTGGTGTATTTCTGTATTTTATTAATTCGCTGGCGGTCTCGAACCACCCGTCGCAAACGTCTTGCCTGGCATCGAATAGGCTTACATAAGGTTTGATATCCAGCAGGGGCGTCATGTCCAGCATATCCACCCATCCCACGTCTAGCCTGTTACCATCCACGCCGAAAAGTTTGACGATGGAAAACCCTATCGGGTTGGGGCGTTTGAAATACCGGGTGGCGAAGACGCCTCTTTTTTCTTTATCCAATATGGGTTTTGTTATCAGTTCGTATCCGGTTGCCCTGTGGAAATGATACAGCAGCACCAGGTGCGAAAACCCCGCGATGTCTTTCAACCCTTCGGAATATTCCGGGTAGAGTTCGACCTGCCCGCGGGCGTCGCGCGCGAAACACCCCTGCGCCGGCGCGTCCGCAGATTCTTTAAACGGGGTATGTATAACACCGATGGGCTGATAAATTATTTGTTCCATTTTTAAAATCCCCCGCTAAATAATAGCAGACCCTCTTGACAAAAAGATATATCTCCAGTAATATATCCCCGTTTTGGAAACGCGGTATATCACGAATGATATAACGCTTATTGAATCAAACGATAAATAAAACTTATCAGGAGAGGGAATGATTTGAAATGACATATACGGTTCGTTCCAGGGATATTCAAATTATTGAAAGGGGAAACCTTCCATGTTCGCTATTAATAAAACAAGCATAATGCTCGGGATGGCACTGATTTTGACGATTGCCGGTTGTTCGGCGCCTGCGCCATCTACCATCACCGCCACGTCGACTCAGTTGAGCACGGTGACCGCCACCCAGTTAAACACCGTGACTGCCACCCAGGTGAACACGGTTACCGCCACTCAAACAAACACCGTTATAGCTACGACGACGGCTATCGCCACCACCACGACTACCCAGACCGCCACCACAACCGTTGTGCCTGTGACCATAAACATCTCGGCTGCTTCCAGCCTCACCAATGCCCTCAACGAAATCAACAAGGCATATACGGCTTTAAAGCCATGGGTCACGCTGACTCCCAACTACGGCAGTTCGGGAACCCTTCAAACCCAGATCGAACAGGGGGCTCCCTGTGATGTGTTCCTGTCTGCCGCCGCCGCGCAGATGGATAATTTGCAGACCGAAAACCTGCTTCTCACCGGCTCGCGCATCACTCTCCTGACCAATAAAATTGTGTTGATCGTGCCCAAGGGAAACCCCCTGGGGTTGACCGGTTTCAGCGACCTTACCCTTTCGAAGGTAAAGCTCATCGCGGTCGGCGACCCCAAGTCGGTCCCTGCCGGCACATATGCCAATACGGCCTTCACCGAGCTCGGTATCCTGTCTGCTATCCAGTCCAAATTTATACTTGGGGCCAACGTAACCCAGGTGCTCCAGTATGTTGATAGCGGAAACGTTGACGCCGGTGTGGTGTATTCAACCGATGCTTTGTCCGATAGCAACGTTACCGTTATCGCGACAGGGCCTGCCGATGTCAACGCTACCATCGTTTACCCAGGGGCGATCCTCAAGGCAAGCAAGAATTCTTCTGCCGCACAGGATTACCTCAACTACCTGGCCGGGTCGGATGCCAAAGCGATTTTCGAAAAATACGGCTTCGCGATGGCGGCTAAATAGAATAAAAATGTTCGCCCGCCGCAGGGTCGGGGAAAACCGGCCGGCGGCGGGCAGTTCAATTGAAAAGTCTCATAAATGGAGGGATATATGATTGCGGACCACCCGGTTTAGAACCTGGAATTCAAGGACGGGTGTTATACCCGGGCTAAAAATACTCACTGGACGCTGGTTTCATGGATTAAATAGCTGACTTTCCGGTTTCCGATAGTGTTACTATGTCCCTTGGCGGTTCAGCCAGAAACGTTGATCATAGTAAAAACGCTGTAATAATTATCTCCGCCTCCGGGCAGATTTGCGGATGCGGCGTTTACATGTGATATTTAGATTTGTCCCTGGAGGGCCTCTATTTTTGTTTGACCGGTGTATCCTTTTCCCAAAGGTCCACCAACTGGTTTATAAACCCGTCGTAGCATTGTCCGGGGGCGCGGTTCTTGTCTAGTTTGATTTTGGTGCTTTCTTTAAGGCCTATGGTGGTTCTTTTATTGCCTGATTTACTTTCGTTTGCCATGTCACCCTCCTGGAACAGCCCCAATCTTGAGGCTGGTGTGAGTATTGTAAAGAATGTATAAGAGAGTGTCAATATACATAGAATATTATTGGAGCCGCCGGAACGGCTGCAAAGACTGCTCCACTCGTTCTCCAAACCCGCAAGCTGAATGCTGAGCTCTGAAAGCGGGTTAGTAAACGATGTCTTCAGGTGGCTGGGCAAGGAGCACCTTGGAAGATTCGAAAACAGCTATCAATGCTCTCGGGATGGGTTGTTTGGCCACCTGTAATTTTTCCATGAGCAGCCGTTGCTGCGTCGAATCCATGATGTCCCATCCGTCGGTGATGAGTGCGCGTATTATCGGCGGGATCGCGATGTCTTCGACGGGGAAAAAATCCCCTAATTCTTCGGGCATATCTTCGTATTGAGTCATAATAATCCTTCCTGGTCGTTGATTGGCAAGATGCCTGTCAGGTTGAATATATCCCATAAACGGCAAAGATGGCAATGTTGCCGGCAAAATGTCACATCAATTTAACTATTTTGGGTTTGTGTGTGATGACTTTTTCATACCGGATATTTATAATCTGGCTGTATATGTAGTTATTAAAAGTAAAGCCGCTCTTTTGTTGGTGCCTGTTAAGAGTTATGAAACCGAAAACGTTGTCCTTCTTTACACGCTTGCCTGCCGTTATTTCGGTATTTATGCTGGTCTTGTCTATCTCCTGCGGGGCGAAATCGGTCTCCCCTTCCTCATCGGCTGATGCAAGTTCAAGCCCGCTTTCAAATTTCGGCAACGTTTCAGTCAGGGTGTTTGGTTCCGGTACATTTGAAAGCTACAATCAGACACTCGTCTATCCCGTTGAATTTTCGATCCCGCCGATCTCGGTCTACTGGATGGGGCTTATTTTTAACGGCCTGCTTGAGAACGCCGGCGCAGGAGCCGATATAACGTATACAGTGCACGGCAGCGTGTCGGCTGATGGAGCGTGGATAGAGTCGATGACTTACTCCAAAGAGATCGGCCCGGGTTCCAGCAATTATTTCCAGGTTACCCTCAAAAACGTCCCTCTGACTAAAAGTGTTGATGACAAGGGAAATCCCGTCCTTGTTTGTACTAAAACGGCCTCTGACGTGCAGAGGTTTGTTGGGCAGATCAACTATGCAAGCCTCGGAGTGTTTAAATATCTCGCAACTGACTGGGGTGATTCAACTTACCCTGCTACACTGAGTGTTACGATTGCCACCGGGGAGGGTTCGAAAGCAGGCGACGGCCCAACCAGCCCTCGCGGCGGGATGATGTAGTTTAAAATACCAGCATTGGTAACTCGGGTAAAATAAATTGCCGGCAAAATTTGATTGCCGTTTTCTGTTTCTTCTGGTGTACGCAGTTATCTCTCCAGCAGGTACGGCACTGTCACCAGTGTCACATTGGGGTGCCGCTCGAATATCCCCCGCAGGTGTGAAGCCGTCCGGTTGTGGAGCAGCCTTTCCCAGAAATGTGCCGTTATGAACTCCGGCAGGATTACCGTGATGAATGCTGTCGGAGATTGGCTCTGGACCGCATCGACATATCCCAGCAATGGCTGGTAGAAGCTCCTTGTCGGGGATTCTATGATTACCAGCTTCAGGTCGGGAGCGTATTTCTCCATCTTGTCTTTAAGTTTTTTCGTGCGCTCGGCGTTCGTAGAGATATGCAGTACCACTCTATGGGCTTCGATGGTCCTGGCAAATGCGAAAGCCCTTAAAGACGCATAGTTAACATCATCGATAAGTACAAGGACCAGTTGGTTTATCTTTTGAGGCGGCAGCTGGTCCGGGTTGATGCTGAGTTCCTTGCCGACCTTGTCATAATGATTGCGTACTCTCAGGAGTATGCTTACGATGAGCGGGATCAGGATGACTATTACCCACCCGCCGCTCGTGAATTTAGTCAGGATGGCGATGACCATGATGCTGGATGTGAATATGGCGTCCAGCCCGTTGATGGCGATGCTCTTCTTCCAGCCCGGGCCGCGTGTTCGCCACCAGTGGACCACCATGCCCGAGTCGGAGCTGCTGAATGCCAGGAACACGCCGATGGCGTACAGGTTGATAAGCCGGTCTACGTTTCCTTCGAAAATCACCACTAGAACTGCTGCCAGGCTGCCGAGGAAGATGATTCCGGTTGTAAAAGCCAGGCGGTCGCCGCGGAAGCTGAATTGGTGCGGCAGGAAGTTGTCGCGCGCCAGCACCGAAGCCAGTCTCGGGAAGTCGGCGAAAGCGGTGTTGGCTGCCACCACCAGCACTCCTACCGTGGCGAACTGGAATACGTAGTAAAAGATGTTTTTCCCGAAAACAGCCAGGGCCACTTGCGAGATGATGGTTTGGTTGCCAGGTACCAGGTGCATGTGCGTCGCCAGAAAGGTTATCCCCAGGAAAAAGGCCCCGAGAAGGGTTGCCATGATTGTGAGCGTCGCCGCGGCGTTTTTTGATTCCGGTGGTTTGAACACGGGCACGCCGTTAGATATGGCTTCGGTGCCGCTCATGGCCACGGCCCCGGCCGAGAACGCACGAAGGACCAGCCACAGAGTCAACGGTTCCATTGCCACGATAGTTGGAGGGGTTGTTGCCGCATGCAGGGTGCCGGTTAATGCTTTTACCACACCCATCACGATCATGATGCTTACGCCGATGATGAACATGTAGGTCGGGATAGAAAATATGGTGCCTGCCTCCCGGATGCCGCGAAGGTTTCCTAACACCATCAACCCGATAAAAAACAGGCTGAGCATGACGGTGAGATTCAGATAGGACGGAAGCGTTTGTGAGATGCCTGTTACCAGGCTCCCATATCCTGATGCATTCAGTGCCGAGGTGATCCCCTGGGCCCCCGCCACTATCGAAACCGCCACGGTAAGGATGTAATCGATTAGAAGGGCCGAGGCCGAGACCAGCCCGACTTTTTTCCCGAGGTTCTGGCTGCTGACGTTGTATGAACCGCCCCCGTGCGGGTAGGCGTGTACCGTCTGGCGATAAGAAAAAGCCACCATTGAAAGGAGCAGGGCGATAGCGAGTGCGGTATAGACAGAAACGCCCAGTGCCGCTGTCCCGGCTACAACAAGTATTGCGAGGGAGGCTTCTGTCGCGTAGGCACTCGAGGATATCGCATCTGAACCGAAGACTGCCAGGGCCCGTATTTTGTTAAGTCTCTGGCCGCCTTCTTCCGCGGTATAAAGGGGCCGGCCTATCAAGAACTTTTTAAGCCCCTTGTACCCCCGCTCGACGCGGCTCTTTGGTATTTCCAGGTCGGGTTTGGCGACGAAATAACCGGGCCCGGCTTTTGTGAAACGGCTTGCCCTTTTCACCCTGGCATAAGGTTCGCCGGGCCGGGTTCCGCGGTGCGTCTCGATGCTTACCAGGTCAGGATTGAATTTTCCCGTGTCGTTTCCTGGTTGCATGTTATGATTCGTGTCTTTTGATGTTTGGTTCATATCTTTTCATTGCTGTTGATTTTTGACCGGCATAAATCTTGATCTTTTAAGGGTTTCTATTGTGTGGGGGCAGCGAAATATGATGATTTGGGGTGATTGGGTGCGAGTTAGCGGCTTCGAATGGGATTTGACGAAAGAAGTTGTGGAATGAGGTGCCCGGATTCAATTACCATTCTGATAATTATAGCCGGGGCCGTCTTAATAAAATATCAAAATTACGGGTTTCGGTATCAAGAAAGTCTCAAGATTTTCTCGTGCAGGTGCCTTCAGGATATCAGTTTATTATTGTCGGGCTTCTTGTACCCGGATTTTAGGAGGGTTATCCGACATCCATCCACTTTACCTGTCGAAGCGGTTCCCCGGTTGTCATGCCGGAGTGCACCTCGGGATGTCCCCCGAGGTTCTCGCACTCGAGGCTCAATGGCATCCGGCATCCAGAATAAACATTTATCGTGGCTGATTGCTGACTGCTGATAGCTCGTTTAGCCCAGTTTCAAGCGGTATCCGACCCCGGGTTCCGTGATGACGAATTGGGGGCGTGTCGGGTCTGGTTCGATTTTTCGGCGCATGTTGCTTATATTTACATGCAGGATGTGGAAATCCTGCTCGTACCCGGGCCCGCAGGCCTCCCTCAGGAGTTGCCGCTGTGTCACAACTTTACCCGCATTGACGACCAGCAATTTCAGGAGGTTGTATTCGGTCGGGGTCAACTGAACGTCATTGCCGTTAAGCTGGACAGTCCTCCGGGCGATGTCTATTTCCAGCCCGTCTGAAACAAAAACCGGTTCTTCCGGAGCGCGGGTTGCACGTCTTACCGCAGCACGGAGCCGTGCCAGGAGTTCTCCGGTGCTGAAGGGTTTGGTAAGATAGTCGTCGGCCCCGGCGTCCAGTGCGGCGATCTTGTCGGTCTCGGAACCCCGGACTGAAAGCACTATGATAGGGGTCTGTGTCCATTGCCTCAGGAGCCTGGTCACTTCAACGCCGTCCATATCCGGTAATCCCAGGTCCAGGATTATCACGTCGGGTTTATGCTGGGCGGCGCTCTCGACGGCCTCCCGTCCTGTCGCCGCTTGAAAAACGGTGTAGTTTTGAGCAGAGAGCGTCAGATGCAGAAACCTCCGGATTGACTGCTCGTCGTCTACGACCAGGACCCGTGTTTCATTTTCGGTCATGTGTCTCCCCTGTCGGGGTTTCGGCTCATGGGAAGCGTGAACTTGATTATTGTTCCCCCCCCGCTGCGGTTTGCCGCCGTTATCCTGCCGCCGTGAGCTTCTACTATGCCCCTCGCGATTGATAGCCCCAGGCCTGACCCTGCCACGTTATCAGGGTGGTGTACCCGGTAGAATTTGTCGAAGATACGCTCCAGGTCGTTTTTTGGTATTCCCGTCCCGAAATCCGCTACCTCTATCTCGACGAATGGTTCGATGTCCCTGGCGCTGATTTCGATCGGGAAACCTTCGGGAGAATATTTTACGGCGTTATCCAGGAGATTAACAAGGACCTGTACTATCAGTCCGGAATCGGCCGAAACGTAATGAAGGTTTTTCGGCAGAAAAACGTCTATCTTCCTGCCTTCGGCCCTTTTCCCGAGTTGGGCAAGTGCGACGCCTACGATGTCCTGGATGTCTACCGGCTGCTTTGCAAGTATCACGGCACCGGCTTCGATCCTTGAGACATCCAGTAGATTGCCTATGAGGTGGTTAAGCCGCTCTGCTTCTTCAAGCGCCATTTTAACAAGTTCTTCGCTCTCGGGCCCTTTGAGGTTCGCGCCTTTTTCTCTTAAGCTGCTCAATGCTCCGATCACCGATACCAGCGGGGTCCGCAGGTCGTGGGAAACGGAATTCAGCAGGGCCGTCTGGAGTTTTTCCGATGCCTGTAAAATCTGTGCGTTGCGGGATTCCTCTGTGAGTTTCGCTCTTTCTATGGCGACGGCGGCCAGCGATGGGAATGCTTCAAGAAGCCGTTCTTGTTCCGGCGTGAAAGGAGTTTCCTTGTCTTTGTTCCAGAGGGCCAATACTCCCAATGTTCCAGCAGAAGTAACCATCGGTACGAAACGGGCCCTGGCATTCGGAAGGGTGTCTGTACTGAATCCGGCAGGGGATTTATGTTCGTAAGACCATGTGGCCGCGGCGATATCGTTTTCGTCGATTTGGGTCTTGGGGTTGTTCGAGGCGGGCACGAGCGGCTCGTTTTTTTTGTTTCCGGGAAGGAATATGACCGCTTCGCGTTCGAAAATTTCCTTTGCGTTTACGGTGATAGAGTCCAGTATCTGTTTCATCCCGCCTGTCAGGGCCAGGGTGCGTGCGGTGGAATACAGCGTGACCATTTCGTGTTCGCGCTGTTGTGCGGTTTCAGCCTGGCGGCGTACCCGTGCGGATAGGTAGCTGAGTGTCCCTCCGACAAGCAATAATCCGGCAAACGTGAAAAGATATTGGGTGTCCCTCACAGCGAATGTCAGCGTGGGAGGGATCAGGAAAAAATCAAATGCTACGACACTCAACAGTGCCGTCATTATCGAAGGGCCAAGTCCCCAGAAAGTTGCCACCCCGACAACGGACAATAAGTAAATCATGATGATATTGGACGGGTCGAAAACGTTGCGGAGAAGATGTCCGAGGAAGGTGGAAACTCCTACGAGCACCAGGCCGGCAAGATAGCCTCTCCATTTGCCTAAAACGTATAGACCTGGCGCAAACTGGCGCTCAGCGCTTTCTCCCGTGCCGCTGACGACGTAAACGTCGATGTCATCGGCGCCGCGCATGATCTGATTGGCTACCGATAACCCGAAGAGCCTCCACCGGTTCTGCTTTTGCGGTTTGCCGATGACGATTTTGGTCCAATTGTTTTGCCTTGCATACTCAATGACGCTTCTGGCGATCGAAGTTCCCTGGATGGTGGCTGTCTTGGCTCCCAGGCGCACTGCCAGCCTCATGGTGTCGTTGAGTTGCTGTCGCTGGTCCGGGGATAGCTGAGAGATCTCCGGGGTCTCGACATATAATGCCAGCCATTCCGCGTCCAGTTGTGATGCCAACCTCCTTGCCGCGCGTACGAAGTGCGCACCGGAAGAACTTGGGCTCACGCAAACCAGGATGCGTTCTTTTATCGGCCACGGCTCGCGTATAGCATGTGTGTCTTTATATTCACGGGCCTGTTCGTCGATCCTCTCGGCGGCGATGCGCATCGCCAGTTCGCGCAGCGCCAGGAGGTTGCCTTTGCGGAAGAATTGGTCCGTGGCGAGGGCCGCCTGTTCCGCAAGGTAAACCTTGCCTTCTTTTAGTCGTTTTAATAACTCGTCAGGAGGGAGGTCTACCAATTCTATTTCTGATGCTTCGTCGATGACGCTGTCCGGGACGGTTTCCCGCATCCAGACTGTTGTGATCTGGGCCACGAGGTCCCTGAGGCTTTCCAGATGCTGGACATTCAGGGTCGTATAAACGTCTATCCCTGCGTTCAGCAATTCCTGGATGTCCTGGAAGCGCTTGACATGCCTTGATCCGGCCGCGTTCGTGTGGGCCATTTCATCGACGAGAGCGAGCACGGGATGCCGTGCGAGGATTGTGTCGAGGTCCATCTCGGGGATGGTGATGCCGCGATATTCTACTTGCCGCCGCGGGATGATGACAAGCCCTTCAAGAAGGGCCTCTGTCTCCTTGCGGCCATGGGTTTCCACAAATCCCGCCACAAGGTCAACGTCATTTTTTATCTCGCTGGCCGCTTCGAGCATGGCATAGGTCTTGCCCACCCCGGCGCAGTAGCCGAGGAATATTTTCAGCTTTCCGCGCTGAGGTTTTTCTTTCCCGGCCTTCACACGGTCCAGTACTTCATCGCGCTCGGGCTTGTTTTCGTTAGCTGGCATAGCCTGTTCTTCCTGCCATCATTCTATACTCGGTGTGGGGCTTAGTCCACAAAGGGGCGGGCCTCTGCGAAATATTTTCAGGCCGGGTCATCGTTTAACAGCAGCCCAGCCAGTATCCAGCAAGCTATCCCGAGGAGCAGCAGCACGAGTGTGGCGTCGAAGGAATTATCGAGCCCGGCAAGAGACACAAAGACGGCGCGGTGCCATTCATGCATCAGCCCTGCCAGAGTGCCAACGGAAAGAAATGCCAGGCTCAAGACCACGAGTGTGCATTTCAACGCGATTATGCGGCCTGTGTTCATTTGTTCCTCCCTGTCGTTTCCGCCTGGGGCTCTACTCCAACTTGTCGAGCGCCAGGTTCAATTCAAGAACATTTACCCGCGGTTCACCGAAGATAAGGAACTGGCGCCCCGACGTATATTTTTTTACCAGGTTGGTGACGCTATCGACGCTCAATGAACGCTCGCGGGCCACGCGTGCGACCTGGTATTCGGCCGCGGCAACGCTGATATTCGGGTCGAGGCCGCTGCCTGAAGCTGTCACCAGGTCGACCGGGACCGGCAGGGTATTCGCGGGGTCTGCAGCTTTAAGAGCGTCCATGCGCGCCTGAACGGCAGCCAGAAGTGCAGGGTCGGAAGGCCCGTAATTCGAGCCTTGCGATGCCGAGGCGTTGAAAGGATAATCAGGGGTGGAAGAAAGGCGTCCCCAGAAATAGCGCGGGTCGCTGAAAGGCTGTCCGATGAGTGCCGAGCCTTGAATGGTTCCGTTTGCTTCAATCAGGCTCCCATTGGCCTGGGAATGAAAAAACGCCTGGGCGGCGCCTGTCACGATAAGGGGATATATGACACCCGTTATCACGGTGAACACGAGCAAGAACAAAACCGCTGTTTTTAGTTGACGTAACATTTATCCTCAAGCCCCCTCATACCAGGTGCAAGGCAACCAGCAGCATATCTATGGCCTTGATTCCTATGAATGGCGCGGCGAGTCCGCCCAGGCCGTATACGAGGAGGTTATTGCGGAATAGTTTATCCGCGCCCATCGGTTTGTAAGCTACTCCCCTGAGCGCCAGCGGCACCAGCGCCATGATGATCAAGGCGTTGAAGATCACTGCCGATAACACCGCGCTTTGCGGGGTCGCCAGGTGCATGATATTTAAAGCGTCGAGCGCGGGGTACGTGGTGGCGAAGGCCGCGGGGATGATGGCGAAATATTTGGAGACGTCGTTGGCTATGCTGAAGGTTGTCAGCGCTCCGCGCGTCATGAGTAATTGCTTGCCGATTTCGACGATTTCGATGAGCTTGGTGGGATTGCTGTCGAGGTCGATCATGTTGGCGGCTTCGCGGGCGGGTTGGGTCCCCGTGTGCATGGCGACCGCTACGTCTGCCTGTGCCAGCGCAGGAGCATCGTTGGTCCCGTCCCCGGTCATGCCCACCAGCCTGCCTCCGGTTTGATAATCCCTGATGAGCTTGAGTTTGGTTTCAGGCGTTGCCTGTGCCAGGAAATCGTCGACCCCTGCTTCGGCTGCGATGGCGGTGGCAGTCAGCGGGTTGTCTCCGGTTATCATGATCGTTTTGATGCCCATCTTGCGCATCTGTGAAAAACGTTCCTTTATTCCGCCTTTCACTATGTCTTTTAGATGGATTACTCCTAATATATCTCCGTCACGGACAACTACAAGCGGTGTGCCCCCGCTGCGGGCAATGGCGTCGACTGCGCTATTTAAATCGTCTGGTATATTCTTTCTACGCTCTTGTACATATTCTATTATCGAGTCTGAGGCGCCTTTGCGTATGCTGACAGATGGGGTGTCCACTCCGCTCATGCGTGTTTGTGCGGAGAATGGGATAAAACGCAGGTCCTTGTTCGCAACGTTTTCGCTTTCTCCTCTGAGCCCGAACTTTTCCTTGGCCAGGACCACGATACTGCGCCCCTCGGGGGTTTCGTCGGCTAGGGAGGACATCTGTGCCGCCAGGGCCAGTTCCTGCTCGCTGGCACCTCCGACGGGTATGAAATTCACAGCCTGGCGGTTGCCGAGCGTGATCGTTCCTGTTTTATCCAGAAGCAAAACGTCGACGTCTCCGGCGGCCTCGACGGCTCTGCCCGACAGGGCTATGACGTTACGCCTTATTAGACGGTCCATCCCGGCGATCCCGATGGCAGGCAATAGTCCTCCGATGGTCGTCGGGATAAGGCAAACCAGCAAAGCTATCAGGACCGTGACCGTGATTGGTGAGCCCTGGTGTGATGCGTTTACACTGTAAATCGAGTAAGGCAGCAGGGTGACGCACACGGTCAGGAATACGATGGTGAAAGCTGCCAGCAGGATGTTCAAAGCTATCTCGTTCGGTGTTTTCTGGCGCTTCGCGCCCTCGACAAGCGCTATCATACGCTCTAGGAACCCGTGCCCCGGGGCGGCGGTGACGCGAATTACCAGCCAGTCCGATAGCAGCCTTGTGCCGCCTGTAACCGCGCTGCGGTCCCCCCCTGATTCCCGAATCACCGGGGCGCTCTCGCCGGTGACTGCGCTCTCGTCCACGGAGGCGACGCCTTCGACCGTTTCGCCGTCGCTGGGGATGGTGTCTCCGCATTCCACCAGGAAGAAATCTCCTTCCAGGAGTTCTCCCGAGGGAATGAGCTCAAAAGGCGTTCCGTATTTCGGTTCGGAGAGTTTTTTAGCTTTTGTGTCCTGCCTGGTTCGGCGAAGCGCCGCGGCCTGGGCCTTGCCCCTGCCTTCTGCGAGGGCTTCGGAGAAATTGGCGAAAAGTACGCAGAGCCAGAGCCATAAAGCGATGCCTCCGATAAAGGAGGTTTTGGCTTCTCCATGCCCTGAAAGCGCCTGGATCCACAGTCCGGTGGTGAGCGTGCTTCCAACCTCTGTTACGAACATCACCGGATTTCTCAGCATCCAGCGCGGGTTCAGCTTAACGAAAGCGTCGGCGAGCGCTTGCCGGTAGATGGCCCATCCCCTGCTGTTGGTTTTGGCTTTTTTATCTTGAGGGCTTGGATTCAAGGCACATTCCCGGGTATTATCTATAGTCGTTGCCATGGTTATCTCATCATCAGGCGTTCTGCTATGGGCCCCAGAGACAGGGCCGGGAAGAAACTGAGCGCTCCCACTATGGCTATTACTCCGATGAGCCATCCGCCGAACAGGGGTGTATGGGTTGGCAGCGTCCCGGAAGAAACCGGAACGCTTTTCTTTTGTGCCAGCGAACCGGCGATGGCCAGGGCAGGGACGGCAAGCCAGTAGCGGGCGAATAACATCGCAGTCGCAAGGGCGATATTGTAAAAGAAGGTATTCGTTCCGAGACCGGCAAAAGCGCTCCCGTTATTGTTGCCTGTCGACGAAAAGGCATACAGCACTTCGCTGAAACCGTGGGGCCCGGGATTGAACACCGCAGTCTTTCCGGCGGTCAGGGTCACAGCGAGGGCAGTGCCGAAAAGTACCAGAAGAACCGGGATAAGCACCATGAGCGATGCCATTTTCATCTCGAAGGCTTCGATTTTTTTACCAAGGTATTCGGGTGTCCGGCCTATCATCAATCCGGCGATGAAGACGGCGATGATTACGAAAGCCAGCATGCCGTACAGGCCGGATCCGGCACCCCCGTACACCACTTCTCCCAGTTGCATCATCCACATGGGTATCAGTCCGCCGATCGTGGTGAAGGAATCGTGCATTGAGTTGACCGAACCGTTGGAGGCTGAAGTAGTTGCCACTGCCCACAGGGCGGAGTTTACTGACCCGAAACGCACCTCTTTCCCTTCCATGTTGCCGCCCGATTGTATTGACGAGGCTGTCTGGTCGACTCCTAACTTCGCGAGGGCAGGGTTGCCGCTTTGCTCGGACCATATGCAGACTGAAACCATGGCGACGAAAATTACGGTCATTACACCTAGTATCAGCCAGCCCTGCCGTGTATCGCCCGCCATTTTGCCGAATGTGTAGCAAAGCGCCGCCGGGATGACCAGGATGGCCAGCATTTCCAGGAAGTTCGAGAATGGTGTGGGGTTCTCGAAAGGGTGGGCCGAGTTGACGTTGAAGAACCCCCCGCCGTTGGTGCCGAGCTGTTTGATAGCGACCATGGCGGCCGCCGGCCCGGTTGCTATAGTCTGCCGGGTAACTACCTGTCCGTTGGCATCCAGAGTCGATTGCAGCAGGTCCGCCGTCTTTGGTCCGCTGAATGTTTGTACCACGCCCTGGGAGACCAGCAATATGGCCAGTATGAGTGAAAGGGGGATGAGCACATATAAAACGGCGCGCGTGGCGTCAACCCAGAAGTTTCCTATTGTTTTGACCGAATGCCTGGCGAATCCCCGTATGAGGGCCAGCAGGACAGCGATGCCTACGGCCGCGGAAAGAAACTGGTGGACCATAAGCCCTGCCATCTGTGTCAGGTAGCTCATGGTGGTTTCCCCTCCATAGCTTTGCCAGTTGGTATTGGTATTGAAGCTGGTAGAAGTGTTGAAAGCGAGGTCGGGATTGACAGCCCCCAGGTTTTGGGGGTTAAGCGGTAGTATCGCCTGAAGTCGTTCTATCGCATAGAGCGAGACCAGCCCGGCAAGTGTGAAAAGCATCATCGCCATGGCATACGTTTTCCAGGACATTTCCTCGTCGGACCTTATGCCTGATATTCTGTAAACGAAACGTTCTAAGGGCCCGATCGCCCTGCTGAGAACATTGCGTTCGCCCTGGAATACTTTTGCCATATATGATCCCAGCGGTTTCACCAGGAGGAGCAGCGCACCGATATAAATGATGATTTGCAGGTAGTCGCCAGGGTTCATCTGAACCACTCCGGTTTAAGCAGTGCCAGGACCAGGTATATCAGCAATAACAGCGCAAGCAATCCGCAAATGATGTATACAGGGTCCATAGTTACCCCATGAGCTTTTCGCATAACGAGATGAATGCGATGGTGAGCAGAAAAAATACCAGCATTAGAACAATAAAGCCCGGATCGTTCATAAGTGGATTCTAAGCCGGCAGGGGTCAAAAAGGGCTCAAGACAATGCGCGGGGATATCAAGGAATTATCAAGATTCATGACGAGATGGGTTGGGAGTGGGAGATAAAAAAATCGGAGCCCCTTTGAGGGGCTCCGATTCATTGCCTTTGGTATTTGATGCCGTTTAAGTCATCGTTCGGGTTTTTTGCACAATCATGTAGCCCTGGTTCCCCCAGGCCATGAGGCCGCCATCCAGTTCCATGACCCGGGTGTATCCTGCCTGCACCAGCGTTGCCGCGACAACCTTGCTTTTCATCCCGGCCACGCAGTAAACCACGATTTTGGTGTTTTTGTCTGCTGGGAATTTATCCAGGTTCTGGCTGATAGTGTCGGGGTTCAGGAATACGTCCGTGCCTCCGATTTCACCGACATAGGCGGTGTCCGTGTCGGCCAGGAAAAAGTCCTTTGTTTTGAATGAATAAAGCTCGGCTGGTGTTATCATCCAGTATGTGCCTCCGCCTGTCACGCTCACTGGTGTACCCGGCATCGCAGTCGATGACGCCGTAACAGACGGGGTCGTTGTGGCTGAAGTTCCTCCGCAGGCGGCCGTTACCGTTAAAATCAATAGCGCGGACGCACCCGCAAAAATGATCGCTAACCGTTTCATATTTCCCTCCGGCATAACGTTTTCGATGGATAAGATAATAGCATCTATTCCTGTTAAATACTCGTATATCCAAACATCATGCAATTTTTTTAAGCAGCTGTAAACCCGCCAGGGCGCCTGCAAAGATTGAAGCCCCAAAAACCAGCCCGTTCAGCCCGAGCGAGGGTACGGCTGAAAAGAATCCCCCTATAGTGCAGCCCGAGGCCAGCCCGGCTCCGTAGCCCATGAGCAGTCCCCCTATAACGACGCGGATATATACGGCTTTTTGCCGTGGCCGGCGGATGTCGAAATCCCCTGAAATCATTGCAGCCATGAGGGACCCGATGATGATTCCTCCGGTTAACATCAACCCCCAGGTCAACTGACCCGGCGTAGATGAACTAACTCATGTGCCCGGTACGTTTCCAATCGGCGGGGCTGGAAGACGGATGGCCTGCAAGACGTTCTGGGTCCACCGCATCACCTCGCCGGTGATGCCCCATGGTCTTTGGGCTGTCTGATAGAGCAGGATGTTTCCCAATCCCAGGATTATCCCCCCGGCCGCGAGCGGCCATCCCTGGATGAAAACGCTGCTGGATAATGATTTGAGCCTGCTTCCGGTGGGTTTATTGATGATTGTTTTTCCCGGTTGGGGGACCGGGCGGATTGCCGCTCCGAACGTAACCAGTCGTAAAAGCAGCAGGATGGACACGAGCGTCAAGCCCACCGCGGCTATCCAGCCGATATGGGCAGGCAGCCACACATTGGGAAGCCGGGAGATATAATTGTTCCACCACCACGGCCAGTTGTGTTGCAGTATGCCCATGCCCGTGATGATGCCCAGCAAGGCTGTCAGAGACGCCACAGCACCTTCGCCGATCCTGTACAGGGTCCCGAGCACGCATCCCCCGGCCAGCATCATCCCGAGACCGAAAATTAGACCGGCAACTACGAGGTGCCAGCCGAATGGAGCGACAAATGCTGTGGCCGGGATGCCGGTAGAAGGGTCCGGTACCTGGTTGTGCATTATGACTGCGAAGCCGATGGTCGAAATGAATAGTCCCGTAAGTATGCCGACAAGCAGCCTGCGGTCTCTGAAAAGAAAGTAGTTGCTGATCGCCGAAACGAAACAGAACCTGCTGCGTTGTAATACGAAGCCGAAGGCCAGGCCGAATACCCAAAAAAGCGCCAGGCGCGGGGTTTCGGCGTTGAGGGCGTAATAGATCCATGCCGATACGGCCAGGACCGCCAGCCCCGTCCAGAGTTTGTAGTTGTGCCGAATGTTAGTCATTCTGTATCAGGCAAAATTATATTCTGGTGTCATTTCGGATAGCAATGGTATGATTCCGTTTTAGCGAAACTCTCTGGTTGAATATAACTCTATATACGTATAATTATAACACTTCATCACATTTTCATCAGCCTGGACTGGCTTTTCATAGCCGTGAAAGGGAGATTTCTGTATAATGGTTCGATAACTGACTTTTAAAATCTCCGGGGAAGGGCCATTTTATTCGGAGGGGTGATGCCGTGAAACTTCTCTTGATCCTAAATAAGAATCCCTATGACGGGACAGACGTTGCCAGAAATGCGCTCCGTTTGGCGGAAGCCGTCGTTGAGGCCGGTGACAGTGCGTCTATTTTTTTGTTGAATGATTCCATTGACCTTGCCAGGCAGGGCGTTTCGCCCGGGGGTTACGACACCGATCTTGGGAAGATGCTGTCTGAATTGATGGCTAAAGGCGTTGTGGTCAAGGTGTGCAAGTCCTGTTTGACCCGCTGCGGCATTGCCCGGAATATGCCTCTTGTCAGCGGGGCATGCGAATCTAAAATGAGTGAACTGGCTGCCTTGATCAAGGCAGCCGACAAAGTCATTTCTTTCTGAAATCCGCAGTGTGTTTCGCCGCCATACCGGGGTAGATCTATTGTCGGAGAGTCGGCGAAGGATTCAATCGGTCTTGAGCGGCAGTGTGAAATAGAAAGTAGAACCCTCCCCGAAGGTTGATTCCACCCAGATTTTACCGCCGTGGGCCTCCACAAGACGTTTGCAAACCACCAGCCCCAACCCCAGTCCTTTGGTATATTGCGACTGGTCCACCAGCCTCTGGAATGGTTCGAATAACTCGCTTGTCCTTTCAGCGGGGATGCCTATTCCGTGGTCGCTGACTGCCAGTGTGACAACGGAAGGATCGAAGGCGATTTTCAGCGTTATTTCACTGTTGGGAGATGAGTATTTGGCGGCGTTGTCCAGGAGGTTATATAAGATGTGTTCTATCCTGACGGGATCGGCTTTTACAGCGGGAAGCCCCTCGGCAATGTTAAATATGTAGTGGTTTGAGGGGTGGAACAGCTTTACCTGTTCCGTGGTTTTGCGCGCCAGGGATTGCAAGTCTACCGGTGCGTATGATAATTTCAGCCGGTTAGACTGGTAGCGTGACAGCTCCAGCAGGTTGGAGATTATCTGGTCCATCGACAGGGCGCCTTCCGAGGCGTTTTGGAGCAGGAATCTGATTTCATCGTCCGAGACGCCCGGTGAAAGGGCGGTCTGCACCGAGCCGATGATGACCGTGAGCGGGTTCCTGAGTTCGTGCGATACCAGGCCGATAAACTCGTCCTTGGCCAGGTCGGTCCGCCGGTGTTCCGTCACGTCTTGTATCTCCGACATGACGGATTTCATTTTACCGGTGGCGTCATAAAGGATGGAGTGATACAACTCGCACCAGATTATGCGCCCGTCTTTGGTCAGAATGCGGTTGGATGTGGTGACTCTGCGGCTGACTCCATCGGTGATTTGGGCCAGAACGATTCTTTGGTTGGGGATATCGGCCGGGTAAATCAGGTTGATGTCTGCGATTGTCTTGCCGATGACTTCTGAGCCTTTCCAGCCGAACATGGCCTCCGCGGTTCCGGCCCAGCGCGTAACCACCAGGTCGGCGTTCCATTCGACGATTGCGAGGGGGGAGTTTTCAGCGTGCAGGCGCAGCCTCTCCTCTTTTTCCCTGAGTTCATCTTCGCGGCGTTTGCGGCCTGAGATATCGCGCAGAAAGGCAACGAACCGGCCCCCTTCGGCAGGTTGGTATTGGGTGCTGATCTCGATATCGAATACGCTGCCGTCTTTCCGTTTGTGCCGCGTTTCAAAACGTGCCTGACCATCTTTGATGATATTTTGCATCCTGGCTGCTACTGAATCCGCATTGCTTCCGGCATCGAGGTCGGGGATGCTCATCTTCAGCAGTTCCTCTTGGCTGTAACCGCTCATGCAGGCGTAGGCGTCGTTGACTTCCAGTATGTGTCCATGGGCGTCCAGCATCCAGAAACCGTCCATGGCTGTCTGGATAATGACGCGGTGCTCTTCGCCGCTGGCAAGGGCTTTATCGTCTGACAGCCTGCGTATGAACCCTTCTCCGATGTGCGATGAGATTTCTTCCAACAGGGTTATTGATTCGATGGAAAAACACCCCTTGCTCCGGACGTTGCACTGTATGAGGCCCACTATCCGTCCCCTGTTTCTTATGGGCACCAGGGCTACGGAAGCATAACCCTGATGTATGCACCTGTTGCGCGGGTGATATCTGGGGTCCTCGTCGCTCGGGATGCTTAAAATCGGGAAAGAATCGTTGGTCCAGAAGCTGCCCCCGGCTGTGAAGAAAGGGTTGGAGGGATCGGTTTTGCCCGATATGACCAGGCCGCAGGTACATTCAAGGTTGATCTTTCCGTCCCTATCGTGGCATACCCCGCCGTCGTGGACGCATTCAAGAAGCGTGTTTTCAGTTGATAGATGCTCCTCTGAAAAGCCTTCCTGTGCGATATATGGATAGTCTTCCCCGTGCTGCAAACGGATCCCCACCGCGTCGAATCCTGTCCGTGTTTTAAACGCCCTGACGACGCGCCGCAATATTCCCAGGACATCCATCCCGAGTTCTTTGTACGTTTCCCTTTGTTTGCGTAGTGTGATATCGCTCAGGATGACTCTTGAAACAGTTGTTCCCTTGGCATCCTGGGCGGCCGCAGCCGCCAGGTGCGCCCAGAACACTGTCTCGTCAGTTTTCAGCATGCGCAGGTCGAATTCCTGCTTGACTTCACCTGCGAACAGGCGTTTATGGTGCAGATAATAGGTGTCCTGGTCTTCTTTGGAGATGAAACGCGAGAAGGGTTGTTTGACCAGTTCGTTCCTGTTGACCCCGAAGAGTGCAGATACAGTCAGGTTGGCTTCTAGGACGATGCCCTTGTCACTGACTGTGCAGTATCCTACCGGAGCCAGGTCGTAGAGGTCGAAGTAGCGCTCCCGGGCGGTGTCCAGTTCCAGCTGGGCCCGCCGCAGTTCGTCGTTCTGCATCTCGAGCTCTATCTGGTGCACTTTAAGCTCGTGGAGGGCGGTCTGGATTTCTTCCGCCGAAAGGGGGTTTTTGGGCAGGTCGGCGTTCCTCGCTAGTTTATCCTCTGCCTGCCGGTGCAGTTTGGCGGCGTCGCTTGCTTTGTTGCTTTTGGTGGTCAATCCGCACCTGCCGTTGCTGTCGCTTGCGTAACATTTCGCATGGTGGTGGGGACGGTATATACCTTCACCGTCTGGTCCGGGAGTAGTATTCCTTCTTTTTTACTGGCCATAGTGAACATAACCCTAACGTTAATTACGGCAATAGTAGCATTGATGCTGCCTATTCGCAATATAAAATACGCCCGCACATATGGATTAACTGGGGATTATCGGTTCACTAGTTACTCCCGCTTCGGCAAGTATTTCGCTGTCAGGCGAAAAGCCATTCAGATCTAGAAGTTCGGGCAGGTGCCCGCCGTTTGCGCCGATAGGATTGCTTCACGTGTTATACTATTGCGGTCAAGTTCCGCTTAAACTTCTTCAAGTCGTTTTTAACCGGTATCTCTTTTGAGATGGCCTCCGGAGGGTGTGATGATGGAAAAGAAGGCAATGGTTCGTAAAACCAGGGCTCGGCCGCAGCCCCCCCCAACTCCTGCGGAGCCCTCTGCTTCAGCCGCAGTTTCCGCAATTCCCCACCTTGGCGAAGCACCTGAGGAACCTGCAGGCAAGCTTTTTCCCATAGTCGGCATAGGTGCGTCGGCAGGCGGGCTGGCGGCCTTCGAGGCCTTTTTTTCCGGCATGCCCAAAGATATCGATCCCGGGATGGCTTTCGTGGTGGTCCAGCATCTGGATCCCAACCACAAGAGCATCCTCACAGACCTTGTCCGGCGCTATACTCGCATGCAGGTGGTTGAAGTGGAAGACGGTATGGTGGTCCAGCCCAACACTACCTATATCATACCGCCCGCCCGGGACATGGCCTTCATAAACGGAACACTCAATCTGCTGGAACCTTCGGCCCCCCGCGGACTGCGCCTGCCCATAGATTTCTTCTTCCGTTCCCTGGCCCAGGACCAGCACGAGCGGGCCATCGGCATCATTCTGTCCGGTACCGGCAGTGACGGCACGCTGGGTGTAAGGGCTATCAAGGGCGAAGGGGGCATGGTGATGGTGCAGAGCCCCGCGACGGCCGAGTATAACGGTATGCCGACCAGCGCCATTGCAACGGGCATGGTGGACTACGAACTGCCTCCGGCAGAGATGGCTGCTAAGCTCATATCGTATTGGGCCCATACTTCAGACGGTTCATCGATGGTATACGGAACCTCTGTGCCCAAAGCCGAAGGTGCACTCAGGAAGATATTTATCCTCCTGCGTTCCCAGACCGGGCATGATTTTTCTATGTACAAACTCAACACCATTCTGCGGCGTATCAAGCGCCGCATGGTGGTTCACCAGATTGAAACCATGGAAGATTACGTTAAATATCTGCATCGCGAACCTGACGAAGCGGCTGCTCTTTTCGCCGATCTACTGATAGGCGTGACTAACTTCTTCCGTGACCCCGGGGCCTTCAAGGTACTCGAGGAAGAGGTTATTCCCAAACTCTTTGCCGGCAAGGCTGCCGATTCTACTATTCGCCTCTGGTCGGCTGGTTGCTCCACCGGCGAGGAGGCCTATTCCCTGGCTATCCTGCTTGCCGAATATCAGGAGGCCATAAAGCGGAGTTTCAAAGTGCAGATTTTTGCTACTGATATCGACAGCCAGGCCATCGGCGTGGCCCGGGCCGGCAAATATCCGTCCAGCATCACCGCGGATGTTTCCCCGGAGCGCCTGGCGCGTTATTTCTCCGCTGACTCCGACGGCAATTTTTTCCGTGTGCACAAGGCGGTTCGTGACATGCTGGTTTTCTCGGAGCAAAACGTGACCAAGGACCCGCCCTTCTCCAAGCTAGATCTCATCTGTTGCCGTAATGTCATGATATACATGGACGGGGAACTGCAGAGGAAGCTCATCCCGATGTTCCACTATGCGCTTAACCCGGGGGGTTATCTCTTTCTGGGCACATCGGAAAGTGTTGGTGACTTCGGTGACCTTTTCTCCGTAGTGGAGCGTAAGTCAAAGATTTACAGGCGCAAGGAAATGTTTGTCTCTGCCCATATCATGGGCATGAGCCGTTTTGTGAACCCTTTTTCAGCGGTTGACACCGCTTTGCCCAGAAAGGTCGATTATTCCGCCAAAATAGACCTGCGCCAGCTTACTGAACAATCGTTGCTTAAAGAAGGGGCCCTCTCCGCGGCTCTGGTTAACTCGCAGGGTGACATTTTATACCTGCATGGCCGTACCGGGATGTACCTGGAGCCTGCGTCGGGAGAAGCCGGAGTCAGTAACATTCTCAGGATGGCACGGGAGGGGTTGAGGCCTGATCTGACCAATGCCCTTCACAGGGCGCATGTCAGCAAAGAGGCTGTTATCTCCCCGGGCCTGCGGGTTAAAACCAACGGGGATTTCTCCACCGTTAACCTCATCGTGCGCCCGGTATCGGCTGGTGCTGTCGCCGCGCCTGACGCCGCTATGTACCTGGTTGTGCTCGAGTCGGCTCACGGCAGCGCCGCAGAGAAAGAGCATGTCGGCATAGCGCATGGGGCCGATAAAAACGTTGAGCCGAAGGCCGGACTGGCTGCAAAGCGGATCGAAGCGCTTCAGCTCGAACTCAGGACCAAAGAAGAATACCTCAAAACAGCCAATGAAGAACTGGAGACCTCCAACGAGGAGCTCAAGTCTTCCAACGAAGAGATGCAGTCGGTCAACGAGGAACTACAGTCTACCAACGAGGAACTCGAGACTTCCAAAGAGGAGCTTCAGTCTGTTAACGAGGAACTGGCTACGGTGAACGCTGAATTGCAAACCAAGGTGAATGATCTGTCGCGGGTCAATGACGACATGAACAACCTGTTGTCGGGGACCGGTATCGCTACCGTTTTTGTGGACCATCACCTGCGTATCCTTCGTTTCACTCCCGGTGCCGCCAAGATTATCAATTTTATCTCAAGCGACGTGGGTAGGCCGGTTTCCCATATCGTTTCCAACCTCGTTGGCTACGATGCACTCACGCGGGACGTTCAGGGTGTGCTGGATACCCTCATCCCCAGGGATTTGGAGGTTCAGACAACCGGGGGCGAGTATTATGCTATGCACATCATGCCTTACCGCACGACATCCAATGTCATCGAGGGGGTGGTGATTACTTTTGTGGACATCACGGAGATGAAGTTGGCGCGGGAGTCCCTTCGCAAAGCCAACGATGAACTCCGCCTGGCTGTAGTGGTGCGCGATTCGCACGATGCCATAACGGTGCAGGACCTGGAGGGCCGTATAATTGCCTGGAATCCGGGGGCTGAGAGGATTTATGGCTGGACCGAAGCCGAGGCGCTTTCCATGAATGTGCGTGATCGTATCCCGCAGGACCAGCGGGAGAGTGCGCTGGACAAATTGCGCAGGCTCAGTCAGTCCAGCATCTTGGAGCCTTACAATACCCTGAGATTGACAAAGGCGGGTAAGTCTATCGATGTTTCTATTATCTCTACTGCACTGATGGACAAGGCAGGGAAGTTATATGCAATCGCCACCACCGAGCGGGAGGTTGCCAAAGTAACTCCAAAGGGAGGTGCAGATTGACCACTAAAAGCAACAAGCCGGGCGACGCCGCCACCCTCCGCCGGCAGGCAGAAGAGAAATTTGCCGCGAAAGCCGGTCTGCCGCAAAAGCCGGATAAGCCGCTTTCGGTCGAAGAAAGTCAGGCCGCTCTCCACGAGCTTGGAGTACACCAGATAGAACTCGAGATGCAGAACGAGGAATTGCGGCGGGCCCAGCTGGAACTGGACACCGCCCGGGAGCGCTACTTCGACCTCTATGACAAGGCGCCGGTGGGATACCTTACCGTTACCGAAGAGGGTCTTATTCTGGAAGCCAACTTCACGGCATCTGCCATGTTGGGTGTTTCGAAAAGTGAGGTTGTTAAATCTCCCTTTTCGCGGTTCATCTTCAAAGAAGATCAAGACGCCTATTATTTGCAGCGGAAGCACCTTTTTGCGGGTGACGGCAAGCAGGATTTCGACCTGCGCATGGTGAAAACGGACAGGAAGGTGTTCTGGGTGCACATGACGGCTGTGGTCCTACTGAATGCCGAGGGCACACAGGTTGCACGGGTCGCCCTGAGCGACATCAGCGGTGTTATTGATGCGCGGCAGCGCTTCGAGAGTTCCTTCCGCAACAACCCCGCCCTGATGGCGATTAGCTCGATTCCGGAAATGAAATTCCTCGACGTGAACGCAGCATTTCTTACTACCATGGGCTATTGCCGTGAGGATGTTATCGGTAAAACCAGCATCGAACTGGATTTGTTTCCAGACTCGGTTCAGCAGGCCAAACTTGGGGAACAACTTCAAAGGGATGGCCACGTCGAAGATTGCGAACTGTATGTTCGCCACAAGAATGGGCGACTGCTTACAGGCCTCTTCTCCGGCGTATTGATAAACAACGACGGGCAGCAATTCATGCTGACTGTCATGCTGGATATCACAGATCGCAAGCAGGCTGAAGGTAAACTGCGAAAGAGCGAAGAACGCCATAGGGATATCATACGGACCAGCATGGACGGATATTTACGGGTTGACGAAAAAGGGTTTATCAGGGAAGTTAATGAGACCTACTGCAGTATGAGCGGTTACGGCACGCAAGAATTGCTTGGCATGCACATCTCGGACCTTAATATCAACGAAACACAGGAAGCCAGCCTTCGTCGCATCCGGGAGCTTATGAAAAACGGTGAAAGTCGTTTTGAATCCAGGCATCGGCGTAAAAACGGGAGCCCGTTCGAAATCGAAGTCAGTGTCCAATACCATCCGTCTGAGGGTGGGTATTTTATTGTTTTCCTGCACGACATCACCAGGCGCAAGCAGGCTGAGTTGGCCCTGAGTGAGAGCGAACACAGATTTTCTTCGTTCATGGAACATTTACCCGCCATCGTCTTTTTAAAAGATAGTGAAGGGCATGCTTTGTTTGTTAACAAATATATGGATGACGCGTTAGGCGCTTCTCAGTGGCTGGGAAAAACCATGTTCGAGGTTTTTCCGGATGAATTCGGAGCTAAACTATTGGCTGACGATATGTGCGTGATGGCGTCAGGCTACCAGAAAATCGAGGAAAGCATTCCCCACCTCGATGGTACTTTGCACTATTACGAAACCCAAAAATTTCTCATAGCAAGGCCGGGCCTGGAACCTCTTCTCGGAGGGGTTTCGTTAGACGTCACCGAGCGCAATCGGGTTGCCCGGGCTCTGCAAACTAGCGAAGCGACTCTGTATGAGGAAACAGAACGGCGCAGGGCGCTGTTTGAGCAGACTCCCTTGGGTATCGTAATAATTGACACGGAAACCATGCGCATTCTGGAATTCAACAAGACGGCTCACGAACAGTTGGGCTATTCACACGAGGAGTTTTCCCGCTTAAGCCTCTACGATATCGATGTTATCGAAACCCCGGAGGAAACTCGGGCACGTGTCGGTTTCGTTTTGCAAAGCGGCAGGGCTGATTTTGAGACGCGCCATCGTACCAAACAGGGCGAAATCCGTGATGTCTATGTATTTGCACAGACGATAAAAGTGTCTGATCGCATCATCTATCAGGCCATCTGGCAGGACATCACCGAACGCAAGAAGGCCGAAATAGCCTTGCGCGAGAGCGAAAAAACGAATCGTTACTTTGCCACCATCGTGGGGAGTTCCGAGGACGCCATTATATCCAAGGACCTGGCGGGCATTGTGACCTCGTGGAATAAAGGCGCCGAAAATCTCTATGGCTATACTGCTCTTGAAATGGTGGGACAACCAATCTCCATCCTGTCGCCTGCCCAGAAACATGACGAGGTACCTGGTATTCTGCAGGGTATCAGCCGGGGAGAAGTCTTTACGCATTTCGAAACGCAGCGCCTCAAAAAAGATGGCACCGTGATCGATGTATCCCTCTCCATATCTCCGATGAAGGACGGTACCGGGAAGACCATAGGGGCATCCACTATTGCCAGGGATATCACTGCTCGCAAGCGGGCTGAGGATGAGTTGTTAGCCAGCGAAGAAAGATACCGCAGCATCGTCGATACGGCAGCCGAAGGTATCATCACGACCGGGCTGGACGGCGTTATCACCTTTGCCAACAAGCGGATGGCGGAGATTACCGGGTATTCTATTGATGAATTGATAGGCAAAGTGGACGCCGGGTTAATGCTTGATAGTGCTCCGGCAGAACCCATGAGATCGGCATTAAGCCAGTATGGTTTGTTATCCAATGAGTTTGAGATTAAGAACAAAGGCGGAGCGAACCGCTGGGTAATGGTGAATGCTACTCCATTAAAGGACAGTTCGGGGCACCACGTTGCCAATGTTGCCTTGTTTACCGACATCACCGACTATAAGAATGCCGAAGCCGAACAACAAAAGCTCCGTGAGAAAGCCGAGAGCTCCAGCCGCCTGGCGGCCGTCGGCGAGATGGCGGCCGGCATCGCTCACGAGATCAACAACCCCCTCACGGGAGTCATCGGCTTCTCTGAGCTCCTGGCAGAGAGGCAGGATCTTCCGGCAGACGTCAAAGAGGATATACAGAGGATCAGCGCGGGCAGCGCCAGGGTGAAAGAAATCGTCAAGCGCATGCTTACATTCAGCCGGCAGACCAAACCCAAAAAATCCTGCGTCAACATCAATGAGCTCATCGAGGCCACGCTGGACCTCAGGAGCTACGTTCTGAAAACAGCCAACATAGAAGTCGTTAAGCATTTCGATCCCGATTTGCATTGCGTGGTGGCCGACGCCGGGCAGATGCAGCAGGTGTTCCTCAACTTAATCGTCAACGCCGAATACTCTATGAAGCAGTCGCATGGCAGGGGGAACTTGACCATCGCCACGGAGAAGGCGGGTGACCGCGTGCGCATCTCGTTCAAGGATGACGGGGCCGGCATGACCCGGGACACCAGGGAGAAGGTGTTTAATCCGTTCTTCACTACCAAGGGGGTGGGTGAAGGCACGGGCCTCGGGCTGTCTGTAACGCGTTCTATCATTCTGGAACATAACGGGACGATTGAAGTGGAGAGCGAACCCGGTAAAGGCGCGACATTCACTGTGATTCTCCCCATAAATTGTTCCCCCGAAAATACAGACGGGGATTCTTCATCGGATACGGCATCGGCAATGAAGGTCAAATCTGGCCGTATCATCGTAGTTGACGACGAGGAGGCGATAACAAGCCTGGTGAAGGCTGTACTCTCAAGAGAGGGATACAGGGTTGACGTTGTCTCAGACTCTACGGCGGCCTGTGAGATGCTTGACAGCACGCTTTATGATGCTGTTCTCATGGATATCCGGATGCCTGGCATTAGCGGGATTGATATCTACAACGATATCAAATCGAGGAGGCCTGAACTCGCGGGCAGGTTCATCTTCATTACCGCTGATGTCTCGGATGACAATGCAAAGGCTTTTCTTGATACAAACGAGCTGCCCTACATAGTCAAGCCGTTTGATATCAAAATCTTGCTCAAGATGGTTGATGGGCTTTTGTTATTAGAATAAGGGCCGGTGATACGGGATGTTGTTCCATAGCTCTTGAAAGTACTATGTTTTTTAATTCACTGCATATAAAATGGATTTCTGCGCATATATCGGCACTTTCGCGGTCAAGGCAGCCGTGATGGCGTCGGAAGGGCGGCACTCTAATCCAAACCTGTTGTCTTCGCGTGTCCAGACGAGTTTTGCGCTCAAAGTTTGCTCTTTGCCCTCGGTAATCACAGCCATCATTAACTGCGACATCGACCTTTCAATTATTTGACTGAGCGCGTTATGCGGGTCGGACATTCGGATTTTCCCTTGTTCAACCATTCTTGCTGCAGATAAATCAAGTTGAAGCCCTAATCGCCAGTGTTTGAGATGGTCATGGAGTGTTATTAATCCGCTATCCACAAAATACATTATGCCGATAGCTTCCATTCTAATTTCGGTGCCGTTCATTGCCATTTCCGGCAAAGACAATATCCGATTGGGGATTGAAGCAAACGTAGTTTTGTTTTGCGAATGATTTTCAGTATCGGTGTCATATTTATGGTCGATTGTTCCGTCTTGCGGAAGTTTGATTCCGCGCTTCTGGATAACCGATTCGACAACGAATATCGGTGCTTTGGTTAAAACAGCCAGCGCAATCGCTACCTGTGCGTTGCAAACCACTTCGAATTGGGTTTCATCGGTAACGATTTTGATTGTTGCGCCAAACATTACCCGCTGGGATGTTAGACGATAGCTGCTAATTATTGCCATGCCCACGCTTGCTTTTTGCTGGGCTATCACCAGGCGCAGCAAATCGTAAGTATAAGCAAGCCCGATATTCGCTTGATTCTCGTTCCAAATTGCCGCAATGGCATCCCCTTCGAATTTGTCTACCGGGATCGGTAGCCCAACTTCACTTTGCTGCGCGCGCAACATGACAACAAAGAAATCATTTGCGCCTGGTTTGATAGAATCAATTTCGACTTTTATCATTGTGTTGTTACGATGGCGAAGGGAACGATTGCCTCTCCTTGAAAGGATAAAAACCCGCCCGTGCTAACTTTTTATTCCTGGTTGGTTCTGGAGTTGATGTTTCAACCATACATTAAGTATATCAGCGCGGTCAATACATCTTATGGTGTTATTGTGCATATTTCTTGGACCCGGGGATGAGTAATTAGTACCGGGTATTTCTATCGGTATTTCTGCAGAAGTGTAAATTCCTTTTTTAGTCAGCCCCAGTGCTGTCCTGATGATGGAATCCGTCTCAGGCCGTGGTCGTGTGATACCTATTGAATCTCGTTGGATATTTTTATTATTTTCGGTGCGATGAATATTAGCCACATAAGGTTTAATCCTGCCAGTGTTCTTTCGGACAAACCTATCCAGGCAACTCTGTTGGAGGGAAAGGCTATCCACATGACTGCTCCAAACCCGATTAAACCGGTCAACGCGGTGTAAACAGCTAGAGAATTACGTTTATGGTTATTCGCCAAGTCGAAAGATAATAACAGGCACGCTATCGGGAATATCAGGCTTGTCGCAATCGCTGCGAACATGTGCATGAATCCGTGGAAGCTTGAGATGCCGTTTGTCGTGTCTACATTGAATAGGATTACCATTAGGAACCCCGCCCCCACCACCAGGAACATGATGGCGCAGATCGTGTTTACCGGTAGCTCGGTATTTTTGCGGTTGCTTAAAAGATTCATGCCCAGCAGTATAAATGCGAGAGCAACCAGGAGTATCCCGGTTTTTTCCAGCCAACCGGTGGGGCCGAGGGCATACTGGCTGATTGTTGCGTCCAATGGGTTGAAAGTATGGGTAAATTTGATGCTGAATAAATCGAAAATTACCATGGTCACCGGGTTGACGATACAGGCCGGGGTTCCCATTTTGAGTGCAGATTGGTACATATGCTGCCGGATATTCCGGACGCCCAGGGCATTATCAGCCAATAATTACCTCGCCATCCGGCCCGCAGCATATAGTTGTTCGTATCAACGTCTCGCAGGCAAAACTCGGTGAATAAATTGTCTGGTTCTCCTGCGATTTGTTCAATTTCTGTTCGTTGCCGGTTCTTGTTCTTTGTTCAGATTGTCCAGTAAAGAGAGCACATCCTCGTCTGAAGGGATGTCGCTCGGCAAATCGCTAAAGTGCATCGAGCGGATATTGCCTTTTTTATCTATCACCGAAAGTGCAGGCAGGCGGCCTCCTCTAAGCAGGTTGAACTGTTGGCCGTATTTCTTAGCGATATCGTGTTGCGGGTCGGGTATCCCTACAAACGGCATTTGGTGATCATGCCACCAATCGCTGAATGTTTTCCCGTCTTCGGGTCCCACCACGATGATTTCTGTATTTCGTTCCACGAATTTCTGGTAATCTTGACGCAACTGCGCCATGTGTTTTCGACAATACGGTCAGAAAAATCCCCGGTTAAACACCAGGACCACGTTTTTATTCCCGGCATACTGTGAAAGTTTAATTACGCCGCCTTCGCTGTCGGTCGTGGTGAAATCGGGTGCCGGGTCGATTTGAGTTTCTTCAATCATTGTTCTTATTTCCCGTTTAACATAATTAAGTAAGTTGGTATTGGCTGTATTATTATTTTACCATCCGGAGTTAAATACAAATTAGATTCGGCCTTCGCGGGCCTACTTCGGTAGGCTTCGCAAATAGCGGTGTGCCTGTAACAGGGCCTTGGCCCCCTCCCCTGCGGCGATCACGATTTGCTTTTCGGGTACAGTTGTAACGTCTCCTGCGGCAAAAAGACCGGGCATATCCGTCTCGCACGAGCTGCTGACAGGTATTTCACCCGATTGCTTCAATTTGATCAGGTCTTTCACTATATCGGAATTAGGCACCAGGCCGATTTCGATAAAAACCCCGGCAACATCCAACCGTTTACTGCTTCCGGTCTTGAGGTCTTTGATCACGATACTTTCAACTTTACTTTCACCGGCGATGCTTGCAACCTCTGTCTCTGTGTAGATTGTCAGGTTGGCTGCATCCGACAATTTTCCTATCATTATGGGGTCGCCGGTGAGCGGTGTGAGGGATACAAGGTCGACATGTTCGGCGGCCTTGACCATATCGAGGGCCGCTTCGATAGCTGAATTTCCGCCGCCTATCACTGCTACTTTCTGCCCGGTGTAATCGGGGCCGTCGCAGATTGAACAATACGTTACACCGTGCCCCGTCAGTTCGGTTTCCCTTTCGACATTCAGTTTACGCGGGCGTTTGCCTGTCGCAATTATGATTGCTTTTGCCTGAAATTTACCTTCGAGTTCAGAGTCGATCTCAAACCCCGCATCTATCTTGCGTATCTGCGTTACCTTCGCTCCGATTTTCTGATCGATGGGGAATCGATTGACCTGTTCTTGGAATTTGGAGATCAGGTCAAATCCTTCAATAAACTGAAACCCTGGATAATTTTCCACCCCGTTGGTCCAATTTACCTGTCCGCCGACATCTGTCGATATAAGAAGGGTATTCAATAACTTGCGGGCAGCGTAAACCGCTGCTGTCATTCCTGCAGGGCCTCCGCCTATGATTATCAGTTCATACATCAACGATGTCTCCTGGGGGTTGATTCAAATTATCAGTGGCTCCTCGTTTCCCTAATAGGCCGTCCAACCTGCATCTGCGGTGATAATCGCGCCATTTATGAAACTTGAATCGTCACTGGCAAGAAAAAGGGCGACTTTTGCGATTTCTTCCGGTTCTCCGACTCGTGGATTTAAATTGATACCGGCCATGGCCCTTTCCATACCGAATTTACTCGGGTCATAGATGGTAGTTCCTATATTGGTGTTTACAGCTCCTGGGGCGATGGCATTGCACCGGATACCCAGCTTGGCATACTGGAATCCGACATTTTTAGTCAATCCGACCACAGCATGCTTTGAAGCAGTGTATGATGCCCCGGCCCTTGAACCGAGAAGCCCTCCCGCAGAGGCGATATTTATGATGACACCGGATCCTTTTTTAAGTAAGATCGGCAGTCCCTTTCTTATTGCGCGCATCGGGCCTGTCACGTTCACGGCAAATACTTTTTCCCAGAGTTCGTCAGTGACCTCTCCGGCGGGAACAAAATTGTCCATTATCCCGGCATTGTTTACGAGGATATCCAGTGTCCCATATGCGCTCACGGCCACATCGATCATATTTTGGATGTCTTGTTCCTTAGTCACGTTTGCAGCCACAGCTGTCGCAACTCCACCGTTGGAAACGATATTAGCTACAACTGCTTTTACCGTTTCCAGGTTGATGTCGGCGGCAATCACTTTGGCTCCTTCTTGGGCAAAAATTGTTGCAATGGCCTTCCCCATCCCGGATCCGGCCCCGGTCACCACTGCAACCTTATTTTGAAGTTTCATTCGAAAATACCTCCTGTTGAAAAATCCGGTGGTCTCGCTTGATACTGCATCTGATTGAATGCGTCAAATCCTACTCTGGTTCTATTAAATAATCGTAAAAGCTGAAAGAGAAATATTACAAAATCATTAATTATATTTTTTCGTTTGGGGGTTGATAAGGATAGAATGATTGCCAAAATAGAAAATGTAGTTTGAGAATCCCGCATTGCCATTTAGCATTTCTCCATGGCAAAGAGCCTTGGTTTAAAAGCGTCTCGGCTCGGCAGAACTTTTTTAATGATCTGTGCCGGTATAGGTAATGTTAAATTACGATAATAAATTTGCTTCAGGAACGAGGGTTGTTACCGGCTTGCCCACGATACCTGCTTGAGCCGCGATGATAGCGGCATGGATACGGGTCTTTGCTTCCAGTTTATCTATAACATTTCTGACATGTTTTTTAGTGGTATCCAAAGTGATGCCGAGAGAATTAGCGATCACCTTGTTCGAGTCTCCGTTTCCCATGAGCCTGAGAACATCAACCTCCCTTGCGGTCAGGTGCGCTGCTTCCGCCGTGCGCTCGGCGAGGGTTTTCCGTCCGTTCTGAATCAAGTTCTCGACGGCCGCGAACAAAAGCGTTGTCTTTATCTGTGTCCCTCCGCTTACCACGCGGTATATGTTTTCTATCAAAGCTTCCGGCATCGTGTCTTTAAGGAAAATATAACCGCCGGCACCGGCGTGGATGGCGTCGATAACGTAGGTATCGTTCAGGTTCTCGGTTAATACGAGCACTTTGACTTCGGGATAAGCGTCTTTAATCTGTCTTGTCGCCTGTACACCGTCCATCTTTTCATTGCGGGTCTCAGTCAAGACGACGTGGACCGGTTTCCCGATTGCATACGATTTCTTTATGTGAAGAATGGCTTCGGTTCCGTTGGGGACATCCCCTGTCACCCTGATATTTTTATCTGTGGCCAAGATCGATTGCAGTCCGGCACGGACGACGGGACTGAAGTCGATAAGCATCACACCCAAATCAGTCATTTGGCCATTTGTCGCAATCATCTGTCACCCCCATCATTAGCGCACTTTAGTGTACCTGTTGGTACCCTTTGGTGCACTTTATACCACTATTGTATGCCCCTTAATTAGATTAGTCTATCGGCACTAAGAGACATCTCTGCCGTAACCTCTAGAGGTTTGTGGGACTTTCTTACAAGGTGGATACTTGCTATATCCCCAATCAGGCGAACTCCGGGCCGATTTCATCTGGCACCCCAGGGTTAATCTACAAAGGGTTTATCGAACGATAAAAAGCAAAATTATTGAGGTCGTTATTAGGAGACAACTATATGGTAATCAGCGGGTTGGCAATCGGTATAATCACACTGGTTTTCGGTGTCATAGTCATGGTTTTCCCCAAAATCCTCAATTATCTGATAGGGATATACCTCATCATCATCGGCATCCTGGCGATCATCCAGGCAGTTAAGTAAATCTAAATAGAAATAGTCGAAACTAAGGAGCCAAATGAGCATTTTACTACTTATCGCAATCATTTTACTGGTCCTCTGGTTAACCGGGTGGCGTACAAGTTGGGGAAGGGGTGTTTTTTCAGACCAGAGGCTGGTACACATCCTCCTCGTCTTGGGAGTGATAATCCTGGGTATCTGGCTGCTTGAAGCAGTACTCCACCTGTTTTAACAGGAGTCAAGAGATTTGATAAAAATTCAATCTATTTCAAACTAATTTAATGACTATTTCACTATATCTTACGTAAAATTGAATCGATTGCGGGGTTTGATAATGGAACATAAGGATGCGAAAACTCCAATCAGGCATGACATCATGCAGAAACCGCTACCCGAAATCATGGATGAGATCGACTCGAACATCGGGATAGCGGAAAAAGCAGCGGCCGAAGCCAGAGAAGCTGCCGAGCATGCGCGGCTGGCCGGTGAAAAAGCCTCCGAACAGGTCATGAAAAAAATCCAGAAACTTTTCCTAAAGATATCACAAGATATTACGGATGAATTGAAGGCTGGCGAGACGAAATAATGACCGATTGGTCGCGGGGGGATAAAAAAGATGAGAGTGGGGAAAATGATGAATAAATTAACCAGGATATCTTTCCACATAAAGTGGCTATTCCTTGCCCCAGAAGAGAGATATGCCTTTCTCTGGGACAGAACTAACTCAAAGGCCAACAAGCGTATTTATAACTAAATAGGCCGGTTTTACCGGAAAGGAGGTTAAAATGTTCGACTTATTACTGGTCATCGCCGTCATCCTTATCATCCTCTGGGCGCTTGGTCTGTTCGCCCTCAGCCTCGGCGGTCTTATTAACATCGCCCTCGTCCTGGCTGTCATCCTCCTCATCATCTGGCTTTTGAAAAGGATTTTCAGGGCCTTTTAGGCCAACCGGGTTTGCCAGGGGCATTCCACGGCGGTTATAAACAGGAGAAATAATATGGCTGCATTAGCAAGGTTCGTACCTACCATCAAACTTAAACAATATGACGTCGTCAACAAGAAGCATGAAGACATGGGTCAGGTCCAGACATTCGTGATCGATATGCATGAAGGCCTTATCGCATTCGTGCTCGTGTCCTTCGGTGGTACTCTCGGCTTCGGCGACAAATGGTTCGCCCTTCCCTGGGACGCTTTACAGTGGTATCCCGAAACCATGAAGTTCGTTCTGGATATGCCTGAAGAGGTCCTTAAAAATGCCCCCGGCATGCACAAGGACAAATGGCTGCAAGAGATTGAGCAGTGGCAGAAAGAGGACGACCTCGCCGCTATCGACCATTATTATGGCCAGCATGGCTACAAGTCATACCTGGGCATCGTCAGGCTGGTTTCTATCAAGAGGGGCCGCCGTAAGGTAGACACCAGGTTTGAGATCGATAAAGACAAAGCTGGCGAATACCGTTTCAAACTCATCGCTCCGAACAATCAGGTCATCGCTGTATCAGAGGGCTATACAGCTAAAGAAGGCTTGATGAACGGCATAGAATCGGTGAAGGAAAACGCCCTCATAGCTACCATCGTAGATACAACTCTGTAGATTCGAAGGCCGAACCTCTCAAGGGTTGTTATCGTCTAATCAGATTCAGTTCAAGTGTAAGTATTTAAAAGCAGCTTGGGGAAAATGTCGATAAGAAAAAGGAGAAATGATATGGGTTCTAAATTCGTAGTCAGCAAAGATAAAGCAGGCGAATACCGCTTTAAACTCATTGCCCCGAATAACCAGGTCATCGCAGTTTCTGAGGGTTACACAAGCAAGGAGAGCGTCATGGCCGGAATCGAGTCCGTCAAGTTGAATGCTGCCAAAGCGGCTGTCGAAGACAAAACGGTCTAGTCCCACTTCGTTCAAGTCAGGGCTAAGGTGGAGGCTGTCAGATAGGATGGCTTCCACCCAGCCTTGCAAGATTTGGCAGGAGATTATCAATGAAAAGCATATACAAGAGCCAGATGACGTTCCTTCTTTATGGTTTTGTGTTCTGGCTTCCCTTAGCGCTGGTTATCTACATCGCTGTGCTTCTTTTCAGCAACCTCGATGAGATAGGTCGGACCATTTTGAAAACCGTAGTACCCGATAAATACGTGTTCGCCGGATTCGGTATTATCCTTTGCCTCCTCATTGTGTATGTCTCGGGGATCATTTTGAAAAAGACAAAGCTGGGGAAGGTGCTTTCCAAGGTCCCGTTCATCGGGCTCTTTTTTGGGCAGGGCGAGATCATGACCATCGGAAAACTGGGACAGATGTGCCCATGCCTCTTCCTGTATTCTCCGACCACCATTTCATATGGTTGGATACTTGCCGAGGAAAAGGTCAAACTCAGTCATAAAGATGCGGTCTTCACGATAGTAAGCGTGTATTTCCCCAACGTCCCCACCCTGATCACAGGGCAGGTTTTTGCCGCAAGAAAAGATACCGTAATGAAACTAGCTAACTCTTCGACAGAGGTAATAGACCTGCTTTTATACAATATCCGCAGCCCGGAAGCCCTCGAATATATCCCTTGGGACGACGAGTCTCTCGAAAATTTCGAAGAACGGTCAAAGTATTTCGGCCTGAAACTGGATGTTGGGCGAAAAGACATCATGCTTGAATCGATCCACCCGATTAAATGCGCAAACGAAAACAAACGGGCGAAATCGGTTTGAGTATTTACTGGTCATCCGGCCGGAGAGGGTTTGGCCGGCTCTGGTCGGATGACCCTCTCTTTAGAACATGGATAGTTGGATAAGGGAACAGAATATGACCACAACCACACCTGCAACTACTTCAACGTTAGCCGTATCCCGGGAATATTCCGAGAGCATCGTCGAAACGGTTCGCGAACCTCTGATGGTCCTGGATAAAGATTTAAGAGTAGTTACCGCCAGCCGGTCTTTTTATAGGGTGTTCAATGTGAAGCCCTCGGAAACCATCGGGCGCCTGATTTATGACCTTGGCAATAAACAGTGGGACATTCCAAAGCTTAGGGAGTTGTTGGGAACCATCCTTCCCAAGAAAACGACCCTTGAAGATTACGAGGTTGAGCACGATTTCAACAGTATCGGCAAACGCACGATGCTGTTGAATGCCAGGAGGATCCCGAGCCCCCCGCAAAAGGTACAGGTTATCCTCCTTGCTATCGAAGATATTACTCGGCGAAAGAACATTGAAGAAGCGACTCTCGGTCTGGCGGCGATAGTTAATACTTCCGTGGATGGAATCATCGGAAAAACCCTGGAGGGAGACATCGTCAGCTGGAATAAGGGTGCCGAACAAATTTACGGTTATTCCGGAAGCGAAATGCACGGCAAGAATATCTCGGTTTTAGCTCCCCCTGGATACGAAAAAGAAATGCTCAGCCAGCTTATAAGGTTGCAATCGGGAGAATCTATTAAGAATTTTGACACTAAACGCCTCAGGAAAGACGGCGTGATTATCGATATCTCGTTGACCCTTTCACCGATTCGGGACAAATCAGGGGACATATATGGCGTTTCAGCGATCATGCATGATATCACCGAACGGAACAGAGCCAAGCAAATTCTGGCTGTCAGTGAATACTCCGAGAGCATCATTAACACGGTGCGCGAGCCCCTCATAGTACTGGACAAGGATCTCAGGGTTGTTGCGGTGAGCCGCTCGTTCTATGAATTTTTCAAAGTAAAGCCCGAAGAAACGGTCGGGCAGCTAATCTATGATCTGGGTAACAAACAATGGGATATCCCCAGGCTGCGGGAACTTCTGGAAACCATCCTTCCCCAAAAGACGACTTTCGACAACTATGAAGTTCAACACAACTTTTCAAACATTGGCAGGCGCACCATGCTGCTCAACGCCCGGCAAATCGAACGCGGTATGGGCAAGGAACGCATCATTCTTCTGGCCATCGAAGATATCACCGAGCGAAAAGAGATTGAAGCCGGCCTGGAAAAAACACGAAAAGAACTGGAAGTCATCAAAAGGTCCGCCGACGAAGCCAGTGATTTCGCGGAGAGTGTGATTAATACCGTGCGTGAACCTCTGATTTCCCTGGATCAGGATCTCAGGGTCCTTACAGTCAGCCGTTCGTTCTATGAATTTTTCAAAGTAAAGCCCGAAGAAACGGTCGGACAGCTCATTTATGATCTGGGTAACAAACAATGGGATATCCCCAAGCTGAGGGAACTGCTCGAGACCGTGCTGCCCCAGAAAACATCCTTTGCGAACTATGAAGTAGAACATAATTTTGCCACAATAGGCAGGCGTATCATGCTGTTGAACGCCCGCCAGATTCAAAGGGCTTCTGGGAAGGAAAAGGTCATTCTCCTGGCTATCGAGGATATCACCGAAAGAAGAGAAATCGAAACAGGTTTGGAAAGAGCCCACGAAGAGTTGAAAGACTTGGCCTCGGAACTGAAACGGGCCGCTCGGGCAAAATCGGAATTCCTGGCAAATATGTCTCATGAACTAAGGACACCGCTGAATTCCATCAACGGTTTTTCAGAAGTTTTATACGACGAGACTTTTGGAACGCTCAACCAGAAGCAGAAGCAATACGTCAATAATGTCCTGACTAGCGGAAAACACCTGCTCTTGCTAATTAATCAGATTCTCGATATGGCAAAGGTTGAAGCTGGAAAGATGACTCTCTCATTAACCAGACTTCCGATGAAAAGCCTGTTGAACGAGCTTTCGATGCTGGTAGCAGACTTGGTCAGTAAAAAGAACATTGAAATGACCCTGGAAATCGCCGAGGATTTGCCGGATATAGAGGCTGATGAGCTTAAGGTGAAAGAAATCATCTACAACCTGCTTTCAAATGCGGTTAAATTTACCCCTAGTGGAGGTAAAATCGGCATGCGGGCAAAACTGGCCGGGTCGAACGTGGAAATATTGGTTTGGGATAATGGTATCGGTATCGCGAGGGAAAATATTGGGAAGATATTTGAAGGTTTTTTCCGTGTCGATACTCCTTACTCACGCGTAACTGAGGGGACAGGGCTGGGTTTGCCCCTTTCAAAAAAACTTGTCGAATTGCACGGAGGGAATTTTTCGGTAGAATCGGATGGATTGAACAAGGGCACCTCGGTCAAGTTTACTTTGCCGATTGCATCGGGAAGGGCGGTTTCGACATGAAGAAGAAAGTACTGATTGTCGATGACAATATCAACAACTTGACTCTGGAAAATGACCTTTTGGAATTGGCTGGATTCGAGGTGTTTCTTTCAGAGAATGCTTCTGACGGTATCGCCATCGCTGCGAAAGAAATCCCGAATGTCATAATTATGGACATACGCCTTCCGGATATGCGCGGTACCGAAGCCGCTAAAATATTACGCCGGGATAAAGCCACAAGGGAAATCCCCATTGTTTTTGTCACTGCATCGGTAATGGCGGAAGGCAGGGAAGCCATTAACGCAATAGTCAACTCCGGGTTCATAGGCAAGCCGATCAATACCCGGACTTTCGCAACAGAGATAAGCGAGTTTATCAAATAGGTTCCCATTCACTCTCAAGTTAACCTCGAGGAGGAAGAATGCAAGACAAACGGCTAATCCTGGTTGTGGACGACCAATCGCAGAATGTCGAACTGCTGGAGGCGTATCTCATTCCCAATGGTTATGAAGTCGTCAAGGCGGCAAACGGCGAGGAAGCACTGAGAATAGTTGTCGAGGACCCGGTTGACCTAGTTCTGCTTGATGTCATGATGCCAGGAATGGATGGTTTCGAGGTCACCCGCAGGGTCAGGCAAGACCCTATACATCGCCTGCTCCCCATTGTCCTTGTCACGGCACTCAAGGAGACCGAAGACCGTGTAAGGGGTATTGAGGCCGGTTGTGACGATTTTCTTACGAAACCTGTCGATAAGACGGAACTGCTCGCGCGTGTTCGTTCATTGCTGAAAGTTAAAGCGTACAACGACTTGCTTGCTAATTATCGCGTGGAACTGGAAGGTGAAGTTAACCAGAGGACCTCAGAACTGAAGCAGGCATTCGCAAAGATAAAGGCAGCTTCGTTGGATACAATCTACAGGCTGTCGATGGCATCAGAATATAAGGATGATGGTACGGGGGGCCATATCAGGCGGATGAGCCTGTATTGCGCAGCCATCGCCCGCCGCATGGGGCTCGATGCGAACGCGGTTGAGACTATTCTTTATGCGGCTCCCATGCACGACCTGGGTAAGATAGGCATCCCGGATGCTATTTTACTGAAACCGTGCAAGCTTGATTCGATGGAATGGGAAATTATGAAAAAGCATACGACTATCGGAGCCAGGATTCTTACTAACTCCGATGCTGAATTTATTAAAATGGGTGAAATGATTGCACTCACCCATCACGAGAAATGGGACGGAAGCGGATATCCGACGGGGTTGGAGGGGGCTGAAATACCTCTTGAAGGCCGCATTGCCGCTATTGCAGATGTCTTCGATGCCCTGGTTTCGAAACGCCCTTACAAAGAACCCAATACTATCGCCGAATCATTTGAAATTATCATGGAGGGCAAAGGCAGCCATTTTGACCCGGATGTTGTGGATGCGTTTTTTGCTATCCGGGAGGAGATACTTACCATCAGGCATCAATCGTTTAAAGACCATCAAATAGCCCCTGAAATACCGGGGCTGAAAGATTTGTTGAAGCAATATATGTTCAGGCCGAATCCGAACATGGTTTATTCGCATGGATAGTTTTTATTTTTTAATAACGGCTGTTTTGACCCTCATACTGGTCATCTCTTCGCTATACTATTCCATACAGTCTAAAAAGCAACTCGAGCAAAATCTTGAGGACACGAAGACTGAAATAGCCATGGCGTCCCGTCCACTGCTAGTCATCAGGGCGGTTGTTCATGAAGCTACCACCACTTATGATGATGAAAATGTAACCGCCCCGCGAAGCGCCCATTCCCCTGACGGCCGTCCCCTGACGTCTCATTTCTCGCATTTCGAACTATTCAATGCAGGAAACAGTCCGGCAATAGACCTGGAATTTTTATTATTGAAGGGTGATAAGTCTGTCTTGCAGGGCGAAACGATCGGGTTCCTCAGGAATAACGAACAGGCGCTGACCTTTGTTCCTGTAAAAATGGAATTGAACAAGGAATATTATCTTGTTTGTGAATACGAAAGCATCCGCAGTCGGGTTAAGAAGATTTGGTATCAGACATGGTTACCCTTCACTCCTGTGGAGGCGATGACGAAAAATACGATTAACGTCAACGTAAGTGAGCTGGATTTTAGAGACGTTTCCGCGAAAGAGAGACTGAATGTTTTTAAGGCTAAATGAAAATTGTAGCATGGTTGGACGTACAACTAGGCGTGGTGAAATGAAACAACAGATGCCGGAACCGGGGAAAATCGAATAAAAAATCCATCCGAACGAGGGTATGTCCCGCATCTAGTAATACTTACTGCCTCTCAAAAAGATCTGATCATCACTGTTACCTGTCTTGCTTGTATCATTATGCCCCCGTTGTTTTTTTGTTACGATCTGTTGTCTATCTTGCTAAATCACGGGTACAGTCCCTTATTGCATACCGTCAGCGCGTTTGCAATAAAACCATACGGCTGGGTAGAACGACTTGGCATATTCACGGTGGGGCTTACCCTGATAGGCGTGGGTATCGTGTGGTCTTCCTGGCTTTCCCGCCGGATAGGGGCACTTTTCCGGATGGCCGGGGCTTTGTTGTTGCTTGTCGGGCTCGGGTTTTTACTTATCGGCACTTTCAATACGGACGCAACAAGCTTCGCCAGGTCATGGCACGGCTTCATACATTATTTCACTTTTGTGAGTGTGGTTATCCTTTTCCCCTGTTTCTGTCTGATAATGGTGTTGAGCCTTCGTCGCCGAATATTTAACCGCAACGGGATTGCCCTCTATACTGGCATTACAGGGCTGATTGGGTTGCTATTTATCGCATCACAGCTAATTTCGTTTTTCAAGTTCATACCTTTCGGACTGGCCGAGCGGGCGCTAGCAACCGTCGACCTTTTCTGGTTAACAGTAGCAGGGTCGCATATTACTCGGATGGCCCGAGAGATGGGTCAGTTGCTAGGTGAACCCTGGTCTAAACAGAAATAGTTGGTTTTAACCCAGTCTTGATTCTTGAGAGGAACGAGATACCAAATATCGGAGCGACCCATACTCCTCCCCCCCCCAAAAAAAACGGTTCCCATTTATTCCGGTTGAAATCACGTTCGATCGGGACAGTGTTTTTTCTTTTAAACCCCATTCTTATCGGAGTATAATCCCATCAAACCGGTTGTGGGAAACAAGACGAATGAAAGAATGGTTTAAACTAGATAGCCTGAGAAAAAAAGTACTTCTGTATGTCATTGTCGTCATCGTTCTCTGTGCCATAGTTTCTGCCTTCAGCATTAATCTTGTTGTAAGCTTCCAGATGCGCGGATTGTACGGAACTGAAAAAGAGGCGGCCATCGAATCGTTATCCAATTCCATTGGCCCGATGCTCGGTTCAAGCGAAGACACGCAAATCAACCAGGTGATATCTTCATACCTGATTTTTGACAATATTGACTATATTGCCGTTTACGATAACGCTGGAACACTGATCGCATCGGGCACACAAGATAATGTCACTTCACAGGATTTTAAAATAGAAACCCATGAAATCAGGAGCGGTGGTACATCGGTTGGCAGTTACGAAATTGGTTTTTCCCAACAGTACATCAATACCCTGGTGCAAAGGACGACACTGGTCCTGATTACATCGCTGGTAGTATTTTTGTTTCTGGTGGGGTTGGCATTGTTCATCTTCCTCGGACGTGCTGTAATTCAGCCTATTGAAACTATTGCGCGCTATTTGCGGGCACTGAAACCGGGCAACCTGAAGGTCAGGATGAACATTGAGACTAACGACGAAATTGGAGTACTGGCGGCAAATTTCAACCAAATGGCAGGGGACTTGCAGCGGTCGTACGCTCAGGTGCAATCGGCTCGGGATGAGCTGGAGCAAAAAGTGGAGTTGCGCACAAAGGGCGAGCGGCGTCGGGCAGACCAATTAAAAGCCATAAATGAAGTTGACCGCAGGATCAGCGCAATCCTTAGCCTCGATGAGCTTCTGCCTTACGTAGTCAGTTCCTTGCAAAAGGCATTTGACTACTACAACGTAAGGGTTTTTCTGCTTGATCGGGGGCAGGGTGGGGTGGTATTAAAAGCTGCAGCCGGAGAAGTAAATGGAGGTGCATCCACGGGATTGTTAATATGTTTGAATGCGGGGGTTGTTGGGCGTGTGGCAGCTACAGGAATAGCGTATGGGGGTGATATTGGTGAAGCAATTGAGGGGGTTTTGCAAGAGGAGGCATCGCGTGCAACGTCCGAATTGGCAGTCCCCATCAAAATAGGGAATGAGATTTTGGGCGTTTTGGACATTCAAAGCCTGGAGGTCCATGCTTTTGACGAGATTGATCTATTCACTGCCCAAACACTCGGAGATCAATTGGGGATCGCTATTGAAAATGCCAGGCTTTATCAGGAGGGTCGCGATATAGCGGTGCTCGAGGAACGCAATCGGATGGCCAGAGAGATTCATGATACCCTGGCACAGGGTTTCACAGGGATCATTCTTCAACTGGAAGCGGCAGAGCAATCTCTCAGCAAGTACCCTGATCATGCCCAGGAGCATCTGAACCGGGCCCGGGTATTAGCCAGGGAAAGCCTCAATGAAGCCCGTCGCTCAGTGTGGGATCTTCGTCCGAAGGATCTTGAAACACTTACCTTGATCGAGACCCTCAGGCAACAGGTAGGCATTTTCTCCCGGGAGACCGGAGTCTCGGCAGACTTCGAAGTTTCCGGGAGTGTGGGGATGCTTTCCCAAGAAATTGAGAATGCGTTACTGAGAATATTTCAGGAGTCTATGGTTAACATAAAGAAGCACGCCGAAGCCAGCAACGTAAAGATTGATATCAGAATCGACGGGCAAGCGGTAATTCTAAGAATCAGCGACAATGGAGTTGGTTTTGAAAATGTTTCTTCATCCGGCAGGCATTTTGGTTTGATAGGAATGCGCGAGAGGGCCAAACTCCTTGGCGGCTCGATAGATATAAGGAGCGAAAAAGGCAAGGGGACCCATATTGAGGTAATGCTGCCGATGGATAGGGGAACAATATGAATGAACCGGTGCGATCAAAGATACGGGTCCTGATTGCCGATGACCATCCTGTGGTACGAGAAGGGTTGTCAGCAATGCTCTCCAGAGAAGATGATATCGAAGTGGTGGGACTGGCTGAAAATGGACAAAAAGCGATTGATAAAGCCGGAGAGCTTCATCCTGATATCATACTGATGGATCTCAGGATGCCCGAAGTTGATGGCATTGAAGCCATGCGCCGTATAAAGATAGATCACCCCGGGATTAAGTTCATCGTTCTTACGACATATGATAATGATGAGTACATATTCAAGGGTATCGAGTCCGGCGCTCGGGCTTACCTGTTGAAGGATTCCCCCAGAGAAGACCTGTTTAAAGCTATAAGGGGGGTAAGCAAAGGCGAGTCCCTCATTGAACCGGCGGTAGCCGGGAAAGTCCTTGATCGCTTCGCTGAACTTTCCCGCCGACAACAATCTCCGGTCTCACTTTCCGACCGGGAAGTGGAAGTACTCGGTCTGATGGCCAGGGGCGCCAGTAACAAGGCGATCGCCTCCGGGCTTAATATCGGGGAAAGTACCGCCAAGACACATATTCAGAGCATATTCAACAAACTTGGGGTAAACGTTCGCACTGAAGCTGTGACGGAAGCGGTAAAAAAGGGCATAATTCACCTTTAACAAAGACTGGTTGCTCAAAACCCGTACGTTGAAAGGTTGACCGTATGGTCAACCTTTCTGCTTGCAGTAAATCAACCTTTATACCGATGGCACGTCTTTATATCGAAGATAAAATGGCAGTGTAATTCGGTATTAATAAGGAGGAAGAAATGGTAAAACATGTTTTCAGAGCGCTCGCAATCATCCCGGCCCTCTTGCTGCTCCTGCTCGGTACCACGCCGGTATCGGCAGCCGATGTCCGAAATGGCGACACTGTCATCATCGCCAGCGGGGACCAGGTCAACGATGATCTCTATGTTGCGGCAAGCCGCATAGTGATCAATGGTACGGTCAACGGCGATGTCGTGTGTGCCGGGGAAACCATAGAGATAAACGGAATCGTCAATGGCAACGTTATTGCGGTAGGGTCAACCATCCGCATTGACGGGGAAGTTACGGACTCAGTGCGTGTCGCAGGCGCTACCATCGATATTGGCGGAAAAGTCGGCAAGGACATTTTCGTTGCCGGGAATGACATCAACTTAACAAATGTTGGGGCGATTGGACGCGACCTTTTTTTCGCGTCTAGTAACATCAACGTAGATCTTCCTATCGCACGCAATGTTCAGGGCTATGCTGGAAAGGCCAACCTGAATAGTTTGATAAGTGGCAAAGTTGACATAGGGGCCACTCAACTGACCATATCCTCTACAGCCAGCATCAAGGGGAACCTGACCTACGTCAGTGACAATGAAGCTGTTGTTAACTCTGGGGCTCAAATCCTGGGTACGACTACCCACAATTTACCCAAAACAAGTTCATCGGCTTCTCGGAACATGGGTATTTGGCTGAAGATAATAGCTTTTTTAACGACTCTGGTGACCGGCGTCCTCATCATACTCATCGCTCCGAAAAAAGCCTCAGCCGTAGTCGAATCTATCAAGCGTAAACCTTTATCTACCCTTGGATGGGGGGCTTTGATACTGTTCGTAACCCCGATTGCAGCACTGATAACTTTCATCACGGTCATTGGAATACCCGTGGGCCTGATAGGGCTTCTGCTATACGGATTGGCCCTCTATCTTAGCCAGATTGCAGTCGGGTTGTTTATTGGAAACCTTATAATTGGCCGTTTTGCCATCGGCAGTTCACGCGGAGTTTTGGTTGGAGCTTTTACTCTTGGGTTTGCGATCCTGACCTTGATTAAGCTTATCCCGTATATTGGTTTCCCGATATGGTTGGCAACTGCTCTCTTTGGAATCGGGGCGATTGTGCTATCCCAAAAACGTGAGAAGCTCCCCACCACGAATATCGCAGAAACCACAACCGTCAGTTAATCAAAAACATTAACATAAAGTGAGATTCAAGCCTCAAATAAACCAAGGAAGGCTGGCGCAGAAGCCAGCCTTCCTTGGTTACTATGGTTTTTCATCCAATGTGTTTATTTCTACTGTTTAACCACCTGCCAGGCAGATTAAGGAAAAACGTTGACTACATCACGTTATTGGAGTCCCAATGTTCCTCAATTTATCCTGCATCTGCGCGGTCAATTTTTTGTATAGGTTGGCATTATAGGAACCCGTGAGCATTGGTTTCATCGTCGGGTCGGGCAGTACGTTCCCATTTGCATCTTTAACGAGGGTCTGGTCGTTCAGGTTAACCAGTTGACTGGGGTTCTGGTAGATTGTCTGGTTTCCTCCTATCTGTTCTGCCGCGACGGCATATTTTCGTGAAGTTGCTGCCGGGGTGCCATCTTTGACCGATGGGTCCACGTTGGTAGTCACAATAGACACGTTGTTATCGCTGTTGACGTAGATCTCGAACATGCGGAACTGCTGGGGGAAATCGCGCAGTGAACATGTTTGGACCTCCCAGAATCCCTGCTCCGGGGTGGCGCCTGGGAATGCCTTGACGGTATTCTGGTGCAGATGCCCCGAGAGCCACAGCATTAAATTTGGATGTCGGTGGAGTTCTGCCAGCAGGTCGGGCAGGATAACGGCATTCTGTGTGCCGATGGGATTCACGGAATTGTTCCACCATTCGTATCCGGAATTGATAGGGCAGACGCCGATGGGAACGTGAGCCGAGATGATCATGAGTTGTCCGTTGGTGTCACCGTCTGCCAGTTCTTTCTTTAGCCAGGCCCAGCGGGCCGCGTCCAGATAACCGTGCCCGTGGATGCCGCTGTCACCGTCGGTTTCATCCTGGGTGTTATCGAGCACGATAACCTTGATGGGAATGTCGGATTTTGGTACGAAGCTGTAACAGGCAAAACCCATTTCCTGATTCGGGTCTACCAGGTTGAACCCATGGCCGACAGGGTTGGAAGTTGTAGTGGAAAATTCCTTTATCCACTCAGTCCGTAGAAGCGAGCGGCGATCGGGGTCGGCTGCCACTTTAGGGGGGGTATTGAAATTCACAACATGGCCCGCGTCTATGATGGCACCCTCGGCGGTTGTGCCGTCTATAGTGCCCATATAGAATTGCTGGTTACCCACATTCGCCGGATTAAGGAGGACGTCTCCCATGGCGGCTATGGTGTCGCTTATGTAGGACTGCCGCAGGAAAGCACCCACCGGCAGGGAACCGATGAAGAAGTGGTCGTGATTTCCCAGCGTCTGGTACCAGGGGATGGATTTGTCCAGTCCGGCAGCTTTGAACCGCTTTTGATAATCTATCTTGTCGATTCCGGCGTGAGCGCCGGAACTGGGGCTGATGACCTGGCCGTCGAGAACGTCAATGTACCAGCGCAGTTCGTTGTATTGTGTGCTGTTGGCGACGTCGCCGATCGATAATCCGAAATCAAAGGCTTTGCCTGGCTCTTTGTGCAGGGTGTTAATCGTCTGTACGGCTGCGTCCAGAACGTGAGTAGTATAAAGCATGACGGGGGAGTATACCGAGGTTTCCCATGTCCATGGATAGTTGCCGAATCCGGGGATTGGGCTTGAGTAATGTAACTGCTGCAGGTAGATCAACTGGTTGGGAGATTCTTTATCCGTGATATGGATGTCAGTCATGGTAAAGAAGTTCAAAAGCCTGGCTTTCTTGCTGATTGATGCGGTGGCATACCCTGGGGGCATGATGTCTGTGCGTGGGTCGGAAAGAAGCGGAGGCCCCACCGTCCATTTGCCGTAGCCGTATTTATCGTAATCGGCTACCCGTTTCATCTCTTGGGGAGCTAGCCCGGTAACGTTTTTGTCGAAACCTATCGTCTTCTGGAGGGTGGTAGTAACCGCGGGATCGATTGGATAGGCCTCGGGTGCCGGCAAATTCTTTCCCGTGGTCGCGGGATCCGTTGAATCGGCTTTGCACCCCGGTAGTGAAACGCCTGCTGCGGTCGCCCCGAGGGCTAACCCGGCTATCCCGGCTGTTTTGAGAAAATCGCGGCGAGTAAAATTCAGTGTATTTTCAAACATTTTTCTTTCACCTTCCCTTGTTTTCCTTTGGTTCTACTGCGTTCTCGGCGTTTAAAGCCAGTTTTAATCATTACAGTGTGAACGCTTTTATTGTGCAATCACGTACCTTTGGACTCGATCTCTTGATCAATAAAGTCCAATGTTGGAATGGGTGAGCACGGTTATTTACCAGGAACGGGAAAGAAGTAGCGGAAGGGGTGTAATGGCTAACAGGCCCCCTTGTGTTTTAACCTCACGGTAATCGGTTTTAGTACAATTCCATGTCATGGTCGGCATGGAAATAGGCTATCAAATTGGGGGGTGTAACACTAAACAAGGGTAATAAAAGGATGAACTGGATAGCAGCATCCCAGGTGGGTTTTCTATGATGGTGTTATTGCCTTTGCGCCCAACTACCAGTCCGTTAGGCTCAAGTAACCGGCCTTCTATGCCAAAGCTGTGTTGATGTTTATCGGGGAAAAACCTGGTCTTAAAATTAAAAGGGGCGGGCTGTCAGCCCACCCCTTTTTTCGGATTATTTAATGGTTGAAATCATTCCCCGGTTCATTTAGATATTGGACCCGGTGTAAGATTGAGGTGGGTTTCGTGTTTTAATTGTTCCACTGTTACGCTGTAACCTTTGCTCTCGGCAAGGCGCGTCACATGTTCTGTTGCAGTCGGGGAATCCACCCTTATCAGCGGTGGCTCATTGGGGTGGTTGGCAATTGCTTTTTGCACACGCACAATAGGAATCGAGGCAGGCTAGACCCAGGGTATCGACTTCAAACATGATTCATCCTTACTTTCAAGTATCCCCGTGCCACACAATGAGTGATTTCTTCATCACTTATCGCGCCCCATCGTTATCCCAGGATTCTGTTTAATTGCATTTAGACAACCTTTACTGCGTAAATATCGATATTACAGCTGAGTGTTGTATTAGTCAAAATGTTATTTAACTGAGAGATAAAAACTATTAACAGGATAGGCAGTGTCGAAATCGATGGTGAAGAAAAAGCAGGTGTACTTTCCGTTAGCGTATTTTAAAAATGAACGAGGTCTCCGACAATGGAGACCTCAATAATGGTGGAGCTGAGGGGATTCGAACCCCTGACCCCCTGAATGCAAATCTGTCAGCATGGGTGATAACGTGGCATTTTGTGGCTAGATTAGAAAGGTTGCATTAAATGGGGTATCTGCCTTTTATGCCTAAATTGCCAACCATTTGCAACCCATTACAACCAGTCCGTTAGCTTTTTGTTAGCTTTTTCTTGGCTTTGGTTTAAGCGTGAGCCAGTAGTCTTTATTGACACCAAGGCTAAATCGCCTTTGCGTCACAAACAATCCCCAACAGTTTAACGCTAAGTTAACGCCAAATTCGTTGGGGGAATACGCAACTATACTACCGGCATAGCCAAGACCAAAGCCGCATTTAGTAGCAGTGACAACACTGCCGTTATTTTTTGCTCTAGGATATTCACGCCGCACCAAAATCCACTACCCATATATTCTTGCCATCGAAACAGATATCCCAGAGGTTGGATCCCACTTGCCACGAACCAATTTTCTCACCGTCGCGGGCATGGATTTTGGCAACAGTGTCAGAAGCACCAATTACCCAGATGTTATTGCCAGCGGAGCAGAGTTCCCATGGTTTGGCACCTGCTCGGTATATGTGAGGTAAAGCGCCATCTCTAGCCCTAATTTTAGCGATACTGTTACTACCATGGATCGCCACCCATATATTCTTGCCATCAAAGCAGAGACCATTTGGCTCGGCGTTTATTTCATATCTGTTTAGAAGGTCACCATTGCTAGCTTTAAGCTTGGTGACATCTCGGCTTGTCCTGTTCGCCACCCATATATTTTTGCCATCAAAGCAGATACTATGCGGCTCTCTGCCCACTTCATACCTGCCCACCTTGGCTCCGTTGCTGGCTCTGAGCTTGGTGACATCGTTGCTACCCTTATTCGCTACCCAGATATGTCCTCCACTGTAGCAAATATCGAAGGGTTCTTCACCAACTGGGTAATAGCCCACGGGGACTCCGTTGCTGGCTCTTATTTTGGTGACATTGTTACTCCCGGAATTCGCCACCCATATATTTTTCCCGTCGTAGCAAATCGCCTCGGGGTTTTTACCTACCGGAATAATACTTAAAATGTGCCCGTCTCTAGCACTCATCCAGGTAACATTGTTGTTATCTTGGTGCGCTACCCATACGTATTTTTTATTAGAATACACGGCACAAGGCTTAGTGCCCACTTTGTAGGTTCCCAGTTTCTTGCCATTCGTGGCATTCAGTTTTATCAGATTTGATGATGAAGATATGGCCCTTAATTTGACCTCCGCCTTACGCTTCGAAGAAGGCAAATGGATCACACCAGCAACCAATTTTGTACACAACCCGGATTGCCAATGGGGCCCACTTAAACTGATAGTAAATAGAATGGTATCTGATTGGCCAATGCCCAACGTCTCGTTTGAATATTCCCCTAAAGACAGTTGGCTATATCGGCTTTCCCAATTTGTATCCGTGACTGTGAGGTTGTAGTTGACATCCTTAATCTTGAATAACGCTCGAACACGTTTTTCTGTTTTATCGCTATTTGGAACTATTTTCCACGAAACCTCTTTAGGCTCAATTAAAGCTAGAGAGGAAGCGACTGGCCTATCGCTTATCGCTGTTATGTGTTTGCTGGTTTCATTAAAACCAAATATATTTCCATTATTACTAAAAAATGGTTTAAGTTTCTTGTAAACATGGTCCGTTTCAATATGTCGTAAGTATTTCCAGCCGGTTTCTTCAAGCGACCAGTTTTCAGGCTGATAATCCAATGGTTCATGATCAGAAACATCAACTTCGATAACGTCCAGCAATTTGCACTCAGCACCATTATCTAAGACGATATCATCGCGTTCGAGGGCTCGGTTATTTGATTTTATCGGACGAAACCATTTACCTCGTCCGATGCCTATTCCAGCGATGCATATTCCGTCCGGCCTCCGTCTTCGTGACTTTGCTAAGCAAATGAATTGAACTTTCATCATTATCCCCAATTATAAGTGGGTGATTTCAAAGTCAGCCCATTTACCTCTCAAATATTCCAGAACCAGTCTCCTGTGACATTTTTCTGCAATAGGTTCGCTGCATAGCATGACCGTTGGCAAATCAAATATGCTTCTTGGAATTTTGTTTTCGATATGCCTATCAGCCATTAGTTTTAGGAATGAGACTTCGTAACTTTGCCACGAACTATGTCTCTTCTTGTAATCATCTAGTATCTCTTTAGTTGGGGCTAGCAACGGTTCGTGCTTATAACTTACACCGCAGATGGCGTCTAAAAAATATCGCAAATCATTTTGTTTTGTAAAACCTGCCAACTGGGAGACATTGTTTAACCTGATATCTATAAGTTGTTTAATACCGGCGTCTTTCAACGTTCCGAAAAATTGTTCCGCGGAGTGTTTGGTGAATCCAATCGAATAGGCTTTGCGGATCGCCATATTTCCTCCTGTTGCATTCCAAATAAATTAAATTGGAATCCCTCTTGGTCGAAATTCCGTGTACCGGAAATTTCCGTTTCAGTTTGCAATTGTCCATTACCCCGGATATGTAGCTCCTCTATTCCATGACTGGATAATATGCGGCTAATCAGTAACCGGCGGTGACACTCCAAGGGGTTTTCTTCAACGCACATTATCGCTGTTTTGTTTTTATTTGCCATTTGAATTAATCTCTCAATCGCATTAATGAAAGACGGCGCTTGTGCCATGAGATAATAAAGAGCATACCCCTCTACATCGTAATATTCAGGCTTATTAGGTTTTCCTCCAAGTTCCTGCCCGAGAAAATAGTAGGCGATCTTTAAACTTTTTAAGGAATTATTTAAAGGCGCCGTATCAAACTGCCTGGCAATTTTCGAATGAGGGACAGATCTCACATCCGCTAATAATTGGATCCCATGAATTACAAGAAGATTCAAAAAGCTGTCCAACCTCTGGTTAGAATGGCCAATAGTATATATCTTCACTTGTTGGTTATGAGTTGATTCATCCACCTTAATACTATCCGCAGTAAACTCGCCGAAGCAACATTATAGTACAAATTGTAGAGGCAGATTTGATTAAGAAGGGAATGCTTCTCTTCATCCTTGTTTGGTCTGCGCTTTCTCCAAGCCTAGCGGTCTAAAGAGTGATTCAGAGGTTCAGCCTGCACGTATATATTTTTTGGCGCTTCGTCGAAGTACTTGAAGATGGATGGGCATAACCAGCCTTCCAAATCCGTCTCCGTTTCCTTATACCAGTTTCCACCAGCGGCCTCACTTCTGACCCATTCAAGCGCCTTATGGCACCCGGGAAATGGTGCAGCCGAGAATAACATGCGGAAGCCGTTGTGGGCGTTGGGTATTTGGGAAGTTAAACTTTCCATCATTGGAGGGATGCCGGCTACGAAAGCCTCTTTGTCGAATTGCTTGGATTTGTCATCGAACACCCAGGTTCCGTTGTACAGGTAAGGGAAGATAACCATGATGCTGTTTGTCATATTCCCTCCCTCATGGTTTTCTTGTTTTCTTGTAACAGCCTTGGTCATACCAGAAGGGCTAAGATCCAGCGATTCAATTTTCGCGTCGATTTCCCGATTACTCTTGATGTTGCTTTCCATCAACACTTTATAAACTTCTCCAAGTTCGAGCAGGATTTCATCGGAGAGAAAGCTGACTCCATCCTCATCAATGATCCCGATGTCCGTGTAACGCGACCCTACCCCTGGGGCCATTTCCGCATCTCGTTTTGCTTGATAGGCTAAAAATACGGCTCGTTTCAGCAATATCGTTGGGGAATACGAAGCGCGTATAAAGGACAGGTCAGCATGATGCTCCCCCGATCCAATGGTTAAAAAACCGACAACGTCATAGCAATTTGATATGCCCGGATCCTTCACCAGATATAAGTGACCTCCATCAGAATCCACTCCTGCTACTAATAACGTCAAGCCCAGACTTTCGTCCTCGATTTTTTGAGTCAAACGGGAAGCCAGGCCATCAGACAAATTGCCTTGATTCCTTATAAACTGGCCGAAATCGAGGCCCAGCGGGTGGAGATGTAATTCCTCCGCTCTTTGACACCTTTTCCCAACGAATTTTTCCTTGAGGCTGGCAACCACCTGTTCGACGTTGGGACTACGATGCTCTCGCAGTTCCCTTTTGACGTCACGTATCAAATTGATTTTAGGTAACGTTGAACCGGATGATAGCAGCATGCAGGTCTGCGTTATTGGGATTATTTTCCTGACGTCACGCTCGAATTCACTGTCGCCAAATGTGATCATCCGGTCAGCCGCAACGACGATTTTTTCTCCGTCTTCACACAGCGCACCCAAACAAATTGTCATGAGTAGTATCTCCTTTTCATTTCAAATAAATTATCAACACTTTTTGTATGAAGTAATCATGGCTTGCGTGTTACCCCCTGGTGTCCTGATAGCCCCTAACCGCGATCACGATATATTGCGGATTAGTAACCGCAGGATTTAAGGAAGGCCCCAAAGATCACGAATGCCATCACAGCTAGAAATAACAGCAGGCATCCTATGATGCCTCCCTTGATTAATGCCCAAAGATAACCAAACATATGCGTTTACGCCTCCTTTTTGCATTGGGTAATAGTGGAAAGCTCTGCTAAATTAGCTCCACGGTTATCTCCACGGTTGTTTGATTGACGTTGTTTTTTAGTTTTGGTCGAGATACCTAATCGTGTATCCGAACCTCGCGCCGCCGTTCATTGTGAGTAGATTGTCTGGCTTGATCTCAAGGCAGTGTGGCCGTCCATATCTCCTGCAACTTGATATGGTGACGATCATCCCGTCGTGGCTAATATGGGGCCCTGCTTTAGCAAGTATGGGTTTGTGGCTCCGGACCATTGCGACTGCGCCAATCTTCTTTAACACAGTTTCAGAAATATCCTGTCCAAACTCTTTCCCGTATCCTCGCGAATTAGGTTGTACCCCCGGGATTTCACCCGGGTCATTCCACAGCACCTCATCTGATATTTCGGTTGTTGGGTGCTTGATGTTATCCAGTTCTTGTATCTTGTCACTGATGCCCCCATGGACAAACAGCAGCTTCCCAGGCAGAATAGCTGCGATCGGCAGGCGCTTGTAAAAAGGTTGCAGTGTTTCTTTGAAATACTCATCCCAGTTGCCTCGTTTCTTTTCAACCTCCGAGATCAGATCTAATTCAGTTCGCCCCCAATGCGGAATCCCTGAATCGGGGTATCCCTCGTGGTTGCCCTTGAGAGCGACTATGGTGGGATCCTGGGAAAGTTCGATGAGGGCTTCGGTTATCTCAACCCCATTTGTCCCTCGGTCACCATAATCCCCTAAAAACACGACATGTGAGCCTGACTCCTCTCGCCCGATGATTAAGGCATTTACGAACGATGCGAAGTCACCGTGGAGGTCTCCTACCACGATAATGCGCCTTGCCTCTGGTCCGAATTCGTAAAGTTTCGAGCTCACTTCGGTTGCTGAACAGGTGTTTTCCAATATACTCTCCAATCTTTTTGCGCCTGGTTAATAACATCAGGTGACTATTCGTTTTGGTTTTTCACAGTCATGATCCACCATTGTTTTTGTTATTTTCGTATTCAGTTATTAAGGAACATCTACTGTCTAACTATTCTCGATTATACGGGAGCTCACAGGCAGGATTGATGACATTTTATTGACGAATCTGTGACAATTTGGTGCCTCCCCCCCCTCCCATGCGTATTGTCCAACAAATAAGCGTTACTTCACTGTTCTTTCTGGGGGCCATGATTTCAGTCTGGCCAATTGACAACACGTTCAAACTTGGATAACAATTAATTGCAGGCAATCTCTATACGGTTATTGTCATTGGAGGAATAAATGCCCGAAGCTGCTAGCGCTTTCTTGAGAGTGGAATCCGTGGTTCACGGCAGAATCGAAGGCTACGAGCAGTATTCTGAAATACCGCTAAAAAAAACGGGGAGATTAGTTATAGGCCGCCAGACCGTTAAAGAGGATTCTGGCATCCGCGTTGTTGGGGACGATTTCATTTCCCAGAATCATGCGGAGATAAGATTTGATGGCGAGAAAAATCGTTTTATCATCCGTGATATGGGAAGCACAAATGGCACCTTTTTAAACGAAGAACAGCTGGAAGCTGTGGACCTCGGTAACCCTGAAAATAAACGCTATTATGATTTGACTCACAATTGCCATATCGGCTTGGCAAAAATCAACGGTAAGTTCAGGGTGGAGTTAATCTTCAGAGAAAATAGCTCAACCAATCCCCCATGGATGAAGTCAGATTACGATGCTGGTTCGGGTGGGGATATATTTAACTGGACAAAAAGAATAGTTAAAATAAATGGTTCGGAGGTCTCCTTAACCAAAACGGAGTTCAAAGTTCTTGAGATATTGAAAGACTATGATGATGCGGTAGATATTGACATTATTGCTGAAGAATTGGCTCGAAGGACCAATAAAGAGGTGTTCAAAGAGTGCGTGAGTCAGCATATATGCCGGATAAGGAAAAAACTTGGGGAGACACCCGAAAATTCGCGCCATATTATTACCGAGCAGGGACATGTGGGCCGCTATAGGTTTGTTAAATAAGATTCAGGCATTTTTAACGAATAGCGTTGTCGTTATCCTTACTTTGCATTCCACCGCCGTGAAGGGCTTGAAACACCCTTCACGGCGGTGTGCTAATCGGCGAGTGGATTTCGTGAGGTCAACCGGAATGAGCAATTGATGCAACCCGCACTTTGGGGAGCTCGGCTTTTGCCATGAGTTCTTCGAGGGTAGGGGCCTCAAGCTCGCAATTAAAGCAGGTAATCACATGGTTCGGCCCACCGCAGTCAAAGACCAATCCTTTCATCAGACGTCCCGAGCACCTGGGGCAAGCTGGCAGTTCCATTTTGTATTCTCCTTCCTAAAATTTTGGCTTAATCCCAATGTATCAGATCCGCGGTTCTGTTCGATGACAGATTATTGACAAATCGTTGACATCCCATCCTTGGCAGTAAATACATCTTATTCTCTGGCCCGCAACCAAAGAAAGCCGCATTTAATTTAGTCGCTCTCTTGACAACTTAAACCGGGGGCAATATCTTGAGAAAAGAGGTTGAATCACCGACCCAATAGGGTAATGCATAAAGAGTGTTTTGAATGAGTACATCTGAAAATATGACTTTGGTCCAGACTGACGATGTAACCAAGAAGCCTTGGGATAGGGATTCCCAGGTGCGCCCCAGGGCTTCTTCCAAACCCAAATCAGCAACACCTGGTCAATGGCAAATAGGCGACAAAATTCAGAACCGCTATGAAGTTAAAAAGACTTTCGGAGGCCCAGGCAAAAGCGGCATGGGCATCGTTTACATGTGTTACGACCATGCCTACAAAGATCCGGTCGCGATTAAGACAATACAACCACAATTCATTAAAGAACGAGGTTTTATAGATCGTTTCAAATTGGAATCTGAAACTTGGGTTAGACTTGGAAAACACCCAAATATTGTCAGGGCGCAAATATTTAAAGAAATTAATGGACGGCCCTATCTTATTATGGAACCTATCGTTGGCGATAAGCGATTCGGGAAGTATTCTCCGGATCTCTCAGGATGGATAAATGCGGAAGGTTTAAAAATTGACCTAACACTAAACTTCGCTATCCAGTTTTGCCATGGGATGATGTATGCAGAAAAGAAATTTAATAAAATGGGCAAGCCATTTGTTCATAGAGATATTAAACCGGCCAATATCCTTATCAGTAGCGATAAAACCGTCAAGGTTACTGACTTCGGCTTGGTGAAAGCCTTTTCTGGGTCAGGGAAGGATATATATCCAGTAATTCTCGATAAAAAAGCCCCCCAGAAGTTGGGGTTGAGCAAATCTGGCGGCATTTGCGGTACGCCTCAATATATGTCTCCCGAACAGTGCTGTGGTGACAAAGCAATCGATGGCAGGTCAGATATTTACTCCTTTGGTTGTGTACTTTATGAAATGGCTACGGGACAAACTCCTTTTTTAGCCACCATTCGAGAAAAGTACTGGGATTGCCACCTCAATGTCAGCCCCAAGCCGCCGAAAACGCATCTAGAACTTCAGGCGATAATAATGAGATGCCTGGAAAAATCGCCTGACTATAGATATCAGAATTTCAGTGAACTTGAAAAAGTTCTTTCTGGTTTATATTTTGAACTAACAGGAAAAGATGTAAAGGTTCCGAGCGGCGCATCTCTTCGCTCTCACGAACTCAATTGGTTGGGGGTCTCTTTCGGCAACCTTGGATTTTATGATGAAGCGGTACACCATTACCTTCAAGCTCTTAAGAATACTCCAAATGATGCTCAGGTCCACAACAATTTGGGTACCGCTTTCGAAGAGCAAGGTAGGCTGAATAACGCTGAAAAGGAGTACAGGGAAGCTCTGGGAATTGACCCCAACTGTGGTGATGCCATTTACAATCTGGGGGGTATCTATCGGGCCCAAGGCAAACTGGATGAGGCCATCAAGGAATACCGTAAAGTTCTGAAAATTGATCCCAACTACACTGCCGCACATGGCAGGCTTGGGAATGTCTACCAATCCCAAGGCAAGCTTGATGCGTCTATAGTGGAACACTTGGAGGCTTTGAGGATTGATCCTGATGATAAATTTTCGCATTACAATTTGGGGGAGGCGTATAGAGAACAGGGGAAACTAGAGGCGGCGGTTAAAGAGCACCTCGAAACCCTGAGGGTTGACCCCAACTGTAATGAAGCACATATAAGCCTGGGGAATGATTACTATTTACAGGGCAATCTACTTGAAGCTATTAAACAATGCCGCAAGGCTATTAAAATTGACCCGGAGTATGCTGAAGCATATATAAACCTCGCGATTGTTTACAAAACCCAAGGCAAGATGAGCAAAGCGATAGCGCAATACCTGGAAGTCTTGAGGATTGATTCGAAGAACAAATCAGCTCGCAATAATCTGGGGAATTTGTATCTGGCCCAGGGCAAAATTGATGAAGCCAAAATCGAGATCCGTAAAGCAATTAGGATTGATCCCAAATATAAGCATGCGATTGATAGCCTCGGCGATTGTTACCGGGCTCAAGGAAAATTTGGTATGGCTGTAAAGGAATACCTCAAAGCCCTGAAGATTGACCCCAACTACGGCACCTCTCGTAAAAATCTTGGCGAAACCTTGGAATTGATGGGGAGACCCGCAGCGGCTCTTAGAGAATTTGAAACTTACATTATAATTGCGCAAGACAAGCCAATTGAGAAACAACGGGTACTAGCGGCCAAAAAGCATATAAGGGATTTGAAATTAAAATTGAAAGGAGAGAAAAGACAATGACAATGGAGGATATTGAAACCAGAAAGCGTATTTTTAGTGAATACAAGGAAATTGAATCCCAATTCCAAAAACTTCACGAAACACTGTTAGGATCTGTCAGCACTGCCGAAAACGCAGAGGAAAAGAAAAAAGTGAACGATCTTGGAAAGAAATTGGATGCTAAAATTGCCGAATTAAACAAGGCATATGGTATCAAGCGACTCTTTTAGATGACCTGGCGGTGATATAACAGGGTTTACGTGACTGGCGACTTTCCTGACTGGTCCCATCCGTATTGCCTTCACCCTTCCCTTGGGCTAGAATGAGCGCAGTTCGCCGGTAGCCTCGGAAGGGAAATAACGAAATGAACCACAACGGCAATAACATCGAATCCCGTCTGTGGGATGCCGCGGATGAACTCAGGGCTAATTCCAAGCTGAAATCCTCTGAATATTCTGTCCCCGTCCTGGGGCTGGTCTTTCTGCGCTATGCCGATCACAAGTTCCAGGCGGCGGCGAAGGAGCTTGAGGGCGCGGGCGGTGGACGTCGCAAGATAGGTCCGGCAGACTACCAGGCCCGGGGTGTTCTTTACCTGCCCGAGGCTGCTCGTTTCTCAACACTGATTCAACTGCCCGAGGGCGGCAACATCGGCGAGGCCATCAACGACGCCATGCGCGCCATCGAGGCAGAGAATGCCGACCTCAAGGATGTCCTGCCCAAGACCTACAACCGCTTCGAGAACGCCTTGCTCAAGGAACTCCTCAAAACCATGAACTCCGTTCCCATGGACATCGAGGGAGACGCCTTTGGCAAGATTTACGAATATTTCCTCGGCCACTTCGCCATGAGTGAAGGCCAGAAGGGCGGCGAGTTTTTCACCCCCACCGCCATAGTCCAGCTCATCGTTGGCATCATGGAGCCGTTTCACGGGCGCATCTTCGACCCGGCCTGCGGCTCTGGCGGAATGTTCGTACAGAGCGCCCGCTTTGTTGCCGAACACCAAAAGAACCCCGGCGCCGAGTTAAGCGTTTATGGTCAGGAAAAAGTGGCCGAGACCGTGCGTCTGGGCAAGATGAACCTCGCCGTGCATGGCTTGGCTGGCGATATCCGCCAGGGCAATGCCTACTACGAAGACCTGCACACATCTACCGGCAAGTTCGACTTCGTCATGGCCAATCCGCCTTTCAACGTAGACCGGGTGGATAAGGATCGGCTTAAAGACGATAAGCGCTTTCCCTTCGGACTGCCCCGTACCGACAACGCCAACTACCTCTGGATTCAGCTTTTCTACAGCGCCCTGAATGACACGGGCCGCTCCGGTTTCGTCATGGCCAATTCCGCCGCCGACGCCCGCAGCTCGGAACTCGATATCCGCAAACAGATCATTGAATCCCGCGCCGTGGATGTAATCGTGGCCGTTGGGCCCAACTTCTTCTATACCGTCACCCTGCCCTGCACCCTCTGGTTCTTCGACAAGGGCAAGCGCAAGACCACCCGTGCCGATAAAGTTCTTTTCATTGACTCCCGCCATCTCTACCGCCAGATAGACCGCGCCCACCGCGACTGGACTCCGGCGCAGATTGAGTTCCTGTCCAACATCGCCCGGCTCTACCGGGGCGAGACCGTTGAGAATCTGCACGACAGCGCCGACCTGATGGCAGTACATTTCCCCGATGGTAAATATAGTGATGTGCTTGGGTTGTGCAAGGTGGCGACGCTGGCCGAAATCGAAGCCCAGGGCTGGAGCCTCAACCCTGGACGCTATGTTGGCGTCACCGCCCGTGTGGAGGATGACTTCGACTTCAAGATACGCCTGGAGGAACAGAACGAAGAACTGGAAACGCTCAACGCCGAGGCACGGGAACTGGAAGAACGCATTGCCGAGAATGTGGCTAAGCTGTTGGAGCGGGGGTGATGGCAACTGTGACCACAGGCTACACATGGCGCGACGCAACCCTTGGCGAATATTTTCGAATAAAACACGGTTATGCATTCAAAGGGGAGTACTTCTCCGATTCGGGATCTTATGTTCTTTTAACACCAGGTAATTTCTGCCCTGACGGGGGCATTAAATTTAAAGGCGAAAAGGAAAAGTATTATACCGGACCGTTCCCAAACGAATTCCTTTTGCAGAAGGATGATCTTCTTGTGGTGATGACGGACTTAACGCAGACGGCTGCGATTCTCGGGAGCCCAGCGTTCATTCCGTACAGTAATCGTTTTTTGCATAACCAGCGACTTGGCAAGGTATGCGATATAAGCCCAGACATTTCCAAGCGGTTTCTTTTTCATGTCTTAAACACAGAAGCAGTTCGTGATCAAATAAAGGGAAGCGCGACTGGAGCCACGGTGAGACATACCGCACCAGATCGTATATACGCTGTAAAGGTCACCTTTCCTCCCCTCCCCACCCAGCGCAAAATCGCCGCAATACTCTCTGCCTACGACGACCTGATCGAAAATAACCTGCGTCGAATCAAGATTCTTGAGGAGATGGCGCAGAACCTCTACCGCGAGTGGTTCATCAAGTTCCGCTTCCCCGGCTACCAGCATGCCCATTTCACCGATTCTTCCCTCGGCAGGATTCCTGAGGGGTGGGAAGTGGACACTGTCGAACATACTTTTGCCATTTTGGGCGGTGGAACACCTTCAAAAGCAGTCCCCGAATATTGGGATAAAGGGACTATTAATTGGTATTCGCCAACCGATCTCACAGCAACAAGTTCCATGTTCATGGAACATTCTGGCAATCAAATCAGCGAACTGGGCCTGAAAAAGAGTTCGGCACGTTTATTTCCGCCGTTTTCCGTAATGATGACCAGCAGGGCTACGCTCGGCGTTATTTCAATTAATACTACCGAAGCATGTACGAATCAGGGGTTTATAACCTGTGTTTCGAACGAGCGTTTCCCACTTTATACCCTCTACTACTGGCTCAAAGAGAATGTGGATTATTTCATCAGCCTTGGGACAGGGGCCACTTTCAAGGAGATCACCAAAGGTGTATTCAAAACCATCGAGCTGGTAGTTCCGGCACAGGCTATTGTCACTCAATTTGAGGAGACCGTGCGGCAATTTGCCCTTCAGGTTATGAATCTGCAACGGAAAAACACCACCCTCCACCGCACCCGCGACTTACTGCTGCCCAGGCTTATCTCCGGCGAGGTGGATGTGTCTGAACTGGATATAGTTGTTCCCCAGGAGGCCGCATGAGCGATACCTTCAACATTTATTGTGACGAATCTTGCCACCTGGAGCATGATAAACAGCCCGTGATGCTGTTGGGCGCAATATTGTGCCCGCAGGCTGAGGTTGCTCGCCTCTCAGCGGAAGTGCAGGAAATCAAGGCTCGCTACCTGGCAACGGGGGAATTGAAATGGATCAAGGTTTCCGCGTCAAGGCTGGACTTTTACCTTGAACTTGTAGACTGGTTTTTAGACGAAGCGCAGCTGCGTTTTCGGGGCTTTGTCATCCTGCACAAGGACCAGTTGGACCATATACGCTTCAATGACGGCTCCCATGACGTTTTTTATTACAAGATGTATTTCTCGTTGCTGAGCAAACTCCTCAGTCCGGAAGCTCGATACAATATTTACCTCGATATTAAAGACACTCGCAGCCGGTTGAAACTCAGTAAACTGAAAGAAGTGCTCTGTAACGACAAGTACGACTTCACCAGCCAGATGATCGGGCATTTGCAGAACATCCGCTCCCATGAATCACACCTTTTACAGGTCTGCGATTTCCTCCTCGGTGCGGTATCCTACCGGCACCGCGGTTTATCCGGGAATCCGGCCAAAGTCGCCATAATCAGCCATTTGGAGGCTCGCTTGGGGCGCGACCTGCTTCATTCGACTTCGCTTTCAGAAGAGAAATTCAATTTGTTTCTCTTCATGCCGCAGCAGGACAGGGATAAGGAGATATGAGTCACCCGGAATGGTTACCAGACCTATTTCAGGTCAATCCCTGGACCAGCACTAGCTACGATGAACTGTATTGCCTGTTTCGTAAGGATTTTATCGAGTCTCAACCAAACTACGAGGGGCTAACGGTTTGGTTTTATCCCGAAAAAGAGAATGGGAAGGAGCTCGTTTTCTGGCATCTGACTACCAGAGACGATAAGGACGCTGGAGAGCGTTTGCCGGATCTTCGCAGATGCGAGCGTTTTCCCTGGATTAGACCCATGCTGGATCAGGTTGGCTGCCCCGAAGAGTTAGCCTGGGATTACGAAGAAGGGGACGGCACAATCAAGACGTATGTCTGGCTGGGTGGATATGACTTTGTGGTAGTATTAAAAAAATATCCTGATGGAAGGCGGCGGCTGATTACGTCTTTTTGGGTGGAATATGGTCATACCAGGCGGAAACTCAAGGAAAAATACGAAAGCAGGATTTGATCCGGTAAAAAAGAAAGACCAGCGCAGAGCGTTGGTCCAACTCCTTCCACCATGGGTGGATGAGCTAACACCATTATCGTCGAGGCTTGACTAAAAGTCAAGCGCCTGTAAGGGTCCAGTACATATGGGATTTCCGGGGGTTGGTGATGAAATTATCCACATAGTAGCGCAAAGGGGAAGATTTTCCAATGCCCCGGTGAGGCTTTTCAGTGTTGTACCAGATTAGATATTTCATAAGCAGACGG